>JAZRST010000026.1:0-5406 GCA_045651625.1 Acutalibacteraceae bacterium | reverse complement strand
GTCGAGCATTGTTCTGAGAGCATTTGCATCAGCTTCACCAAGATCTGCTGGGAGTACCTTGGTGCCGTCAAATTCTGCAGCTGTTGTGAAGAGATCGGAGGCCTTTGCAGATGCAAGCTCGGAGTTGAGCTTTTCAATGGTCTTGTCCTTTGCCTTAAGGTCATTTGAAAGAGCTGCTGCCTTGTCTGCAACAGCAGTTGCGGAGCACTTAAGGACTGCTGCAGTCTTAAGAAGTGAGGAGTTAAGCTCGTTAACAAAATTAAGAGCATTAAGACCCGTTACTGCTTCAATTCTTCTGACACCTGAAGCTACGGAAGATTCGGATACGATTTTGAACATACCGATTTTGCCTGTGTTTTCAGCGTGAGTACCGCCGCAGAGCCCAAGTGAGTAGCCGCCTGCGTTTACAACTCTTACAGTGTCGCCGTACTTTTCTCCGAAGAGAGCCATAGCGCCCATAGCCTTTGCCTCTGCGAGAGTTTTTTCTGCACTTTCAACGGGAAGAGCAGAGAGGATAACCTCGTTCACTTCATTTTCAATCTTTGCGATTTCTTCTGTTGTAAGAGCTGAGAAGTGAGTGAAGTCAAATCTCATTACGCTTTCGTTTACAAGCTGACCTGCCTGCTCAACGTGTGAGCCGAGAGTGCTTCTGAGAGCAGCCTGAAGAAGGTGTGCTGAGGTGTGGTTTCTCTTGACAGCCTCGCGGAAGGACTTGCATACGAGTGTGTCAGCCTCTGCGCCTACCGTTACGATGCCTGCCTCAACAGTACCCTTGTGGAAGAAGATGCCGCCGTTATTCTTTGTTGTATCTGTTACCTTGAATGTGAAATTGCCGTTTGAAATAGTACCCTTGTCACCGCACTGTCCGCCGCCCTCAGCATAGAAGGAGGTGGTGTCAAGAATAAGAATTGCTTCCTCGCCTTCACCGATGTTTTCAGCGAGCTCTCCGTCGGAGGTGAGAATTGCAAGAATCTTACCCTTGCTTTCGGTGCCGTTGTAGCCGGTGAAAGCTGTTTCGGGAATGCCCTTGAGGGATGCCGTGGAATTTTTCCAGGCGTCTGCGCCTGCATCCTTACGTGCATTTCTTGCAGTTTCCTTCTGAATCTTTATAAGTGCGTTGAATCTTTCCTCGTCAACACTCATGCCCTTTTCCTCAAGGATTTCACGGGTAAGGTCAAGAGGGAAGCCGAAGGTGTCGGAAAGCTTGAATGCATCGTCACCGCTGAGAGTTTTTCCGTCGGAGGATGCAATCATATCCTCAAGAAGACGAAGACCTGAGTCAATTGTCTTGTTGAAGTTTTCTTCTTCAATAGCAATAATCTTGAGAATGTAATCTCTCTTTTCTGTAAGCTGAGGATAAGCGGAGCCGCTTTCCTTGATAACTGTTTCGCAAACCTCGGAAAGGAAGGGTCTTTCAATACCGAGAAGTCTGCCGTGACGTGCTGCACGTCTGAGAAGTCTTCTGAGCACGTAGCCTCTGCCTTCGTTTGAGGGCATAACGCCGTCGGAAATCATCATTGTTGTGCTTCTGATGTGGTCAGTGATAACACGAAGAGAAACGTCGCTCTTTTCGTTTTCGTGATATTTAACACCTGCAATTTCCATTATGTGCTTCATAATGTTCTGGATTGTGTCAACCTCGAAAAGGTTTGCAACGCCCTGAGAAATGCAGGCAAGTCTTTCAAGACCCATACCTGTGTCAATGTTGGGGTTCTTAAGACGTGTGTAGTTGCCGTTGCCGTCGTTTTCAAACTGGGTGAAAACAAGGTTCCAGAATTCTACGAAGCGGTCACAGTCACAGCCAACCTTACAGTCGGGGCTGCCGCAGCCGTTTTCTTCGCCTCTGTCGAAGTAAATTTCAGAGCAGGGACCGCAGGGACCTGCACCGTGCTCCCAGAAGTTGTCTTCTCTGCCGAGTCTTACGATTCTGTCGGGAGAAACGCCTACTTCCTTTGTCCAGATGTCAAATGCCTCGTCATCCTCGTGGAAAATACTTACCCAGAGTCTGTCAACGGGCATTTCCATAACCTCTGTGCAGAATTCCCATGCCCACTTTGTTGCTTCGTGCTTGAAGTAATCACCGAAGGAGAAGTTACCGAGCATTTCGAAGAAGGTGCCGTGACGTGAGGTCTTACCTACACGCTCGATATCGGGAGTTCTTATACACTTCTGGCAGGTTGTAACTCTCTTTGAGGGAGGTGTTACCTCGCCCGTGAAGTATTTTTTCATAGGTGCCATACCTGCATTGATAAGAAGCAGGCTCTTGTCTCCCTGAGGAATAAGGGAGAAGCTGGGAAGTCTTAAATGCTCTTTTGTTTCGAAGAATTTAAGATACTTTTCGCGTATCTCGTTAAGTCCTGTCCATTCCATTTTGTTCACGTTCCTTTGTTTTTATATAATTTAGTTTTGCCCGAAAAAAATAAAAAAAGCACCTGCCACATATATCGGGACGGAAAAACCGCGGTACCACCCGATTTGTGCCAAGCACCTCTCGATATCCTTTAACGCAGAAATTACGCAGAATTCATCACTCTGTTGCCGTACAGCGGCGTGAAAAACCGATTACGAAAACTTGCACCAACCGTTTTCTCTCTGCGGAAATCTCTGTTTTTCTTAACTGTACCGTAGCAATTAAATATTTACAAAAGAGAGTATATTGTTTTTTTGTCGGTTTGTCAACGGTCAATTTCAAATTGTGCGGAAAAATTAAGGGTTTCAGCCGTAAGCTTCTGCAAAAAACCGTCCTTCGTGAAGCTTACGAGCACGGGGATTCCGTCAATTGTAAGATTTGCACGGTAGCAGTCCTGCTCCTCGGTGAAAAGACCGTGGTTTGTGAAAACCGAGGTGCGCAGTGCCTTTGTGAGGACGTTCAGAAGGGAAGCGTTGTTTATTTCTCCGTCTGACAATTCATCCGTAACTCCGAATACGTTTACGTTATAGCCGTCTGCCACGGTGCTGACGGAAAAGCCCGAAAGCTCCTTCGGGTAAGTAAAGGAAATTGTGATTTCCTCATTGCCCGTGCAGATGATATCCGCTTCAAAATTCTTGCCGTCCTTTTCCGCCTTCATATGAAGTGAAAAGCTTTTTTCGGGTAAAAACTCTTTTATAAAAAGCTTTTCTCCGCAGGATGAAAAAGCAAGGGATATAACAAGAAGAAATGAAGACAGTATAAGGATTCTTTTCAAAAATATCACTTTCCCGATATAATTTCGGAAAGAGCATCAGGAATGCAGTCGGAAATTCTTTCAACGGTTGCCGAATAGGCCGTGTATTTCTCCTGAGCCTTCTCACCTGCAAGTCCGTGAACGTAGGCTGACAGCACTGCGGCATCAAAAAGGGAAAGTCCCTGCGCCGCAAGGGACACGGCAATGCCCGTAAGCAGGTCACCGCTTCCGCCCCGGGAAAGTGCAGTACAGCCCGTGGGGTTTATGGCGATTCTGCCGTCGGGGGATGCAATGACCGTATTTGCACCCTTAAGAAGCACGGTAACACCGTATTCCATTGCGAAATCCGATGCGGTTTTTTCACGGCCGGCATTTATTTCAGCTATGCTTTTGCCCGTAAGCCGTGACATTTCACCGGGATGGGGTGTCAGGAGAATTTCCGCTTCTGACTCTTTCAGTATATCTATATTACGGGAAATTATATTTATTCCGTCTGCATCTATAATTATTTTACCCTTACTGCATTTTATGAGTGCGCCCATAAGCATTTCCGTTTCGGGAAAGGCCCCCATTCCGGGACCTGCCGCCACAGCATCATAAGAGGCAGCCCTTTCAAGGATTTCAGCGGCAGTGCTTCCGTGGAAGCAGCCCTTGTCTGAGGACTTTACAGCGAAAAAGGTGTTTTCCGAAAGGGAAGATGTGACTGCGGGATAAATGCAGTCGGGGAAGCAAAGCGTGGTAAGCCCTACACCTGTGCTCAGTGCGCCCTTAACGGCAATTTTTGCCGCCCCGGGCATTGAAAGGCTTCCGGCAATTATCATAGCCTTGCCGAAGGTTCCCTTGTTTGCATTGAAGGGTCTTTCGGGAAGAAGCTTCTTTATCTCCTGCCTTGAAAAGCTTTCCGTACCGCTGCCGAAAACGCCGAAGCCGATGGGAATAACCGTTACCTTACCGCATAAGTCGCTGAAGGGCTTATATATGTGCTCCTTCTTGAAGCAGAGCATTGAAAGGGTCTCGTCTGCAGTAAAGCAGTCATCATTATGTTCATTCTCAGCGGAAAGACCGCTGGGGACGTCAATTGCAATTCTTACTGCGGAAGAAGCCTTGCAGATGCTGAAAAGCTCTCTTACGCTTACGGGAAGCTCACCCCTGAAGCCGATGCCGAAAACAGCATCAACTATAATATCTGCTGAATTTATAAGCTTTATTATGCCTTTGGTGATATGAGAGCCGTCGTATATGTTAACGGTGCCGTCAATGAGCTCCCTGTTCTTTTCGGATAGACTGTCGGAGGGGCAGGAAAATGCCTTGATAACGCTTACGCTTCTGCCGTTTTCATTAAGATATCTTGCAATGACGAAGCCGTCACCGCCGTTTTTACCCTTACCGCAGAGAATCACTATATTACGGGCATCGGGATAATTGAGGAGAATGTGCCCGGCACAGCCTGCACCTGCACTTTCCATCATATCGTCGAAGGTCAGTCCGTTTTTGTTTGCCGTATTTTCCGCATTTCTTATTTCCTCGGGTGACAGTATAAGCATAATATCTTCTCCTTGAAGCAGTATAGACCCATTTTATCACAACGGACATAAAAAAACAAGAAGCCGAAAAAACGGCTTCCTGAATTTAATTTCTTCTTTTCGCGATTTCCTCGTCGAGGATACGTGCGGCTGCGGCAATACACCTTTCGCAGGGACGCTTGAGGTAGTATTCTGCGGTTCTGTCCTCAGGCTCGGGAGAATATTTATACTCGGGAATTCCGAGAATCTCACGGCAGACGTAGGAGCCGAAAATATCGGAAAACTGATGTGCCATACCTGCAATCAGCTTATAATGCTCTGTCTTGAGGGACTTGTCTTCAAGGTTATCGTAGCCGAAAAGACAGCCTGCCGCAAGAAAGGCACCGCTTAAAGCTCCGCAGACCTCACGGAGTCTTCCCATGCCTCCGCCGAAGGAGGAGGACATACGAAGGGCAGTATTTTTTTCAATTCCCGTAAGGTCGGAAAAAGCGGTGAATACTGCCTGAGAGCAGTTACAGCCCTCTCTGAAAAGCCTTACGGCTTCTTCTTCGTGAAAAGTCATTCCTTATGCCTTGTTTACGGAACCGAAGAGCTCCATCTTTTCCTTCACGGTAGCCTTGATGGCCTCAACGCCGGGAGCGAGAACCTTTCTGGGGTCAAAGCCCTTGCCCTGAAGGTCCTTGCCTGCCTCGATATACGCACGGGTTGCCGCCGCAAAT
>JAZRST010000025.1:0-13212 GCA_045651625.1 Acutalibacteraceae bacterium | reverse complement strand
AATTATCGAAACAGGCGGTAAGCAGTATAAGGTAGAAGCAGGCGACGTTGTTTTTATCGAAAAGCTTGACGTTGAAGCAGACAGCGAGGTTGTTTTCGACAAGGTTATTGCAGTTGCAGGTGATGACGGCATCAAGGTAGGCGCTCCCTACGTTGCAGGTGCTACAGTTGCTGCCAAGGTTCTTAAGAACGGCAAGGCAAAGAAGGTTACCGTTATGACCTACAAGGCAAAGAAGAACGAGAAGAGAAAGCTCGGTCACAGACAGCCCTACACAAAGGTAGAAATCGCAGCTATCAACGCATAATGGTCAAAGCATCATTTTGTATCCGTGAAAATTCCGTTTCCTTTACAATAAAGGGACACTCAGGCTTCGCCGAAGAGGGCTCCGACATTGTTTGTGCCGCAGTTTCATCTGCAGCAATCATGACAGTGAACACCGTAACCGAAATACTCGGTGAAAAGGGTGACGTAAAGGTCAGCGACGGATTTTTACAGTTCGAAGCAAGCGGTAAACCCGCACGGGATATGATAATGGGTCTGAAGCTTCATCTTGAAGGTCTTTCAGCGGAGTATCCCGACTATGTTACAGTAACAACGGAGGTGTAAGTAATGCTTAAGATAAACATTCAGCTTTTCGCTCATAAAAAAGGTATGGGTTCAACCCGTAACGGCCGTGATTCCGAATCCAAGAGACTCGGCACAAAGAGAAGCGACGGTCAGTTCGTTAATGCAGGTACCATCATCGTTCGTCAGCGTGGAACACACATCCACCCCGGCAACAATGTAGGTAGAGGCTCTGACGATACACTTTTCGCTCTCATCGACGGAAAAGTTAAGTTTGAACGTCTTGGCAAGGACCGTAAAAAGGTCAGCGTATACGACAACTAACAAAAATTCCCTGAATCCTCGGATTCAGGGATATTTTTTTCAATTTATACTCCCGTAAGGTCAAATTCCGGGGTATATTCTTCCTTTGCAGAGGACAATTCCTGTAAAAAGCCGTCCTCAATTCCGGAAAGGTACATATAATCCACGGCTCTTTCATATTCCTCTTCTGTCAGTCTTCTGTTAAGACTTTCTATATCAAGTCTTTTCTTCGGAGGCGTGTACTGACTCATCAGAGAAAACATTGCCTTGCCATTGAAGTCTTCCGCAAAGGTATCAATTATATCATAAGTATTATCAAGGTATCCCGGTAAAACGAGATGCCTTATTATTGTGCCCTTGAGAAGCATACCCTCGTCATCGAACACGCACTCCCCCGTCTGTCTTATCATTTCACGGATAGCAGGCACAGCCTTTTCATAGTAATCGGGAGCCTTCGAAAGAAGCCGTGACAAGGCGCCGTCCTTATATTTCAGGTCAGGCAGATATATATCAACAAGCCCCTCAAGCATTTTAAGCGTGCTTACCTCTTCATAGGATGAAGTATTATATACTACGGGCACGGGGAGCCTTTCGGCAGACAGAGCCTTTACGATTTCGGGTACAAAATGGGTTGGAGTGACGAGATTTATGTTATCAGCACCCTGATCAATCAGCTCGCAAAAGATTTCACGAAGACGGGTAACGGTTATTTCCTTGCCCGTTTCACCTCTTGAAAGGGTCATATTCTGACAGAAAACACAGCCCATATTACAGCCCGAAAAGAAAATTGTACCTGAGCCTCCGTAGCCTGAAATGCAGGGCTCCTCCCAGAAATGAAGACCTGCCCTGCCCAGAGTGATTTTATCATTCACACGGCAGAAGCCCTTGTTCTTTTGTCTGTCAACTCCGCATTTTCTCGGACAAAGCTCACATTTTTCCATAAATTTCAAAACCTGCTTTTTCGTAATAGGGACACATTTTTCCGTCACACAGAAGCACGGGAGCAACACCCTTTCTGAGGGCATATTCCACGGCGGAGAAAAGGCAACGACGGGCAAGCCCCTGCCGTCTGTAATTTTCATCCGTAAAAACATCGGCAATCAGGGCAAATTTATTATTCACCGAGGAAATGCAGGCAGAGGAAACGAGCCTTCCCTCTTCCCTTATTCCGAAAACTGCGGCAAGCCCCGAATTTACGGCACGAAGCCTTGAAACGTAACGTCTTTCATCGTCAAATGAAAGACTGTCTTTACCCGACAGAAGCTTATAAAGCTCAAGAATTTCCTTCCCCTCAAGGCTGCCGGCATCACCCTTTCCGGTTGAGTGTCCCTTATATATCATTATCGTTTTCTCACAGCGTGTAAGAAGAGGGGGAAACTCCTCCCCGTAAACGAGAAAATATTCGTTTCCCGTATCAAAAACAATGCTTTTTACGTCTTCGTTTTCGTTTTCACCGAGAAGAAAAAGCTCAGAAATCCCGTCCGAAGCTGTAGCAAGGGCGGAAAATGCCACAGCTCCCTCAACCGTGTCATTTATGAGGGAGCTTATTTTTGCTTTTTCTTCCTTTGCCGCTTTTCTGAATTTAAGCATCGGCAAGCTTTTCAGCAAGAGCCTTTGCAAGCTCGCAGCAAGCGGTGATGTCACTCTTTTTCAGCATATTTGACTGAGAGTGGATATATCTGCAGGGAGCGCTGATGGCGGCGGCCCTTACACCGAAGCCGCTCTTGTGGATAATTCCCGAATCGTTTCCGCCTGCAACTGCGGTTTTAACCTGCACGCTTATGCCCTTTTCCTCACCCAGCTGAAGAGCCGTCTTAAAGACCTCCTTGTCGTAGATGGTGGAGTTATCCATAAAGGAAAGCACGGCACCCTCACCCTGCACGCATACTCTTGAGGAATCCGAAACACCTGCTATGTCGGAAGCGGTTGTGGCTTCAAGGACTATTGAATAGTCGGGCTTTACTCTGTTTGTAACACAGCCTGCGCCCCTGAGACCTGCCTCCTCCTGCACGGTAAAGGCAAACACGGTATCGTATTTCACACCGTCCTCAATCATTTTAAGCATAATTGCACAGCCCGTTCTGTCATCAAGTGCCTTTGAAACGATTTTTTCACCGATTTCCATATAATCTGAGGCAAAAACTGCAGTGTCACCGGGAAGCACGTAGCTGAGTGCTTCTTTTTTGTCTGCGGCACCGATGTCTATATAGAGCTTATCCTCCGTAAGAAGGGTGTTTTTCTCACTTTCACTGCTTAAATGCACAGGCTTACTGCCGATAACACCCTGAGTTCCGTTTTCAAAGCAGACCTTTCTGCCTGACATTACCGCAGGAAGAATTCCGCCTACGGTGTCAAATTTTATAAGTCCGTCATCACATACGTAGGTGGCAATAAAGCCTACCTCATCCATATGAGCGGCAACCATAACCTTGTTTTTTGCTCTTTCCTTGCCCTTTAATTCAACGATAACACTGCCGAGGGCATCAACGGTATAAGGGATATCCCCGAGCCTTGAAATTATATATTCTCTTACCTTATGCTCTCTTCCCGAGGTACCGTTTATTTCACAGAGCTCCTTAAGTACAGTAAACATCACATTACCTCCTTTGCAGCGGCTGCAAGAACCGAAGCCACCGAATCAACGTCACGGATATCAAGGGTTTCAACGGGTGTGTGCATATTGGTAAGAGGCACACTTACAAGACCCGTTCTTATACCCTCGCCTGCAGTTACGGCAACGTCACTGTCAGTCATTGTACGGGAGCCCATAACCTCTACGGTATAGGGAATACCGTTATTTTCCGCTGTTTTTATAAGGAAATCCGAGACCTCCTTCTGAAGAATGGGGGAAATGCATATCATACCGCCGCTTCCGAGGGGAGAGGACATCTCGGCAGGCACTCCGGGTGCTCTTCCGAAGGACACGTCGGTTATAAAAGCGTAGTCCGGCTGAAGAGCGGTAAACGATGCGATTGCACCGCCCTTGCCCGTTTCCTCACGGGTTGTGAAGACTGCGGTAAGCTTATTTTCACAGCCCTCGGAAAGGAGCTTTTCGCAGGCCTTTATAACAGCCGTACAGCCTGCGGAATTATCCATATATGCACCCGTGTATCTTCCGCCGAGAAGTGCGGAAACGGGAGACAGATATTCGACTCTGTCACCTACGCTTACAATTTCAGAAATCTCGTCATAGCTCAGTCCGCAGTCAATATAAAGATTTTCAATTGCGGGAACGGAGGTTCTGTCACCCTTTGTGAGGTGGGGAGGTGTGCTTGTAACACAGCCCTTTACGGTCTTTTTACCCGTTACCTTTACTCTTGATGCGGCAAGGGTACGGTTATCAACACCGCCCGATTTTGCACATTTAAGCATTCCCGTAGCCTTATCGATACCCGTTACCACCATACCGATTTTGTCAGCGTGAGCACTTAACACAACGTGCTTTCTGCCCTCTGATTTCACGGTGCAGATAATATTGCCGAGGTTATCCGTAGTGATTTTTTCGCTTAAGGGTGCCATTATTTCAATTATTGCTCTGTGTGTTTCACTTGAGGGAACTGCTTCATAGGAAGCCTCGCAGAGCCTTTTAAGAATATCAAGGGTATTCATTATTCATCCTCCTGACTGAGTACGGTATCAAGAACAAGCGAAAAGCTTTCAAGAAATTCCTCAAGGAAAATTTCCGCTTCGGGACAGCTCATAGCGTGAAGGGCTTTTTCCGTGGCTTCCCTTGCCTTTATGAATTCCGTGTTTCCGCTTCTTTCCTCAAGCATACACTTGAGGAGCGCGGATATTTTATCTGCCGCCTTTACGAGACGGTAGCTTTCATCGGCTTCATCGGGAATAAGATATTCCCTGTAATCCTCCCTTAAATCCTCGGGAAGAGCGTTAAGAAGAGATCGCTGTGCGGCTTTTTCTATACTGCCGAATGCCTCTCTTATTTCCGTATTGTGATATTTTACGGGGGTGGGCATATCACCCGTTATAATTTCGGGCATGTCGTGATACATTCCCGTAAGGGCAATTTTACCCGTATCATAGCTTTTGCCGAGCCTCTTATTGCCGATAACCGCAAGAGCGTGGGCAATTGCAGAAACGTCAAGGCTGTGCTGAGATAAGGATTCAGCATCGGTATTTCTCATAAGAGACCATCGGTCAATGTATTTCATTCGTGAAAACAATGCAAAAAAATGACTGCTCATATTTCCTCTCCTGTGCGTACTTTATATATTACAATATCACGACGGATTTTCTTTGTCAAATACCTTTTATGTATAATAACCAAAAGAATTGTTCTAATTTCTAATCTTTGTCGATTGAAAATAAATAATATTTTTATTAAAATATAATTAAATATATTTCCAGGCGGTGATATTTTTGAAATGTCCGAAATGCGGGGTTGAAATTGCCCGTTTTGACCTGAGTCCGAACTGTAAAAAATGCGGTGTGCACATAATGTACTACACCCAGGATGAGGATCTGCGCCGTGACGCAAAGAAAACCGAGCTTGAATTTACCTCGGCAAGACTTCTTGCGGCAAAATTCAAGGCGGCATATCTGAACGGCAAGGCAGTAATTCTTCGACTTGTTTTCCTTCTTCTCGGGGTATGCTCCCTTCTTCTGCCGATTTTCAACGTAAAGCTCTCCTTCCCCTGGTGGGAGTATGAAATCTCGGTGGGTGCGCTTGGCATTTACAATATAATAAACGATTCTCTCTGGACGATGCTCGGTGCATTTTCCGACATAGGAGTGGGCAGGCTTCTCTTCACAATAACCATTGTTGCATTTGCGCTTCTTATCGTTACGGCGCTTTCACTTGTGGGATGCCTTTGCGCCTGGATTCTGTCATTCACAAGCATCAGAAAAACCGCAAAAGCTGCAGTCGGCTTCTCCGTTCCTGCAATTCTCTCGGGAATCGGCGCTACCGTTCTTTCCTTCATTGCAACAAATCTTTCGGGAGCAATTGAATTTGTTTCCGTAAAGCCTTATTTCGGCGGTGTGCTTACCGTGCTTATTATGGCGGCATTCATTGCGGCAAACGTGGTCCTTATCAACAACACGCCCGAAATACATATAAGCGAAGCAGACAGAAAGCGTCTCGAAATAAAAGAAAAGCTCAGGAAGGGCGAAATCACCCTTGATGACCTTCCTCTGCCCATCGTAGAAGAAGATGAAGCAGAGAAGCAGGAAGACACGGGCAAAAAGAAAAGGGGGAATAAAAAATGAAGCTTTCCGAAAAAAAGCTGAGTGTTAAAAGCATCATTGCAATAACCGTTATTATTCCCATTCTCGTTATTGCCGCATCAAGCATTGCAATAATCATAACGGCAAAATCCGTTCAGCCTCAGGAAACGGCTGACCCCTCACTTTTTGAGGTAAAGGAATATGCAATCAAGGCAGCTCCAAAAAATGAGGAGGATGCTCTGACTCTCCTTTCAAAGCTTTTCAATTCCGCAGTCAAGGGCGGAATCGTAAAGTACGACAGCCATACTGACGTGGGCATTGAAGAAATTATCTGCGACAACAGGAGTGTTCAGGACTTCTTCTCCTTTGCATCGGGCAGTATATCAGCAAAGCTTTCATCCTTCTATGAAGGCTCCTCAATAAAATACGGTGAGGATGCAGCTGCGATTCTTTCAGTTTTGCCGGGCAGTGCTCCCGATGAAATTGAGACTGAAATCACCGAGCAGGATATACTTGTAATGAAGCTTATCTACAACACCGTGTTCAACAATATGTATTTCCTTACGGACGACACGGGAGCAATTGAGCTTTTCACAACGGAAAATGCAGGTGTATTCTCCGTCATAAATGAAAAATTCGTACCCGGTGTTTTTGAATTCACCCTTCAGGCAGATGCCGTAAGCGGTGAAATGCTCAGCTTCACAATTGACCGTATTTATAACTATTCTGCGAATATCGCCTTTCAGAATTCCCTTTCTGCCATAGGCACAACTCCCTTCTCAATGAAGCTGCGCTTCTCCGAGGCCTACAATTTCTCCTATGCGGGAATTGATATAGCAGAAGACGTGATGACACTTAAGGTGGGAGATTATACCACACTTACGGTAACACCCAACGTTGAAGCAAATCTCAGTGAGGATGAATATTCACTTTCCTTCTCCTCATACGACAAGTATCTTACCGTTGACGAAAACGGACAGATAACAGCAGTAGCAGAGAATGACGACCCCATTTCAGTCAGAGTAACTCTCAATTATCTCGGAAAAACCTTCTCTGACGTGTGCAAAGTCTTCGTTGTGACGCCCGTTGAATCGGTATACGTAAGCGAAACTGAGCTCACACTCAAAAAATACGAAGCCTACACTCTCTCGGCTGAAATCAAGCCTGATGATGCAACCATAAAGAACGTGATTTGGATATCCTCCGACGAAGACGTGGTATCCGTTGACAGCACCGGACTTGTAAAGGCAAACAAAAACGGTACGGCAACCGTAAGCGTGATTTCTGAGCAGGGCTACATCGTCGCCAAGTGCGAAGTCACCGTAGCAGATTAAGGAGGTTAACTATGGAAAACAAAAATAATATTAATCTCCCCGAAAAGCAGATAAACGTTTATGAAAATTTCAATTACGTCGGCGTAAAGGAATCCGCCGCATACGTTCTGAATGACGTTTCAAACACCTTCAACATCAACGGCTTCCAGGAAAGATACATCTGGGACGTTGTAAAAATTGACTTTACCGTAAGCGCCGTTGTCAATATTTTCACCAGTGCATGGGACACAATAAACGATATCCTTTTAGGCTCCCTTGTTGACAGCACAAGAACAAGACTGGGTAAGTTCCGTCCCTATCTTTTAGGTCTTCAGGTGCCCCTTACGCTTCTCGGCGCAATTTACTGGCTTATTCCCTTTATATTCCCGGGAACCTCCGGCACACACATCCCCAAGCTTATTTTCTATTTTGCTTTCTCGGTTATTCAGGAAACGGCAACCACGGCAATGAACCTTGCCAAGGGCGGATATATGTCCACCACAACGCCGAACCCCAATGAACGAGTGCGGCTTATAACACTCGCAGAGCTTCTTTCGGGATATCTCGGTGAGGATATGCCGAGATACATTTTCGGTGCCCTCTATGACCTTATAGTAAATGAGAAAATCGGAATGAAGCTCTCCACAGCCTTTATGAGCTTCGGTGTAGGCTGCAGTCTGTTGTCCTCGGGACTTACCCTTTACTACTTCTTCAATTCAAAGGAAAGAGTTCCTCAGTCTCTTGAAAGACCCAACGTAAAGGAAGGCCTCAAGGCTATAGTTACAAACTATCCCGTTCTTCTTATGTGCCTTTCCGATTTCCTCGGCGGCTTCGCAGTAAGCAGCAGTGAAAGCAACTACTTTATTGACGTTTTCGGCTCTTATTCGCTGATAACCATTGCAAACATACCCTCCTCGCTGAACGGCAGTATCTCCTACGGCTTCATACCCTTCTTAAGAAAGAGATTTTCTTCAAAGGCCTTATGGGTAGGTGCCGACATTTACGGTGACATCTTGTCCCTCGGCTACTTCCTTTTCGGTATGATGGGCAAAAACTACACAAAGATGATTCCGATGGTTGTGGCTGTCGGTGTGCGCGAATGGTTCTACAAATGGGCATTCGGCGTAAACAAGGTTATTAACAACGACCTCTGGAACGAGGCTATGGACTTCTGCGAATGGAAAAACGGCTACCGAATGGAAGCCACAACCTCCGTTGCAAAGAGCCTTGTTCTGAAGATTCAGGGCTCCCTTATGAGCTCCGTGCGAAACATTATCCTCAAGAAAATCGGCTACGTTCAGGGTATCAAAATCGGTACTCAGAGCGACCGCACAAAATTCTGGCTCTTCGCTTTATGCTCTGCAGTTCCCACAATCTCGGGTGCTCTCGGCATTATCCCTAAATTCTTATGGCCCCTAACCAAGGAAAAGAGAGCACAGATGTACCACGAGCTTGCCGAAAGAAGAAGCGAGCTTGTCAATACGGCAAACGACAACATTTAACTCAGGAGAATCAAGATGTACGACATTATAATTATCGGCGCAGGTCCTGCAGGTCTTACCGCCGCAATATACGGAAGACGTGCCGAAAAAAGCGTCCTTGTAATTGAAAAGGGTGTTTTCGGAGGTCAGGTTACCTTCTCACCGAAAATTGAAAATTACCCCGGTTTCGGGGAGCTTACGGGCACCCAGCTTGCCGATAAAATGGTAGAGCACGCAATCTCTCTCGGCGCTGAATTTGAAATGGAAACCGTAACGGCTATCCGCGACGGAGAAATCAAGGAGATTGTAACGGAAAACGGCTCCTTCCAAGGCAAAACCGTAATAATCGCAACAGGTGCCGCCCACAGACATTTAGGTGTTGAGGGAGAGGAAAAATACCTCG
Organism: Acutalibacteraceae bacterium; assembly: GCA_045651625.1. Taxonomy (GTDB): domain Bacteria; phylum Bacillota; class Clostridia; order Oscillospirales; family Acutalibacteraceae; genus RUG806. The sequence continues at coordinate 3,964 of JAZRST010000025.1, read as the reverse complement.
GAAACGGCATTTCCTTCTGTGCAGTATGCGACGGAGCATTCTATGCAGGTCAGGAGGTTACTGTTATCGGCGGCGGCAATTCAGCCCTGCAGGAGGCTATTCTTCTGTCAGCAACATCAAAAAAGGTAACAATCATTCAGAATCTCCCCACTCTTACGGGTGAAGAGGCATTGCAGAATATCCTGAAGGCAAAGGATAACGTTGAAATTATCTGCTCAAGTGTAGTTTCAGGCTTCACGGGTGAAGACAGCCTTAAGGGTGTTATAATTAAAAATTGTGACACGGGCGCAGAAACCACAGTCCCCTGCGACGGATGCTTCGTTGCTATCGGACTTATTCCTGCAACTGATTTCATAAAGGGAGATATCACCCTGAATTTCTTCGGCTACGTAGAAGCTACCGAAAACTGCAAGACAAATATTGAGGGTATTTTCGTTGCAGGCGACTGCCGCAGCAAGGAAATAAGACAGATTACCACCGCAACAGCAGACGGCGCCACAGCAGCCCTCGCCGCAATCAAGTATATAGGCTGATAACACTCAATAACAAAAACGGACATCAGGGGATTTCTCCTCCGATGTCCGTATTTTTTTATTTAATTTTCGGCATCCGTATCCCTCTTGGATGCTATGAGATTTCTGAGAATCCGTTCGGCACGGTCATCAGGCTCAGGGGCAGGCTCTTCCTTTACCGGGAAGAAGATTTTCAGAACCTTAAACATAATCACAAGAGAAACAATGCCTGTAATCAGACTAAGGCCCATCGTGATAAAGCCCTGCACAAGTGCTATATAGTTGCCGATTTCCGTAACAATCAGTCCCCGCAAAAGCCCTGATACAAGAAGGGTTACGGGAGCAGTAACAGCCCCGCCGATATAATATGCACTGCCAAAGCCTATGACATCGGCTTTTACCTTTCTGACACCGTAAGCGAGCTTATAAATGAGGCACATTATAAGAATTGCCGCAAACGATGAAATCATATCGGTGACATACAAAAGCGGCTGAACAGCTTCCTCTTCAGTACCTGTCAGGGCATAAATGAACGGCACAATACCGCTTGTAATTAAGCTGACAGCGTATATTATAATAAGGAAAATAATCAGCCTTTTTCTGAAAAGAGAGGCTTCTGCGGCTGTGACATATCGGTTTTCGGCTCTGTATTCAAAAATAATAAAAAGCTTTATACAAAGAGCTGCAGCAATCAGTGCTGAAATGATGCTCAGCACAACAAAAAACCAACTGATAATTTCAGTATGAGCGGGTGCATGTTCAAGAAAACCGAAAATACCGGTAACACAAGAGGTAATCGCGGCAGAAAACACAAAAATACCCATAAATCTCACAGCACCGTCTTTTGAGCGGGTAATACTTTTGCCTCCTGCAGCAAGAAGGACAAGCCTGCTTAGTGCTGCAATAAAGCTGATAAAGATCCCGGCTCCTGACATAAAAACAGGCGAAATATTGATATTACGGGACATAATTTCATACACAACAGGAGTGCCAAGCTCTTCAAAAAGCGCGGGCAGACAAGCCGCAAGAACAGAAAACAGAATAATTTTCTTTTTCGGTATTCCGTCATTCAGATTATCATAACTGACATTTTCTTCAACAAAAATATTATCCATAGTAATCTCCTTTCGGCGCTCTTATATTTTCTTTATAGCAAGAAACACATAAAAAGTCAAACTTTTCAGACAAAAGCAGAAAAAACCCAACTAAACGTCTGTTTATTTTTTTACCGGACGGCAACAAAAAAAACCGCACCTGACCTTTCGGACAAGTGCGGATAAGTATTCTTTTCAGATAACTTATTTGATTGAAACCTTTGCGCCAGCTTCTTCAAGCTTTGCCTTTGCAGCCTCAGCGTCATCCTTGGAGATGCCTTCCTTGAGAGCCTTGGGAGCAGCTTCAACAGCAGCCTTAGCTTCAGCAAGACCGAGACCTGTAAGTTCTCTAACAACCTTGATAACCTTGATCTTTGCAGCTGCATCGAAGGACTCGAGTACAACGTCAAATTCTGTCTTTTCTTCAGCAGCAGCAGCTTCGCCTGCTACGGGAGCAGCAACAGCAACTGCAGCAGCAGCGCTTACGCCAAATCTTTCTTCTACTTCTTTAACGAGTTCGCTGAGTTCAAGAACTGAAAGTTCAGCAACAGCGTCAACAATAGCAATAATCTTTTCGGATGCCATTTTAATTTTCCTCCAAATAAATAATTTTAGTTAATTTTTGATTTGTTTTACAGCAATTATTCTGCTGCTTCTTCAGCTGCGGGAGCAGCTTCTTCTGCGGGAGCCTCTGCGGGAGCAGCCTCACCGTCTTTGTCAACTATAGCCTGAATTACACGTGCAAAGGAAGCCATAGGAGCCTGGAATGCCATACATACTGTTGCAAGAAGCTGTTCCTTGGAGGGAAGCTTTGCAAGAGAGTCAACCTTTTCAAGAGAGATAAGCTCACCATCAAGGAAACCTGCCTTGATTTTGAAGTTATCGTTCTTTTCAGCGAACTTGGAAAGGATTCTTGCAGCTGCAACGTAGTCTTCCTTACTTGTAGCAACAGCTGTTGTTCCGTTAAGAACATCATCCATAGCTGCAAGAGCAGTACCGTCGATAGCAAGACGGATAAGAGTGTTTTTTGCTACAGAATACTCAACGCCTGCTTCTCTGAGTTCCTTACGGAGCTTTGTGTCGTCAGCAACGGAAATACCCTTGTAATCAACAACAACACCTGCAACAGCACCGTCGAACTTCTCCTTAAGAGCAGCTACCTGAGCCTTCTTTTCTTCTAAAACTTTTACGCTTGGCAAATTGTTTCACCTGCCTTATGAAATTAATAAATATAGCCCTTCCGCCGAAAACCGCGAAAGGGCATAAAAACATCAGTTTCTATATCCATTCCTCGGCAGGCGGTAAAACTTACGCAAATTAATGCACCTGCTGTCTTAAGAACAGCAACAAAGGTATTTTATCACAAGATAATGCCTTTGTCAATATATTTTTTTAATTATTCAGCACTTACAAGAACCTTGTTGGGGTTGATCTTGATGCCTACGCCCATTGTTGATGTAACAACACAGGAACGGATGTACTGACCCTTTGCTGCAGCGGGCTTAGCCTTAACGATAGCGTCAAGGAGGGTTGCATAGTTCTCATAGAGCTTTTCTGCACCGAAGGAAGCCTTGCCGATGGGGCAGTGGATGATGTTTGTCTTGTCAAGTCTGTACTCGATCTTACCTGCCTTAGCTTCGTTAACAGCCTTAGCAACGTCGGGAGTAACAGTACCTGCCTTGGGAGAGGGCATAAGTCCGCGGGGACCGAGAACCTTACCGAGACGGCCTACAAGACCCATCATGTTGGGAGCAGCGATACAAACGTCGAAATCCATGAAGCCTTCGCCCTGGATCTTAGCAACGAGTTCTTCTGCACCAACGATTTCTGCGCCTGCTTCTTCAGCAGCCTTAGCTTCGTCGCCCTTTGCGAATACGCAAACTCTTACGCTCTTACCGGTACCGTTGGGAAGAACAACAGCGCCTCTGACCTGCTGATCAGCGTGACGTGAGTCAACACCGAGACGTACGTGTACTTCTACTGTTTCGTCAAACTTTGCCTTTGCAGTTTCAATTGCAAGTGCGAGCGCATCGTTTGCTTCGTAAAGCTTTGTTCTGTCTACGAGCTTTGCGCTTTCAATATACTTCTTACCGTGTTTCATATTTCTCTACCTCCGCCGATCAATCAACAACAGTAACGCCCATGCTACGTGCTGTACCAGCGATCATGCTCATAGCAGCTTCAACTGTAGCAGCGTTAAGGTCGGGCATCTTCTGCTCTGCGATTTTTCTGACCTGCTCCTTTGTAAGGGAAGCAACCTTTGTCTTGTTGGGGACACCGGAACCGCTTTCAATACCGGCAGCCTTCTTGATAAGAACTGCAGCGGGGGGAGTCTTTGTGATGAATGTGAATGAACGG
>JAZRST010000024.1:0-28981 GCA_045651625.1 Acutalibacteraceae bacterium | reverse complement strand
CAGTTCCCACCTGGGGTGTTTTCCTTAACGAATACGAGCAGGGCGGCGGTCCCCTTATCGACATCGGTACACACGCTCTCGACCTTACTCTTTATATGATGGATAACTACGAGCCCAAGATGGTTGTAGGTAACACCTTCAGAAAGCTTGCTGATCAGACAAATACAGCTAATGCTTGGGGTGACTGGGATCCCGAAAAGTTCACTGTTGAGGATTCTGCCTTCGGTCACATCGTTATGAAGAACGGTGCAGTTGTTATGCTTGAGGCCTCCTGGGCTCTCAACGTTGCTGATGCCAACGAAGCCTGCTACACACTCTGCGGTGTTGACGGCGGTGTTACAACAAAGGGCGACCTTCGCGTAAACAAGGTTAAGCACGGCAGACAGACAATTGAAACTCCCAACCTTGATGCAGGCGGTGTTGCCTTCTACGACGGTAAGAAGGGTGATCCCTCAGAGCTCGATATGTATCAGTGGATCAACGCTATCCTTACAGATACCGACCCTTGCGTTCTTCCCGAGCAGGCTCTTTGTGTAACCAAGATTCTTGAGGCTATCTATGAATCCGCAAAGACAGGCAAGGCTGTTTATTTTGAGGACTGAGGAGAATTGATATGAAACTTGCTGTTCAGTTATATTCTCTGCGTCACCACATGGAAAACGGTGAGAACTTTATAGACATTTTAAGAAAGGTCAAGGCTCTCGGCTTTGACGGCGTTGAATTCGCAGGCTTCCACGGCTATTCTGCCGAGGAGCTTAAGGCTCACCTTGATGAAATCGGTCTTGTTGCAGTAGGCGCACATATGGGACTTAACGATTTCAAGGCTGAAAACCTTGAGGAAACTCTTCGCTTCGGTAAGGTTATCGGTGCAAAGACCCTCGGTATCGGCGGTGCTGACACCGAAACAGAAGCCTCCCTCAACGAGGTTATCGAAATTATGGGTAACGCTGACAAGGCTGCCGCTAAAGAGGGTATGGCTGTTTATTTCCACAACCACACTCAGGAATTCCTTGAGCCTCTTTACAACACCGTTCCCGGCACAATCTTTGAAAGACTTGCCGCTAACTGCCATATGCAGATAGATACGTACTGGTCCTTCCACGCAGGCAAGGATAACTATGCACTCATTTCAGAGTACAAGGATATAATTCCTCACCTTCACATCAAGGACGGTATTGACGGTCATCCTATGGCTCTCGGCGAGGGCAACAACGACCTTGCAACTGTTGTAAGAGCTGCTAAGGACAACGGTATTCAGTGGCTTATTCTTGAAAATGACGATCCCGAGCCTGACGGAATTTCCGACATCACAAGAAGCATGCAGTGGCTTAAGGCCAATGTAAATTAACGGAAAACCGTTAATTTGCAAGTGATATTCTTGCTTCGCAAAGAGTGATATTGCCTTACGGCAGTGATATACCGTGATTCTCACGGTGTGATATATTTGCCTTCGGCAAATGTTCAGGAAGCCTGACGGCTTTTCCGCTTCGCTTAAAGGGGGACGGGTGTCCGTCCCCTGAAAATATAATTTCGGAGGAAAACACAATGAAGCTTGGTGTTTTTACTACACTTTTAAGCAACCTCTCTGTTGAAGAGGGTCTTAAATATTTTACTTCCCTCGGCATTGAAATGGTTGAAATCGGTGTCGGCGGTTATCCGGGAAATGCTCACGCTGACCCCGAGGTGCTTCTCAATGACGAAAAGGCATTCGAGGAATTCTGCGCTCTTATCAAAAAGTACAACGTTCAGATTTCTGCTCTTTCTTGCCACGCTAACCCCGTTCATCCCAACAAGGCTGAGGCGGCTGAGGCTGACAAGGCTATCAGAAACGCTATTTTACTTGCTGAGAAGCTCGGTCTTCATCAGATCAACACCTTCTCAGGCTGTCCCGGTGACCACGAGGGCGCAAAGTATCCCAACTGGGTAACCTGCCCCTGGCCCAACGACTTCCTTGACATTCTCGACTGGCAGTGGAACGAGGTGCTCATTCCCTACTGGAAGAACCTTGTTGCTTTTGCCAAGGAGCACGGCGTTAACAAAATCGCTCTCGAAATGCATCCCGGCTTCTGCGTTTACAACACGGAAACTCTTCTCAGACTCCGTGAGGCAGTAGGTCCCGAAATCGGTGCAAACTTTGACCCCAGCCACCTTATCTGGCAGGGTATGGAGCCCGTTGCGGTTATCCGCGCTCTCGGCGATGCTATTTTCCACGTTCACGCAAAGGATACAAGAATCGACAAGTACAACACCGCAAGAACCGGTGTGCTTGATACGAAGCTTTACAGCGACGAAATCAACCGCTCCTGGATTTTCCGCAGCGTAGGCTACGGCAACGACGAGCTTTACTGGAAGGATATTATTTCAAATCTCCGTCTTGTGGGCTACGACTGGGCTCTTTCCATTGAGCACGAGGATTCTCTTATGAGCCAGAACGAGGGTCTTTCCAAGGCTGTAGGTACTCTCAAGAACTGCCTTATTACCGAGGACTGTGCCGCCGCCTGGTGGATATGAGCAAACGCTCACCCCGCGTTTGCAGTGATATTTTTTGCTTCGCAAAAAGTGATATTGCTTCGCAGTGATATTGATGCTTCGCATCAGTGATATATTTTCCTTGCGGAAAATGTTGAAAGAAACAAAAGCATAAAAAAGAGGACGGTGTATTAATCACCGTCCTTTGGTATTTTAAATATTGTTACTTACTTTTTCACTATTTATATTACCTTTTACTTTTTCAGCATACAAATCCGTAACGGTTTTTATGCCGGAAAGCTGTTTTCCAGGCCTACTGTATAGCGCAGAATTAGTCTTGCATCCGTTGCATCAACTACACCGCTTCCGTCAACGTCTGCAATAAGCTTTACTTCCTTTGTTGCAGTGTCAAGTCCTACTGAGATACGAAGAGCGGCTCTTGCATCGGCGGCATCAACCGTACCGTTGAAATCAACGTCACCGTACTTTGTTTCGCCGAATTCATCACCGGGTGTGGTGTAGGGAGAAAGTGCTCCCGAATATGTTGAATAGCTCATAAACTGAGTGTAGCTTGCATTTTCTCTTACGTGTCTTTGTGAGTAGCCGAAGAGGAGCCATACAAGGAAGGTTGCCACGGGAGCCTTTGTCATATCACCGTGGGGAACGTTCTGAAGGAACCAGGTGTTTTCGGGAAGCATTGAATATGCGGCATTGATGTCGTTGTCGGGAGAAACGTGGTTGTGCTTTTCGTTTACACAGTAAATAAGGTGGTCAGGCTCCTTGCTGTTATCTGTTGTAACTGCGCCTGCTGAGGAATACTTTACGGATTCGATACCGTCGGAAACGTCGTCAACGCTTGCCGTGAGGGGGATAATCTGATAGCCGTAGCCCGTAACAACACATACGTTTATGCCGCTTGCCTTTGCATTTGTAAAGGTTTCTGCAGTGCTCTTCTGAACGTATCTGTAGGCGTCAATCTTGCTTTCGAGCTTGTTGTTGATTAATTCACCGTCAAAGAGGAATTCCTTTGCATATTCAAAGTCATCCTCGGGAACAAGTGCCCAGAGACCGGGCATATTTCTTAAATATTCCTTGAGGAAATCCTCATAAATAACATCGTCTGCGCTGTTTGCAAGATTGTTGTATGCCAGACCGAGGGTCTTGTGAAGGTCCTGAGATTCACCGATTGAGATACCCAGAAGGAGGGTAAGCTTTATGAGAAGAGCGGTAATTGAGTTGTTGCCGAGGATTGTTGCACCTATACCGTAAATAGCGCCCGTTGCATCGTCTGAAAGGTAATCCATAAAAGCGGCGCCTCTGTATTCACCCGTAACACCGTCTGTAACGCTGTCAAGGAAGCTGTCATAGTCGTCTCTTGTTCTTACAATGTGACCCGTCATAAGGTCACCGATGACAGCATTGCCGAGGATGGGACAGCCGTAGAATACTGCTGAGCTTACGTTGTCCTCAGCGTGGTCGGGATGTGCATAAAGGTAGGAGTTGGTGATAACACCGCCGGTGCCTACGCTTAAGATTGCAACACTGCCCTTGCCGGTTATTGTGAGCACGTGGTCAATGTAATCGCGAAGTGTTTCTGCCGAATAAAGAGGGTCAAGTCTCCAGTCGTAGGAGAAGAAGAAAATCTCGTCTGCAGTCACGAAGCCTGAAGCCGCGGAAAGGAAGCTCTTCATATTGGCGGTAGCAATGGAGTCCTCCATGTGCATTGAAACGGGGTCGTTATAGTACCACACGCCTACGTCCGATGAAGCGGAGGTGCCGTCGGGTGCACAGAGGATGCCGTCCATCATACCCTTGATGCCCGTCTTTACGGAGTTGATGCCCGTTGAGGTATCAACAATGTCTGAAAGGACTATGCCCATAAGAAGATTTGTGACGTCACCCGTGAAATCCGAGGAATTCATATCAAAGGCAACTGCTGAGTTGTTCTTATTGGGATTTATGTAGAGAGCATTTTCAGAGGAGTCACCCACGTAAATTACGGGGACGCTGTTAAGCTCTATCGCAAGTGCGCTTAAGGGGGTTGCTGTTACCATAAGTACGCATAAAAGCATACAGATAACCTTTTTTACGGTGTTTTTCATTGGATTACCTCCGTTTTTTTGATGCACTAAGGCATTTTATGTGTTAATTATACATAATATATTGCATTAATTCAAGTGTTTTTTTGTTAATGCCTATATTTAACACAGCGTTAACAAAGCTCAGGGGAGAAAGGGGCTCGGGTCTGCCTTTTTATAAGGGTGTTCCGGGATAAGCTCAGAACGGGCTTGCGGGGTTTTTCAGGTTGACAATGTGTTAAAAATCTGATATAATGTTCCAAAAGGAACAGAATTCCGATATTTTTGCAGAAGGGCGGTGTATTATGAAGAAAAATGACGTAAGTGCATTGCTGAAAAGCTCACTGTTTGCGGATTCCTCCGAGGAGCTTATTAAGGAGCTTCTTTGCTCGGGAAAATACGAAACGGCAACCCTTTCAAAGGGGGACACGGTTTTTTCCGAGGGCGAGACGGACGTCAGGCTCTGTCTTGTTCTCAGGGGCAGTCTTGAGGTTTCAAAGGGCAGTCTTTTTATGAGCACTCTCGGGGAGGGCTCCATTTCGGGAATGTCCTGCCTTTTCGGTGAGGGAAGCACCTTTCCCACCACGGTGAGGGCTGCGGAGAATTCACGGCTTCTTTTCATATCCAGTGAGCAGCTTATGTCTCTTTTCGGAAGATACCCCGATATTCTTGAAAAATATCTGTCGCTGTTAAGCCGTAAAATCTGTTTCCTTAACGGAAAAATCGAGAGTATTTCCGCACCTGATTCCGTGGAGGCTTTAAGATCGTATCTTCTTGAAGCCGCAAAGCGTCAGGGCTCGGATACCTTCCTTCTTCCGCTGTCGGGAAGCCGTCTTGCCTCAGCTCTCGGAATGGGCAGAACGTCCCTCTACAGAGCCTTTGACAGGCTGACCGGGGAGGGCTTTCTTACAAGAAACGGCAAAAGCGTAACCATTGAAAGGAAATGAAAACCATGAAAAAAGTATTATCAGTATTAGCAGTTATTTTAGCCTTCACCCTTGTGTTCACCGCCTGCGGTACGGTGGCAGAGGAAACAACGGCAGAGGAAACCACTGCCGCAGAAAAGGCAGTTATCAATATCGGTCTTCTCAAGGGCCCCACGGGTATGGGTGCCGCAGTGCTTCTTGACAACGACGAGCAGGGCACTGCAAATGCAGACTACAATCTCACCCTTGCAGGCGCTCCCGACGTGTTACAGACAGCCCTTATAAATTCAGAGCTTGATATGGCGGCTCTTCCCACAAACGTTGCGGCTGTGCTCAATGCAAAAACAGAGGGCAACGTGCAGATTCTTGCAGTAAACACCCTCGGTGTTATCTATCTTATGAGCAACGATGACACCATCAAAACCGTTGCTGACCTCAAGGGCAAGACAATTCTTTCCGCAGGTCAGGGCACAACCACGGAATACGTTCTCAATTACATTCTTGAGAGCAACTCACTTACCATTGATACCGACGTTTTCGTTGAATATGCAAGTGAGCACGCTGAGGTTATTTCAAAGGCAAAGTCAGGCGGCTACGAGGTTATTCTTCTTCCCGAGCCCTTCGTTACACAGATGAAGGGTCAGGATGCCTCCTTCAGCGTCCAGCTTGACCTTACAAAGGAATGGAAGGCTCTGGGCGGCGGCGAGCTTACAATGGGCTGTATCGCAGTAAGAAAGGATTTCCTCGAAAGCAATCCCGAGGCTGTTGAGGCATTCTTAAAGGACTACGAGGCATCCGTAAACGCTGTAAATGCAGACCCCGAGGCAGCAGGCGTTATTATTGAAAAGTTTGACATTGCAAAGGCTGCAGTTGCTTCAAAGGCTATCCCCAACTGCAACATCACCGTTATGACGGGTGAGGAAATGAAGGCCAACGTAAGCGCATACCTTCAGGTGCTCTTTGATTCCAATCCCAAGGCAGTAGGCGGAGCAGTACCCGGTGACGGCTTCTATGCCGTTGCAGACTGATGCGTAAAAATAAGAAAAAACACGGAATGAGAATTCCGTCATACCTTAAGGCACCCCTTGCCCTGCTTTTCTGGCTCGGGGTGTGGTTTGCTGTCTGCGAATGGGTGGATATGGAGCTTTTAGTTCCCTCTCCCCGTGCGGTGGCGGCGGCATTCTCGTCTCTTCTGAGGGAAAAGGAGTTTTATCTGTCCTGCCTTAACTCCCTTTACAAGGTGCTTGCAGGCTGGACTGCAGGTGTTATTGCAGGAGCCCTTCTCGGTGTGCTGACACATTTAAGCGAGGTGCTGAAGACCCTTTTTGCACCTCTTCTTCACATCGTAAAGGCAACTCCCGTGGCATCCTTCATTGTGCTGGCGCTTGTGCTGATGAGCTCGAAGGCGGTGCCTGCCTTTACCTGCGCACTTATAACCGTGCCCGTGCTGTGGGCTAACGTTTCTGAGGGGCTTGACAGTCCCGACAGGAAGCTTCTTGAAATGGCGCAGGTCTTCGGAATGAGCCGTAAAAACAGAATAAGGGATATTTATATCCCTGCCGCGAAGCCCTATTTCTCGGCGGCGGCAATAACCGCAATGGGGCTTTCGTGGAAGGCAGGAATTGCGGCAGAGGTTATCTGCAGTCCGAAAAACACCATAGGTGCCGGCATATCCGATGCCAAGGTTTACCTTGAATCGCCTCAGCTTTTCGCGTGGACAATAACCGTTATCGTAATGAGTGTGATTCTTGAAAAAATCCTCGGCTGTATTCTCGGAAAAAGGGGGAAAAGGGTATGATTGAGGTAAAAAACGTTTCAAAGAGCTTTGACGGTAAAGGCGTGCTTGAGAACGTTTCCCTTGTTATTGAAAAGGGAAGGTGTACTGCTCTGACGGGTGCGTCGGGCAGAGGAAAGACCACTCTTATGAGAATTATTGCAGGTCTTGAAGAGGCGGACTCGGGTGAGGTCATATACCGTGAAAGACCCGTGTGCACCTTTGTTTTTCAGGAAAACAGACTCCTTGAGCATAAGTCCGTGCTTGATAACATACTGACCGTTGCGCCCGACAGAAAAAGGGCTGAGTATTTTCTTGAGAGGACGGGGCTTCTCGACCACAAGGACAAGAAGGCAGGGGCTCTCAGCGGCGGTATGAAAAGAAGGCTTGCAATTGCAAGAGCGCTGAGCTTCGGAGGAGATTTATATTTCCTTGATGAGCCCTTAAGGGAGCTTGACGGGGATACTCTCAGAGCCGTGGCGCAGGTCATAAAGGAAGAAATTACGGGAAAAACCGCGGTTTTAATCACGCACGATGAGTTTTCCTCCTCATTTTTGAGCGACGTACAGATTGAGCTGTGAGTGACGGAAAAACAGCATTCATAAATTGTTCATAAAATACGACACGTAACTTTGGTTAAAAGTGCGTGTCTTTTTTTTATTTATTATATTGCGAAGAGTATACTTTTAGTGTATAATTTATTACAAGTGGGCTTGTCCCCTGAAATCTCTTAGGAGGCACATTATGAAAAAGAAAGTATTTGCAATTGTTCTTTCCGTGCTGATGCTCCTCAGCGCCCTGCCCCTTTCAATGGCGGCAACTCTGGGTGACGTGGACTCCAACGGAAAGGTTGATGCTACGGATGCCAGAACGGCTCTTCGTGCGGCTGTAGGACTTGATAAGCTTAACGCCGCTGAGCTTGCTCTTGCTGACGTTGATTTTGACGGTGACGTTGATTCTACCGATGCCCGTCTTATATTAAGAGCGGCTGTCGGACTTGAACAGCTTCACTCTCACAGCTACACATCAGCCGTAACAACTGCCGCAACCTGCGAAAATAAGGGTGTAAAGACCTTTACCTGCTCCTGCGGTGACAGTTATACCGAGGAAATCCCTGCAACGGGTCACAAGGCAGTAACCGATAAGGCAGCAGCCGCTACCTGTACTGCTGCCGGTAAGACTGAGGGTACACACTGCTCGGTATGTAACAAGGTATTAAAGGCTCAGGAGGTGATTCCTGCAAAGGGTCACAAGGCTGTAACAGACAAGGGCACAGCCGCTACCTGCACAGCTGCCGGTAAGACTGACGGCACACACTGCTCAGTATGTAATGCAGTTATCAAGGCTCAGGAGGTAATTCCTGCAAAGGGTCACACTGCAGTAACAGACAAGGGCACAGCCGCTACCTGCACCACAGAGGGTAAGACTGACGGCTCACACTGCTCGGTATGTAATGCAGTTATCAAGGCTCAGGAGACTATTCCCGTAAAGGAACACACTGCAGTAGCTGATAAGGCAGTTGCCGCTACCTGCACCACAGAGGGTAAGACAGAGGGCTCACACTGCTCAGTATGTAATAAGGTTATTGTGGCACAGAAGCCCGTTGCTTCTCTCGGTCACAAGGCTGTTTTACAGGCCGCTGTACCTGCAACCTGCACCGAGCCCGGTAAGACGGATGGTTCATACTGCTTAGTATGTGATACGGTAATCAAGGCTCAGCAGACTATTCCCGCAAAGGGTCACACTGAGGAAGCAGACAAGGGCTATGCCGCTACATGTACCGGCAAGGGTATGACTGACGGCTCACACTGCTCTGTATGCTACATAACTCTCGTTCCTCAGACAGAAATCCCTGCAAAGGGTCACACAGAGGTAAGCGGAACTGCAGTTCCCCCTACCTGCACAGCTCCCGGCAGTACGGCTATTGTAACCTGCTCGGTTTGTAAGGAAGAGCTCGTGCATGCATCCACCGTTCCCGCAACGGGACACGTTTCAAGCTCTCTTGACGAAAGCACTGTTGTTGAGAAGAACTGTACCGTAAACGGCTACACCGGTGACTACAAGTGTGACGTCTGCGGTGCTGTAACTGCAGAGGGCTCCGTAATTGCTCCCGAGGAGGGCGCACATATTTATGAAAAGGTAGTCGTTGAGGCTTCCTGTACTGCTGACGAATATACCGTATATAAGTGTATTTACTGTGGTTACATTGATTCTGAAAACATCACAGAAAGCGGAAAGCACCCCAACGGTATCGGTCACACCTTCGGTGCAATGACAACGGTGAATCCCACCTGCGATGAGGGTGGTTATGATACACAGACCTGCTCCGTATGTACTTATGAGGAAAGAACCAATCCCAAAGAGGCTACAGGTCACGATTACAAGAAGGACAACAAGGAAAGCGTAACAGCTACCTGCCTTGAGGCAGGTGTTAGGGTTTCCTACTGTACTGTTTGTAACGACAAGAAGACAGAGGATCTGGGCTTTGCTCCCTGTGACCTTGAAACAGTAAAAGTTGCAGGTGCTTCCTATGCACAGGGCGATTCCTGCAAGACTGTTGAAAGATGTAAGGTTTGTAACGACGTTGTTGCTGAAACCGAAAACTACGGTGCACATAAGTATATGACGGCAACCGGTCCTGCAACGGAAGCAAAGTGTGAAACTGCAGGTACTCAGACTCTTCGCTGTGATGACTGCGGATATGAATACACTGCTATCGTTCAGGATGCATTGGGTCACTCAAATACTACTGCTAAGCCTGCTACATGTACCGACCCCGGATATATTATCAGCTCCGGTGTTTGTACACGTGAGGGCTGCGGAATGGATCTCGGTGCAGGCACAAGAATTGACATTCCCGCAAAGGGTCACAAAGAAAGCGGTATCCAGACCTGTACGACAGACGTTGTATGTCTTACCTGCGGTGAGGTTACACAGCCCCATTTCGGACACGATTTTGATATTAATAGCTCTGCATATGTATCTTACGGAAACAACAATACGGTTTCCACCTTCTTCTGCACACGCTGTGGTGAGGCTTGCACAGATAAGCTTGCAACCTTCGAGGCTGTAGCAAACAAGATAAAGACCTCATCCTATAACGACTACTACAGTTATCTTCACAGAATTTCCAAGACATCTGCCGAAAACAAGTCCGAAAATATTAACTTCGGCATATGGACATCAACCGTTAAGGATATGTTTGAAGAGGAAATGGCAGTTACCCCTGTAACCTATTCCTGGTCTAAGACTGCTATGGTAAAATGGTCTCTTCCTGCTGGCGAGAATTACGTTTTTGCGGATCTCGAAAAAGCGGATATCGATTCAATTTCCGTTGAAAGAATTTCCGGTCTTGAATTCAGCAAGGTATTTGAAGGCTTTGACGATAAGATTACATACGGCAAGAACGAATACGACCTTACAAAGTACAAGGCAAAAGAGATTGATGAAAACGTAATCAAGGTTACTGTTGACGTTAAAAATGAAAAGTATTACGGCGGTATTAATGAGCTTCCTGTAGCAGAGAAAACATCTCTTCAGAAAATTTTGGGTATTGATGTAAGAGAAGAACTCTTTGGCTTAGATCACAGCAAGGATTGTCCCGCAAGCTGTTCAGCAACACACTTTTTGGAGAACAGTGACCACAAGCTTTATATGCAGACAAGTGAACAGGGTATGACCATGAATATGACCCTTGACGATCTTACAACAGACGGTAAGGTTACCTACTACTTCCTTGAAGAAACCTACGAGCCCATCATTGCTGTTTACGAGGCAACAGAAAGCATGAAGCAGCATATGGATATGAATATCAGTATCGGTCTTACCATCAAGGGCAGCATGGATACTATTACCAAGACCAACACTAAGGATATATACGTATTCCACGGCTATCAGCCCGCTGCATAAAGAAAGGATAAAACCCAGATGAAATTAAAAGCTGTAATCAGCGTTGCTTTGGCAACCTTATTATGTGTTATGATGCTCCCCATGTCCGCTCTTGCGGGCATGACGGGGGACGTTGATGCAAACGGCAAGATAGATTCTACCGATGCAAGACTTGCTCTTCGTGCGGCTGTAGGACTTGATACTCTTACAGAGGACGCTAAGAAGGCGGCTGACGTTGACTTCAATAATACTGTTGATGCTACCGATGCCCGTTTTATTCTCCGTGCGGCTGTAGGCCTTGAAAAGCTTCCCGAGGCTCAGGAGCCCGAGACTCCCGACGAGCCTGAGATTCCCGACGAGCCCGAAGCTCCCGAGGCACACACAAAGCATCAGTTCAGCACAATAAGCCTTACGGGAGAAACAAAATGCACTCACCCCGGCTGTGATGCAGTGCTTCCTGCCTTCAACGACATCGTGAACGAGCTTAAGGCTCCCAACGGCAAGGCAGATTGCTATACCGGCATATTTGAGGATATCTCCCATTTTGACGAGCCTCAGCTCAGCGGTATGCTTGCAGAGCTGATGGAGGGCGAGGAGTTATCTGAATCCACAGAGGTTACCTATGCACCCCTTAAGGTTGACTATCCTGTCGGAGCTCAGTTCCATTCAAAGAATACAGGCTACGTAAGTGATCTTGCCGATTCCGACGTAAAGAGCATCAGTCTTGAAAGGGCTGAGACCGTTGATTTTGTAAGCGCTCTTCCCGACAAATTCACCTCAGGCAAGAATGAGTATAATCTCGGCGCAATCAAGGCTTACGAGTTCCCCGAGCTTTATAAGGTAACAATTGTTCTTCCCGACCAGAGCATTGATATCACACAGCCCGTTTCAGGAGCCTCCCCATACGACAAGATTTATACAAAGGACTACAACAAGACACTTGAGGCCATGAGAAAAGAGGTTTCAGGCGGCTTCGATTCTCTTTCTCAGGAGCTGGCAGGCCTTGAGGGTATGATAAAGATGAAGAATACGGGTACTGTAAGGGCTTCTCTTACAGTTGAGTATTACCTCACCACCGACACCTTCACTCCCGTTGCGGCAAGATACAGCCACGTGATTGACGTTGATTTTAACATTAAGCTTACCGATAGGCTTGGCGTTACAAAGTATCTTACAATGGATCAGAAGATGGATATGACATCCAATTCATATTATTTCTTTAACAACAATTTCTCAGCTGAATAAAAGCTGCAGTGATGTGAAAGACTCAGTTTTTTGCATCACTGCTTTTTATTGTGTTGATATCTGTGAAATAATGGTGTATAATCTGTCTTAAATGAGACTTGTTATCCGGAGGAATAATTATGAAAAAGAAAATAATTGCACTTGTGCTTTCAGCACTTATGCTTATGAGCGTATTGCCCCTTGCGGCTGCCGCTGACACAGGTGACGTGGATTCAAACGGAAAGGTTGATTCTGCTGATGCAAGAACGGCTCTTCGTGCGGCTGTAGGGCTTCATAAGCTCACGGCTGAGGAAATGCTTCTTGCTGACGTGGACAGTGACGGTGACGTTGATGCTACCGACGCCCGTCTTATATTAAGAGCGGCTGTAGGACTTGAAACGCTTCATACCCACAGCTACACCTCTGCTGTAACCACTGCCGCTACCTGCGAGAAAAAGGGTGTTACGACCTTTACCTGCTCCTGCGGTGATTCTTATACCGAGGATATTGCGGCAACGGGTCACACTGCCGTGACGGATGAGGCAGTGCCTGCCACCTGCACGGAAAAGGGTCTTTCAGAGGGCGCACACTGCTCAGTCTGCAAGAAGGTTATAAAGGCTCAGGAGGAGGTTGCGGCTCTCGGTCATACTGAGGTAAAGGACAAGGCTGAGGCTCCCACCTGCGCAGAAAAGGGTCTTACAGAGGGCTCACACTGCTCGGTATGCAATAAGCTTATAAAGGCTCAGGAGGAGATTCCTGCCTTCGGTCACACCGTTGTGAAGGAGGAGGCTGTGCCTGCCACCTGCACGGAAAAGGGTCTTACTGCGGGTGAATACTGCTCGGTATGTAATGCTCTTCTCAAGGCTCCCGAGGAGATTCCTGCCCTCGGTCATACTATTGTGACGGATGAGGCTGTGTCTGCTACCTGCACCGAAAAGGGTCTTTCAGCGGGCGCTCATTGCTCAGCCTGTAATATGGTTACAAAGGCACAGAAGGAGGTGCCTGCCCTCGGTCATTATCCCGTTGAGATTGAGGCACTTGAGCCTTCCTGCACCAAGGACGGCAGAAATGAGGGCATTATCTGCAAGGACTGTAACGCATCCCTTGAGGGGGCTGAGATAATTCCCGCATTCGGTCATACAGAGGTTATTGACCCTGCAGTTCCCCCTACGGAGAATTCTCCGGGACTTACAGAGGGCTCACACTGCTCAGTATGCAATGCGGTTATAAGGGCTCAGCAGGTAATTTACGACCACGAGCACGATTTCAGGGCTATAAGCCTTACGGGCACCACAAGGTGCGCAGAGGACGGCTGTAATGCAGTGCTTCCTGCCTTCAACGATATTGTGAATACGCTTAAGACCTCGGAAAACGGAATCAACTACTATACGGGCATTTTTGAGGACATTGAGCATTATGACAAGCCTCAGGTAAGCGGTCTGTTTGCAGGTGCGCTGGACAGCTCCCAAATGGCAGCCTCCACAAGCGTTTCCTATCTGCCCCTTGACAAAAACAGACTGATTACAAAGGATAATTTCCATTCAAGAAACACGGATTACGTAAGCACACTCACTGACAGTGACGTAAAGAGCATCACCATAGAGAAGGTAAGCGGTGTCGGCTTTGTAAGCTCTCTTCCCGATAAATTCACCTCGGGTAAAACGGAATATGACCTTACAGATATCAAGGGTCGTGAATATCCCGCACTTTATAAGGTGACAATTGTGCTTCCCGACCAGAGCATTGATATCACAAAGCCCGTTACGGGTGTCTCCGTATACGACAAGATTTATGCAAAGGACTACAACAAGACCCTTGAGGCTACAAGAGCAGGAATTGCTCAGGAATTCGATGTTCTTGCAAAGGAAATGGAGGGCATGGCAGGAATGATGACCAATTCGGGTACCGTAAGGTCCTCACTTGTGGTTGAGTATTATATCAATGCCAATAGCCTTGCTCCCGTTGCGGCAAGATATAACCACGTATTTGATATCTCCTTTGATATCGGAGTCGGCATTTTCCTTTCAATGCTTCAGAAAACAAGCCTTACCTCAAATTCATACTATTTCTTCACTAAAAGCTTCTGATTGAATATAAAAAAAAGGGTATCAGCCTTGATCGGTTGATACCCTGATTTTTTTTGTTGCGGGATTATTCGTCCGCTCCGAAGATTTCCGCCTCAAGTGCGGCGCACAGAGCGTGATAAACGGGGAGGGTCAGCTCCTGCACCTCGTAGGTTACGGTGGTGGGAAGCTTTATGGTTACGTCCGAAAGCTCTGAAAGAAGGCTTTCCTTTGCACCCGTGATTGAAAGCGTTTTTATGCCTGCCGCCTTGGCAGCCTTTACTGCATTTACAATGTTAAGTGAGTTACCCGATGTGGAAAGGGCAATGAGCACGTCGTGCTCGCTTTTAGCATAGGCATAAACCTGCTGAGCATACACAAGTGAGGGATCGATGTCGTTTGCGAAGGCTGAAATTACACCCGACTGGCTTACAAGGGAAATACAGCGTATGCCTCTTTGCAATTTATCTGCGATATCCTTACCGTTTTCAATGTGGGAGAAGCGTGCCTTTTCCTCTGCCTTAAGGGGTCTTTTAAGGATAAAGCCCTTCATAAGCTCACCCGTGATGTGCTCGGAGTCAGCGGCAGAGCCACCGTTTCCGCAGCAGTAAATAAAGGCGCTTTCACGTGCGCATTTTGTCAGAAGTGCGAAGGCGCAGTCAATATCACTGCGGTTTTCTGAAAGGACGGGGTAGTCCTTATATAATTTATCGAAAATCTTTTCGGGTGTGTTCATTTTTCATTCTCCTTCAAGGCTCTTTTTTCAGAATGCAAGTCCGAGGGCGGCATAATCGCCTATGCTGTCACCGAGGGCGGCAGGTAATATTCTGCATACTGCCCCCGAAAGGCTCAGCGCCTCTTTATTTATTACATTATTAATAATACCGTCAAAAAGGTCGTTGCTTCTTGAATAGATGCTGCCGATGACGATTGCCTCGGGGTTGAGGACGTCAATAAGAATACTCAGCCCCATACCGAGCTTTTCGGCGCAGGTGTCGTAAATTTTCTTTGCGAGTGTGTCCCCGCTTCGTGCGGCAAGGGCAATGGTCCTTGCTGAAATTTCCTCCTCGGAGAAGAGCACGCTTTCGGTGCCGTTCTTTTTTGCCTCCTCCATCATCATAAGACCGAGTCTTTTTATACCGCCGCCCGAGCAGAAGCCCTCGAAGGAGCCCTCCTTGCCGTAGCCCACGGGTCCCGTTTTTTCAAGGCGGATGTGACCGACCTCACCTGCCATATCGTTTGTGCCCGAATAAAGTCTGCCGTCAAGAATAAGACCTGCTCCCATACCCGTGCCGAAGGTGAGAAAAACCATATTCCCGGTGCCGCGCCCTGAGCCGAATTTCCACTCGGCAACTGCGCAGGCGTTGGCATCGTTCTGCAAGTTGGGTCGGATTCCGAAGTGTTCACGGAAAAGCTCACAAATGGGGACATTGTCCCAGTCGGGAAGATTCGGGGGACAGTTGATGGTGCCCTTTCTGCTGTCAAGGGGACCGCCGCAGCTGATTCCGATGCCCATAAGCTCCCTTGCGGGGTCGGTGATGCCGTTACGGGAGAGAAGTGTGTCTGCAGAGGCTATCATTTCGTCAACAATCGCTTTCCAGCCTCTTGCCACGTTTGTGGGGAAGGTGATTTTATCAATTATTAAATCCTCGTGATTTTCGGGCATTTCGCCTCTGCCGAGAATTACGGCACATTTTGTACCGCCTATATCAAAACCCAATGAGTGCATAAAACCTCCTTAAGAAGCGCAAAAAGCCGCCTCTTTGACGCACAGATAAATATAAGAAAATCAGCCTCGCTGAAAAAACGCAGTATATCAGGTCGATGCGCACCACCGACTTTTTTCAAGTGCTTGATTTTTGTCTCCTTTGCAGTACTTGTGTACGGCTCGTCGGAGACAAAAATCACAAATAGTCCCCTTTTTGTCTTCTTAAGGACAGCCTCAGGGGAGTGATGACGTCTGAAGTCTGCGAACGGCTCACCGCCTTATCGCATTTTGGTTATGCAGTGTGATAATGAGGGTAATACGGTCGGTCAGCGATAATTGTCCGTATTTCACGACATAGCATCCGTTTCTCTGAAACGGCGCTCTGCCACAAAATACAAACAATTCTCATCTGTCTCGACCTTTTATCGTCAAAGGCTGTTATTTAAGGGGGAGTATTCCGCCGATGTCAATTATTCTGCCGTCGGTGAGCTCGAGTATATCTACACCGTGATTACTACAGAAGTCTTTTATTTTATTGCCGTCTGAGTGGTATTGAAGGCTTCCCGTGACGGCAAGGGTGCTTTTATCAAGCTTGCCCGAGGCACCTCCGAAAAAGCCGCAGTGGGTGTCCGACAGATAAATATCCCCCTTTGAAATTAAAAGGGTATGAATATCCGTATTTTTTAGTGCCTCGTAAATTGAGGGATCCTCGGTGATTACAGCATTTTCCGTTACCATACAAAGACTGCACTTCGCGTAGCCCTGCTTTACGGGGATTGCCCTTCTGCCCGAAAGGGAAAGGGCTTCCCGAAGGGCGGTGTCGGCGGTTTTCGGGTTGAAAACGAAGAAATCACGGCTTACTGCAAGGTTTAATTTGACGTCGTGGGGATAGGTGTCCCCGAGAGGAGCGGTGTGCCTTACTGTAAAGCCCTCGGAAATGAGAGGCTCGGGAGAAATTTCAGGGGCAAGGAAGATTTCATTTTCACCCGTGTGGCATAAAAGCATATCCTGATGCCGTGAGATTTCATCGGGCAGAATTCTGCTTTCAAGAGAAATTGTATTGATGCCGATGCCGTGAAGTGCGGAAATTACTTCGGGGTAATTGCCCACAGCCGCAAGAGTTATTCTTTTTTCGGGAAGATTGGGTACGGTGACGAATCGGCTCATTCCGTTACGAATCTGCGCCAGGGCCTGATTGCAAGAAGAGCGGTGACGGTACCGATTACAGCCACTGCTACCCAGGAAACAAGCACCGTATTCCAGCCGAAGTTGTCACTTACCGCACCGAAGCCGTAGGTTGCCGCTGCAGAGCCTACGTAGGTAAGGGAGTTGATGATACCCGACATTGTGGAAACCGCATTGTATTTTTCAAAGCGTGCAGGCACAATGCAGATAAGGAAATAGTTCACACCGTGCATAAAGCAGGTG
The DNA here is from genome assembly GCA_045651625.1 of Acutalibacteraceae bacterium. Classification (GTDB taxonomy): domain Bacteria; phylum Bacillota; class Clostridia; order Oscillospirales; family Acutalibacteraceae; genus RUG806. The sequence goes on along the minus strand of JAZRST010000024.1, from coordinate 11,423 downwards.
ATAAGTGCCGCAAGAATGAGGGTAACGTACTGATTTTCCTTGTATATGAAAAGGAGAAGAAGACAGCCCAAGGCTCCTGCAAGGAAGGTTATTGTGCCTGCCTTTACCTCGTCCTTTACGAATTTTCCGTTGATGATGCCGACGAGCTTTACGCTTATAACGCTGAAAATGGGGATGATGACGGACTTTAAGATTGCACTGCCGCTTTCAAGGGAGAAGGTGTTGATGATGAAGGTGGGTACCCAGTCGGTAATGCCGTCGCGAAGGGCTCCCTGACAGATGATTGCAATGGCAATGAGAAGAAAGCCCGACATAAGAAGTGCCTTTGCGCTGAGGGTGTTCTGCTTTTTTTCTGCCGATTTTCCCTTGACCGTTCTGAAAAGGTCGGTGCCCTTTGTTGCCTTTGAAAAGCCGATTACCCATATAATTGCAATAACACCGCTGACAAGGGCAGAGGAGAAGAAAACGTATTTCCAGTTGAAATACTTTATCCATATAGCGGAGGCGGTGATGTAAAGAAGCACCGTGCCCGAAATACCGGCAACGTTTACGTTTGTGCAGACCTTGTTGTAGGTCTTGCTGTCCATTGTCTCTGCCATAATTCTGACAAGAGGGGGCCACAGCATTGACTGTGCGAAGCCGTTTATGAACCATATAATGCTTCTGAGGGTGAAGTCATCCGTGAGAGGCATTGCAAGATTCATTGCGGTGGTTAAGGTAAGTCCGCAGAGAATGATGTTCTGAGGCTTGAATTTGTCACCGAGGATTCCGCTGATAATCTGCCCGATGCCGTAGGAAACAAGGGACAGCGTAGCGGCAAGGGAGGCATCGGCATTGGAAATGCCCTCGCTTATGATGATATCAGCCATAACGATGGAATAATTCTTCCTCGTCATATAGCTTGCAAAATAAATAAGCGGACAAAGAAGACTTAAAATTTTAACGATGGAGCTCTTCTTTTCCGCTGTGGGTGTGTTTGTCATAGTGAATTGAACCTTTCGGATGTGGGACGGAAATTCCGTCCCACACAGGTGAAATAAAAAATATGTATAAATTTTTGTGGTAGAAGGCATTTATCTTCAGCTTGTAGGGGAGGGCGACCCCTACGATGTAAGGCAAAAGCAGAGCCTCGGGGAAAACAGAGCGAAGCGGAACAAGGGCGAAGCCCTTCATTAACATTTTCCGCAGGAAAATATATCACTCGCAACAGGTGTTGCGAATATCACTGCGAAGCAATATCACTCATTCCGCAGGAATGAATATCACTGCAAATAAAATGTGAAAAATCACATTTTATTTGCCGGTTGAGCCGAAGCCGCCCGTTCCCCGGACAGTATCGGAGAGTGTATCTGCCACGGTGAATTCAGCCTTCAGGAAGGGGGCAATTACCATCTGTGCCACTCTTTCGCCGTGCTCAACTGACTGAGGTGCCTCGGAGTGGTTGTGAAGAGCTACCATAACCTCACCGCGGTAGTCTGCGTCAACGACGCCTACCTTGTTTGCAGGGGCAAGACCCTTCTTGCTTGCAAGACCGCTTCGGGCGTATATAAAACCGCCGTAGCCCTCGGGAATTTCAACAGAAAGCCCCGTGTGAACAAGAACTGTTTCGTGGGGAGCAATGGTTACGGTGTTTTCCTCGCAGGCGTAAAGGTCTGCACCTGCGCTGAACTCGGAGCCGTAGGTGGGTACTACGGCATCGGGTCTTAATTTCTTTATTCTTACTTCCATAATTATTTTACGAATTCCTTATAGATAGCTTCAATTGTTCTCTGATAGTCCTTTTCCTCAACGGCAACAATGATGTTGATTTCGCTGGAGCCCTGGTCTATCATACGGATGTTTACCTTTTCGTTTGCAAGAGCGGTGAAAATACGGGCGGCTGTACCCTCGGTATTTACCATACCTCTGCCTACGACTGCAATAAGGCAAAGACCCTCAACGAGAGTGATTGAGTCGGGGTTGCACTTCTTTACGATGTCAGCAGTGATTGAGCCCTTGTGAGAGCCCAGAGCCTCTGCGGAAACCAGCACGCTCATGGTGTCGATGCCTGAGGGAAGGTGCTCAAAGGAAACACCGTGGTTTTCAAGAACCTCAAGAACCTTTCTGCCGAAGCCGAGCTCTGAGTTCATCATATCCTTTTCAACGTGGATAGCAGTGATGCCCTTTCTGCCTGCAATACCCGTGATAACAGTGGAAACGTTATTGCTTGAAGCCTTGTGCACGATCATTGTGCCGGGAGCCTCGGGGCAGTTTGTGTTTCTGATGTTTATGGGAATTCTTGCCTTTCTTACGGGGAAGATTGCCTCGTCGTGTAAAACGGTGGCACCCATATAGGAAAGCTCACGAAGCTCTCTGTATGTAATCTCGGGAATGGGCTGGGGATTCTCGATGCATCTGGGGTCAGCCATAAGCATACCTGAAACGTCAGTCCAGTTTTCATAGATGTCAGCGTTGCAGGCACGTGCTACGATTGAGCCCGTAACGTCGGAGCCGCCGCGTGAGAAGGTCTTTATCATACCGTTGGGAGTAGCACCGTAGAAGCCGGGGATAACTGCATACTCGTGGTAGGAGAGAAGACGGCCAAGCTCCTTGTCGGTCTTTTCGATGTCGAGAGCGCCGTTTTCGTCGAAGAAGATACCCTCTTCAGCGTCAATGAATTCGAAGCCCAGGTATGCGGCAAGAATCTTGGAGTTGAGGAATTCGCCTCTGGAAGCGATATAGTCCTGGCTTGCGTGGTGAAGGATAGCAACCTTGATGCCCTTGAGGTCCTCTTCAAGAGAGAAATCGATGCCAAGGTCATTTATGATGCCGTTGTATCTTTCTGTAATCTTATCGAAGGTTTCGTCAATGCTCTTCTTGTCCTTAACAAGTCTGAAGCACTGTAAAAGCATATCCGTAACCTTTACGTCGTGTGTGTTTCTTTTGCCGGGTGCGGATGCAACAACGTAACGTCTGCTGCCGTCACCCTTTATGATGTCCGCAACCTTACGGAACTGGTTAGCATCGGCAAGTGATGATCCGCCGAATTTTACAACTTTAAGCATAATTTATACCCCTTAAATATTTGTTTATTTTTACGGTACTATATTATATTAAATATTTGTGTGTTTTGCAATAGAAAATTTATATAATTCGGAATTCGGATTTCGGAGATTTTTCCGAGGGGCAGAAAAAAGCCTCCCGTGGAAGGGAGGCTTAAATTATGTCTTTTGTTATCAGGTTTTTGCGTCGTCGGGCTTGGCTTCGGTGAGCTTTAAGAAGTCAACCTTTTCGAGTCTTGTTCTGGGAAGAGCATCGATAACGCGGATGTCTCTGGGCACTGAGAACTTGTCGAGAGTAGCGCAGGTGTCTGTGATAATCTGCTTGTACTCGTCGAGCTTATCTGCATCAGCGGATGCTGAGAGAACTATGTAAAGACGTACGATGGGCTTCTTGTCCTCGTCGTAGCCCTGAACAGCACATGCCTCCTGAAGGAAGGGGAGGGGCTCAAGGAGATTTTCAATATCTGCAGGGAATACGTTGTAGCCTGAGATGATGATAACTCTCTTCTTTCTTGCTACGAAGGTGATGTAGCCGTCCTCGTCCATTTTACCGAGGTCGCCTGTGAGAACCCACTGCTTGCCGTTCTTGTCGGTGTAAAGACCCTCACCCAGTCTGCCGTCGGGCATAAGGTAGCCCTTCATAAGGGTGTTACCGGTAAATGCGATTTCACCTACTGTGCCGAGGGGTAATTCGTTCTGCTCGTCGTCGAAGATTTTAGCATCAATGGTCTTGAGAACCTTACCTACCGTGCCGGGCTTTGTAAGCCAGGGCATATTGATACAGTCAACAGCACCGCACTCTGTAAGACCGTAGCCGGGCATAAGAGTTGCTTCTGCACCGTACTTTTCCATAATGTCGTTGAATCTCTTGAGGAAATCAACGGGTACGTAGTCACCGCCTGCGAAGGCATAACGGAGATGTCTTAAGTGCTCACCCTCGAAATCGGGGTGGTCAAGGAGCTTTCTGTACATATTGGGAACACCGATAACCTCGTAGCACTGGTTTGCCTTAAGGTAGGTGATGTATTCGTCAGCCTCAAATCTTGCCATGGGAACGGACTTCCAGCCCGATACCATTGTTGTGAGAAGACCGCCGCAAAGACCGTAAGCGTGGAAGAAGGGGAGAGCAAGAATCTTTGCATAGTAGCCGGGCTTGTGGTCGGAGGGAGTTGCAGCGCCGAGAGCGTTCTTTGTAACAGCGTTGAGGGCTGTTGAGGAAAGCATAATGAATCTGCTTACGCCTGTTGTACCGCCGCCGTTCATATATACGGCTGTAAGGTCACCGCTTCTGTAGAGACCTTCTGTCTCCTGACCGGAATACTTCTTGAGGATGTCACCGAAGAACTTTACCTCAAGGCCTGTTGCAGCTGCAATGCCGAGGAACTTTTCGTCGGGACGGATATATGCCTTTTTTGCAACGGGTGCTGCATAAAGAAGGGGAGAGGTGATGATAACGTCAAGGTTTTCAATGGACTTGAGGGTTGCGGCATACTGATGAAGGAACATCTCGTAAAGAAGAACACCCTTTGATTTGGTGTAGGTTACGGAGTTCTTGAGAGCCTCGGGCGGGAAAAGGGGATGAATGAGGTTTGCGATACAGCCGATTTTGTTGAGTGCAAAAAGGCATACAACCTCTTCAATTGAGTTGGGGATGAAAAGTGAATAAGCATCGCCGGGCTTCATTCCGAGCTCTTCCTTGAAGTATACAGCCATAGCTTCAACGTCGTGGAAGAATTCGCTTCTCATATGGTCAGTGAGCTTGAACTGGAACATGGGGTAGTCGTCCTTGTGAGGTGCAAGACAGCACTTGAGGAATTCATAAAGGTTCATATTACCGTATGCAGGTAATATTTCATCCATTGTAAGTCTGGGTAAGTTGTTCATACATCTTCTCCTGTTATGTGTTTTTTTACTTCCGTCGGCTTATTTTTCCGACAGACTGAGGAAATTTGCCGAATTCTCAATCATTTTATCCCGAAAACCGACAGAGTGTCAACAAACAGAAAACGGCATTTTGTGTTTTCCCCGACAGATTGTCGGTCAGTTGTCGGTAAGTCACAGAAAATTCACTTTTTATTCAAAAAAGACACCGGGAAAATATCAGCAAAAAGGGTATTGACAATTAGTCAAAATTGTGTATAATAAACTTTGTTGTTTGTGGCCCAGTAGCTCAGTTGGTTAGAGCGCTAGCCTGTCACGCTAGAGGTCGACGGTTCGAGCCCGTTCTGGGTCGCCACTTTTTTAAGGTAAAAGGTAAGAGTTAAGAGTGAAGAGTGACACGGTATGAAGCCGTTTCACGGCTTGGATTATAATTTAATTTAAGGCGAAGCCTTCCGACAGGCTACTTCTTCACTATTCACTATTACTTATTACTTCACCTTGCTGATATAGCTCAGTAGGTAGAGTGCATCCTTGGTAAGGATGAGGTCACCGGTTCAAATCCGGTTATCAGCTCCAAAAAATACCCGTTCTTCTGAACGGGTATTTTTTTATCCATTGCGAAAGCAATGGTATATCATCAACAATGGCAAAATTGCCATTGTTGTATCTCATCAGTGCCTCAGGACTGCATATCATCACGGGTAGCGTGTATCAAAAAGCTTTCGCAATGATGATATACAACTTCTTGCGAAGTTGATGATATGCAATTCCTACGGAATTGATGATATACAAGGCTTCGCCTTGATTTTTTTATTTTAAAATGGTATAGTTCTATTATGAAAGGTGGTCAGACTATGGGTTACGAAGGCTCTTGGAGTGGTATGCGTAAATATCTTGAAAAAGAAATGCTTGCTGAAAGCTTGAAAGGCAGAGTAAGATATTGGTGTACTACATATCCCGGTATGGATGGTTGTCGGGTTTTTGAAATCTGCATTGATGATGTTTATAAGAAACAATTTGCTTGGGATACATTGTATGCAGATATGTTAAAGAAAAAAATTGATGATTCAGATATAACATGGAGTAGTATGAGGCATTATGTAGATGAAAATTCTGTTGAATTACGTGATGTTCATATTTGTGAAGATTTCTGTAATGCTCTTGCTGACTATCGTAATCAGGATATAAAAGTTAGTATCCAATCTGATAACCCTATCGTGAGAATGTTTGCAATACTTGACCGTCGTGTGGGCAAGCGTACGCTTGAAAAACTAAAAGATACTTTAGACGAACAACCTGAATGGTTAAAACAATTTTACATTTTAAGATTTAAGTCTGAAAATTTGTAATTCTATTTTCTGTTTTTCACAAAAAAAGTTCTTGCATTTTGTGAATATGTATGTTAATATAAGTACGAAATATCAATGGCGACCGAGCGGAGAACACTCTGCTCGGTCTTTAATATGACTTGAAAGAAGTGATTTTTATGGCAGAGAAGAAGAAGGGCGGAAACGTTGTGAACGCCGTCTGGGAAATTGCCGAGCCCATTGCAAGGGAGCTGGGGCTTATTCTCTGGGACGTTAAGTTTCAGAAGGAGGGCGCAAACTGGTATCTCCGCATAATCATCGACAAGGTCGGCGGTGTAGGCATTGACGACTGTGTTGCAATGAACGATGCACTGGACGTACCCCTTGATGAGGCGGATCCCATTGAGCAGAGCTACAATCTGCAGATTTCGTCCCCCGGAATTGAAAGAGAGCTTATAAGGGATTTCCACTTTGAGACCTTTAAGGGCTCTGACGTAATCGTAAAATTCAGAAGCGCGGTTGACGGAGTAAAGACTCACAAGTGTATTCTTCACGATTTCGTTGACGGCAGGATTCTTCTTATGTTCGCCGAGGACGATATAAGAGAATTCGAGAAGGCTTCATTTTCAAGTATTAAGCTTGACGACTTTGACGGCAAGTATGATATGTAATTAATACTTTTAAGTAATTAATGTTTCTAATATATACGAAAGGATGATCGGAAAAAATGGCAAAGCTTACCAAGAGAGAGAAGGACAGACAGGCAGCACTCAGAATGGCAATTGACCAGTACATCAAGGAGGCAGGAATCGACGAGAAGTACATTCCTATGTTCCACGAGGAGGTTGCAAACGCAATTGCAGTTGCCGCAAGAAAGGAATGTGAGGTTAAGGACAAGGACGGTGTCGTTACCTGCGAAATCGATCCCGAAACCTTTGCTATCAGCATTTCCTGGAACAAGCTCGTAGTTGAAGAGGTAGAAAATCCCTCAAGAGAAATTGAAGTAATTGAAGCAAAGAAGTATAAAAGAGGCGCAAAGCTCGGTGATACGGTATCAATTCCCGTTGAGCTTGACTCCTTGGGCAGAGTTGCCGCTCAGACCGTTAAGCACACAATCCGTCAGGGCGTAAGAAAGATTGACCGTATTCAGGTGGCTGAGGTATTCAACGACAAGATCGGTGAAATGGTTTCCGCTGTTGTTGTAAAGAAGACACAGAGCGGCGACGTGATCGTAAAGGCATACAACAAGGAGCTTCTTCTCCCCGTTAAGGAGCAGAACAGAGACGAGGTTCTTGAGGCAGGCGACACAATCAAGATTTACGTCAAGGACGTAAGAGAAGAGGAGAATGACATCAAGGTTCTCATTTCCCGTATTGACGACAACCTTGTCAAGAGACTCTTCGAGGAAGAGGTTACGGAAATTCAGGACGGTCTTGTTGAAATCAGAGCCATTGCAAGAGAATCAGGCTCAAGAACAAAGATTGCCGTTTACTCTGCTGACGAAAACGTTGATCCCATCGGTGCATGTATCGGTGTGAGAGGCGACAGAATCAACAGAATTATTGCTCAGCTTTCAGGCGAAAAGATTGACATCGTTAAGTACAGTGCCGATCCCAGAGAGTATATCAGCGCAGCACTTGCACCTGCTAAGATTTTAGGTGTTGAAATTCTTGACGAGGCTATGCACTCCTGCAGAGTTACCGTTCCCGAGGATCAGCTTTCTCTTGCTATCGGTAACAAGGGGCAGAATGCACGTCTTGCCGCAAGACTTACAAAGTGGAAGATTGATATCATCGCTCTCGACGGTCAGTTTGAATCAATGATTCAGCTGTAAGACGGCGTATCGCCCTTTAATGGTTAAGAGGTGACTTACGATGCAGGTTAAAAAGCAACCTATGAGAAAATGCACGGGCTGTAACGAAATGAAGGAAAAAAGAGAGCTTGTGCGTATTGTAAGAGACCCCGAGGGTGCAATAAGCGTTGACCTTACGGGAAAGAAATCAGGCAGAGGCGCATACATCTGTAAGGATGAGAGGTGTCTTATGAAGGCACAGAAGGCTAAAAGACTTGAAAGAGCCTTTGAGTGCGAGGTGCCTGAGGATATTTATGAAAGACTGGCAAGGGAGATAAACGATGGCTGACGTACTCGGATATCTGGGGCTTGCAAGAAGAGCAGGAAAATTAAGCATCGGTCACGATGCGGCTCTTCTCAGCGTAAGAAGAGGTACTGCACACCTTGTGCTTCTGACAAACGATGCCTCTCCCCGTCACCAAAGGGAGCTTGAGGCGGCAGGCTTTAAGGAAAAGACAGCGGTTATTCCCTATGATATGAATGAAACGGGCGTGGCAACAGGCAAGAAAAGCTGTATATACGCCTTAGACGATGAGGGCTTTGCCAAAGCCGTCAACACACTTCTGAAGGAGGGTAAATAAGAATATGGCAAAATTCAAAGTTTCGGATCTTGCAAAGGATTTCGGAGTAAAAAATAATACAATCATTGATTTACTCAAGGATTTCAGCGAAACCCCTAAGAAAGCCAATTCAAGTGTAGAAAACGAGGAGCTTGACTTCGTTTTCGAGCATTTCACAAAGACTCACGAGGTCAAGGGCTTTGACGATTATTTCGCAATGAAGAAGCCTGAGGCAAAGAATGAGGAGCCTAAGAAGGAAGAGAAGAAGGCTGCTCCCGAAAAGGCTGAAAAGAAGGCCGAGGAGCCCAAAAAGGCTGAGGAAAAGAAGAACGACAGACCCGAGCGCCGTGACGACAGCAAGAAGCAGGGCGGCAATCAGGCTAATAACAATAACAACAAGAAGAATGAGAATAATAAGGGTGCAGGCAATGCCAACGGCAATAACAACAGCCAGCCCAATCTCAATCCCTTCAAGAAAAAGGAAAACAAGAATAAGAACAATGCTGACGGTGTAATGCAGTCAAGAACAAAGGGTGAGAAGAAGACAGTCAACACCCGTGCGGAAGAGGTTGACCTCGATAAGTACAACGAAAAGTACGACCGTCTTTCCTCCGCTTCCATAAGCGACAGAGATGCAGACAACCGCAAGCAGAAGCTGAAGCAGAAGTCTCAGCAGTACAACAAGAAGCAGGGCACACGCGCTCACAAGAAGGAGACCGAGCAGGAGCGCCTTAAGAGAATTGCCGAGGAGCGCTCAAAGAGAACAATCGTCGTTACAATCGGTGAGGAAATCACCGTAGGCGAGCTTGCCTCTCAGCTTAAGCTCACAGCCTCCGAGGTTATCAAGAAGCTCTTTATGTACGGCATTATGGCAGGCATAAACGAAACCATCGACTTCGACACGGCAGAAATCGTAGCTACAGAGCTCGGTGCCAAGGTTGAAAGAGAGGTTGTTGTTACCATTGAGGACAGAATCATTGACGCCTCCGAGGACGATGACAGCCTTCTTCAGGAAAGAAGCCCCGTTGTCGTTGTTATGGGTCACGTTGACCACGGTAAGACATCAATTCTTGACGCTATCAGAAATACTCAGGTTACAGCAAGCGAATCAGGCGGTATCACACAGCACATCGGTGCTTACAGAGTAAATCTTGACGGCAGTGACATCACCTTCCTTGACACTCCCGGTCACGCAGCATTCACCGAAATGCGTGCCCGTGGTGCAAAGGCTACTGATATTGCAGTTCTCGTTGTTGCAGCTGACGACGGTATTATGCCTCAGACAATTGAAGCTATCAACCACGCAAAGGCAGCAGAGGTTTCAATCATCGTTGCTATCAACAAGATGGATAAGCCTGCCGCACAGCCCGACAAGGTGCTTCAGCAGCTCACAGAGTACGGTCTTGTTCCCGAGGAATGGGGCGGTGAGACCATCTGTGTTCCCGTTTCCGCAAAAACTCACATGAATATAGATAAGCTTCTTGAGTCAATCCTTCTCGTTGCAGAAATGAAGGAGCTCAAGGCTAACCCCAACAGAGCCGCTAAGGGTGTTGTTATTGAAGCAAGACTTGACAAGGGCAAGGGCCCCATCGCAACTCTTCTTGTTCAGAACGGTACTCTTAATAACGGTGACATCGTTGTTGCAGGTACGGCTGTAGGCCGTATCCGTGTTATGACCGACTATAAGGGCAGACGCGTCAAGGAGGCAGGCCCCTCAGTTCCCGTTGAGGTTATGGGTCTTGCAGAGGTACCCAAGGCAGGCGATATGTTCGATGCTGTTTCCGATGAAAAGCTTGCACGTGAGCTTGTTGAGCAGAGAAAGCAGAAGCTCAAGGATGAGCAGTTCAACGCTTACAAGAAGGTTACTCTCGATACCCTCTTCTCAACTCTTGAGGCAGGCGAGCTCAAGGATCTCAACATCATCGTCAAGGCTGACGTTCAGGGCTCCGTTGAGGCTCTCAAGCAGAACCTTGAAAAGCTTTCCAACAACGAGGTACGCGTTAACGTTATCCACGGCGGTGTAGGTGCTATCTCCGAATCCGACGTTATGCTTGCAAACGCTTCAAACGCTATTATCGTAGGCTTCCACGTACGTCCCGATGCTACTGCAGCTGCACACGCTGAAAGAGATCAGGTTGAAATGCGTATGTACTCAATCATCTACGACTGCATTGAGGACGTTCAGGCTGCTATCAAGGGTATGCTTGCTCCCAAGTTCCGTGACGTTGAGCTCGGCCGTGCCGAGGTAAGACGCGTATTCAAGCTTTCAAGTGCCGGTACAATCGCAGGCTCTTACATCCTCAACGGTAAGGTATCCCGTAACTGTAAGATCCGTGTTGTCCGTGACGGTATCGTTATTGCCGATGACTCAATTGCATCCCTTAAGCGTGAAAAGGACGATGCAAAGGAAGTTATGTCAGGCTACGAATGCGGTATCGGTCTTGAAAAGTACAACGACCTCAAGGAAGGCGACATCTTCGAGGCTTACCTTGTTGAAGAATACAGAGATTAAGCAAAAGCCTTGCTTTTGCAGTGATATTTTTTGCTTCGCAAAAAGTGATATTGCTTCGCAGTGATATTGATGCTTCGCATCAGTGATATATTTCCCTTCGGGAAATGTTTCGGGACCTGCGGTCGGCATTTCGCAGTGATATTTTTTGCTTCGCAAAAAGTGATATTGCTTCGCAGTGATATTGATGCTTCGCATCAGTGATATATTTCCCTGCGGGAAATGTTTCGGGACCTGCGGTCGGGATTTCGCAGTGATATTTTTTGCTTCGCA
>JAZRST010000023.1:0-35366 GCA_045651625.1 Acutalibacteraceae bacterium | reverse complement strand
CGGACGAGGACGACCTCTACCCTACCCAGGACGCAGACGACCTGTAAATCATAATTTAACGGTTTTAGCCGTTAAATTATGATAGTTATATTCGCACCGATGGTGCGAGTTATATTGTGCTTCGCACAGTTTTATTCGGCTACGCCGAGTTATATTTTTGTTTCGCAAAAGTTCAGGAAGACTGATGGCTTGTTCCGCTTCGCTCTATCTATATAATTCAAGGGCGCAGCCCTTCCGAAACATTTGCCGTAAGGCAAATATATCACTCATTCCGTAGGAATGAATATCACCCGTCGCAGACGGATATCACCGACAACAAGGTTGTCGATATCACTATCATAATTTGTGGGGCAAAAAGCCCGCACAAATTATGATTTATTTCTATTATTATTGACATTTTTATCAATATGTGTAAAATAGAACTTGCAAATACTTAAAGAAAATATTGATAGAGGCGCACGGAACATCAGTACTGCGAGGGAGTCACGGCAAGACTAAGAAGCCGCAGGAAAGGGGACTGTGCCGAGAAAAGGTGCTAAGCCGTAACGCTTTTTCGGAAAACGGGAAAATATGTCGTTTTCTGTCACGTTTGTGGAGAGCTATCTGACTTTTTCCGGTTACGACTGTTTTTCACAGCTGTAGCCCTATTTTTTTTCTCTGTCATATTTTCTGAAAAAAGAAAGGAAGATATTTTATGAACACCCGCAAAAAGCTTCTCTGTATGATTATTGCGCTTATGTTCTCCTGCTTTATGCTTGTAAATGCAGGCGCAATGGTAGCAGACTCAATTGCCGCTCCCGATGCTGAAACAACCGTTGAAGCAGATGCAGCAATTACAGAAGACGTTGAAAAAGAAGAAACAGAAGCACCTGCTGAGGATGCAGTGCTTACAACCGGAACAGAGGAAGCTCCCGTATTCGTAGTTGACGTTGACGGCGAAGAGGTTGAATATGACCTTTCCGACGCTGACTCTGCTGCAGCTTACGTTGATTCCTATGCCGACAACCTTACAAACGACGCTGCCTTCAACTCTCACATTGAAGCAGCCCTTGCTAAGGTACGCGAAAGCATCGGCTCTTATGCTACCTGGGCAGCCCTTCTTGCTCCCATCATTGCTATCGTTCTTGCTCTTATCACCAAGGAGGTTTATTCCTCACTTATCATCGGTATTGTAGTCGGCGGTTTCATTTATGCAGGCGGCAACTTTGAAACAGCCATCAACCACGTACTCTTTGACGGCTTCGTAGCAAGCCTTTCCGACAGCTACAATATGGGTATCATCATATTCCTTGTTCTTCTCGGCGCACTCGTTGCTATGATGAACAAGGCAGGCGGCTCCGCAGCCTTCGGACGTTGGGCAACAGCTCACATCAAGTCAAGAGTAGGCACACAGCTTGCAACAATCCTTCTCGGCTGTCTTATCTTCATCGACGACTATTTCAACTGCCTCACCGTAGGCTCAGTTATGCGTCCCGTTGCTGACCAGCAGAAGATTTCCCGTGCAAAGCTTTCCTACATCATCGATGCTACAGCCGCTCCCATCTGTATCATTGCTCCCATTTCATCCTGGGCCGCAGCAGTTGCAGGCTTCGCAAGGGGAGCCGGTGCAGACAGCGGTATGAGCCTTTTCGTTCAGGCTATTCCCTATAACTTCTACGCTATCTTCACAATCGTTATGATGATTGTTATTGCAGTTGCAAAGTTCGATTACGGCCCCATGAAGCTTCACGAAATGAATGCTCAGCTTAACGGTGACCTTTACACAAGCGGCACAAAGGTTGAGGGTAACGAGGTTGAAGCTAACCCCAAGGGCAAGGTTATTGACCTTATTCTCCCCGTTGTTGTTCTTATCATCTGCTGTGTAATCGGTATGATTTACTCAAGCGGCTTCTTCGAGGGCACAGGCTTTATCGAAGCCTTCTCAAATTCCGATGCTTCCGTCGGTCTTGTTATGGGCTCCGCAGTTGCTATCGTATTCACAATTGCTTACCTTCTTATCAGACGCGTTATCTCCTTCAAGGATGCAATGGCTTCTCTTCCCGAGGGCTTCAAGGCAATGGTTCCCGCTATCCTTATCCTTACCTGCGCATGGACTCTTAAGGCTATGACAGACAGCCTCGGCGCTAAGATTTTCATTTCTCAGCTCGTTGAAGGCAGTGCAGGCGCTCTTCAGGCATTCCTTCCTGCTATTATCTTCGTTATCGCTGTTGGTCTTTCCTTCGCAACCGGTACATCTTGGGGTACCTTCGGTATTCTTATCCCCATCGTACTCAGCGTATTCGAGGCAGGCAATCCTCTTATGATCGTTTCCATTTCTGCTTGTATGGCAGGTGCAGTTTGCGGCGACCACTGCTCACCCATCTCCGATACAACAATTATGGCATCTGCAGGCGGACAGTGTGACCACCTCAACCACGTATCAACTCAGCTGCCTTATGCTCTCACGGTTGCAGGCGTTTCCTTTGTAACCTACATCATCGCAGGCTTTGTTCCCCAGTGGTACATCGCTCTTCCCATCGGTGCAGTTCTTATGATAGGTACACTCTTTGCAATCAAGGCTCTCACCAAATCAGGAAAAAAGGCATAATTAACTGTCTTTGACGCACAGTAATATAAAGGGGTATCAGCCACCATTCACAGTGGTTGATACCCATATTTTTTTTGCCCCGGCAGGGCATTCGGTTGTGCTTTGTTTGCGGCGGTTCGGAGTACCGTCGTACGCCTTGCCACCGCCGCAAACAACAAATACAGCCAATTCTGCCTTTTTTCCTCTGCTGTTACCGACAGACAGCAGACTTAACTTAGTTACCCTGTGTGCACACGTAAGGGAGCATTTTCTGATTTTCGTGAATCTTCCACATTCACCGCAATTGCATCCGTATTTCTGCGGAAATACGGCGCACTTACGGCAAATCTGAAACCTTCCCTCAAATCGGGGAAGTAATGTGTTGAAAATAAGTCTTTTCTTGAATCTGGCAAGTAAATAAAAAGTATACTTCCCGTTTGACGGGAAATGTTCATATTTTGGTCGTGTGCGCCGCTTATCCGCAGATAAGCGGATGCAGACGGGGGAAATATGGGCATTTAGCGGAAAGAGATTTTTCTTTCCTTTCGGGTATAACATAAACTAACTTTTAAAGTCTGCACTTTCGGAAGAAACGGACAGAATTTGGCGGATTTGTGATTTTCAACGCCCGATAGCCGTACGTGGGTACTGCGAGGGTGTTGAAAATCAAGCACCTAAGATATTCACGTCGGGGCAAAAAAATATGGGTATCAACCACAGTTAACGGTGGCTGATACCCTTTATTATTACTGTGCGTCAAAGACGGTAAATTGTGCGCCGTTTATTCACTTCTTAAAGCTTCTACGGGGTCCTTCTTAGCTGCGATGGAGGAGGGGATAAGACCTGCAACGAAGGTAAGTGTAACGCTGATTGCCACAAGAGCAATTGCGGCACCCACGGGAAGCTGAGCGGCTGCACCCGTATGTGTCAGGTACTTAAGCATCAGGTTAATGGGGATTTCGAGAATCAACGTCGTCAGAATACCGAACACACCGGCTCCCAGACCGATTGTCACCGTTTCTGCATTGAAAACTCTCGAAATATCGCCCTTAGAGGCGCCGATTGAACGAAGGATACCGATTTCCTTAGTTCTTTCAAGAACTGAAATATAGGTGATTATACCGATCATAATTGATGATACAACAAGTGAAATTGCAACGAAGCAAACGAGAACAACCGTAACGATGTTGAGAACGCTTGTGATAGTGCTCATCAGCATACCGATGATGTCTGTAAGGGTAACCGTGTAGCCCAGGTGTCCCTGCTCAATCATCTTTTCGTTGTAGTATGCTGTCATTGTATTTATCTCATCCTTAGCCTCGAATGACTTGGGATAGAGGTAAATTGAAGAGGGAGCATCAACCTCGGAATAACCGATTGAAGCATAGGTCTTTTCAAGTGAGCACTGAGCATTGAGTGTATCAATGTAAGCCTGCTTGAAGGCAATTACCTGCTCGTCGGAAAGGAAGCCCTCCATAAGCTTTTTCTTAAGCTCTGTCATATCGCTGAAATCAATAAGGTCTGCAATATTAAGGTTAAGAATATCAATCTGTGAAAGGTCAATGCCCTCCATAAGGCTCATAAAGGGAGTAAGGTCAAGATACTGGAAATCGATGATTGAAAGGTCGATATCAGCAAGTGAGAAGTCGTTTACAGTAAGGTTTGTGAACTGAAGACCGGTAAGAACGTCAGTCTCGGGATGTGAAAGCTGCTCCTGAACGATTTCACTGTCAAGTGTTGCCTCAAGGGCATAATCCATAAGGTCTGTTCTGTAGCCGATGCTGCCCATACCCGTTGACATAATGTTGTTGGGGTCGGGTCTTAAAATACCTACAATGCTTATCTGTAAGCCCTGCTCAATGAGCTGCTTCACGTAGTAGATATTGTTGCTCTGGTCGTTCCAGAGGCCTGTTTCCTTGTCCTTTACGAAATACTGATGATTAAGAACAAGTCTGAACTTCATGTTCATTATATCGTCATAGGTGTACTGGTCAACGATTGTTGTGTCAAGCTCACCGCCTGCAGCCATCATATTGACCATATCCTCCATAAACTTGGACTGATCCTTAAGACCTAAGGCGTACATAACCATTTCGTTGATTTCATTGTTCTTGTCAACAATAAGCACAACCTCGTTGTATGCCTCGGGAAGACGGCCCGTTACAAGCTCATACTGCTGAGCAAGAAGCTCGTTGTCACCGATAAGCTCAACCCATGAGTTTGTGATTGAGGAGGAGAACATATTTGTCATTGAGTTCGTCATAGTAGCCATTGTGCCTGACTGCTGTGTGGAGCCCATAAGAGTATCAAGCATAGCATTGGGATTAACCTGAATAATGCCGTCTGCAGTGTCCTCTCTGTAGATGTTAAGGGGAGTTTCGTATTTATACTGAATGTCGTTACAGAGCTCGTCGAATCTTTCACGGTTGTCCTCAATATACTGTCTGTAGGACTTGAGGTTGTTTGCCGTAGACTGTGAAATGAAGGTGTTTACCATTTCCGTGAAGGTTGAGTTTACGTAAATCTGGTCAAGGTCGTGGTCAGTTTCCATTATGCTTGAGCCCAGATCCATAAGAGCGCCCATAACGTTGTTCATATCAATTGCTTCCTTTTCAACGGAAACGGGCATTGCAAGAAGAAGGTCGTTCTGCATCTTGTCAATGTAGTTTTCGATACCCGTTGAAAGAGCAAGAACAAGCGAAATACCGATAATACCGATACTGCCTGCAAAGGCTGTAAGGAAGGTTCTTGCCTTCTTGGTAACAAGGTTACGAAGAGAAAGAGAGAAAGCCGTGCTCATTGACATTGAGGGCTTCTTGCCCTTCTTTTCCTCTTCAAGTCTCTTTTCCGTTTCAGCCTTCTTGTCTTCCTCTGTGGGCTCATAGGGATTGGTATCGTTTGTGATATTACCGTCAAGACAGCTGATGATTCTTGTGGAATACTCGTGTGCAAGGTCGGGGTTATGAGTAACCATAATTATGAGCTTATCCTTGGATATCTCCTTGAGGATTTCCATAATCTGCACGCTGGTTTCCGTATCAAGAGCACCCGTGGGCTCGTCGGCAAGAAGGATATCGGGATTGTTTATAAGTGCACGGGCAATTGCAACTCTCTGCATCTGTCCGCCGGACATCTGGCTGGGCTTCTTGTATATCTGCTCACCGAGACCTACCTGCTCGAGAGCCTTGATGGCTCTTTCCTTTCTTTCCTTCTTGGAAACACCTGAAAGTGTAAGAGCAAGCTCAACGTTTGCAAGCACCGTCTGGTGGGGGATAAGGTTATAGCTCTGGAAAACGAAGCCGATTGAGTGGTTTCTGTAGGTATCCCAGTCGCCGTCCGTAAAGTCCTTTGTGGATTTGCCGTTGATTACAAGGTCACCCGAGGTGTATCTGTCAAGACCGCCTATGAGGTTAAGCATAGTGGTCTTACCGCATCCCGAGGGACCGAGGATTGCAACGAATTCATTTTCTCTGAAGTTGATGTTTATGCCCTTGAGAGCGCGTACAGTGGTATCGCCCGCAACGTAATCTTTTACAATATTTTTCAGTACAAGCATTCTGTCAATTCCCTCCCTGATTATTTCTTAGCTTTCTTTTCAGCCTGTTTCTTGGCCTTAGCATACTGCTTCTGCATCTTAAGCTCGTTTTTACGTGCCTTCTTTTCTGCGGCAAGCTTTCTCTTCATCAGCTTTTCCTGAGTCTTTTCATCGGGAAGCTTTGCGCCTGCACGTCTTTCAGCCTTTCTGTCATTGTTTTCCACGTTCTTTTCGTGACGTGCAATTGCGCGCTCGCTCTTGTGCTTTTCTTCCTTCTGAGCGTGCTTTGCAATGATTTTAAGAGCCTCCTCCGTGTATACGGGGCTTATTGAAAGGTCGTAATTTATTGCAGTCTTTTCCTTTTTGGGAGCAGGCGTAAAGGCGATTTCTGAAGCCTTTTCAGTCTCTTCCTTTGCTGCGGGTGCTTCCGTTTCTGCGGGAGCCTCTGTAGCCACGGGAGCCGCCGTAATTACGGGAGCCTCCTCCTTTGCCACGGGCTTTTCATCTGCTGCGGGGGCAGCTGTGACTGCGGGAGCCTTTATTTCAGGCTTTTTCTTTTTCGGAGCCTTTTTCTTCTTGTCGGCAGTATCCGTCATTGCATCAACTGCAACACCGCCTGCCTTTATAAGCTTTTTGCTTTCCTGGGCTCTTCTCTTCATTTCCTGCTTCTTTCTTCGTCTGAGCTTTGCCTTGTCAAGCTTGCCCGAAACGGAAAGGACGTAGTAAACGAGAGCAAGAAGAGCGACGACACCGAAAACAATAAGAAGCTTTGCTGTTGTTGAAAGCTCGAATTCCTCTTCATAGATAATGGTGGGAATTTCCTCGTTCTCATCGGGAAGCTCGGCAACGGGCGGATCGCTGAAAAGCAGGTCGCAGAGCCATTCGATGATTTCGTCGTTTGTCATATTCTTGAACTTTTCGGTAATGTTGCCTGCATACATTGCGAACATATCGGGCATACCCTCTGCTGAGGAGCCGCCCTCGCTGCCCATAAGACCCGTAAGAAGACCGCTGTTTTCCTCCATTGAAATTGCACTTACGAGATATCTTAAGATAGTAAGGAATACTGCAGGCGTGTCTGCCGTAAGGTAGGTGTACTGTGCATAGGCACCGTTTACAACTCTCTTACTTGTAAGGGCAGTGGGAGTGCCGAGAGTACCGAGCACCTTTATGTCAAGCTCGGGAAGCTTGATGCCGAGGTCCATATTCTTTGTAAGGTCGCCTACGAGAGAGCCCATATCAAGCTCACCCATATCCTTGAAGGCGGAGGTGAGAAGGTCTCCCATACCTGCCGTATCAAGCATATACTTTACGGGGTAGAGCATATTCTCTATAACGCCGTTCATAAGTCCCGAGTTCATAAAGTAAATCACGTTGGGAAGTATTGTGCAGGCGGTTTTTACGGGAGACACGGCCAGTCTGTCAATAAGAGCGGTTACGGGCTCAAGGATATCGGAAATAACTGCCGTTGTTCCGGCACCCGTGCGGTACTGGTCGTAGGTCTTGATGCTCTGTGCATCACAGCCGAGAGCCTCTAAAAGAGGAATGATTGCCGTGTTATAGCCGTCAGCACCGGGGATTGTGATGCTGTCCATAAGCGTTACGCTCTGACCAGCAAGCACGCAGGAGAGAAGGGGGATAAAGGGAGTGAGAACTCTTGTGATTGCTCTTTCAAATCCTGCCTTATCACCGTCGTAGAAGCCCCATGAAAGGTAGCTGCCCTTGAGTCTTTCCCAGGAATTGAAGCGGTAGAGCTGCTTAGCCGTGTAGGGGTAGTATTTGTTGATGGTATCTGCAACGCCCGAGGGTGTTACGTCCATTCCGAGAAGAGCAAAGAGGGGAGCCGTTTCCTCAGTGCCTATAAGTGAGAAGATTCCCACAACAAGCTCCGTTACAAGGGAGTTTGAGTAAATAGCCTTCTTGATTTCTTTTTCTATTGTGCCCTCGGGGTCGGTTTCCTTAACGAAATCAGTAAGAAGAGGGTCAACCTTGTCAAGGTACTTAAGATAATCGTTTGCAGTAAGCGTGGGAGTGTAGGTCACAAGTGTTGAGGTGACTGCAGGATAAACCCACTGATAATTGTTCTGAGGTGCTGAGGTGATTGAAAACAGTGAAACGACTGTCTTTATAAGCTCAGAATTTGATTTTGCAAGAAGGGGGTCGAGAAGCTTCAGCATATCGCTGCCGCCTATCATAGCCCCGAGGCTGTCCTTGTTGAGCTTTACCGTCTCAAGCAGGAAATCCATAATAACAACGAAGGCAGCTGCTCTGTCAACCGTATATACACCGCCGTTTTCCGTTGCACATTCAGCAAAATTTGCGAGATCGATTTCGGGAACCTGAAGCTGTACGTCTTCACCTAAAAGACCTGAGAGGTCAAGGTTTTCAAGCATCTCGTCGATGTTGAGACTGCCCTCAAGGTCAGCGGCTGAGGTAATGAGCTGTGCAATTCCGGGAATTGTGAGAATACCTGCAACCTTAAGTGAAATAGGCTCTAAAAGTGCCGTGATTGAGGCTGTAAGCTTGCCTGAATCAAGGTAAAGAGCAATTTTGGGAAGAGTTTCCGTAAGACCGATAACGGGGTCCTCAAGAAGCTTGTCAACGGCGCTGAATGCCATTGAAACGATATTCTTTATGATATTGCTCTGATTCTTTGCGGCTGAAGCGGCAAAATCACTGCTCGTCATAATTTCGGGACAGTCAATAGCCGTAAGAAGAGGTACGATTGCATTCTGATAGCCGTCGTCACCCTGAATTGCAAGGAAGGAGTTGATTGATACCTTTCCGGAGCAGAGAAGTGCATTGAGAAGGGCGTTGAAGGGACTGAGCATTGCAGAAAGTGCCTTGCCGAAATCCTTCTTTGAGGAGATATCCCACTTGAAATTCTCGGAAGCGGCAATTACCGCACTGATATCCGCGCAGGAGGAAATCTTTCTTGAAATTGAGGGATAGTCGTAAAGCGCCTTTGTAAGAGCCGCAGGAGTGATGCTCACACCGATAACGGAAAGTGCATCGGCATTTTCTCCCAGGGCTGAGTAAATTGCGGAAAAGATTGCATTTACGGTTTCGTCCTTATAAAGGGTGTCGTAAAGCATCCCCTTTATATCCGTGTCCTTACCGCCTGAGGCTAAGATTGTTTTGATAAGAGTGTTGAGCTTCGGTATAACGGAATCGGTCTGCTCTCTCGTGATTCCCTCGGGGAATTCCACCGCACCTGCGTTGAAAACCGTAAGGGGAGAGAATGCAAGAACGAACACAAGAACCGTTGCTATGAATTTAGTTAAGCGTTTCACGAATTTTCACCTCTTGTTGCTTCAGCATTATTTCTGATTATTGATATTGCGGAGGAAACCACAATATCGCGGATTTTTTCTATGGGGTAGGGCTTTTTATACATAATTGCATCCGAGCACACGCTTCCCGTCATATCAACAATGATAAGGGTAGTGATGTGGGCCGTTTCGGGAGTGTAGCCCAGAGTCACCATACGGTCTATGAGCGATTTGTATATTTCTGCGATTTCGCTGTCATAAAAGTCGGGAAGAAGCTTTATACAGGAAGACAGATTCTTTGACATTACGGGAAGTATTTCCTTGTTTTCAATAAGAAAATCAATGTAGCAGTTAAGAAATACCCTGACCTTCTCGTAGAAATCCGCGTCCTCGGACAGCGGATCGGAAAGAGTGGATTTAAGCACTGCCTTCATATACTCCGTGCTCTTGTAAAGAATAATCTGCTCAAGCAGGTCGCTTTTATCCTTGAAATAAAGGTAAAAGGTACCTCTTGCAATTCCTGCCGCCTTGACTATATCGTCAACTGCAGTGGCATTTACCGAATGCTCTCTGAAAAGCGAAAAGGCAGTATCAATTATCTTCATCTTTTTTTCAAGCTTTTTGCCTGACGTTGCCATCGATAATTTTCCTCTTCTTATAATTATAATAAATTAATATTAAAACACCCTTAAAAATGACAAACCGTCATTTTTGTTTTCTGCGCATAAAATAACACCCCGTCATTTTTCAGGCAGCTTTAATAGGATACCAAAAAAATGACAGAGTGTCAATGTTTTTTCTTTAGTTATATTATATTATTAATAGATATTTAACATTTGCCTTGTCACAAAGCAGTAAATTGTGTTGAGGAGGCTTATTTATCGGTGTGAACGTCAAGCTGAGGATAGGGAATTGATATGCCGTTCTTGTCGAATGCGACTTTGACGTCCTTTATAAGGTCGAAGTAAACCGTCCAGTAATCTTCAGCCTTGCACCATGCTCTTACGGTGTATTCGAGAGCGCAGTCCTTGTGTGCGGAAAGTCTTGCAAAGGGCTCGGGATCCTTAAACACAAGAGTGTGATTAAGGCAAGCCTCAGTAAGCACCCTTTCAACGGTGTCGATGTCGTTTTCGTAAGCCGCAGTGAAGGTAAGGTCAACGCGTCTTTCCTTGAGAGCGGAAACGTTTGTAAGAGTTGCATTTGAAATTGTGGAGTTGGGCACGATGATTCTTCTGTTGTCCACGGTGAGCACCTTTGTGTGGAAGATGCTGATTTCCTCAACGGTACCTGCAATATCGCCTGAGGTGATGAAGTCACCCACTGCGAAGGGCTTGAGAACAAGAATGATGAAGCCGCCTGCAATGTTTGAAAGTGAGCCCTGTAAGGCAAGACCGACAGCAAGACCGCAGGAGCCGATTACAGCAATCATTGACGTCATGGGAACCCCCAGAATTGCAAGGGCTGTAATGCCTATAATAACCTTGATGAGAATGCTTAAAACGTTGACGATGAAGCCCCTTGTGGAGGCATCAATTCTGCCGAATGCCTTTGAAGCGGAAATCTTCTTTGTTATAACGTTTGCAAGCTTGAAGCCGATAATGAGAAGCAGGAGAGCGCCGATGAGCTTTCCGCCGTAGGTTACTGCAAATTCCTGCAGAAGACCGATAAGATTCTTTATGTATTCGCTGGTTTCCGTGAGATTTGTGGGGATGTTGGTGATTTCGGAGAGACCCTCCTCAATGTCCTGAGCAATTTCTGCCGCAGTTGTGCTTTCAATTGTAAGAAGCATAGCAAAAATCCTTTCTTTTGTGTTTTATAAGGATATTTTAGCATTGTTTTTGTCTTTTTTCAATATTATGGGGAATAAATTCACGTGTTTTTCCCGAAAGCCTTATAAGGGCAGGGACGTTTGTCAGCACCATAAGGGAGTTGAATATATCAGTAAGGAGCCACACGGTTCTGACGGGCATCACGGCACCCGAAAAAATGAAAAAAAGGGAAGAAATGAGATATATCCCCTTGCTTTTTTCTCCGAAAAGGAAAACAGCCGTTGCCTTTCCGTAAAGATTCCACCCAAGCACCGACAAAAATGCAAAAAACAGTACCGAAAGGGCAATGAAGACGGAAGCACCTTTGTCCCCGAGAAGGCTTGCCATACTGATTGTTACTGCCTCTGAGCCCGAAAGTAAGGCTGAGGGCGCAGTGTCTCCCGTATAGAGCACCGTAATAATCCCGAGAGCCGTAATGCCGAGCATTAAAAATGTGTCAATAAACACCCCTGCAAGCCCCAGCGTTCCCTGAAAATGGGGATTATCGGAGCTGCTTAAGGCGTGTGCCGCAGGGGAGGAGCCCATTCCTGCTTCGTTGGTGAAAAGCCCTCTTTTTACCCCCTGGGTCACGGCTTCCTTTATGCCGATGCCCGTAATGCCTCCGAAAAGTGCCTCGGGTGAAAAGGCTCCCGTGAAAATAAGCCTTACAGCCAAGGGCAGATTCCTTACGTTGAAAATCAGGACTGCCACGCTGAAAAGGACGTAAAGCACACCAAAAAGGGGCACCGTTTTTTCGGCAAGGGCCGTCACAGCCCTCGTGCCCCTTAAAATGAAAAAGGCGGCGGCAAGGGTCACAAGCCCACCCGTTATGAAAAATGGGATGCCGAAGGCCTCGTTCATTGCAAAGGAAATGGAATTGGACTGCACGGCAACCCCCGTAAAGCCCAGTGCTACGGTGGCAAAAAGAGAAAAAAGAGAGGAGAGGATTTTGCCCCCTCTGCTCTCAAAGGCCTGTTGAATATAATAGGGCGCACCGCCCTGAATTTCCCCGTTTTTTAACCGTTTTCTCGTGATGATTGAAAGGGAGGCCTCGGAATAAGCCGTTGCCATTCCGAAAAATGCGGATACCCACATCCAGAAAACTGCTCCCGGACCGCCCGTGATTATGGCAGAGCCTGCCCCCACGATGTTACCCGTACCGAGCTGTGCCGCAAGGGATGCCATAAGTGAGGCAAAGGGGCTGATGCCGTGTGAGTCCGCTTTCTCACCCGACAGCATATTCCGAAGACCCGTGAAAAGATAGCGCACCTGCACGAAATTCAGCCTCACGGTAAGAAAAATTCCCGTAAGCAAAAGGGCTGCGGGAAGAAGTATATCCGTTAAAAATTCCATAAAAATCCCCTCAGGACAGTGTATGCCCGAGGGGGAATTTTTATGAAATTCTGCTTTTATCAGCCGATAACGGTAAGCTTTTCGGTTGTGATCTGCTTGTCGGTGTATGTACCCTCAAGAAGGATATACTTTCCGATTGCAGGCACGGTGTCTGTCTCTGTGAAGTGCATTGACCAGCTTTCGTTGTAATAGGGGTGCTGGATTGAGTTTGTGCTCAGTGCTCTGCCGAAAATTCTTACTGTCATATCCTTGAAATTGTCGGGGAACTGTAAGATGTTTATAACCTGAACTCTTACGAGGGTGGGGCTCATTGTGGTCATATCCATACCGAAGCCTGCATTTTCGAAGGCATCGGTAACCTCAAGTGTTACGTCCCTGAGCCAATAGCCGTCAAGAGCATTTTCGTTCTTTTCCATTGTACCCTGAAGCTTAACGTAGGAGCCGGGCTCGGGGATTTCACTGCCTTCGGGAAGCACGATTTCCCACTGATAGTCACAGCACTTTGTGTTGTCTGCGTAGCCCCATACGTAGTAGCGTGTAACGTCCGAATAAGCATCCTGAAGAATTGCGAAGGTGCCGTCCTTATTGAAGGTCTTGCCCTCGTAGGATGCGCCGTTGTCGTTATAGAAAAGGTCGATGTAAGCGGAATATTCCATCTGGTCAAACTTTTCCTTCATTCCCGTGTTCAGCTCTCCGTCGGAAAGGAGTGCATCGGCAGTGGGATTCGTAACGGTGTCTCCGTTTTCTCCCGTTGTTTCCTCCTGAGCAGTGCCGCCGCAGGCAGCAAGGGAAAGTACAAGTGTGAGAGCGAGAATAAGTGCAAATATCTTTTTCATAGCCATTATCCTTTCTTGCCGATTACAAAGAATACGGCAAATACAATAATATCAATTGCAACAATCGTGGAGCCGACGGGCGTTGATGCCATAATTGAAACAAGAATACCCGTAAGAGAGCAAAGGACGGATACCACGGCAGAGCATATAACCACGCTTCTGAAGCTTCTGAAAACCCTCATAGCGGAGAGAGCAGGGAAAATAACGAGAGCCGAAATGAGAAGCGAGCCTACAAGGTTCATTGCAAGAACGATAATAATTGCAGTGATAACCGCAATAAGAAGATTATAGGCATTTGCCCTCGTGCCCGTTGCAGTTGTGAAGGTTTCGTCAAAGGTTACTGCAAAAATTCTGTTGTAGAACAGCACGAAAATCAGAATCACAATAACGGACATTGCAATGCACAGCCATACGTCGGACTGCGAAAGGGTGAGAATTGAGGTTGAGCCGAAAAGCGTGGAGCATACGTCACCGCTTACGTTGCCCGAGGAGGAGAATACGTTGAGAAGCAGATAGCCGATACCGAGAGACGCTACCGACAGCATCGCAAGGGAGGCATCGCCCTTGATTTTTGCCTTTCCCCCCGTTGCTAAAAGCACGATTGCCGCAATTACCGTTACGGGAAGCACAAGAAGCATCTCGTTTGTAAGCCCCGCAATTCCTGCAACCGCCATAGCACCGAAGGCTACGTGTGAAAGACCGTCACCTATAAAAGAAAATCTTTTAAGCACAAGCGTTACACCGAGAAGTGAGGAGCAAAGGGCAATAAGCACGCCTACGATAAGTGCTCTCTGAACGAAGGGGTACTGCAGATATTCTGCAAGTGTTGCGAAAATCCCCATCACTGTGCACCCCCTGACTGACGGGTAAAGGTTTTACCTATATCTGTTTTTACGTAGTCCTCTTTTGTTCCGAAGAAAAGGGGAGTGTGGCTTATGTGAAGAATGTGAGAGGCATAGCTTACCGCCGCATTGATATCGTGGGATACCATAATTACGGTGATGCCGTCCTCACGGTTGAGCTTTTCAATAAGAGCATACATTTCGGCAGAAACCTTGGGGTCAAGACCTGCCACGGGCTCGTCAAGAAGAAGCATTTTGCCCGTTGCGCACAGTGCCCTTGCAAGAAGCACTCTCTGCTGCTGACCGCCCGAAAGCTCTCTGTAGCATTTTTTTGCAAGAGAGGAGATATTCATTCTCTCCATCTGCTTTTCCGCATATTCCTTCTGTGCCCTCGTGTAGAAGGGCTTAAGTCCGCATTTGTTGAGAAGGCCCGAAAGCACGATTTCCCTTACGGATGCAGGGAAATCCTTCTGCACAAGCGTCTGCTGAGGGAGATAGCCTATTTCCGTGGATTTAAGTCCGTCTCCCGTTGAAATTTCACCCGACATCGGGCTTTTAAGACCGAGAAGAGCCTTTATGAGGGTACTTTTACCTGCACCGTTTTCGCCCAAAATGCAAAGGTAATCCCCTGCATTCACCTCGAAGCTTAAGTGCTCGGTTACGATTTTTCCCTCGTAGCCCAAGGTCACGTCGTTACATATAAGCTGAGCCATTTATAATTCCTTTCTTATGAAAGTGCTTTTTTGAGTATTGCGAGATTATCAGTCATAACCTTGACGTAAGAATCTTCAAGCTTATCCCTTGTTACGGACTGCAGTGCGTTGAGGACGAGAATTTCCTGATTCTTATCCTTGGTGCTGTCCTTTACGGTGCTTGCAACCGAGCCGTCCGAGGTCTCCGTAATAAGAATTGCGGAAAGACCGAGGCTGTCAATTTCACCTGCAAGGCTCTTTACTGTTTCAAAGCTTGCCTCACTTTCAGCCGAGCAGCCCGAAAATGCCGCACGGTATGAAAGACCGTAGTCGTTTACAAGATAAATAAAGGGGAAGCGGTCTGCAAAAACCACCGTGTTTTTCTGACATTCACTGAATGTCGTTTCGTAAGCCCTGTGAAGAGCCTCAAGCTCCGTGTAATAGCCGGTAAAATTGGATTTGTAGATTTCACCGTTATCGGGGTCGATATCGCAAAGTACGTTCTTTATGATTTCACAAAGAGCCATTGCATTTTTGATTGAAAGCCATATATGCTCGTCTGCGGCGTGGTTGTGCTCCTCCTCACCGTGATCGTGCTCCTCTTCACCGATAGCCTCAACACAGAAAAGGCTCTCCTCGGGAAGATTCGTCATCATGGGAAGCAGTACACTGCTGTCGTTTGCTGAGGTCCTGAGTACGTCGGAAACCCATTTGTCGCTTGTGCCGTCAGTGTAAATAAATACATCTGCAGAGGAAATTGTAACAATGTCCTTTGCCGCGGGCTGATATGAGTGAAGATCCGTGCCTGAGCTGAGAAGCAGGGTCACGCTTACGCCTTCAACACCCTTCGTAAGATTTCTTACCCAGTCGTAATAGGGGAAAACCGTGCAGACAATCTGTATTTTGTCGTTTTTTTCTCCCGTGTCACCGCAGGCGCAAAGCCCCGTTACGGCAATTATCAGAACAAGCATCAGTGCCGTTAATTTCTTTATCATTATTTTATCCTTCCTTTATTCTGCAATCCTTACAGCAGCCGAAAAGCGTGGTGCTGTCAACCTTTACGGAAAAATCACTTTCTCCTAAAATATCCGAAAGAAGCTGTTCGCTGAGCGAGTGTCCCATATGCAGGAGCTTTCCGCATTCCGTGCATTTCAGGTGCAGGTGACTGTGACATTCCTCACTGCCTGCAAGCTGATAGAGAAACTGACGTGAATTGCCCCTTACGAATCTCTTCACCGTGCCCTTTTCCACAAGCTGACCGATAAGACGGTAAATTGTGCTTTTTCCCGGAGCATCGGGGCAGACGGCAGAAAGCCTCTGTGACAGCTCGTCAATGCCCATAGGGGTATCCTTATTCTCTTTGAGGAAGGACAGAAGTATATCCTTCTGATGAGTGTTGTAAGTAGCCAAGGAATCAACTCCAATTTGAGAATTACTCTCAAATTATTATACAGCAATAAAATAATAAGTCAATACAAGTTTGTTGAAAAATAAAAACTTTTGTGTTAAGATAGATAATAATTTACAGAAGTGATTTAAGGAGCAATATGAGTAATGTTGAAATACTCGCCCCCGTCGGCGGCGAAGAACAACTGATTGCCGCTGTAAGAAGCGGTGCCGATGCGGTATATTTCGGAGCCGCAGCCTTCAATGCAAGAAGGAATGCCGTGAATTTCACCGATGAGGATTTTATCGGTGCGGTGCGCTATTGCCACGAGCGCGGCGTAAAGGCATACATCACCCTCAACACTCTTATAAAGGACAGTGAGGAGGAGGAATTTGAAAGCACCCTGAGGCTCATTGCACGAAGCGGTGCAGATGCGGTTATTGTTCAGGACCTTGGCGTTTTCAGCCGTGTAAGGGAATGTGTTCCCTCTATTCCCGTCCACGCCTCAACCCAGATGGCGGTGCATAACGTATCGGGTGCAAGGCTTCTTGAAAAAATGGGATTTTCCCGTATTGTTTTAGCACGGGAGCTGAGCTTCTCCGAAATAAAGGAAATTACGGAAGCGGTCAATATAGAAATTGAGGTTTTCGTTCACGGTGCTCACTGTATGAGCGCATCGGGAATGTGCTATATGAGCTCATTTTTCGGGGCACGAAGCGGTAACCGCGGTCTCTGCGCACAGCCCTGCCGTCTTAATTTCAGGTCGGGAAGCCGTGAATATGCACTGTCCCTCAAGGATATGTGCCTTGCTGATGAAACGGAAAGGTTAATTGAAACGGGTGTTGCCTCCTTTAAGATTGAGGGCAGAATGAAGCGCCCCGAGTACGTAGCGGCGGCAGTTTCCGCCTATAAGAATGCGGTGAAGGGCATAAAGCCCGATATGTCACTTCTGCAGAGTGTTTTCTCGCGGAGCGGCTTCACAAAGGGCTATTTTGAAGGCAAAAGAGACCTTTCAATGTTCGGCTACCGCACCAAGGAGGACGTGCTTTCCGCCTCGGGAGTGCTCGGTAATCTTGCAAATACCTACAGAAACGAAAATCCCCTTGTTGAGATTTCAATGAAATTCACAGTCCGAGAAAACGAGCCCTGCCGTCTTATTGTTACCGACGGTGTGAATACGGCTTCGGTTACGGGAGTTATTCCCGAGAAGGCACAGAAGGTGCCCTTAAGTGCCGAAAGTGCAGAGAAATCTCTCGGAAAATTAGGCTCAACATTTTACTTCTGCAATAATATTGAATGTGAAATTGAGGACGGGCTTATGCTTCGCGCCTCGGATATAAACGCCATAAGAAGAGATGCCTGCGAGGCTCTTACGGAAAAAAGAGGTGCTGTACGTGAGCACGGCTTCATCCCCCGCAAAAAGGCATTCTTCACCCGTGAAATCGCAGGTGAGCCCGACCTTTATATATCCCTTCGCTCCTTCTCTCAGCTTCCCGGGGATACTCAGGCAAGGCTTATAATTCTCCCCGTAAAGGAGCTCCTTGATAATGCCGATGCGGTGAGCGCAATGTCCTCAAGACTCTGTGCAAAAATTCCTGCTCTCGTTTATCCTGCCCGTGAGGAAAAACTGATTTCGGACCTTAAAAAGCTCGCCTCTCAGGGTGTAAAATATGCCTTCTGCGACAACATAGGTGCCGTTGATATTGCCCGCAGTGCAGGTCTTTCCGTAATCGGCGGAGCACTTCTCAATATCACCAATTCCGTCAGCGCAGGGGAGTATTTCAAGCTCGGCGCAGGCAGTGTCACCGTATCTCCCGAGCTGTCGGGTACAGCCGTAAGAGGTCTTAAGGCAAAGGCCCGTACGGGAATCTGCATTTACGGATATATGCCTCTTATGCACTTCCGTGCCTGCCCTCTGCAGGGGGAAAGAGGCTGCGGAGAATGTAAGGGCTCAGGTGTCATCACTGACAGAATGGGTGAGAATTTCACAGTTCTCTGCGAAGGCAGACAGTACAGCGTGCTTTATAACACGGTACCCTTGTACCTCGGTGACAAAAAGCTTCCCCCTACGGATTTCGTGCTGATGTGCTTCACCACCGAAAATAAGTACAACGTAAGACGGGTGCTTGACGCATATAAAAACAAAAAAGCCCTCGACGGCAGAAAAACCGCAGGACTTTTTGAAAGAGAATTATTATAAATCAAAAAAATCGTAATGGGGACGGGGAGCTTCAAAGCTTACCCGTTCTCCGTTTTCTGGGCTTATGAAGGAAATTCTGTGTGAAAACAGCGCGATGAAGGGGATATTGTCGGAGGCGCCGTATTTTCCGTCACCGTAAACGGGATGTCTTCGGGATGAAAACTGCACTCTTATCTGATGGGTTCTTCCCGTGTGAAGCTTTATTTTTACAAGGGAAAGTCCGTTTTTTGTTTCCTGTACCGCGTATTCAAGAGATGCCTTTTTTACGCCCTTTCTCTCCTTTTTTACGACGAAGGATTTGTTTTTACGGCTGTCCTTGAAAAGAAAATCCTCCATTATTCCGCTTTCGGGAGTGACCTCTCCGTGGACCACCGCAAGGTATTCCTTTTCGAAGCTGCCGTCGGTTATTCCCTTTGAAAGAAGTGCCGCCGCCCTCTTAGTTCTTGCATATACCATAACACCCGAGGTTACGGTATCAAGGCGGTGTACGGGGTAAATCTCATCCGTGTTCAGCTCTTTTTTCAGCAAATCCGGAAGACCGTCTCTGCCGTTTTCCTGAGATGACACTCCGAAGGGCTTTACCACCGTAACAAAATCTTCATTTTTGCAGATAATTTCCATCATTTCACCCGTAAAAGTCTGATAATATTTGTGTTTTTTACATTTTACTACCGACTTTATCGTAAAATGTGATAAAAATGTGACATTTATGTGAATCTTCCTTTTTTTACTTTGAAATGTCTTGCATTACCCCTCGCTTAATGGTATTATTAGTATGCAAGATAGTATATCTATATATATGCTTATTCTGTTATTTTACGAAAGGAGCGAATACAATGTTTAAAGATTACTCAGACGAAATCATGAATGAGATTCTCGGCGGTGCAAACGGTCCCGTAAATAAGGCTGACGATGCCATTGCATTTATGGACAGAATTACCGGTTATATTACTGAGTTTATTCAGATCTTCAAGGATTTCTTTGCTGGTATTGCAGCAGCTCTCGGTATGTAATTATAATAGATTTAAACGGAAAGAGGTGTCGAAATGTCAGCTGTAGAAGCAATCGAAAAGTTCGCAGCAGCTCTTGTTGAGTTCATTAACATTATTAAGGAATTCTTCGCAAAGCTCGGCGGTGCAACAGAAACTCCCGAAGCATAAGTTAATGCTTCAGAGGCCCTTTCAGGAAGGGCAAGAAAATAGCATAAGCTAAAAGCCGGCGGAAAACCGCCGGTCTTTTCTTTTTTTAATAAAAAATTACCTAAATTTTGAATATTTTTAAATTTTTTCACTAAAGTGTTGAAAATGGTTATTTATTATGCTAATATAACAATGCGATGTTGTATTGCAAATCTATACAAAGAGGTGAAAACGATGCCTACAGGTAGCAAGGGTACTTGGGATAGCGATTACGCTTTTATCTATGAATTCATTGCAATCATTGAAAAACTTTTTCAGGTAATTGCTAATTTCTTCAACAGTCTCGGTGGCGGTTCAACTGCAACTCCTGACGCAAACGCATAAGCTTTTTTAATTTTAACAGATCTGTAAAGAAAAGCGCTCGGATTCCGAGCGTTTTCCTTTTTTTAGGGCAGTAGCCGTGTGCTGCTTTCCCGAGGTTGATTATTTATATGATATATGGTATTATTAATATATAAATATAGGGAGTGAGCTTATGGAAAAGAATAAGATTGACAGAAAAACTCTTAAATACTATGCGCGTATGGCATCTGAGGCTTACGTCAATGACCCCGTTTACGTTTTTGCCTGCAAAAATGAAAAAATCAGAAAGCGCTTTATCTATCATTGGCTCCTGATTCGTCTTAATTCCTCAAAAAAGAAGGATATCTTTTATTTCGATGAAGAAAACAGAGGTCTTCTGATTCTCCGTGAGGCTCACTACGACTACACCATGTGGCAGTTCCTGCAGTGCATCAACTGGCCCTTCCTCGTGCTGTACTGGCCACTTACCTTGAAGTGCCTTCTTGCTTATTCTCACCTTGATAACAAGGATATTTTCGACGAGAAGACCTACATTGTATCTCCCGTATTCGTGGGTAAGGAGCATCAGGGCAAGGGAATAGCCACCCGTCTTCTTAAAATGGGCATTGAGGATATGCGTGAAAAAGGCTTCAGGGTAGGCCTTGAAACACAGAATCCCGACAACGTAGGCTTCTATGAAAAATTAGGCTTTCACGTTGCAAAGGAAGAATTCTATAAGCTCGAAAAAATATACAATTACTATATGATTACCGGATAAAAAAGGGAATGTAAAAAAGCGAATACCGTATAAAGCTATATAAAAAAGGGCTGTAAGAAACCTTCGTTTCTTACAGCTCATTTTTTTGCTTTATTTTATGCTATAGTGGGCTTGAGAGTATCCTTTGCGGCTGTGAGCCTTGCAGGATTTCTCTGAATCACGGGAAGCTCACCGTTTACCACACATTCCTTTGTGACGGTGATTTTCTCGATTGATGCATCCGACGGAGCAGTGTACATAATGGGAAGAAGAACCTTTTCCATTATTGCACGGAGTCCTCTGGCACCCGTCTTCTTTTCGAGGGCGGATTTTGCAATCTCCGAGAATGCCTCCTCGGTAAATTCAAGCTCAATATCATCAATGCCGAAAAGCCCCTGATACTGCTTGAAAAGGGAGTTCCTGGGCTCCTTGAGAATCTTTATAAGGGCTTCCTCGTCAAGATTTCTGAGGGCGGTCAGCACGGGAAGTCTGCCCACAAGCTCAGGAATAAGACCGAACTTCACAAGGTCCTGAGGAATTACCTTGGACATAATAGCATCCGAATCAAGCTCGGATTTCAGAAGAATCTCTGAGCCGAAGCCGAGGACGGAATTGCCCATTCTCTTTTCAACGATTTTTTCAATGCCGTCAAAGGCACCGCCGCAGATAAAGAGAATATTTGTGGTGTCTATCTGTAAGAATTCCTGCTGAGGATGCTTTCTGCCACCCTGAGGAGGAACGTTTGCAAGAGTACCCTCAAGAATTTTGAGAAGAGCCTGCTGAACACCTTCACCGCTTACGTCACGGGTAATGGAGGTGTTTTCGCTTTTTCTTGCAATCTTATCTATTTCGTCAACGTAGATAATACCTCTTTCAGCCTTTTCGATATCAAAGTCCGCAGCCTGAATAAGTCTTAAAAGGATGTTTTCAACGTCCTCGCCGACGTAGCCTGCCTCTGTAAGAGTGGTAGCGTCCGCAATTGCAAAGGGAACGTCAAGCGTCTTTGCAAGAGTCTGTGCAAGGAAGGTTTTACCTACACCCGTAGGACCGAGAAGAAGCACGTTTGACTTGTTGATTTCAACGTCAGTCTTTGCTTTTCTGTAAATTCTCTTGTAGTGGTTGTAAACTGCTACGGAGAGGGCGATTTTTGCCTGGTCCTGACCGATAACGTATTCGTCAAGCTTAGCCTTCAGCTCCTCGGGCTTGGGAAGAAGTCGGGGAGAAGAGGTTTTTTTCTTGTTGTTCTTTTTCGGATTTCCGTCACCCTGAGAAATGATGCTTACGCAGTTTTCAATACACTCGTCACAGATGAAGGCATCAGGGCCCTGAATGAGCATTGAAACCTGGTCCTGCGTTCTTCCGCAGAACGAACAGCGAAGCTTATCCTTGGGATCGTCATATTTAGCCAATGGAATTTCCTCCCGAATTATCTGTTGTAAAGAACCTTGTCAATAAGACCGTATTCAAGAGCCTCTTCAGCGCTCATAAAGTTGTCACGGTCTGTGTCGCGCTCAATTACTTCAATGGGCTTGCCTGTTTCCTTTGCTAAGATTTCATTGAGCTTCTGACGGGTCTTAAGAATGTGGTCAGCAGCAATCTTGATGTCTGATGCCTGACCTCTTGCACCGCCCAAAGGCTGATGAATCATAATCTCGGCATTGGGAAGAGCATATCTCTTTCCGGGTGCGCCTGCTGCAAGAAGGAAGGCACCCATGGATGCTGCCATACCCATGCAGATTGTGGAAACGTCGCACTTGATGTAATTCATTGTGTCAAAAATTGCAAAACCTGCGGAAACGGAGCCACCGGGGGAGTTGATGTAAAGGGAGATATCCTTTTCGGGATCCTGACCCTCAAGGAAAAGAAGCTGAGCTACAACAAGGCTTGCCGTAACGTCGTTTACCTCTTCGGAGAGAACTATGATTCTGTCATTGAGAAGTCTGGAATAAATGTCGTAAGCTCTCTCACCGCGGTTTGTCTGCTCTATAACGGTGGGAACAAGAGACATGTAGGGATTAGATAACATAGAGAATCCTCCTTTTGTTTTTAGACTGACGGAAGTCGAACACATTACGGTTTCGCTCGTCGCCTTATTCCGTATAGCTTCACACTCATTTTTGAAAGGCGTCAGCCTTCCTGCAAATTCGTGCATTGCTACACGAAAAATCCGACGGCAGAAACTCTTCGACCTGCCAAACAGAGAAATTATTGTTTTGACGAAGTCCGAAGAGCGCAGGAATACTGCCGTATTTCAAGTGATGAGGCAAAGTCAACCGGAAAATTATCGTTTGTCAGGCGTGATGGGTTCAACCCCCGTCAGCCTATTGAAACGGCCGGAAATATCTGTATATCCCCGACCTTTCATTATATGTGCCGGATTTCACCTTAATCAGGAAAATTTATCCTTACCGCTTAATTATTGGCGGCTTCAGTGAATCTTATTCGGCTTTTTCTTCTGTTTCTGCTGCAGGAGCTTCTTCAGCCTTCTTCTTTGTTGTCTTCTTTGCAGCGGGCTTCTTAGCTGCCTTCTTCTTGGGAGCGCCTTCCTCTACTGCATTTGCGATAACGATTTCGTCAGCCTTTCTTGCCTTGAGCTCCTTCTTTACTGTTTCGGGAAGAACAGCCTTCTTAACTGTGTCAAGGTCAACGCCGTACTTTTCAGCCATAGCGGAAAGCTCTGCTTCTACGTCCTCGTCGGAAACCTCAATGCCTTCAAGCTCAGCAATCTTTTCAAGGGCGAGCTCTACCTTAACGTCAAGCTCTGCTCTTTCCTTGTAGGAATCCTTGAGAGTGTCAACGCTCATGCCGAGATAGCCGAGGTACTGCTCGAAGGGGATGCCCTGGCTTTCTACTCTGTACTTGAATTCGTTAACCATACCGTCAACGGAGCGTGTAATCATAACCTCGGGAATTTCGTCTGTTACGAGTTCTGCAAGCTTATTGTAGATTTCGTTCTTGAAGGAGTTTTCGGAGGACTTAGCCTTCTGCTCCTCAAGAGTCTTTCTGATGTCAGCCTTGTACTCGTCAAGTGTATCGAATTCGGAAACGTCCTTAACGAAATCATCGTCAGCAACGGGAAGCTCCTTAGCCTTGATAGCGTGAAGCTTGATCTTGAATACTGCGGGCTTGCCTGCAAGAGGCTCTGAGTATTCCTCGGGGAAGGTAACGTTTACGTCGAACTCCTCGCCGATGCTGTGACCGATAATCTGCTCTTCAAAGCCGGGAATGAAGGAGCCTGAGCCGATTTCGAGCTCATATTCCTCTGCCTTGCCGCCTTCGAATGCCTCACCGTCAACAAAGCCTTCAAAGTCGATAACTGCGATATTGCCGTTTTCAACAGCCTTGTCCTCTACAGAGATGATTCTTGCGTTCTGCTGAAGCTTGAGAGTGATTTCTGCTTCAACCTCTTCGTCAGTTACTTCTGTTGCGGGCTTGACTGCGCTGATGCCCTTGTAGCCTTCAATTGTGATTTCGGGCTTTACTGTTACCTTGCAGGTAAGCTCAACGCCTTCCTTGCCGATCTTCTTGATGTCGAAGTCGAAGGGATTGTCAATGGGAGTGATGCCGGCTTCGTTGAGAGCTGCTTCGTAAACCTCGGGGAATGCGATGTCAAGAGCATCATCATAGAATACGCCTGCGCCGTAAACCTTTTCGATCATGTTACGGGGAGCCTTGCCCTTTCTGAAGCCGGGGAGTGCAATGTTGCCCTTTTCCTTGTTGTATGCCTTCTGGATAGCCTTTTCAAAGGTATCTGCATCAATGGAAAGTGCAACTGAAAATTCATTTTTGCCTGTCTTTTCTGCTGAAATTAACATTTTTTATGTCCTCCTGAACGTAATTTGCCTGTCGGCAGTCATTAATAACCACGCTATTATAACAGATTTATTTTTAAAATGCTACTGTTTTAAGAAAAAAAACAGAAAATAATATAACTAAAGCATAATCTTTTTTGGGCAGAATGCGAGAAAATCTGCAGAAATCAGTGAAAACGTGATTCCCTCGTGCTCATATTTCTCATATCTTCCCGTTCTGTCACCGTGAATGTGACCGAAATAGCAGCGTCGGATGCCGTACTTCTTAAGCACCGCTAAAAGCTCCTCACACACACCCGATTCATACACCACAGGGTAGTGGATAAAGGCTACGGGCTCCTTGCCCGTGCTCAGAGCCGCTTCAATTGAGGCGGTAAGTCTTCCTGCCTCGCGTGCAATTACCTTTTCCGCGTTTTCCGCCTTGTCGTCGTAAAACCAGCCGCGGGTGCCGCACACGGCAATGTCCTCTGCTTCATAAGCATTGTTGAAAAGGAAATTTATTGTGTGAAGAGAGTTTTCCTCGGCGAATGCATTCATTTTTCTCATGGTTGCCCACCAGTAATCGTGGTTGCCCTTGCCGATGATTTTTCTTCCGGGCAGGGAATCAATGAACTGAAGGTCGGTTTTTGCTTCCTCGAGGGACATTGCCCACGAGATGTCTCCGGGGATAATAACGGTATCACCGGGAGAAACAAGCTTTTCCCAGTTTGATTTGAGGCGGGAGGTATAATCCTGCCACCCTCTGAATATATCCATAGGCTTTTCGCTGCCCAGCGACAGATGCGGGTCTGCAATTACAAAAACTGACATAAATTTATCCTGACGGTAAAAATTCCCTTTGATAAAAAGCCGAAAAAGAAAAACACTTTTTCCTGAAAGCGCTTTCTTTCCTCCGCGGTCAGCACGGTATGACGGGCTTTTGTCCGTTATACTGTCCCGTGGAGACTACGGCTATAAGGATGGAGATGAAAAAAATGAGCAAATGCGGTAAGGAAAATAAAAATATCAGCTGTGATGCGAAGAACTGTGTTTATCATACCACAGACTGCGGCTGCACAGCTGAAGCTATCAAGGTAAGCAATAAGGATGCCTGCAAGTGCAGTGAAACCTGCTGTGCAACCTTCCAGATGAAGAAGTCCGATAATACTGTCATCTGATGGGGACGGCTGTTTCTTACAGACCGAGCATTCCGTAAACAACGCCTCTCATATCTGTCTTTTCGCAGATATCGGTAAATCTGGGAGCAGTTCCCTTTAAGCCTGCAAGCTGTGCGGGAGCAGTAACGCCCGAAAGCTTTTCAAGGCTTTCCATCATATCGAATTCATCCTCCTGAAGTGCCTGACCGAGTCCTTCAAGAACGGCAGGGGAGAACTTGTAGGGAGATGCAGTTGAAACGATGACTGTGGGAGTCAGATCGCCCGTCTTCTCACGGTAGCTGTTGTAAACGTTTACTGCAACTGCCGTGTGGGGATCTGAGAGATAATTATAGTCCCTGAAGGTTTCGCCGATGGTAGCCTTTGTAGCGGTATCGTCACAGCAGCCGCCTGCGAAAACTGCCTGAATTTTTGAGAGCATTTTTTCGGGAACGGTGTATTCTCCGTTTTCCTTAAGGGCTGTGAAAAGCTTGTTTATTTCCGCACTTCCGTTGTCGCTGAGATGATAAAGAAGTCTTTCAAGATTGCTTGAAACAAGGATATCCATTGAGGGGGAAACGGTGGTGTGGAAGGTTCTTAAACGGTTGTATCTTCCTGTTTCGATGAACTCTGTAAGCACGTTGTTGGCATTTGATGCGCAGATAAGCTTGTTTACGGGAAGTCCCATTTCCATAGCGTAAAAGCCTGCAAGAATGTTGCCGAAGTTACCCGTGGGAACGGTGAAGTTGATCTTTTCTCCGTTCTTTATCTGACCTGATGCAATCATATCTGCATAGGCTGAAAAATAGTACACAATCTGAGGAACAAGTCTGCCCCAGTTGATTGAGTTTGCTGAGGAGAAGGTCATATTGTTGTCGTGGAGCTGCTTCTTTACCTCATCGTCGGTAAAGATTGTCTTAACGCCCGTCTGTGCATCGTCGAAGTTGCCTCTGATAGCGCAT
This sequence comes from Acutalibacteraceae bacterium, assembly GCA_045651625.1. Taxonomy (GTDB): domain Bacteria; phylum Bacillota; class Clostridia; order Oscillospirales; family Acutalibacteraceae; genus RUG806. The sequence goes on along the minus strand of JAZRST010000023.1, from coordinate 8,730 downwards.
ACGCCTACGTTTGCACCTTCCTGAGTTGTCATCTGAAGCTTCTGTACGGCACTCACACCGTCACTGGGATAGAATACGAGGATTCTTGTGCCCTCTACGTCCTTGAAGCCCTCAAGAGCAGCCTTGCCCGTGTCACCTGAGGTAGCAACGAGAATAACAGTTTCTCTGCCCTCTGAGATTCTCTTTGCAGAGCCCGTAAGAAGGTAGGGGAGAAGCTGTAAAGCCATATCCTTGAATGCGCAGGTGGGACCGTGCCACAGCTCAAGTACGTTTACGTTGTCGTGAAGATTTACAAGGGGAGCTACCTTCTCATTGGTAAAGCCCGTTGCGTATGCACCCTCTGTATCAGCATCAATTTCTTCTTTTGCGAAATCGGTGAGATAAAGGGAAAGCACCTTTCTTGCTCTTTCAATATATGAAAGGGGAACGAGAGAAGCAATAAAATCGGCACTGACCTTGGGAATTTCGGTGGGGATGAAAAGACCGCCCTCTGCCGAGATGCCGTTTGCTATTGCAAAGCTTGATGAAACGGAAAGAGTATCGTTTCTGGTTGACGTGTAATTCATAACATAACCTCCGTGAGGTAATTTTTTTGCATATTATTTTAACAAATAATTTCCCCGTTGTAAAGTATTATTTATTATATAATATAAAACTTGCATTATTTTTTATTTTATGGTATTATGTCTTATTACGGAGGCTGATAAAAATGAACGATTATATGAAAAAGCTTATATCCGAAGCGGATTCTCACGCGGAAATCCGTTCACAGACTTCAAGGACCCGAAGAGTATCCATTGTAGGCGGCTCCCTTGTAGGCAATATGTCATCAGTATCAAGAGGCATCGGTGCCCGTGTATATAAGGACGGCGTGTGGGGCTTTGCCTCACAAAGCAGATGCGACGAGGAAAGTGCCCGTCAGGTGCTTATGAGCGCAAGAGAAAACGCCCATCTTCTCAATTCCGGCTGTCCCAAGAATAAAGGTCCCTTAAGCAACGCTCAGAGTGTTTTTTACTCAGAGCCCGGAGCCTTTGTTGACGTGTCACAGAAAACCCTTGTTGACTTTGCAAGAGAGGTTGACAGCTACATTGAAAAGAAATATCCCGACCTTACCTCACGTCACGTGGGGCTTTCAACGGGAACAATCGAGAAGACCCTCTGCACCTCTGAGGGCTCATTCGCATATCAGCTTTTCCCCAGAACCTATATGATAGTATCAATGTCTGCAGAGGCCTCGGACGGCTCCAATATAGAGCTTTTCGACGTGCTCGGCGGCGGTGAGGGATATTTTACCGACCACTACTGCGACCCCGTGCTTCTTTTCCCTCAGATAGATTCCCTTTATCACGAGCTTATGGCAAAGAAGGAGGGTATTTTCCCCGATGCGGGCGAGACACTTTGCATAATAGACTCAGGTATTGCAGGTATGGTAGCCCACGAGGCAGTAGGCCATACCGTTGAAGCAGACCTTGTTCTTGCAGGAAGCGTTGCAAACGGCAATATCGGTAAGGAGGTTGCTTCCCCTCTCGTAAGTCTTACGGACTTTGCACACACCGCCTTCGGTGAAAGAGCCCCCCTTCCCGTTTACGTTGACGACGAGGGAACTCTCTGTGAGGACGCTGTTATCATAAAGGACGGTATTCTTACGGGATATCTCAATAACCTTGAAAGTGCAGGGCACTTCGGTGTGAAGCCTCTGGGCAATGCCCGTGCCTACGCCTTCTCCGACGAGCCTCTCATAAGAATGAGAAACACGGCAATCCACCCCGGAACGGATAAGCTTTCCGATATGATAGCCTCCATTGACAAGGGCTATTATCTGACCCGTACTCAGAACGGTCAGGCTGATACCACCGGTGAATTTATGTTCGGTATCACAATGGGCTATGAAATCGTCAACGGAAAGCTGGGCAGAGCCCTTCGCGATACCACGATTTCGGGTGTTGCCTTCAATATGCTTAAATCCGTTGATATGCTGTCCGACAACGTAGGCTGGGATTTTGCAGGCTACTGCGGAAAGAAGCAGCCTATGGCGGTTTCAATGGGCGGCCCTGCTATCAGATGTAAAGTGAATATCGGAGGCAGATAATATGGAAAATCTTAAAAAAGCAGCTGAATATATACTTTCCTCTCTCAGAAATCAGGGCGCGGACGATGCTCAGGTAAGCGTTTCCGAGGGCAGAGTAGAGGAATTCAACGTTGATGCAGGTGAATTCTCACTTATCAGAAGCGTGTTCAATTCGGGCGCATCAATGAAGGTTATAAAGGATATGAGAAAGGGCACTGCAGCCATCAATCAGCTTGACAAGGAAGCAATTGACAATGCCGTTAATGAATGTATGGCGGCGGCTGACACGGGTGTACGTGACGAGGCTCTTTCAATCTCCGAAAAAGAAGAAAATCTCGATTTTGTGTCGGGTGCACTTGCTCCCGACAAGGAAGCCTTCTTCCGTTCTCTTGTAAAATTCAATAACGACGTAAAGGAGCAGTTCCCCGAAATTATGCTTGAGCAGGTAATTGCCTCCTATTCCTACGGCAAGCACGTTTTTGCAAACACCAACGGCGTGCTTTTCACGGAGGAGGACGGCTCCTATTCCGTGAGCCTTATGTACTCAGCCCACAATGAGGAGAACGTTACCTCCTTCAATTGTGCGGCAGTGGATTATCTTGATCCCGATCAGGATATTCTTGAATGTGCGGACATCAGAACTATGCTTGAGCGTGCCGTGAAGGAGCTTGACAGTCAGCCCTTCTCGGGAAAATTCACGGGCACTGCCGTATTTTCCCCTGCCTGCCTTTGCGACTTCGTTTCTAATATAACCGATTCCTTTGCAGGGGATCTTGCACTCATTGAGGGCACGTCTCCCTGGAAGGACAGCCTCGGAACAGAGGTTGCAGGAAAGGATTTCACCCTTTCCGTAATTCCTCTTGACGAGAATATCGTTTGCGGTGAAAGAATCACCTCCGACGGCTACAAGTCCGAAAACTATGATATTATAAAGGACGGCGTTCTCGAAAGCTTCTGCCTTTCAGAGTATGCCGCAAGAAAAACGGGTCTTAAGCGTTCCCCCTCAACAAGCGGCTGTGTCCGTGTAAAGTCGGGCGAAAAGTGCCTCGATGAGATTATCGGCGGAATTGAAAACGGTATTTTGGTCTGCCGTTTCTCGGGCGGTGAGCCTGCAGGCAACGGTGATTTCTCAGGCGTTGCAAAAAACAGCTTCCTTATAAGCGAAGGTAAAATCGCAGGAGCAATTTCCGAAACGATGATAAGCGGAAATTTAGCTCAGATGCTTAAAAATATAAACGGTATTTCCCGTGAAAGTGTCAATTACGGCACCTGTATTATGCCCTACGCCGCATTTGACGGAATTACCGTATCAGGCGCAAATTAATTTATCCGGAGTTTTTAATTTATGAGTAACAGCATTTTCAGTATGGTCCCCTTAAGAGGTGTGGCGCTCTTCCCCGGAATGACTCTTCATTTCGACGTGGGCAGACGCTCCTCTCTTCACGCTCTGAGAAATTCCAACGGGCAGGACCTTTTCTTCGTAACACAAAAGGACATCACGGTTGAAAAGCCCGATGAGGACGACCTTTATCCCGTGGGTGTCGTAGGCACCGTCCGTCAGATTATAAAGCTTCCCGACAACAATGCGACTATGAGGGTTGTGGTTGAGGGTAAGTACAGAGCAACAATTGACGAATTTATTTCAAAAAAGCTCTACTACAGAGTAAAAATCACTCCCGTTGAGGATGATACCGCTGCCCCCGAGGAATTCAGGGGCAAGGAGCAGCTTATTGAAGCCGCATCCCTTTTCAGCATCAAGAATTACTTTGACGATTATGCGGAGTTCATAAGACATATGACTCCCGAAATGTTCCAGAAGATATACGAAAGCAAGGATCTGAGCGAGCTTTGCGACTACATTGCAGGAAACATTATGCTTCCTCTTGAGGATAAGCAGGCGGTGCTTTGCGCTACGAATATTTATCAGCGCAGTGAAATTCTTGCAGGTATCCTTGCAAAGGAAACCGAAATCCTGAGGGTTGATTCACAGCTTCAGGAAAAGGTTCAGGAGCAGATGGACAAGAATCAGCGTGAATATTATCTGCGTGAGGAAATGAAGGCAATCACAGAGGAGCTCGGTGACCTTGAGGGTGACGATTCTTCGGGACTTGCCGAGAAAATAAAAAGCTCCCTTATGCCCGAAAATCATAAGGAAAAGCTTCTTTCAGAGGTTCAGAGGCTTAAAAGAATGTCTCCCTCCTCTGCTGACGGCAACGTGCTCCGCTCATACATAGAAAAATGCCTTGAGCTTCCCTGGGGTACCTTTACAAAGGAAAACACCTCTCTTCCCAAGGCAAAAAGAATTCTTGAGAAGGAGCATTACGGACTCCGTGACGTAAAGGAAAGAATCACGGAAATGCTTGCCGCCCTTATCGTATCTCCCGACATAAAGGGACAGATTATCTGCCTTGCAGGCCCTCCCGGTGTGGGTAAAACCAGTGTCGCAAGAAGCATTGCAAGGGCAACGGGCAGAAAATACGTGCGTATTTCTCTCGGCGGTGTAAGGGATGAAGCCGAAATAAGAGGTCACAGAAAAACCTATATCGGTGCAATGCCAGGCCGTATCATAAACGCACTTATTGAGGCAGGCTCAATGAACTGTCTTGTGCTTCTTGATGAAATTGACAAATTGGGCGGAGATTTCAAGGGCGACCCAGCCTCCGCACTTCTTGAGGTGCTTGACGGTGAGCAGAATTTCTCCTTCCGCGACCACTATCTTGAGCTTCCCGTTGATTTAAGCAGGGTGCTTTTCATCACGACTGCAAACGACAAGCATCAGATTCCCGATGCACTTCGCGACCGAATGGAAGTCATTGACCTTGCAAGCTATACCTACGAGGAAAAATTCTCCATAGCCAAGAAGCACCTTATTCCCAAGCAGATGAAGGAGCACGGTCTTTCAAAGGACAATATTAAAATTGCGGATGCAGCTCTCAGAAGCATAATTGACGGCTACACGAGAGAAGCAGGCGTAAGAATTCTTGAAAGAAAAATTGCCGCTCTTATGCGAAAGGAAGCAGTCCGTCTTGCTGACGGCAACACGGAAAGGCTTGAAATTACCGATAAGAATCTTGAGGAATATCTCGGTATCAGAAAATACCGCCCCGAAACAGAGGTGCTTGAAAATAGCGTCGGTGTTGTAAACGGTCTTGCCTGGACAAGCGTGGGCGGAGAGCTGCTGAAGGCCGAGGCTGTTGTCCTTCCCGGTACGGGTAAGGTTGAATACACGGGCTCACTGGGTGACGTTATGAAGGAATCCGTCCGTACTGCCGTAAGCCTTGTAAGAAGCCGTGCGGTAAGCCTCGGAATCAACCCTGCCTTCTATAAGGAAAACGATATCCACGTCCATTTCCCCGAGGGTGCAGTTCCCAAGGACGGCCCCAGTGCAGGTGTTACCGTCACAACCGCTCTTGTTTCTGCTCTTACTGGCAGAAGGGTTAAGGGTACGGTTGCTATGACGGGTGAAGTGACCCTTACGGGCAGAGTGCTTCCCATAGGAGGTCTTCGTGAAAAATCTATGGCGGCTTACAGAGAGGGTATCTCAACGGTAATCATCCCCTTCGGCAACGCGCCCGACCTGCAGGAAATTGACGAGGCCGTAAAGAAGAAGCTTGAGTTTATCCCCGTAAAAACCGTTGACGAGGTGCTTGAAATTGCACTTTTCCCCGATACCCGTCACGAAAGCATTACCCCCAAGAAGGAGAAGAAGGAAAGCAAGTCCTCCTCCGAAATACATATAAAGCCCAATAACCGTATTGAAATTTCCTGCAAGGAGGTCTGAAAATGAATATAAACAACGTAAAATTTGAAGCATCCTTCGGCACTGCGGCTCAGCTTAAGGCCTCAGACCTGCCCGAAATCGTTTTTGCAGGCAAATCAAACGTAGGCAAGTCCTCACTCATAAACAAGTTCTTCAACAGAAAGAATCTTGCCCGTGTGTCGGGTGTCCCCGGAAAGACCACAACAATAAACTTCTTCACCGTTGACGGCATCCGTATGGCTGACCTTCCCGGCTACGGCTATGCAAAGCGTGCCGATAACGAAAGAAGGCGCTGGGGTGAGCTTATGGAGGCTTACTTTGCAACAGAGCGTAACATAAAGCTTGTTGTTCAGCTTCTTGATATGCGTCACGAGCCCACCGAGGACGACAAAACTATGCTCGGCTTCCTCCACGAAGCAGGCTTCCCCTTTATCTGTGTGCTTACAAAGTGCGACAAGCTCAACAAAACTGAGCGTCTTGCACGCCGTGAGGCATTCTCTCAGAACGAATTCTTAAAGCCTGCTCTCAGCATTATTGAAGCCTCCGCACAGAACGGAGAGGGTATGGCTCAGCTTAAGGAAATTATCGAAAAGGCAGCAGCAGACGAGCTTTTCCCCGAGGAAGCAGTCCCCGAAGCCCCTGCCGACCCCGTTCCTGCAGTCGTAAGGGCTGTCAGAAAGAAAGTGTAATTTTTACGGTAACAAAAAATCCCTATGCTGATTAAGCATAGGGAAAATTTTTGTACTTTTTTAATAGAGGACGGGAATACGGGCAAGAAGCTCACGGAAGAAGCTTATAAGCTTCAGAAGAATTCCCATGTCGGGTGTATCTGATTTTTCCGTATTTTTTACAGTAAAGCTGTCGAAAAGCTCACCGGTATCGGTATTGTATGAGCTTATTTCAAGTGTGTCCTCAGTAAAGGTGAGAAGTGAATATGAGGCTTCGCTTAAATCACTGCTGTGAACAATAAAGTCACTTCCGCTTGTGTCATAGTGTGAGCATTTTCCTCCCGAAGCGGAGCCTGCCTCGAAATATGTTGTTCCGTTTTCGGAAATCTCACCGCCATACAGGGGATATGTTCTCGAATAGAAGTGATTGTGACCGCTGAGCACAAGGTCTATATTGTATGCATCAAAGGTGTCGGTAAGTGTACCTGCACAGAGCTTGCTTGTGAAATCGTCAGCACATGAGGAGTATGCACCGTGATGCATTGTAACAACACGCCATGCGGCATCGGGGAAGGCATTTACAGCATTGCTGATTGTTGCCATGTGAACGGGAGCGGCAATATTGTTGGAATCAAGCACTATAAAAAGAACGTCACCGTAGCAGAAATAATAGTCATTTCCTGCTTCATCCGCACCGTTATCTCCGAAATAGAGGGAGAACAGAGGTGAATAGAAATCGTGATTGCCTGCAGTAGGCACAAATGTCATTTTCTTTAATGTATCGGGGGAGAAAAGGGCATTGTACTGCATAAGTGAGAAGCCGTCATTTACCTGGTCGCCTGCAGAAAGAATAAGCTCAGCGCCGTTTTTATATGCGCTTTCAAGGGTTCTTTCCCAGCCGTAGGTGTCATTCTGAACAGCTTCTGTGCTGTTGTCACCGGATCTGCCGAGCTGAGGGTCAGAGCAGAACATTGCAACAAGCTTACCGTCATTTGCGGAAACAGTGAATTCTCCGCTGTATTCTTTGCCGTCAGCAGTGTAGGTGTATGTATATGTACCGTCCTTGAGGTCATTGAGCTCAACTGTGTTTATAACGGAGCCTATGCCAATTTTTGTCTTGGCAGCAACTGTCTTTTCCGTATTGCCGTCAGTATAAGAAAAGGTGTTCTTCATATTCTTTGAAAGCCATGAAAAAACTCTGTCGTTTTCCTTTTCACCGGGAGCCTGCCAGATTTTACCGGAGGCTGTCTCTCTTTCAGACCAATTCTCAAGCCACTGCTCTGTAGCGGGCACCGGGTGGGCTGCAAAAACGGAAGCCATAGTGCAGATTATCAGAGCCAATGCAATAACAAGTGTAAATACCTTTTTCATAATTCTCATCTCCTGTGCCTTTCATTCTACTATTTTTTATTTCCCAAGTCCATAGCCCTGACAAAAATTTAATAAAAATGCAATATTTTGAAAAAAATATTATTTTCACCCTTTTATTTTAGCAGGATATGTGCTATCATTATACGGATAATAAAATTAAGGAGAATGAAAATGAACAATTTCCTTCATAAGCTTTTCGGTACAACTCCCGGTCAGGGTGTTCAGCCCAAGGAAGCACTTGCTTATTCCGTAGCAGGCTTCGGACAGAACTTCATCTGTACCATCATCGGTTCCTACATCACTGTGTTTATGACAGACGCACTTCTTTTCGGTGCTGACGGTGTTATGGTCGGCGGTGTCAGCGGTGCAGTTGCTGTTGCAATTCTTATGCTCGGCGCACGTGTATTCGACGCATTCAATGACCCCATTATGGGAAGTGTAGTTGATAAGACCCGTACAAAGTGGGGTAAATGCCGTCCCTACCTTAAATGGATGGCTATTCCCATCGGTATTATGACAATCCTCTGCTTCCTTCCCGTTTTCAGCGCAGAAAATATCTATAACGGCACACAGACAACAATTGCCTTTACCACAATCGGTGCAATTTATGTTCTCTGGAGTGTTGCTTACACAATTGCAGACGTTCCTTACTGGGGACTTTCCACCTGTCTTACGAACAACACAGAAACAGGAGGTCAGATTCTTACTGTTGCCCGTATGTTCTGTACTGTAGGTGCAGGTATCGTTACCGTTTTCCTTCCTATGATTACCGGTGAGCTTACAAAGCAGTTCAAGTATGCCGATACAGCTGAGGACCTTGCTCTTATTGCTGCTGATAAGGCAGAGGCAATAGCAAATATGGT
>JAZRST010000022.1:0-43795 GCA_045651625.1 Acutalibacteraceae bacterium | reverse complement strand
TTCACGAATCTTAACGTCAACACGTACAGTGTCACCGATTTCGATTACGGGGGGCTGCTCTTTAAGCATGCCGTTTGTCATAAGCTTGAGTGCGTCCATTTTTAAAGACCTCCATTATTTTTTTCAGATGTTCATTCGCTGTCAGAGGACAACCAGAGGACCACCCGCTTTAGTTTGCTGTTCACTAATCGCGGTGAGGGGAGTTCCCACACCCATAAGAACGCTCGTGTATTATATCACAAGGATATGCACAATGCAAGTGTTTTTTTGCTTTTTCAAAAAAATTTTTCTTTCCATTGACATTATTGTAAGAAATATAATAATATATAATACGAACTGCGGTAAATATAGCAAAAATAACCGATTTTGTCAACGGGTGGCAGGTATGATTTTCGACGATTCATTGAAAAATGTCATAGCTTCGGCGTATGAGAATGAAACGGACGTGTTTCTCAGAATGAATCCGCCCTGCAAGGACGAGCTTATTTCTGAGGGTGTGAGGACTGCAGTGCTTATGCCCGGCGGCTTTCTGAACGATAAAAGCGACGGCTTTTACGATATAAGATGTCTTGGTGATGAGGATTTCAGGAAAAGACTTATTTCAGATAGGGTAAAACGCCTTGTCGTCTTATTCGCCGAATGTGCCGATAAGAGCGAATACGGCTACAGAGAGGCATTCGGATGGATCGGTGAAATGAGGGCTGAGGGCAGGTCGTTTTTTCAGGTTGTTGCTTACCTTTCTCCCTGCTCGGATTCGGTTGAGACGGTAAATGCTGTTTTCGGATGTAGTAATTCAATCTGTATCGGTGAAAGGATTTTGCCTGATGCAGACGTGTTCCGTACCGTTCCCCCAAAGGCAAAATTTCTGCAGACTGCTGAGCTTTGTGAGAAATATGCCTTTAAGAGAAGCGTTGTGTATTTCAATTCAAGGGAAGAAGCCGGTAGCTTTGTAAGATTCCTTGAAGGCAGAGGCACGCGCTGTGCTTATGCCGACGGAGCGCTTTTGCCCGAGGAAATGAAGGAAAATATTCTGAAATTCGCAAGCGGTGAAATAAATATTCTTGCCGCAACAAAGTCTTACGTTCCCACGTCGTATTTTTATCCTCCCGAAAAGGTTATTTTCTGCGGTGTGCCCTTTTCGCATACCCACCTTTCAAGGTGTGCTTTTACCCTTGAAGGAGAGAAGCCCTTTATAATCTATTGTGAGGATGACGTAAAGCGAAACGAAAAAATTATAGCTTCTTTTTCGCAGAGGCTTTCTGACGAAGAAATTTTCAGTATGAGAATTTCCCGTCTTAATGATATGGTTAAAACGATTAACATAAAGGAGAATTCACAATGAAAGAAAAAATTAAGGTTGCCGTTATCGGATGCGGTAATATTGCAAACAACGCTCATATTCCTGCATATATGGATAGCGCAAATGCGGAAATCAAATATTTCTGCGATATCATTCCCGAAAGAGCCGATAAGGCAGTTGAAAAATACGGCTGCGGTAAGGCTGTTTACGATTATCACGAAATTCTTGATGATCCCGAGCTTGATGCAGTATCCGTCTGTACTCATAACGACCATCACAGCATAATTGCAATTGACTTTATGCGCCACGGCAAGGACGTTTTATGTGAAAAGCCTGCCGCAAGAATTCTCAGTGAGGCTCTTGAAATGGAAAAGGTGTCCTATGAAACGGGCAGAATCCTTTCCATCGGTGTATGCAACAGATATTCAAACTCCGTAAATAAAATCAAGGAAATGATTGCACGCGGTGACCTCGGTGAGGTTTTCCACGTTTATGCTTCCTTCCGTGCACACCGTTCAATTCCGGGACTTGGCGGTGATTTCACAAATTCCGCTTCCTCAGGCGGCGGCGCACTTATTGACTGGGGCGTGCATTACATTGACCTTATTCTCTACTGTCTCGGTGATCCCAAGCTTCTTACAGCAAGCGGTGAAGCCTTCTGCAAGCTCGGTAAGGATATGAAGAATTATACTTATATCTCCATGTGGGCAGAGGATACAAAGAACGTTGACGGTGTTTATGACGTTGACGACTCCGTAACGGGTCTTGTAAGAACAGAGGGTGCAACTCTCAGCTTCAACGGTGCCTGGGCACAGAATATCGGTGTCAATGAAACCTTTATCGACTTTATGGGAGATAAGGGCGGTGTAAGACTTCAGTATTGCGGAAAGTACACCTATTACACCGCAAGAGACGGTATGCTTATTGAGGAAAAGCCCGATTATAATCTTAACGGTATGCACCATGACGAGGTTATTGATTTCGTCGAGTGTGTAAGAAAGGGCGAAAGAAACCGCAACGACATCAAGTACGCTGTGGGTACCTCAAAGATTCTTCAGGCTATTTATGATTCCTCCGCTGCACACAGAGAGGTTGTTATAGACGGCTGATAATACGGCATAATAAAAGCAAGGGATTCAGACAGGCTTGTTGCCTGCCGGAATCCCTTTTTTGCTGTATAATCAGTTGTGCATTAATTGGGGGGATCCGAGATATGCTTTCCCGCATTGCTTGAAGTTGCTGTTCTGTGCCGATTTTTCCTTTTCTGCCGTTTCTATCTCCTCGAGGGGGGCTGTTGACACAAGAAGCATATCCCCTTCACTGAGAGAGGGGAAAAATAAATTTCCGTTATGCTCTTCATATTCTTCGGGAACGAATGCTTCACCCTTACGGGAAGCGTAGCAGAATATACGGGAAAATCTTCGGGGCAGGGAAATGATACAGTCCGAATCTCTTGTTTTTTCTATTGTTGCAATAAGAGAGTCTTCTGTTATTTCTCCGTTTACAATAAAGCCTCCCTCGGCAAAGAGAGAAAAAGCGGCATTATGGGTATCGGGTGTTGCAGGGAAAAGCCTTATAACTCCCTCATGGGACTGCAGAAGAGATTCCGTGACAGCCTTTGAAATAACGGGAGTGGTTTCAAAATCAAAATGAGTGAAATCCTCGGAGGATACAGTGAATCTTTCGTTTGTATTGGTGTTATAGGGAGTGTACCACTGAGGAGCCTCAAAGGGCGGACGGCAGGCAGGCTCGCTTTCTTCTGCATTGAAGCCGTTGGGATAAGCCTGGAAGGTATCAAGCATACCGCGTGCGGCTTTGTACATTTCTTCACCCATACCGAGACGGGAAAGGAAAATTGTCTGCATATTCCACTGCATACCGCCGTGAAGCGGAATGTCCGTAAGATTTATCTGATTTATCATTGCATTGAAGGGTCTTGTGCCTTTATCCTTAAGGCCCAGAAGTCCTGAAGGGTATAGGGGCGAAAACTCAACGTAGGGGAAAAGACATTCTCCGTCGGGGATAAGATCTCTTCCGCTTCCGCAATGGCGCCTCTGCAAGGTGCCGTCCTTTCTTTTGCCTATTGTATAGACAATGCCGTTTTCAAGAGGAACGGTGCCCTTGCCGTTTCCGAAAAGCATTTTTTCTCCGTCCCAGTCATCATCACGGTACATTTCCGTAAAGGTATAGCCGGGAAGACGGGAAAGAATTTCTTCAATTACTGCCCTGTCCTTTTCTTCTGCAAATTCTTTGTAGACGTAAAAAAGCACCTTTATCATAACAAGGTCGGAAAGGGTATCATCGAGAAGATAAGTGCCTTCATATCCGCAGGTGTCGTGAATATGATATAAACCGTCTTCTCCCTTTTTCAGTTTATCTGTCCAGAATACGTAAATTTCGTGCATAACGGGAAGAACATGGGAGTGCAGAAAGCTGTCATCTCCCGTGTATTTCCAGTGATTGTAAAGCTGCATTGCAACCTGAGCACCGACAGAGTAATTTTCACCCGAGTAATCGGCACCTCTTCCGTAGCGGTCCGTTACGTCGTGATAAAAAGCACCTTTGTGTCCTTTTACGTTTTTCGCAAAAAGCTTTGCCGCATCAAGGCCCTTTCTTCTCATATCATAATAATTATCGGCAAGCTCACCGTGTCCCAGCGTATCAAGTGGAGCATACAGATGCTGCATATTATAATGAAAATAGTAATTCCAGGGCACAAAATCGTGATAAAAGCCCCAGGGTCCCTGAATGAAGTGAAGCGGATGTGAGCCCCTTGAAGCAGAATTCATATAGTAAAGGTAAAGATACAGATGATTTTCAATGTAATCATCGGAAAGCTCAACGTAGGATTTGCTCCAGAATCTCTCCCACTGCTTTTTGTGCTGAGTGTGAATGCTTTCAACTCCGGATGACACGGCATCAGCTAATGCTTTTTTACATTCCTTTCTTGCATCTTCCGTGGTATCGGCAATTCTTATGCAGTAATAAAGGGTGATGCTGTGACTGCTCTTGCAGGGGAGCGTAATTTTTCCCTGATGGGAATTTTTTCTTTCGCAGGAAATGGGATTTTCCTTGCTGACTATTTTAAGTCCAAGACAGAATTTTGTTGTGGTAACGTCCTGAGTGATATATAAGGCATCGTCTTCGGCGAATGCTTCAGTGCCGTCAAGACCGATTTCAGGAGCAAATCTCTGTTGCCAGTACCACCGCCACAAGGTTCTGCTTCCCCATCTTTTAAGGGTTATTTCGGGGGCTGTGCCTTCTTCAGAGGAAATTTCCATATCAATTACGGAAACCCTTTTGCAGGAAGATGCAAAAGCCTTCATTCTCATACTGCCGAAGGGAGTAGAGTTACTGAAATATACAGTGGCATCGGAAAGGGACAGCCTTTTTTCGAAGCTTTCCTGATACATATAGTCAAACAACGGACAGTCGAAATTGATTACGATTTCACCGCCGTGCTTATTGAGAGTGTGAAGCTCCTCATTATTCGTATTATACCAGTCTTCACCGGGACGCACGCCCTTCGGTGCATCCTGCCACAGATCACTTTTACCGATGTTTACGTGTAAGCCGTCCTTATGAAGCCATATAAGGGAGCCCGTGTCACCGTCACCTACGGGAATTCCTGCCGTGGGACGGTTAAGAGGTGTGCCGAAATAAAGGTCGTGCAAGGGAAGTCTGTCAGTGGTTTTTCTTAACCACGTTTTGTTTTTCGGATCAAAGCTTGTTTTCATAAATTTTCCTGCCTGCCGTAAAAAATCAGAGGTATCTGCCGTAACATAAGCAGATACCCCGTGAGTTAAATTTTATTTATCTGCCTCATAGGTTGCATAAGCCAGAATTTTTCCGTTTACAAAGTCAACACCCATAAGAAGGATTGTGTCCTCGTAAACCTCAATAAGATAGCCCTCGCTCATTGTGGGATCTGTGCCCTCCCAGAGAACCTGATAGTCACCGGTGATACGGGGAGAGGAAACGGATGAAACGTGAACAAAGGTTGCTCCGTCTTCACCGTTCTTTGAAATGTTGAGGTCAGGATTGAGTGTCTGAAGGTGATATGCCCAGTGTGAGTGACCGTTGAAGAAGAATACGTTGTCATAAACTCTCAGAAGCTCTCTGAGCTTTACCTCATCAGTTGCGCCCTGAGTATAGAAAAGGGGATAGGACCAGCCGAGCTCATTCTGAAGATTACCCGTGCTCATAAGGGGATTACCCTTTGCGGAATTAAGGAAGGTGTGGAAGAAAAGGTAAACTGTTTCATCCTTGTGCTCTTCAAGCTGAGCCTCAAGCCAGCTGAGCTGAGAATTCTGAAGAAGAGCGTTGAAAAGAAGACCGTAGTTGTTTGAGGTCTGATTAAGGAAAATGAAAACGTCGCCGCTTTCAGCGTTCTTGTAAACGAAATCAAGACCGTTGTCGGATACGTTGATGATGCCCTCTGCAGGTGTTTCATCATAAGCACCGCTGTTCATATATTCGCGCCAGTTTTCTTTTTCGTAGTACTTTCTCAGGTCGTGGTTACCCGTTGTTGTGTAAACGGGGAAGTCGTACTGTGAGGAAATGCGGTTGAAGGCTTCAAAGGCTTCCTTTTCACCGTCTGTTGAAATGTCACCGGGCATTGCAACGAGAGAAACGTCTGCCTCGTTGAAGAAATCAAGTGCACGTGCGAAGGTTGTTTCTGCAACGTCAGCACCGTTTTCAAGGTCATATCTGTTGAAGTGAAGGTCACTGATTGAGCCGAAGGAGTATACAGCCTCGCCTCTGTCAGATCTCTTTTCTTCGGGAATGTCGAAGATTTCAAGTGTTTCGTCATTCAGAGTAACAAGGATATTGGCTGCACCGTCGGGGATAGCAGTGTAGTCGGGAAGGTCGTAGCTGCCTGCACCGAAATATGTGGTGATTGCTGCAATTTCGGAATACTCAATTTCGTTGCTTCCAAGTGTGAAGGTAAGCTTTTCGAAATTTTCGTCAGCCCAGTAAAGCTTGTACTCACCGTCTGTGGTGGTTGTGATTGTTATGAGTGCATCAGCAGAGCCTGCTTCCTCGTTGTGGTATTCAATAACTGTTTCGGAAACGGCATCCTCTGAAAAACCGGGAAGATCAACAGAAATTCCGAGCAATGAAAATAAGGATGCGAGAACTGTTGCGAGAATTTTAATAAAAAGAGTATACATACATTTTCCCTCCGCTTTTATTCACTTTATTTTATTATACAAAGTAGTGTGTTGTCAAGAAATTCCTTTTTCTTTTTTCAGTTTTTTCATTTCCCCGCCGAAAACAAAAATGAAGATAACCGATGCCGTGATAATTGAAATTGTATCTGAAACGGGCTCTGCAAGAAATACTGCAAAAACCTTGTTTTCAAAGAATCGGGGGAGGATATAGATAAGGGGAACGAGAAGGATAAGCTTACGAAGGCAGGCTATGAACAGAGATGCCTTTGCCTTGCCCACAGCTACAAGCCCCTGCTGCGCTGTAGTCTGGAAGAAGAAAAAGCCCGTAGCACCTACGTAAACACGGATGAGATTGTAGTTTCCGAGAAGAAGGGCATCGTCCGTGAAAATTTCCATAAGAGCCTTCGGGAAAAGCTGAACCGTAAGCCACAAGGAAAGGAAATATACACTCGTAAGAAGCAGCATTGCTTTAATTGCCTTTATACATCTGTCGGGATTTCCTGCTCCGTAATTGAAGCTTATGATGGGCTGTGCGCCCATTGCGATACCTTGTGCCGGCATCCATATAACCTGCATTATGGTTGCGGCAACGGTCATTGTGCCCACCGCTATATCCCCGCCGTAATTCTGAAGAGAGGAATTGAAGGCGACGTTGATTACAGCCTCGGTGCTTTGCATAACGAAGGGGGCAAGACCCAGGCCCAGACAGGGCAGAAGAAGCCTTACGTCGGGCTTCATATCGGGGAGGCTGAGCTTCAGCTTTGTTTTTTTACCCGTAAGGAAAATAATTGTCCATACTGCCGATACACCCTGAGAAATAACCGTTGCAATGGCGGCACCCTTTACACCCATACCGAGAACGAAAATAAAAATGGGGTCAAGTATGATGTTGAGACCTGCACCTATAAGGACGGTTCCCATACTGAAAAGGGTAAAGCCCTGAGTTGATATGAAAAGATTGAGTCCCATGGAAATCATAACGAAGATGCTTCCTACGGTATATATCCTTGCATAATCGAGAGCGTAGCCTATAGTGTCCTCGGATGCACCGAACATCCACAGAAGCTTTTCCGAGAATATGAGAAAAACAGCCGTCAGCACAACAGACATAAGAATAACTGCAGAAAAGCAGTTGCCTAAAATTTTCTGTGCGGAGCGGTTATCTCCTTTTCCCATAAAAATTGCGGCTCTCGGTGCTCCGCCCTGGGCTATCAGCATTGTAAATGCACCGATAAGGCAGATTATGGGAAAGCAAAGTCCCACACCCGTAAGAGCGGTGGAATCGGAGGAATCCATGTGACCTATATAGATTCTGTCAACAATGTTGTAGAGAAGGTTTACTATCTGTGCAATAACCGACGGAATTGCAAAAGAAATAAGAAGCTTCGGCACGGGTGCCGTTCCTAATTTTTTTGTGATGTCGTTTTTGTCTGCCATATTACGTCTCCGGAAAGGTTTAATGCTGTTATTATAGAACAGATTTTCCCTTAAAACAATATTTTTAAAAGATTTAACATTTGTTGACAAGTCTTGTCCGTGTATCATATAATAAATGTATAATTTCAGGGAGAGTGAACGTATGAAAAGAAACATTGAGCTTGATACGGGTAAAAAAGTATTTCCCGTAGCCGTAATGGTTGCAGGAATCGGACTTATGCTTGCCCTTCTTATCGGTCAGCTGAATATCATAGCAGTTGTATCCGTTGCATTTATGTGTATCGTTTCCGCACTTATTGTGCTTGGACTTATTTTTAAGAGGAAGGTTTATGCACCCTTTGTTTTTGCCTATGCCGCCGCAGGCATCGGTATTGCCGCTTACTACACCCTTTTCGGTGCGGATGCAGGCTTCGGTGCCTTTACAACGGGACTTGCAGGCTTTTCCTCCGCAGAGCATACTCTTCTTACGGGAGAGGGCAATTTCTTTACAAGGCTTCTCGGCAATATTCTTCTTATTTCTCCCACGGCTGTGGCCTTATGGGGTCTTTTCTTCATTGCCAGAAAGTCCTTCGGAAAGGCTGTCACAAAGAAGGTGCTTTCCGCCGTTTTCGGAATTCTGCTTCTCGGCACAAGCGTGCTTTACGTGCTTACTATGAATATGCGCTCAAAGCCCAACACGGAAAGACTGTGGGAGGGACACGACGGTTATCTTGACGGTGTTGACAAAACAGCGGACAAGGATTCTCCCAACGTGCTCTTTATTCTTATGGACGACCTCGGTTGGGGAGACGTTTCTCTCAACGGTGCTATATATGAAACTCCCAATATTGATTCAATCGGTGAAAACGGACTTAATCTTACGAATTTCTATTCCGCATATTCCGTATGCTCTCCCGCACGCTTTGCAGCCCTTACGGGAAGATATCCCTACAGAGGCTATGCTGATAATGTAATCTATCCCACTGTTGACACACTTTCTCCCTTTGCACAGACAAGAATTTTCAATTCAATTGAAATGGGCAACAATGCCGACGGTATGCTTGGTGACGAAATCACGGTTGCCGAAACCTTCAGGGCGGCAGGCTATTCAACCGGTGCCTTCGGTAAGTGGCATCTCGGTGATTACGGTGAATATCTTCCCACAAATCAGGGCTTTGATTATTTCTACGGCAGTCATCACGTAAACGATATGACACCCTTCTACCACGTTACCGAGGAAAACGGCGAATGGGAAATTGTTCACGGCACAAATGAGCTTAAAGACCAGAGTATGGCAACAAAATGGATTCACGAGGAAATCACAGACTGGATCACCGAAAAGGCTGAAAATGATGAGCCCTTCTTTGCATATTACGCTTCTCCCTGGCCTCACGCTCCCGTTTATGCAGGTGATGATTTTGACGGCACAACGGGTATGGGTACTTACGTTGACTGCGTTACCGAATTTGACCACTATCTCGGACTTCTTTTTGACGAAATGGAAAAGCTCGGTGTGCTTGAAAACACAATTATCGTATTTACAAGTGACAACGGCCCTGCTTTGGAAGGCTCTGTTTCGGATCTTCGGGGCGGAAAATATCTTGCTTACGAGGGCGGTCAGAAGGTGCCCTTTATGATCCGTTGGGATAATGCCGACGGAAAGCTGGGTGAAACGGGAACAGAAAGAACCTCCTCCGCCGTGCTTACAGACCTTTATCCCACCCTTGTTGAGCTTTGCGGAATAACGGGAGACGGTAAGGAAAACTATCTGCCCGCCGACCGTGAGATAGACGGTGTTTCAATAGCTCCTCTTCTTCGTGACGATACGGTTATACATACTGAGGAAAGTCCCATTCTTCATATGAAGCGAGAGGTTGTAAAGGCAATTCAGTATACCGTTCCCACTGAGGACGTAAAGGAAAGATATCCCGATTATAGCTTCGGTGTGCTTGAGGAAAACGAATATCTTACCTTCAAATATTTTGAAAAAATTCAGAACGATAATTCAGCCTTCTGGGATAAGAACCGCAAAAACTGGCTTCATATATTAACCGATGACTACGGCGAAAATTATAACAGAACCTCGGTTTACCCCGAAATTGCAGATGAATTCAAGGCAAAGCTTCACGAAATCACGGATAATTTCAAGGAAAACCGCCGAGGAATAATAACAGACAACGCACAGTAAAAAAACAGGAGAGTATCTCGTGTGAGATGCTCTCTTTTTGTTTTATTTTTCGTTTATGAATACTCTGAAAAGTGGGAGGCAGGAATTGAAGAATTTCTTGTAGGCTTCGCAGTAGTCTTCGCTGAGCTGTGTTCTTTTACAGCCTCCCTTTCTGCACATAAATGCCACGTTACAGCTTTTACATCGGTCGGGAACAATAAGGCTTTCCTTTATGAAATTCTCGGCAATTGCCGATTTTTCCATTGATGTGAAATCTGTTTCGGTGATATTCCCCAGTAAATATTCGTCCGTGCAGTAAAAGTCGCAGGGATAAATGTTGCCGTTAGCCTCCGCCACGAACTGATGTGTGCAGTGACCTGCAATTCCGCATTGCTCTGTAGGCTGTCTAAGGAATAAGCGTACCCAGTTATCAAACTGCCTTACGCTTACGTAATTGTCTCTTACATAGTCCTTGACGTAAAGATTAAAAACCTTTATAAGAAAATCCCCGTACTGCTCGGGAGTCATATAAAGCTCACCTTTTTCCTCCGAGCCGAAGGGACGAAGGCAGGGGATAAACTGCAGGAAGCGAAATCCCTTATCACGGAAATAGCGGTAAATTCTTTCCCCGTTTTCGGCACAGTAGCCTGTGAGTACCGTCAGTATATTAAAGTCAACATTATTCTTTTTAAGTGTTTCTGCGGCAGAGAGAATTTTGTAGAATGAATTCTGTCCCGAGGGCTTTTTGCGGAATTTGTTCCCCTCCATATCTCCGTCAAGGGAAAGACCTACAAGAAAACGGTTTTCAGCGAGAAATTCCGCCCATTCGTTATCTATCATAGTACCGTTTGTCTGCATACCGTAGAAAACGGGGCTGTTTTTTACGTTATGCTTTTTTACGGTGTCAACGAAAAATCGGAAGAAATCAAGCCCGGCAAGTGTCGGCTCACCGCCCTGAAAGGCAAAGGCTACCTGATTTCCGTCAGCATACAAGAGAGCTTTTTTTATTAAAATTTCTGCTGTCCCCTCTGACATCTTACCGAAGCCGAGATGCTCACGGTGCTCGGAAACGTCCTTATAAAAGCAATATTCACAGGAAAGATTGCAAAGTGAGGATGCAGGCTTGATCATCAGTGATAATGGCGGCATAATGACCTCCGTGTGATTAATTAATTTCTGAGGCTCAATCAGGTGCAGGGGTTATCACGGTGAAACCGTGCATATCATCAATTCCGACGGAATTGTATATCATCAAGGCGAATGCCTTGTATATTATCATTGCGAAAGTTTTTTTGATACACACTTCGTGTGATGATATACAGCCTGATGGCTGATGATATACAACGAAGCATCGCTTCGTTGATGATATACCATTGCTTTCGCAATGGATAAAAAAATCCCGTTCCGAGGAACGGGATTTTTTGGTGCCGGTGACCGGACTTGAACCGGTACGCTGTTGCCAGCGAGGGATTTTAAGTCCCTTGCGTCTGCCTATTCCGCCACACCGGCAGGTGCTTGTGCTCTAATATTATATATGGCGTATTGTCATTTGTCAAGGTGTTTTGTTGGTGCGGGGAATAAATATTTTCTTCATGATAGTCTTTTTTACTAAAAGTAAAATCAACATTTGTGTAAAGAAGCAATTGAAGAAAGCCGTGAAAAATGCTATAAATAATAGGATATGACATAAGGAGGATATTTTATGTCCGGAAAAACTCAGAAAAAATATATGAAAAAATCCGAAATCATCACCTTCGGTATAGGTCTTTTCGGTATTGCTCTGCTTACGGGCTGGATGCCTGATTACACAGCTACGTTTTTTGCAGACTTTGCTTTCAAGGGTAAGGGCTTTGACCCTGACGTGATGTCAAATATGATATCCGTCGTATTCCTTGTTGCAGGTATTGTCGGTGCGGTATGTGAGCTTGTTATCGGCTATCTTGTTGACAACACCCGTACGAAATTCGGCAAGGTAAAGCCCTGGGTCGGCTTCGGTGTTATCCCCCTTGCGCTTATTTCAATGTTCGTTTTCGTATCTCCCGATACCGATAATCAGACGGTTGCGATTATATGGATGTTTGTGATTTATTCTGCATACACAATGATCTGCTGTGCTGTTGAAAGTCCTGCAAACTGCTTCGGTGCGCTTTGCTCACCTGACCCTGCAGAACGCTCAAGTGCAATTTCAATTGCATCCTTCCTTAAAAGCGTGGGACAGTCGGGCGGCATGGTAGTTATTCTTGTTGTAGGACTTATGATGAAGGCCGTTATGGGTCAGCAGCAGTTCAAGAATGCTGAAGGACAGGGTCTTGACCTTGTTATTTCAACGGGTATATGCTGTCTCGGAATAATTCTTTTTACTATGATTTTCTTTGTAAACAACAAGGAAAGAGTGCCCTTTACCCAGGAAAAGGTAAGCCTTAAGGATGCCGTGAAGGTTGTATTTACCAACAAGAACCTTCTTATGGTTTCCCTTACAAAGCTTACGGGATTTGGCAGAGGTGTTTACGGTACGGTTTCTCTTTACATAGCAATTTATCTTTTAGGCTCAAAGGATCTGAAATTAGGACTTCTTCTTCCTATGGGTATCGGCACGGCAGTCGGAACTCTTCTTGTAAACTTCGTGCTCAAAAAGTTCTCTACCAAGCAGACCTTTATTCTTTTCAGCCTTTACGGTGCTTCATCACTTGCAATTCTTTTCCTCGTATCCCGCGGAATCGGCTTCAACGACGGTCTTATAATCCCCTTCCTTATTCTCAACTTCTTCTGCGGTCTTCAGCACGGTAACACAAATGTTACTCCCAATATTATGATTGCCGACTGTGTTGACGAAATTGAGTATAAGACGGGTAAGCGTCAGGAGGGGCTTGCTTATGCGGGCTACGGTCTTTTCTCAAAAATTGCATCTGCCTTTACAAAGGCACTTGGCCCCTGGCTTCTTTACACCTGGTCAGGCTATCTTGTTTCAACCGACGTAAACGTAGCCTATGCTTCACAAACCGACGGTACCCTTAACAAGCTTCTTATGATTTACACAATTATTCCTGCCGCATTCGTAGTGCTTCAGGCAGTGCCCATTTTCTTCTATGATATGGTCGGCGAGAAGAAGGATAATATCGTTAAGGCTCTTATGGAAAGAAGAGCTGCCGACGGTGAATAAGAGGGAGGAGTGAAAATATGTCAGTTAAAGAAAAAGGCTTCAATTTCAAGCTTTATGCTGTAATTTCTTTTGTTTGTGTGGCGGCAATTCTTGCTCTTGTATGTGTTACGACCTTCAGCGCAAAGTATATGGCATTCCACCCCGAAAGACTTGCCGAGTTTTACGTTGATACCATCGTACAGACGGGTGACGGCTATAATGCATATAAAAACACAATTGTCAGCAAGAATATGAAGTACGGTGATTTTATCCGTAAAAATTACATTGATCCCGTTGTGAACCGCGACGGAAAGGATTATTCCGATGATTCCTTCAAGGGTGAAAAAACTCTTTCCGATGACGGCACTCTTTCGGGAAAGCTTACGGACGGAATGTATGCCGTTTATGAAACATTGGTCGGCAGATACGGCTGGGACGATTATGACAGCATTTTCTCCGAGTATACAGAAACTCTCGTGGCTGTACGCGAGGATAATTTCGGAGATAAATTCTTCAATGATGAAATTTTCTTCACAGCATTTGAAGCAAACGTTTCTGCCTTCGGTAAGGCACTTACGGGTACGGACGAGGTGTACGACGAAAACTCGGGTGTGAAGCTCAGCGATAAAACCGAGGGTGTTTATCAGAAGCTTTACGGTGAGGATTACAGAATAATCTGTGAAGCAGAAAGCTTCAGCGAAGGCTCTGTTGCAGATTACAGCACAGCTGCTGATGCCGAGGCTCTTGCAGACTACGGAATTGATGTAGGTGATATTGAAGGTGTTGCAACGGTGCTTGTAAAGGTAAGCCTTGACGGCGGTGAAGAGCTTACCGAGTGTGAGGTGACACTGGTAAAAATCGGTATGTCCTGGTATGTTGATAATCTGAATACAGATACCGGTTGCCTTTACAGTATCTATGAGTAACATTTTACGGCAAAGAACGTAAACAGATAAATAAGCGGAGTTGCGGCTGTTTAGCTGACAGCTCCCTTTTTTTGTTGCAAATCGGAAGCACAAAGGAAAATCGGCGAAGATTTTATCAGTGTTTTGTTGACTTTATTTTGCGGGTGTAGTAATATAAGTTTATTATAATGTTATTATTGTGTCCTCAGGTGACATTATGGGAGATAAAGAATAAAACGGGCTTTCGTTTTTTCAGAACGGAAGTGAAACAATAAGGTGTAAGATATGTCGGAAAAAAAGTATGATTATCTTATTGTCGGAAGCGGACTTTTCGGCTCCGTTTTCGCTTGCGAAGCAACAAAAAGAGGCAAGAAATGTCTTGTTATAGAAAAGAGAAATCACACAGGCGGAAATATTTACTGTGAGAATACCGAGGGTGTCACCGTGCATAAATACGGTGCGCACATTTTCCATACAAGCATTAAAAGAGTGTGGGACTATGTGAATTCCCTCTGTGAGTTCAACGGCTATATAAATTCACCCATTGCAAACTATCAGGGTGAGATTTACAATCTGCCCTTCAATATGAATACATTTTCGAAGCTGTGGGGAATTTCAACTCCCGATGAAGCAAGGGCAATTATCCGTGAGCAGAGCAGTAAAATCACGGGAGAGCCCCGAAACCTTGAGGAGCAGGCAATAAGCCTCGTGGGTGAGGATATCTACAGAAAGCTTGTAAAGGGCTACACCGAAAAGCAGTGGGGCAGAGATTGCAGTGAGCTTCCCGCTTTTATAATCAGAAGACTTCCCGTAAGGTACACCTACGATAATAACTATTTCAACGACCGCTATCAGGGAATTCCCGTGGGCGGATACAATACTCTTATTGACAGACTTCTTGAGGGCATTGAGGTTATGACGGGTGTTGACTATAACTCCGACAGAGAAAAATACAACGCTCTTGCAGACAGAATTGTTTACACGGGTACAATAGACTCCTATTACGATTACAGCCTCGGAAGACTTGAATACAGAAGCTTGAGATTCGAAAACGAGGTGCTCGACAAGGAAAATTTCCAGGGTGTTGCAGTTGTGAATTACACCGACAGAGAAACTCCGTACACAAGAATTATTGAGCACAAGCATTTCGAATTCGGCACTCAGGAGAAAACCGTTATCACAAAGGAATATCCTGCAGACTGGGAAGAGGGTATGGAAGCCTATTACCCTGTGAACGATGATAAAAATCAGGCTCTTTTCCTTAAATACAAGGCTCTTTCCGATGGGGAAGAAAACGTTATTTTCGGCGGAAGACTTGCTGAATATAAGTATTACGATATGGATAAGGTAATTGAATCTGCTCTTCTTAAGGTTGAAGAGATATTCGGTTAAGGTGAAGGATATGGCAGACGTAAAAATTTCAATTATAATGCCCGTTTACGGCGTTGAGGCTTATGTCGGAAAGGCAATTGAAAGCATTCAGGCTCAGACTCTTACAGAATGGGAAATGTTTGCAGTTGATGACGGTACAAAGGATAACAGCGGAAAAATCTGCGATGAATATGCAGAAAAGGATCCGAGAATAAAGGTTATCCACAAGGAAAACGGCGGAGCGCCCTCTGCACGTAACGTTGCAATTCCTCAGGCAAAGGGCAAGTATATGTACTTTATGGATTCCGACGACTGGGCAGAGCCCACGATGCTTGAGGATATGTATGCCCTTGCAGAAAAGCACAATGCTCAGTACGTTGTAACCGGATACTATATTGATACGTATCACAGTGCAACGGAATATACCACTCAGGAGCTGTCACAGCCCGATGCTGTGTATGGGCAGAAGGAATTCAGAAGGAATGCATACCGTCTTTTTGACACGAACCTTCTTTACACTCCCTGGAACAAGCTTTTCCTTTCTTCATATATCCACGAAAACGGACTTCTTTTCCCAAACACCTTCTGGGATGATTTCCCCTTCAATTTAAGTGTTATCAGGGGTGTTTCAAAGGTTGTTGTTTCTTCAAAGAAGTATTATCACTTTTTACGCGCCCGTGCAGAAAGTGAAACTGCAAAGTATCATCCCGGTATGTACGATAAGCGTGAGGAAGAGCACGGCTGGATGACAGACCTTTACAAGTCCTGGGGTATCGACGACGAAAACAGCAGAGAATTTCTTGCAAGAAGATATATTGAAAGATTCATCGGCTGTGTTGAAAATATAACCAACCCCGGATGCACGCTCTCAGTTAAGGAAAAGAAAGCAAAAATCAGGGAAATGCTTAAAAATCCCAACGTAAAGTGGGCACTTGCAGGGGCAAAGGCAAATTCATCATATATGAAAATTATGCTCATTCCCTATAAAATGAAATCCACGCTTTTAGTGTATCTTGAAAGTATGGTAATCACCTTCGTAAAAAGAAAATTCGTCAAGCTTTTTGCAAAGCTCAAGGCAGGAAGATAAATAGTAAACCGGCATACAGCTCAAGGGAGCCTGATATGCCGGTTGATTTTTTTAGCCTTTTACAGCGGATATAAAGGATTTGGCGGTATCAATAAGTCTTCTTTTTACGCCGACGCGTGTGTATTTTTTCAAAATTTCATCAAAGGGCAGAGCTTTCAGGTCTGCATTGAAGCTGTCGGCTTTATTGGAATAGCCCGATGGGGCAGACATATTGGGCTGTTTTTTTGCAATATCCGTCTGTGTGCAGGGATAGCTGATGACATTCTCCGATACTGCTTCAAAAAGAGCCTTGCCCTTGTCGGAGTTGAGCATAACGGCGGAAATTCCCTCGTTGTCGCTGATTTCGGGCATAACTGCCTCAATGCCCCAGAAATCTCCGATGGTGATATCACCCTGACGGTGCCTTGATGCGAAGGGACATTCGGTGCAGGACTGTCTCAGGCAGACGTCGTAGCGGAAAATTTCAATAAAGCTTCCCGTAATATCGTTATGGGGCACCACGGAGCCGTCTGCAAAGGTAAGCCGTGCACTGTAGCCTCTCCAGCCCGATTTTTCCTTATCCCTGAATGAGAAGAAGGTCAGCTTTTTGCCGTATTTTTTCTCAATAAAGGCAACGTATTTCTTCCACACGTCGGGAGAGGGTACACCGTGGCAGATAATGTCGATGATATAAAGATTTTTTTCGTCGGGGAATGCTTTTCTTACTGCCGCCGCCTGACAGGGAGTTCCCGTAAAAAGCACGGGCTTTTCTTCCGCGCAAAGCTTTTCAATGACGCCGAAAATTCCTGAGGTATTGCTCTGAATATATTTTGAGCCTCGCATACGGTCTCTTGCTTCTTTGTTATCTGCAACGGTATGAATAACGTTCATTTCACCGTCAAAATCGGCACCGATAACATATCCGCCCTGAGAGAGCACGTAATCGGAAAGTGCTGTAAAGATTCCGCCTGAGGAGCTGCTTTTTATAACGCTTTTATCCTTGTGCTTTACAGCGTACGCCTGAAGGCAGTTGCTTTCTTCCTTTTTCTCTTCCGTGAAGGGGCATTTTTTTGCGCAAAGTCCGCAGTCAATGCAAAGCTCAGAGTCAATTTCAGGATAAAGAAAGCCGTCCTTTTCCGTCATTTTTACGGCATTTTTCGGACATACGTATTCACATAAGGAGCAGCCGCTGCATTCACCTTTTTCTTTATAAACGTGAGTCACGTCAGGCACCTCTTTTCAGTATTTTTGTAAGGAAGGAGAGTCCGAATTTTACGAGCCCCAGCATATCCTTCATAAATATAACTATAAGGGCAAGGAATGCCGCACCCGAAATAATATAGGTGATAACCGTATCTGCCGAAACGGTAACGACAATTGCCTGAAGCACGAGTATTACCGTGGCAAGGGTCATTTTTTTTACGTTGTATTTTATGGGAACGATTTTTCCCGTATCCCTGATTCTTACAATCCACAGCACGAAATAGCTGCATAATGTGGCAATTGCAGAGCCGATAATGCCGACCTTAAGCACCGAAACGAGAATGATGTTGAAGGTAAGGCTTACGGCAACGCCGATGAGGTTTGTTGCAAATGCCATTGAGGTTTTTTTGTTCGCCGAATATATTGAGCCGAGAAACTGTGCGAAGGAGAAGAAGCTGATAGCAACAAGAAGAAACGGCATTACCTGCCACGCATCAAAATATTCCTCACCGAGGAAAACAGAGGTTATGGGCTTGCAGAAAAGAATCATGAACGAGGATACAAGGGTGATTACGGAGAAAATCTGATCGTGAATTTCCTTGTAAAAGTCCGAAATATCACTCTTTTTGAATTCCTGATTTGCCGACATCTGCCACGCCTGAAAGAAAATGGTGACGATAATCGTAAGCATACTGGGAAGCTTGTGACCTGCGGCATAAATACCGTTGGCGGCTTCGCCCTCAACTGCCGTGATGATTATTCTGTCAATAAAGCTTGAGGTCCACCAGCACACCGCATTGGGAATAAGGGGCACAGAAAACAGCAGAAGCTCCTTTGTAAGAGGCTTTGTAACAAGTCGGAAGCTGAATTTTCTGTATGAGCCGAGCATTGCCCACAGAATAATGCAGGAGCATACGTTTGCGAGAATATAGCCCAGCATATAGCCGTATATGCCCCATTCCAGTTTTATGATAAACAGAATGTTGAATATCATAATAAGCACCGTCAGAAGCACGTTGTCTGCGGTGAACAGCACGGTTTTTTCCACGGCTCTCGTGTACTGGGAAAGAAGACTGCGGAAGAAGCCTGCAACTGAGTTTGCAACAACAAGCCATACAAAGGCTTTGTCTATAAATGCGCCTGCAATACCGCCGCCGAGACAAAGAAGCAGTGCGCCTATAGCGGAAATGCATATTCCCGTTGAATAAACTGCATTTTTGTCATACTCTTTTTCCATTGCATATCTGAAAACTGCTTCAAATATGGAAAAAGAAAAAATGGGGATAAGCAGAGAAACCACTGCCTGCATAAGGTCTACCGTGCCGTATTCGGAGTTTGTCATAACTCTCGTATATAAGGGCACAAGAACAACCTGCAGAAGCTTTGAGCCGATATTGCCTATGGCGAAAAGTATTACATTTTTTATAAGCTTTTCATTACGGGAGTTCAAGGCTGTACCTCCTCACCGCTTTTGCCGAGAAAGCTGTCAATGAAGCGGAAGGAGAAGGCTCTGTCCTCTTCAAGTCTTTCGTTGGCGGTGGTGAAATCGGGAGCGGCTTCGGTATAGCTGAAGCCGGGAGCGGAAATATTTCTGTCCGCAAGGCCATATCTTGCCGTGATATCCGATATTCTTGAGCCGACACCTGCCTTTTCGGGAGGCATATCAAAGAAGAAATTTTTATTGAAATTTACTGAAAATGCAACGCCGTGGAAGGAGTTCGTAACAACGTAGTCCGCATTCAGCATGTAGCCTACCCAGTCGTCGGGACCTGCGGTGTAATCGTACTGCGCATTTCTTCTGTGAAGCTTTGAGTAGCTGATTGTTTTAACGGGAAGTCCCGTTTTTCTTGAAAGCTCCTCGGCATATTCCCATATTCTGTCGCTGTTGAAAACGGTGTAAACGAAAATATATCCTGATTCCTTTGCCTTGTCCGTTGCAATCTTCCCCCAGTCCTCCTTTGTCATAAGAAGGGTAGGGTCGCATACGACGGGAACGCTCTTTCCCGAAAGCTCTCTGATGATTTCAGATGCCTGATTTTCTCTTACGGAAAGGTAATCGAAATCGCTTAAAAGAGTGTCAATTCTCTCCTTATGCTTTTCGTCTATAGCGGAAAGACCGAAGGAGCCTGCATAAGACACCTTTTTAAGGTGCTTTTTCGGAAAATCAAGAAAGTAATAGAAATCACAGTCGGTCAGATTGTAATTCCATATCTGATCGCTTCCTGCTACAAGCATATCGGATTCATAGGGCTTGTCCTCCGTAAGAGGTATGTATTTGTTGCGGAAGCCGATGAAGTTCTTTTTTCTTTTCAGCGCAACGTCAAGATTTATGAGATGCGCTATGGTGTATTTTATATCGAAGATATTTCTGAAATCAAAAACGCTGTTGGTGCTGTCAATCAGCGGACAGCGGTGATCAATGAAACGGACGGTATTATTGTCCCCTGACAATACCTTTCCCAGTGCGGCTGCCTGCAGTGCAGTGCCGTAATTTATTGCTGTGGGAAACGTTATAATTCCGATTTTCATAGTACAGTCTTATCTCCTTTGAAGAATTTCTGTATTTTCAGGGCTTCCGTTTTACAGTCGAAGCCCTTTTCCTTAAGAATAGCCTTGCCGTTTACGGGTCTTGCTTCCGATGCCTTCAGTACCATCTGCGCCCATTGTGCGGCACTCTCTTCAAGTGAAACGAAGGTGACGTTGCCCGTAAGGTCGGCTTCTCTTACAACAGCCTCCGTGCTTACCACGCAGGGAACGTCTGCCGCCTGAGCCTCAACCACGGTAACGGGAAAGCCCTCTGTAAGTGAGGGGAGCAGAAAAACGTCTGCCGCCGAAAGCAGTCTCGGGATATCCCTTCTTGAAAGAGTAAAGATAACCGAATCCGTAACGGATATTTCACCGGCATAATTCATAACGCTTTCCTTAAGCTCTCCGTCACCGATGAAAAGAAGCTTTACCTTGTCGTTCAGCTTCACCGCTTCCCTGAGGATATCAAGAAGAAACGTCTGATTCTTTTCCGTGCACATTCTTCCCACGTGGCCGATTATGATGCTGTCAGCGGGAATGCCGAATTCCATACAAACGTCAGCTCTCGTTTTTTCGTCACGGAAAAATCTGTCCGTATCAACACCGTTAGGGATAATTGTGGTTTTCTCTGCGAGCTTTTCTCCGTACATGAATTCTGCGGATTTTTTTGAGCACGCCCAGAAATCGGTTGTATACTTTTCAACCTTTTTCTGATTTTTGTTATGAAAATAAGGCACGAGATATTTCATAAGTGCGTTGCCCCAGGAATGCCTTGAGGTATGAGCGTGTATGATTCTCGTTTCAACGCCGTATTTCTTTGCGGCTTTAAGAAAATCAATATTTGTAAGCCCCGAATAGTTGCACCATAAGGCATCGTACCTACCCTCTGCGAATATTTCGCGGAGTCTTCTTCTGTATAAAAGGGGATGCTTTATTCTGTTTGGAAGATATAAGGCTTTGCCGTTTTTAATTCTGTCTGAGAATGAGATTTCACCGCAGATGAATGCAAAATCGGCAGTTATTTCGGAATGGGAAAAGTTATCCGTATATGCGAGAACGGCGCTTTCTACTCCTCCCGGAGGTTCCTTGAGGCCTGCAATGAGAATACGTGTCATTTTAACCCTTCTTTGCAAATAATCTGTCGGTAATTCTGCCGATTGTTTTTGCGTATACCGTATAGAATATGCCGTTGGTTTTTATCTCTGAATCGTAGTGATACGCTGTACCGAGAATAAGCCAGAACAGCAGTGAGTTCATTGAGAACAGAAGATATATATCCGAAATGAATACAGCAATACCTGCAAGAACAATTATGGTAACGAGCATAAGCGCTCTTGTGGGGGTAAATTTTTCCCTGAAGAAGCGTCTGAGAATTGAGATAACGGCAAGAAGAACTGCTGAGCCCAATACGGCAAAGCCTGCAATTCCCGTTTCTGCAAGCACGTCAAGATAGCCGTTATGAGGTGCTATTGAATACTGTGCAATCAGTGTATCGGGATTGTGTATTTTTGCGAAAGCCGCAAGATTTCTCGGGGACGTACCGAAAAGGGGAGCATTGAGGAAAACCTCAACCGTATGCTGCCAACGGGTGAATCTGCCGTTTGAGATATCGCCCTTATTGAGGTCAGTACGGTCAATGCTGTCGATTGTGGGAATTGTTTCACCGTCGTCTGAGCCCTCAAGACTTGTCTGATTGTCGGAATAGGTTATTGTGAACTCGAAATCGGATGCCTTGTAAAGAGCAGAATAAACGGAGGCTACCGTGCCGTTTGTATCAAGAGGTGCAAATACGTATGCCTTAAGATAGGGAAGGCCTGCTTTTACGGAGAATATCAGTGCAACTGCAAGAACTGCGGAAACTGCTGTTTTTCCGAAGCCCCTGATGATTTCTGCCGCAGACTTTTTTTCTGTGGAGAAAAGGAAACGGTAGGTGCAGAAGACTGCAATTGCGGCAATGAGAAGAAGAAGAGTTGCTCTTGAGCCGCCGAGAATTATATATGCTGTCTGCAGAAGGATATTAAGTCCGTTGAGAATACGGGTGTGTAATTTCTTGCTGATTAAAATAAAGCGAACCGATGCGAATACGGAAAAGATTGAGGTTCCGCCTGCGTAGTTTGGATCCTGCAGAACACCCCATAATCTTGCATATTCAGTGCTGAAGCCCTGATTTGTGATGCCCCAGGAGCCCTTATCAAACACTATGATATCAATGGTGAAGAAGTAAGCGAGAATACAGAAAAGCACAACCGCTGCCCATACGATTATCACGGTAAGAGAGACCGTGTTGAGCTTTTTTTCCGTTTCCTCTCTTGAGTCACCCTTTGTAAAGCAGAAGAAAATAAAGTATTGCAGAGCCAGAGTGGCAATGAATTTTATATTGTCAAAAATGCCGAGCTTCATATTTATGATGCTTGATACACAGCACACGGCAAGGAAAAGAATCAGAAGATCCTGCATCCGTCCGCTGATGCATTTCCGTTTTGTCAGAAGATCTGCCGCGATAAGCACGGCACCCACAGCAAAAATCGCAGCGGAAACCGCGGTGCTGCTTATGAGGAAGTTCAGGGGCAGAACCTCTCTTATTGCCATATAGACGACCATAAGGCAGATGTATACTGTATTTAACTGAGACAAAAGAGATTTCTTTAACATTTAGTGCCTCCTGCTTTATCTGTTCAATATTATTTTTGTTGCGGAGTTCAGCACCGAGCATACCAGGGGATTGTTCTGCTTAAGAAGAGCGGTGACAGATTTCATTACAACGCCCTCAGGTCTGTAATCGGAAAGCACCTGCTTTGTTACGGGGTCTGCAAGCACTTCGCTGATTTTCTTTTTCTGTTCTTTTTCTGACAGTCCTGCCTTCGGAGAGCTGTTCTTTATGAACACTGCGAACATATGCTTGACGTAAGAGAAATAAATCAGCTGTAAATTTCTGTCCGTCTCCGCGTTGACAAGGCGGAGGTATTCCTTTTCAAGACCGTACTTTCTTTTACACAGTCCGAAAAAGTCGGGGGAATATGCACTGACCAGTGTTTCGTGTGCAGGCTTTCTGTAGTTGTAAAGATTTTCGGGAATAACCCTTATGAAGCTGGCCTTGCCGAAAATTTCTATATTGAAAAGAAAATCCTCAATGAGCTTCGTGCTTTCAAATTTTATGCCGATTTCATCAAGAAAAGCCTTCTTATAGAGCTTGTTCCAGGCGAAGGGAAAGATTTTTTTTTCATTGAGCATATAAAAAATATCTGCTGTTTCTTTGGCTGATGTGCACTGTGCTTCATCGGGAGTGAGCTTTTCTGTTTTTGTGATACTGCCGTTTTCGTCCTCGTGTATGCGGTTTACGCCGAAAATCACAACCTCGGTGTTTTCCTCAAGTGCGCAAACAGCCTTCTCCAACAAATCGGGCTCGATATAGTCGTCGGAATCCATAAAGTAAATGTATTCACCCACGGCTTCCTCAAGTCCCGTGTTTCTTGCAAAACCGAGTCCTTCATTTTTCTGCTTGTGAATAACCCTTATTTCAGGATATTTTTCCGCCGCATTGTCGCACAGAAGCGGACAGCTGTCGGGAGAACAGTCGTCCACAAGAATAAGCTCAAAATTTTTGTAGGTCTGTGCCATAACGCTGTCAACGGCCTTGTTCAGATATTTTTCCACGCCGTAAACGGGCAGTATGACGCTTACAAGAGGATTTTTCATTCGTTTATATGCTCCTTATTGCACACAGTTATTAATATTATATATTAATAAACCCGAAAAGTCAAACAAAAACGGTATATGCAGACTTGAGTAAATTGTTCTGTTTTTTGCTGTTTTTTGTTGATAAAGAAAATAAAATATGCTATACTGTATATTCAGAAATTTGTTTTCCGGGGGAGATTTTATGAAAGTTCCTTTTTTGGTTGAAAAATATATCAAGCAGTTCAAGGCTATGAATCCCAAGTATGATACCGTTTATACCTTGTCGGAGAATGATCCCATTGCATTTAAGGACAGCGAAAGCGTAAGACTTTCCTTTGCCGCAATTGCAGATACTCATCTTCCCAACCGTGAAAGTGCGGAAAAGAATCTTGAAAATGCTTTTCTTGACGTCAAGAACGGCAAGGATAAGGCAGATGCACTTCTTCTTGCAGGTGACATTGCCGATTACGGTCTTTCAAGCGAGTACGAGAGATTTTTCAGAGTTTTCAATAAGTACAAAAACGACCTTCGTCTCTTTGTTACAATGGGTAACCACGATGCAAGATTTTTCTTCCGTACGGCATCCCGTGCCGTGAATTCGGGTATTGAAAATCTTCTCGGAATAAAGCTTCACGGCAAAACTTATTATTCCTATGACGTAAACGGATATACCTTTATTGTGCTTTGTACGGAAAAGGCTGTTCTTGAAAAGGCATATATTTCCGATGAGCAGATTGAGTTCCTTGATAAGGAGCTTGCACGAGCAACAAAGGACGGAAAGCCCTGCTTCGTAATGTGCCATCAGCCCTTTGCTTTTACCCACGGTCTTCCTGAGGTGTGGAAAACGGGAGATATGGGTGAGCAGAACGATAAGGTAAGAGCCGTAATGGAAAAATACAGAAACGTATTCTTCATAAACGGACATCTTCACGGCGGTGTATGTGATTACGTTGAGGCAATTCTCAACAAGGAAAACAATGTTATCTCCGTAAGCATTCCCGGCTACAGAAAGGAAAACAATTTCGGACAGACGGATGCAGGTGCAGGCTATCTCTGCGAGGTATATGACGACAAGGTGCTTTTCAGAGCTCGTAACTTCCTTACGGGTAAATTTATGACGGGTGAATATACTGAATTCTGTTATGAAATCCTGAAATAAGAGGAAAAACCGATGAATATTCTTGTTATTGACGGTCAGGGCGGACAGCTCGGCTGCAGTATAATTAAGGCTGTTTATGAAAAATATCCCAATGCGGATATCACAGCGGTGGGAACAAACGCCAATGCTACCGCCTCAATGGTAAAGGCAGGCGCAAAAAAGGCGGCAACGGGTGAAAATCCCGTTCTCGTAACCACGAAAAAGGCGGACTTTATCATAGGTCCCGTGGGTATTGTGGTTGCGGATGCGATGCTTGGTGAAATTACTCCCGAAATGGCACGTGCAGTGGGCTCCTCCGATGCCGTAAAAATTCTCATCCCCGTAAACAGGTGCGAAACGCTTATTGCAGGCGTTGCCCCCGTACCCGTTTCCTCTCTTATTGAGGATGCCGTAAAAAAGCTCTGCAATCTTGCGGAATGTAAATGACAAAAAAATTGTGCCCCGATTACACTCGGGGCACTTTTTTATGCTTTTCAGTTAATTCCGTTCTCGTCGAAATCAAATACTGCATCAAGAATGATGCTGAGTATCTTTTCAATACACTCGGGAACGAGGATATCGGGTGTGTCAAGACGGGTGTGATAATACCTTGCAGGAGCGGGATCCATTGCAACAATGGAGGCTGCGGGAATTCCTGCCTGAGATGCGGCTGCAGCATCTGTTGAGCCGAGGGGGATTGTGCCTAAAGGAATGTTTTCACCGTTTCTTTCGGCGGCACGCTTGAGAAGATTGCATACACGGATATCGTTTGCAACGGTACCTGACATATCCTTTTCGTAAATCATCATAAAATCTGCATCGCGGATGTTATCCAGTGCGATGAATACGGTTTCAACGCCGTCGTTCTTGTATTCGGGATGTGCCTCAAAGAATGCCTTTGAGCCGCGAAGACCGCATTCCTCACCGCCTGAAAGCATTGCAATAACCTCTGTGTTTTCAAAGGAAATGTCATTATCAGAAAGGTATTTCAGAGCTGCTGATGCAACGTAACAGCCTGTAAGGTCATCGTTGGCACCCATAACGTAGTTCTTATGGTTTGTGAAGTTATAAAGAGCAGCGTAAGCAGGCATAAATGCAAGCTGACCCTTTACCATCTTTTTTGCGGCCTTTGTTTTGCCTGCAAGAGCTGTTGCGGCAGTAGCACCCGTATAAAGAAGACCTGCAATTGCGGGAGCAAGGACTGATATTGCGCCGTGTGAGCCGAGCTTGTAGGTGTAGGTCCATTCGGGAGCGGAGTCTGAATGTCCTGAAAGGATAATTCTTCTTTTCGTTTCACCCGTAGCCTTTCTTACAGCGATAACGTTACCTGATTCCTTTTCCTTGAAGAAGGGGTCGAATACCTTTTTGTAGAAAAGAAATTCACCTGCAATTCCTGCAACGCCTGCGCCGAGAAGGGCAAGTGAGCCAAGGGCAGCCTTTGATTTCTTATGAGCAGCAACCGCGTTGAGAGCAGATGCACCGATGCACATTGAGCCTGCAATGGGTATAAAAGACATAAATGCTCCGGGATTTGCCTTGAAGGTTTCTCTTCTTACTTCATCGGAGAAGGGAATAAGCTCCTGAAGCATTGTTTCCTGAGCCTTTGTCTCACTTTCGTCACCGCAGGGTCTGGGACCGTAGAGATTGCAGATATTGGTAATGCCGTTTACTGCAAAATCGGTACAATCCTTTACGGTTGTCTTTATATTTGCGGAAATATCCTGAAATTTCATTTTAATGCACCCTCTGTTAAAATTATGTTATCATTTTACAATAAACGATGCCCTCAATCAATTGACAATATGTTAAATTTTCAGCAATTTATTGTTTTTTTTTGTATGCTGTGATAAAATATCTCTACGGAGGTTGATAATATGTTTGATGCAGTAAAGGTAAAGGACGCTTGCGTCTTATGGATAAGAGATTTCTTTGAGAAAAACGGTAAGGGCTGTAATGCAGTGCTCGGTATTTCGGGCGGAAAGGACAGCTCCGTTGCCGCCGCACTTTGCGTTGAGGCTCTCGGCAAGGACAGAGTAATAGGTGTGCTTATGCCCTCGGGTGTACAGCACGATATTGATATGGCTTATCTTCTCGTGAAGCACCTCGGAATAAAGCATTTTGAAATCAACGTAAAGGGTGCGGTTGATGCAATAAAGGAAAGCATTGAAAAAGAGCTTCCTCTTTCCGTACAGAGTAACACAAACCTACCCCCCAGAATCAGAATGTCCACGCTCTATGCCGTATCCCAGAGCATGAACGGCAGAGTTGTGAACACCTGCAATCTTTCCGAGGATTGGGTCGGCTATTCCACCCGTTACGGTGATGCGGCAGGTGACTTCTCTCCCATGAGCCTTCTTACCGTTCAGGAGGTAAAGGAAATCGGAAGAGTCTTAGGGCTTCCCGACGTGCTTGTTGACAAGGTGCCCATTGACGGACTTCAGAGCAAGACCGATGAGGATAACTTAGGCTTTACCTATGCCGTGCTTGACAGATATATAAGAACAGGGGAGATTGACGACCCTGCAACCAAGGAGAGAATCGATTATCTTCACAGAATAAATCAGTTCAAGCTTCAGCTTATGCCCGTTTTTGATCCCGGAATCTGAACATAGAAAAAATTAAAAGCACCCGTACAGGCTGTGATGCTTATACGGGTGTTAATTTTTGTATTGTACAAACAATATATAATAAATTTGTATATTTTGCCGTTGTTTTAGTTGTCTTTGTTTTGATATAATTTATTTATAAATTGTTAATGGAGGTTTTGTTATGAAAACATTTTCCAAAAGTAAAAAGGCATTGTCGATAATTCTTTCAGCTGTTATCATTATGCTTACCATGGCTCCCATGGTGGCACTTGCCGATGAAAAGAATTACATTATCACTAATCCTTACGAGGAAATTGACTGGGACACCTGGGGTGACTATAAGACTCAGCTTCACTGCCACACAAATGCTTCAGACGGCTTCCTTACCATTGATGAATTCGTACGTATGCACTATGCCGCAGACTTTGATATCGTTGCTCTTACCGATCACGGTACCATAAATCAGGGCTGGAACAACGAGCCCGAGCTAGTTCCTCTTATGCGCTACATCAAGAAGGACAGAACCAATATGGCAGACGTTATTCCCATTCCTCAGGATGAATATGAAGCTTATCTTGACGGTACGAATGAGAATATTTCCTATACAACCAAGGACGGCTATACCCTTACAAGAACACACGAAAACGGTATGCTTGATATCCCTAAGGGTATTGAGCTCAATATGGCAACTCCCATTGCGGACTGCCATCTTACAGGCTATTTCTCAGACTACGGTCAGGGACTTGCAGGTGTTTTCGGTGACTACGAAACTCCCTCAAAGGGCGTTAAGGATGCAGGCGGCATTTCTTATCTTTCCCACGTCGGTGAGTACGTTTATACCGATAAGGATTCCCAGAATTACGTAGGTCAGAAGGTTGACGATTACTATGCAAACAAGTTTGCAAGAATCTTCCTTGACAATGCAGGCTCATCCCTCGGTATGGGTATAAATTCCGCAACCGATGCACATACGCGCTGTGACAGAATCCTTTACGATCAGGTGCTTCAGAAGACTATTCCCAACGGTGTTGTGCCCTGGGGAAATACCTTTGCCGATTCACACAATGAAAATGCAGTAAACGATGCTTACACAATGTGCTGGATGCCCGAGCTTACCGTTGAAGCCTTCAGAGAATGTCAGGAAAAGGGTCAGTTCTTCTCAGTTTCTCACTATTCAAACGGTGTTGAGCTCAACGGTATGGAGGAAATGCCGGGCTTCGTTGAGCAGGACGTTTACGACACGAAGTCCTACTGGCTTGACAACACTCCCGCTGTTACGAGAATCACCGTAAATCAGGACGAGGATACAATCACCGTAGAGTGTGAAAATGCAAATATCATCACCTGGGTCTCCGACGGTAACGTTATAAAGAGAGAGGAGCTTAAGGACGGCAAGGCAACACTTGACCTTCACAACGACGAGCTTCTTGATAATCCTTATCTTTATGTAAGATTCTACCTTTCGGGTGATAACGGCATCTGCTATGCTCAGCCTATGGTGCTGAACGTTGAGGGTGAGGAATTCGCTCCCGTTGTCGTACCCGAAACACACGACATCTCCACCTTCTTACGTGCACTCGTAACCGTGGTTGATCAGTTCTTCTTTAAGTTCAATCCTCTTATCTGGATATTTAAGTATTTCGGTCTCGGATATAATCCCATTGAAAGACTTTAATCTAAATTCAGGGAGCTGTGCGAACAGCTCCTTTTTTTCTGTGAGCTATTGACATACAAGGGCTTCGGATTTATAATCAAGGTGTAGTTAGTCTCTGCTAACCGTATAAAATGAAGGGAGAGTTTTTTTGTGAGACAGTTTGACGTTACGGGTATGACCTGCGCCGCCTGCTCTGCCCGTGTGGAAAAGGCTGTAAGCGGACTCCCCGGTGTTTCTGTCTGCAGTGTGAGTCTTCTTACAAATTCAATGACAGTTGAAGGAAACGCTTCCGATGAGGTTATTATAAAAGCGGTGGAAAATGCAGGCTACAATGCCGCCGTAAAAAAAGAAATATCCGTTTCCGATGACGGCACCAACGAAGGTGCACGGGAGGAAGGACGGCTGAAATTAAGGCTTTGCGCTTCCGTGGTGCTTCTTCTTGCTCTTATGTATTTTTCAATGGGATATACGATGTGGAGCTTTCCCGTGCCGTCCTTTGTTGACGGCAATTTTGAAGTAATCGGCATTCTGCAGCTTCTTTTATCACTGTCTGTTCTTATTATAAACCGCAGATTTTTCATAAACGGCGTAAGGGGAGTGCTTCACAAGGCACCGAATATGGATACCCTTGTTGCAATGGGCTCGGGTGTATCCTTTCTGTATTCGCTTTATAAATACGTTGAAGCTGTATATCTCTTGTCTCCCGTGCCTGCTTCTGAGGTAAAGGGGCTTCTTCACAATTTCTATTTCGAATCCGCGGCAATGATTGTGACGCTTATAACCGTAGGCAAAATGCTTGAGGCGCGTTCAAAGGGAAAAACCACGGTTGCACTGAAAAAGCTTATTAAGCTTGCCCCCGATAAGGCTGTAATTGAAAGAGATAACGAGGAAATTGTCATAAAGGCATCTGAGCTTACCGCAGGGGATATCTTTATCGTCCGCTCGGGTGACAGAATCCCTGCAGACGGAATTGTGACAGAGGGTACGGGTGCCGTTGATGAATCCGCGCTTACGGGAGAGAGTATACCCGTTGACAAGGCTGTGGGGGATACACTCCGCGCAGGTACCGTGAATTTTTCGGGAATGCTTAAATGCCGTATCACAAAAGCGGGAAATGAAACAATGCTTTCGGGAATAATAAAAATGGTGTCGGATGCCGCCGCAACAAAGGCACCCGTTGCCAAAACCGCAGACAAGGTTGCAGGCATTTTTGTGCCCGCGGTTATTGTAATTGCTTTGCTGACAGCTGTAATATGGCTTCTTCTTGGCGAAACGGCAGGCTATGCACTCCAGAGGGGTATTTCGGTGCTTGTTATCAGCTGTCCCTGTGCACTGGGGCTTGCAACGCCCGTAGCCATAATGGCAGGCAGCGGAAAGGGTGCCGTGAACGGAATTCTTTTCAAAAATGCCGCAAGCCTTGAAAATGCAGGCAGAGTAAAAATTGCGGCACTTGATAAAACGGGAACAATAACTGCAGGAAAGCCCTCGGTTACGGATATTATTCCCGTATCGGGAACAGACGAGAAGGATTTTCTTGAGCTTACGTATTCTCTCGAATACGGCAGTGAGCATCCCTTGGGAAGGGCCGTATGCGAAAAGGCAAGGGAAGAGGGCGTGAACAGAAGAACTTCTGAAAAAATAACCGTTCATCCCGGTAACGGAATAACTGCAGTGATTGACGGCAAAAGCATTACGGGCGGAAGCTTAAGCTTTATTGAAAAGCTCGTTCCCCTTTCAGAGAATGTGAAAAACACTGCTCATCAGCTGTCCCGTGAGAGAAAAACGCCCTTGCTTTTCGCTGAGAATAACGTTTATCTCGGTATGATAGCCGTGGCAGATACCATAAAAGAGGATTCCCGTAACGCCATAGAAAAAATGAAGCAGATGGGAATATATACCGTAATGCTGACGGGTGACAACAGTCTTACAGCAGAAGCCATAGGAATGCAGGCAGGGGTCGACAGAGTTATAGCAGGCGTGCTTCCCCATAAAAAGCAGGCTGTTATTTCCGCTTTGCAGAAAAACGGTGTTACCGCTATGATAGGCGACGGTATAAACGATGCACCTGCTCTTATGAAGGCTGACGTGGGTATTGCCGTCGGAAACGGAACGGATATCGCAATTGATTCTGCCGATATCGTTCTTGTCAACAGTAATCTTACGGATGCCGTAAGAACAATAAACCTCGGACGGGCAGTCCTTAAAACGGTATATGAAAATCTGTTCTGGGCGTTTGCATACAATATTATCGGTATACCCCTTGCTGCAGGTGCCTTTATCGGTGTTCTCGGCTGGAGTATGAATCCTATGTTCGGTGCGGCGGCTATGAGCGTTTCAAGCTTTCTTGTAGTCACCAATGCTTTGCGGCTCAATTACAGAAAGCTTGATAAAATCCATAAAAGAAAAAAGGTTGATTCTGTAGAAATAACGGAGGAAAAAGCAATGACAAAAACCATGAAAATTCAAGGTATGATGTGTAAGCACTGCGAAGCAAGAGTAAAGAAAACTCTTGAGGCAATTGAAGGTGTTGAGGAAGCACTCGTAAGTCACGAAAACGGAATTGCGGTGATTACTCTTGCGGAAAATACAGCGGATGAAATTCTTATTAATGCAGTTGCGGCTCAGGATTACGCAGTGCTCGGAATTGAATAAGAAAAGCCTTGCGGGGATATCGGAAAATCTGATATCTCCGTTTTTTTTGTTGTTTTGCCGTTTCTTTAATAAGACTTTAACAATAGTGTGCTATAAAATAGACAATGTGTTGAAAAAATAACGAAATAAGCATCTGCTTGTCCTGAAAGTGTAGCATTAATAACAAATTATTGTCTTTTGACCCTTGAAACAAAAATGCTCGTGTGCTACAATTTATATGTTAAAATATTTGAAAAAGAGGTAATTATGATGAGTAAATTCTATAATCTTATTCCCTCACAGGATACTATGTATCTTATGCAGAAATACACCTTCCACAAGCAGATTGTTCAGATTCCCACCTCATTTATGGTGGACATGGATGTGGATTTTAACACTCTCACAAGAGCTCTTAACATAGAAATTGAGCGTAACGATTCAATGCGTCTTCGCTTTAAGAAGGACGGCAAGAATATTACACAGTATTTCCTTGACAGCTACAGAATTGATTCCGTTAAGGTGCTTAATTTCAAGACTGAAGAGGAGCAGGATAAATTCTTTACAAAGGATGCACAGACTCCCGTAAGATTCCTTAAGGATGAGTGCTACAGAATTTATTTCTTCAACTCCTTCAACGGCTATAAGGGAATTTATCTCAATGCAAGCCATATGGTAATGGATGCTATCGGTATTCTTGTTTTCTATCTTGACCTGCTTGCAGTCTATAAGGCTCTCAAGTCGGGTGAAGCACTTCCTGAGCCTCTTCTTAAATACGAGGACTACATTGTAAAAGAGCACGAAAAATGTGCAAATGAAGCACGCTTTGAAAAAGATAAGAAGTTCTACGACGAATATTTCAGAAGCTGCGGTGAGCCTACCTACAGCGGTGTTCACGGTCCTGCCTTCCTTGAAAAGGAGCGTAAAAAGAAAAAGAATCCCGATCTCAAGGTGCCCTCAGCCTACAGCCCCCTTCTTGACAAGGCGGCAGTTATCGGCAAAAAGGTTGACCCTGCTCTTTCCGAAAAGATATTCGCATTCTGTAAGGAGCGCTCCGTTGCTCCCGAAAGCCTTATGCTTCTTGCAATGAGAACACATCTTTCTGCGCTTCACGACAGAGATCCCTTCGGTATGCAGCTTCTTATGTGCAGTAAGAGAATTACCTACAAGGATATGAAGACGGGCGGTTGTATGGCACAGCCTCTGCAGGTGCTTACCCGTATTGAAGAGAATATGAGCTTCCAGGAGGCACTTGACGAATTCCTTCGTACGAGAACCTCACTTTACAGACATCTTACATATCCTTATACAACAGCACGTGACCAGTTCAGAGAGATTTATAACTACTCCCTCATTCAGGGTCCCGCATCTCTTATGTTCTCCTGGCTTCCCGTGCCCGTAACCGAATTCAAAGAGTTCAAATTTGATTTCAAGACTTATAATCTCGGCAGATATTTCAGCCCTCTTTACGCTATCTGCTATCCTGATCCCGTATCGGGCGCTCTTGCTCTTCACTATATGTACCGTGAAAAGCTGATTACTCCCGCTGATCTTGAAGCATTGCACAGCAATACCGTAAAGATAATCGAAAAGGGTATCGAGAACCCCGAAATCACAATAGGCGAGCTGCTTGACAGCCTTCAGAAATAAAAATTTTTCCGAGGTGTATTATGGATTCCAAAGACAGAAAGCTTCTTGATGCTCTGCGTCACGAGGTTCATATGATGGGTGAGCTTCTCACTCTTAAAATGCTGTTTGACCGTATGGAGACTTACGGTGAAAGAGTATGTATGGTTGACAAGAAAAAGGACGTTGTGACGGAATATACCGTCAAGCGCTTCAGAGAGGATGTATGTGCTCTCGGAACAGCCCTTAAATCAATGGGGCTTATGGGTAAGCACATCGGTATTCTCAGTGAAAACTCATATCAGTGGGTAACCACCTTCTTTGCAACCGTTTGCGGGGGCGGTGTTGCCGTACCCGTTGACAAGGAGCTTACGGATGCTGATATCAGCGCACTTTTCACAAAGGCTGACGTTGATGCAATTTTCTTCTCCCGTGCATACAAGGAGACTGCAAAGTATCATCTTGAGCACGATGAAAGATGTGTTGCCGCTGTCTGTACAAACAGAAATATTGACGGCTTCCTTTTCTTTGATGAGCTTATTGAAAAAGGCAAGAAGCTCATAGCTGACGGAGACGACAGCTATATGAAGACTGAAATCAACAAGGATGACCTTGCCGCTATCGTATTTACTTCAGGTACTACGGGTGCAAACAAGGGTGTTATGCTTACTCACGGAAACTTTGCACAGAATGCAGACGGTGTTCTTGAAACAATTGAAACACAGTACAGCTCAATTTCACTTCTTCCCATGAATCACGTGTATGAGCTCAGCTGTAATATTCTTACGGCGCTTTATATGAACTGCCCCGTATTCATAAACGATTCACTCAAGAGCTTTATGGATAACGTAAGATTCTATAAGCCCGATGCAATGGCTATCGTTCCCCTTGTTATTGATACAATCTATAACACAATCTGGAGAACTGCAGAGCAGACCGGCAGAGCTGAAATTCTTAAGAAGCTTCTTAAATTCTCAAATGTTATGAGAAAAATCGGAATTGACCTTCGTCCTATACTCTTCAAGACAATTGCGGAAAAGTTCGGCGGTAAATTCCCCACAATGTCCTGCGGCGGTGCTCCCACAAGAGTTGAATATATAACCTGCCTTTCCGATTTCGGCTTTACCATTTACAACGGCTACGGTCTTACGGAATCCTCTCCCACGGTTACGCTTAACCTTGAAGCAGGAAAATATCCCGACTGTGCAGGCTACGCCTTCCCCAAGGCAAAATTCATGATTCACGACCCCGACGACAAGGGTGTGGGTGAAGTATGGATCAGGGGCGAAAACGTTACTAAGGGCTATTATAAGGACGAAGCGGCTACTGCCGCATCCTTTGAGGACGGCTGGTTCAAGACCGGTGACTACGGCAGAACGGACGAGCTGGGACGTCTTTATATCGTCGGCAGAAAGAAGAATCTTATTATTCTTGATAACGGCAAGAACGTATTCCCCGAAGAGGTTGAAAGCTACTATATGGAGGCTGTAAGCTATCTTCACGATGTTGTTGTTTTTGAAACCGAGCAGGAGGTCGGCGGAAGAATGCAGAAGATTATTGCAGGTGCATTCTACGTAAGCCCCGAGGACGTAGGCAACAAGTCCGAGGAAGAAATCAAGGCAATGGTTGAAAAGGATATTCTTGAAGCAAATAAGGACCTCACCTTCTATAAGCGTGTTCAGGATACCTACATCACCACAAAGGAATTTGAAATCAATTCCACAAGAAAAGTTATAAGAAGCAAGGTAATTGACCGTTATAATGCTGAAAAAAATAAATAAATCCGTCGGAGGAAGAAAAAATGCTTGATAAAATAAGAGAAATAATCTGTGAGTTTGTTGATATCGATCCCAAGGACATCACCCTTGATACAAATATCCGCAAGGATTTAGGTCTTAACTCTCTTGAGCTTGTTAACCTTGCCGTTGACATTGAAGAGGCTTTTGACGT
Organism: Acutalibacteraceae bacterium; assembly: GCA_045651625.1. Classification (GTDB taxonomy): domain Bacteria; phylum Bacillota; class Clostridia; order Oscillospirales; family Acutalibacteraceae; genus RUG806. The sequence continues at coordinate 8,266 of JAZRST010000022.1, read as the reverse complement.
TGAGATTCCCGACAAGGAAGCTATGGGCCTTGAAACAGTTGCAGATGCTATCAGAGTCATTGAAAAGTACATGGACTGATATGACGTCGCAGACGGAAATTTATACTCTGGATATAAAGAAAATAAGTCGCACTGAAATTGATGCGGCTTATTTTTCTATGTCCTCGGAAAGAAGAAAAAAGTGCGACGGCTTCAGATTTCAGTCGGACAAGGACTTGTGTGTGGCCGCCGATATGCTTTTAAGACGGGTTCTGTCAGAAAAGACAGGGCTTCCGCCTGAAGAGCTGGTTTTTTCAGTGTCTGAAAACGGCAAGCCGTATCTTGAGAACGGGGAATATCATTTCAACATCAGTCATTCGGGGAATATGGTGGCAGTTGCCGTAAATGAATCCTGCCCCGTGGGAATTGACGTTGAGCAGATAAAGTCCGTGTCTGCGGGTATTGCAAGGCGTGTCTTTTCGGAAAGCGACCAGCGCTTTGTTTTCGGGAATGCCGTTATCCACGACGGAAAAATTGAAGACCGCGATACTCTTATCCGATTCTTTAAGGTTTGGACCTACAAGGAAGCCTTTGTAAAAATGACGGGTGTGGGGATAAGCAATGACCTCAAAAGCTTCTCATACGATGAAAATAAATGCAGTACAAGAGTGTTTGATGACTATGTGCTGACAGTTATTACGGAAAATAAATAAAATCAGGCCACCCGCGGGTAAGCGGGTGGCCTTAAGCTTGTTATTCAACTGATTTTAGTGAAAGCACCATATCAACCTTTTTGAGCTTCTTATGAAGCAGAATGTTTACGGATACTATTATAAGACAGGTAATCAGTATTGCCGCAACAAAGCTGTACCAGGCAATGCTCTGTCCGTACATAACCGTATCAATTGCCGTAAATGAGATAAGAAGCAGATGCAGAAGAATTCCGAGACCAACACCGATAGCTATACCGAAAACGGAAACGAAGATGTTTTCCCGGTAAATATAGCTGCTTACCTCGTTGTCGTAGAAGCCGAGAACCTTGAGTGTTGCAATTTCTCTCGTACGCTCAATGATATTGATGTTTGACAGATTATAAAGAACAATAAAAGCAAGAATAAGTGCTGATATGAAGAACACTATGATAACAACGGAAAGAGCATCTGTAATCTGAGAAATGCTTTCTGTCGTATCACTTGTGAAAGCAACGGCAGTAATGCCCGAGGTCTTCATAAGGTCTGTGCTGATAAGTCCCTTGGTGTTCGTAAGAGTTTCCTTGTCAACGTTATCGAAGGTTGATGAAAGCTCACCGATTGCATAGAAATATTCGGGCGCCTTACCGGTTGCCGCCTTATAGGTTTTTTCCGTCATATAGATGTAGTGGAAGGTGTAATTCTCAACAATTGCGCTGACTGTTACGGAATAGGTGTTGCCGTCACCGTCAGTGAAGAGAATCTTTTCTCCTACGTCTGTTTTTGTGTCGCGGGCCAGCTTTTCGGTGATAATAGCACCGCTGTCGTCAAGGACATAGCTTTCACCGTTTGTTCTGCCTCTGAGGTCAATATAAGCGTTCAGTCTTGCAGGCTCGGCGGGAACAAGGGTGTAAACCTCAAGCTCCTTGGAGCTTCTTTCACTGCCTGCTGTCATTGCCTTCATTGAGGTGAGCATCAGGGAATCAATTCTTGCATCGGAAAGAGCCTTGTTGTATGCCGCAGAATGAGTCTTTGCAGACTGTGCCTCTGTGAATACTATCTGGAAATCGTACTTTGAAATTGCATCTTCGCCGTACTGCTTCGTAAGAATTGCGCTTATGGAGTTGTACATTCCGAGGCTCGCGATAAGAAGTGCAGTACAGCCCGAAATTCCCATAAGGGTCATTATGAATCTCTGCTTATTTCTGAAAAGATTTCTTGCAGTAACCTTTGCCGTGAAGCTTAAATTCTTCCAGAGGAAGGTGATTTTTTCAAGAAGGATTCTTTTGCCTGTTTTCGGAGCCTTGGGTCTCATAAGCACTGCAGGATTCGCCTGAAGCTCCTTATAAAGAGCAATTGCAGTGACAACAGCCGTGCAGATAAGAGAAATAAGAAGGCTCAGTATAGAGTAGCCCAAGGGGAATTTATATACGAGGTCGGGAAGCGCATACATTACGGAATATGCGGAATTTATTGCATAGGGGAACAGGAAGATTGCAAATGCAATACCTATAATTGTACCGAACAAGCAGGCGCTGAGGGAGTAAATAACGTACTTTGCAACAATTGAAAGCTTTGTGTAGCCCAGTGCCTTATAGGTACCGATAAGGATTCTGTCTTCATCAATAAGTCTTGTAAGCGTGGTAAGACAGATCATTGATGAGATAAGGAAGAAGAATATCGGGAAAATGTTGGAAAGAATCTGAATATTCTTAACGGACTGCCCGTAGCTGCTGTAGCCGGGAGTGCCGTTTCGGTCATAAACGTTCCATGTGAGAGTATCGAGCTTTGCAAGAAGTGCCTTTGCATCATCAACCTTCTTCTGAGCTGCAAGAAGTCCCGAATCGAGCTGCAATGCCGCTTCCTGACGGGTCTGCTTTGCAATTTCAAGGTTCTGTGATGCGGAGTTTACCTGATTTTTGAGCTCGTTGAGCTTGGATTCAGCCTGCATTTTTTCAATCTGAAGCTGAAGATTTCCGCTTGAAATATTATATCCGAAGGCTGTAAGCTGTGAGCTTGCGGACTGCAGCTCCTTTGCTGCATTGTCAAGCTGAGTCTTTGCCGTTGCGAGAGCAAGTGTTGCATCCGTCAGCTCTTTCTTCTTTGCCTCAAGGAAAATGCCAAGATCCTTTATCTGCTGTTCCTTTTCAGTTAATTCCTTTTCCTGAACTGCAAGATTTGACTTCTGTGTATCAAGATAGGGCTGAAGATTTGCTGCGATTTCCGTTGCAAGTCCCTGAGTTGTAAGTGCCTTGACGGCGTTATAAAGCTCGGGGTAGGTAATCTGCATCATATTGATGATGGACTGAATCTGCTCCTGGGAATATGCGCCCGCCTGAATGTCGCCGATTTTGTTTACGGTTGATTCAGCGGCGGAAATCAGAGACTTTGTGGTTTCTATGGTCTGCTTTGCTGATTCAATTGCAGTCTGACCGTTAAGATACTGGGTGTATGAGGTATCGTAAAGCTCTTTTGCTTCGGTGTGCTTTAACTGCTGTGAGTTATAAAGATCAACGTTCTGCTGATAAAGCTGTTCCTTTGCCGAATATTCCTGAAGAGCGGCATAGTATTCAGCCGTGCTGTTGCTGAGGGTACCCTCTGCCGCCGCAAATTTTTCGTCGAATTCCTTCTGTGCATCAGCAACGTACTGCTGACCGTTGGCTACAAGGTCCTCGAGCTTTGCGATTGTTTCGTCAAGCTCCGTCAGCTGACCTGAAACGTTGGATTCACTGTTCAGGATTTCAGCCTCACCCGTAACGATTTTGTTCTGTAATTCGGGGCGCAGCTGAGCTACTCTTATTCTTACCTGATTCTTTGAAATTGCCTTTATGTTTTCTGCAACGGGGGCAAGATATTCAAAGTATTCATCGGAATAGGGCTCAAAATATTCAGCACCCTGAACGTTTACGTAAACCTCCGAATAGTAGTTAGCCGTGAAGGCCTCCTCGGGGATAATTATAAAAGTGCCTACCTTGCCGCTGCCGATTGTTGTGTTGCCTCTTTCAAATGAAAGATAGTAAGGAGAGCGGACAATACCGACGATAGTATAGGTGGCTTCCTTGAGCTCCGAGGGAGTTGCGCCGTTTTCTGTTTCAAGTGTTATTGTGTTGCCGATTCTGAAGCTGTCGGGCGTGGAAAGCGTGCTTGCATCAACAAGACATTCATTTACGGCTGAGGGGTATTTTCCTTCTATGAGCTGAGGTCTGTTCATAAAGGAGCCGTCATTTACGCCGTTAAGGAAATCGGAAATATGGGAAGGGGAGATGGAATAAGCACGGGTGCTTATCTGTGTGCCGTCGATATCCGCTTCAATTTCACCGTTTACTCTGACAAGTGCATCAACGAATTTCTGGCCCTCGGCATACTGAACGCCGTTAAGCTTCTTTATTTCCGCAACGTCGCTGTCGGTAAGACCTGCAACGGACTGTATGCGGATATCCATTAAGTTATAATCTGTAAAATACTTTTCTGCAGTAGAGAACATATCGGGAGCCGTAGCCTTTATTCCGACGAAAAAGGCTGTTCCCAGGGCAATTATGAGCATAATTGATATATATCTGCTCAGGTTTCTCTTTATTGTCCGCAGAGTATCTTTTATTAGTGCTTTTGACAACGGGTAATCCTCCTTACCACTCTATTCTGTCAACGGAAAGGGGATTGTCGTTGACAGCAATTCTGTTTACTCTGCCGTTCTTCATAGTAATAACTCTGTCTGCCATAGGTGTAAGAGCCGTATTGTGAGTGATGATGATAACGGTCATGCCGGTTTCACGGCTTGTTTCCTGCAGAAGGCCGAGAATCTGCTTGCCCGTGTTGTAGTCGAGAGCGCCCGTGGGCTCGTCGCAAAGAAGAATTTTCGGATTCTTTGCAAGTGCACGTGCAATGGAAACTCTCTGCTGCTCACCGCCCGAAAGCTGAGAGGGGAAGTTGTCCATTCTCTCGCCGAGGCCGACTCTTTCAAGAACTCTTGCAGGGTTAAGAGCCTTATTGCTTATCTGTGAAGCAAGCTCCACGTTTTCAAGTGCCGTAAGGTTAGGCACAAGGTTATAAAACTGGAAAACGAAGCCTACGTCGTGTCTGCGGTAGGTTGCAAGTCTCTTCTCGTTGAACTGATTGACAAGATCGCCGCCTACTCTTACCTTACCGTCGTCGCAGGCATCAATTCCGCCGAGAATATTGAGTACGGTTGTTTTACCGGCGCCGCTGGGGCCGACAACCATGCAAAGCTCACCCTCCTCAACAGAGAAGGAAACTCCGTCGAGGGCGTTGATTGTGACTTCGCCCATCTGATATTTCTTGTAAACTGATTCAAGTTCAATAAAGCTCATAACTGTCCACCTTAAAAATTATACGTAATAAGTATATCGCATGTATATAATATAGTCAAGAAGAAATATTTGTCTGCAAGGAAAATTATTGCTTTGTAAGCTCTGTTATGTGAAAATATTCATTTTTGGTTGCATAAATATTCATAAACTGAAAAGTTGCGGTTGGGGTAAAAATCCTTGCCTTGACTTTTGGTTTTTACTATATTAAAATACTTATTTGGAATTAAACTTAAAAATCAAAGGAGATTTTTGTGATGTCAGTTGAGCGTGTACTTTTCGGCAATATGCCTGACGGCAGAGAGGTTTACGAATATATTATTACCAATGCTTCGGAAGCATCGGCACGTGTGTTGACACTCGGTGCTACTCTTCGTTCCTTTGAAATGAAGGATAAGGACGGCACTGTAAGGGACGTGCTTCTTTGCTTTGACAACGTTAAGGACTGCCTCGAGCTTTCAGATTATCAGGGCGTTGTTGTAGGTCCCGTTTGCAACCGTATAGGCGGTGCTTCAATTGAAATCAACGGTGAAGCCTATCCTCTTACAGCAAACGAAAAGGGTATAACCTGCCTTCATTCGGGCGGTGAGCTTGGTCTTTCTCTCTGGAAGGCTATTGTTACTGATTCCGACAGTGTGGAATTTTCCTACGTTCAGGCAGACGGAGCACACGGCTTCCCCGGTGAAAAGGAAGTTAAGGTTATTTACAGACTCGGGGATGATAATAAGCTTCACATCATATACGAGGCGGTTTCATCAAAGGACACTTATCTTAATTATACTAACCACGCGTATTTCAATCTCAACGGCTACGATAACGGAACGATACTCAATCATACTCTTTCAATTGATGCCGATCTCATTACTGAGGTTGATGAAAACAGTATCCCCACGGGCAGAAATATCCCCGTTGAAGGTACTGCCTTTGATTTCAGAGGCGAAAGAGTTATCGGAAAGGATATTGACGACAGTCATATTCAGCTTGCATTTACCGGCGGCTATGACCACAATTTCTGTGTTAACGGCTATGACGGAAGCCTTAAGAAAATTGCAACCGCAAAGGGTGACCTCAGCGGAATAAAAATGAATGTTTATACAACCTTACCCGGCGTTCAGTTCTATGCAGGTAATTTCCTTAAGGGTATTGCAGGTAAAAACGGAGTGCCTATGGAAAAGAGAAGCGGCTTCTGTCTCGAAACACAGTTTTATCCCGATACTCCCCACCATGCAGATTTCCCCTCCTGCTTCTATAAAGCGGGTGAGAAGTACGTATCGGAAACAGTATATGAATTTTCTTTATAAAAAAACAGAAATTACCGTATAATTTCTTGCCAAATTGCTTGACAAATATATTAATTTTGTTATAATATTTGTGTATTTTAAATTCTAAGAATCGGAGGTGCGGTTGTGTCAAAGAAAAAGCTTCTTTTTAAGATCATCTGTGTTGCTTTGTGTGTTGCTCTTTTGTCTGCAGAGCTCTTTGCTTCTGCGGCAATCCTTCCCTTTGAAACTCAGTATGATTATGATGAGGCAGATATCGCATGGCTTACCGATCTTGTAATTAAAGAGGATATGACCACTGTGGAGGGTATGGCTCAGAGAGTGACTCTCGTGCCCGAGCCCGAATATCCTTATACCGAAACTGCTGACAGCTTCAGGAAAGAGGTTGACTACTTCGTTTCTCTTTACAATCTTGACTTAGGCTCACAGAGAGCAGGCTACATATACTTCTTCGAAATTCTCAATGCAAACTCCGAGCTTCTTGCCGCTGACGTCAGTGATGCTGATATCAGGGAATATCTCGAAGGAATGGGTATTGCATATCCTGCAAATCCCGGCTCAGATGAGCTTATAATCGCAAGAGCTCTTTTCACTGCTCTTGTTACCGGCTCTCTCGGCTCATCCTTTGCAGTAGGCGCAGACCTTGAAGAGGCAATTGTTTCTTACCTTGCAGTTCTCACCGGAATGAATATGAATTCACTTAAGGAGTGGATGCCCGGCGGCTCTCTTCTTTCTCTTGATGAGTATATTCTTGCGGCTTCAAAGCTTTCCCTCTGGTCAAACGGCTACGACGTAAGCAGTACGACTCCTGAGGATGAGGTTTACAGACTTATGGCAGTTATGACCGTAAGGGCTCAGGGTATTTCCGTTGACAGCGATTCCTCCTTTGATTCTCTTAAAGCAAAGTACGTTGCCGCACTTCTCGGACAGAAGTATTCCGTGGTTATTGACAGCGAAAAGCTTGCTTCCCACATGGAAAACGGCACAACGGCCTTCTATATGCTTCAGCTTCTCGGTAAGAAGGGCGGTCTTTCCGTCAGAGAAGAAAATGCTTCTTATGAAGAGGCATTCAGACTTGTTGCTGAAAATACTCACGCTTTTGATGTTTCAAGCGACGATTTCTATGCTGATATATATAACTACAGCGCAGTGCTCAGCTCAAGACGTTCAAGCCTCTGGATATATCCCACTGCTTATGCTACCGATTCTGCTTATTCCTGTATCGTAAGCGTGAACGGAGTTCCCGTAAAGAACAACTACTATAATGAAATTAAGATAGACCCCGAAATTCCCGAGCAGGAGCTTGTTATTACCGTTACTGCAACGGGCGGCAGTCTTTCATCAAAATGCACTTATACAGTCCGTCTTACTCAGGGCACTTATGCAGGTATTGAGGGTGATGAGCCCGTTACGGATTCAGGTGCAACGGGCAATAGCTTTGTTTCAGGTGATTCACTTGTTGCATCTATTCTTTCTTCAATAGGTGTCAACTCCGTGATTTCCGATATTCTTGACAGAACTTATTCTTCTCTTCCTGCAGGTCTTTCAGGCGTTGTTTCCTTTATTGCTCCTACCTTTGACACTGAAGAGGAAGCATCCGCTGAGGATGAAAGCGTTGTCCGTAACGACAATTTCTTTATTTCCGTGCTTGATGAAATAGGCTCTGTTGCAGATGCTGAAATTGAAGGCATTCCCGGTCTCAGCCTTATTGAGAATATCACCTACGGTGATGACAGCACAATTACCTTCGGCTAATTTTCGGTTAAATATCAGCCGTTTCCGGCACTTGATGAACGGCTTCACCAAGTGCCTTTTTTGTTACAAAAATTCCCGGATTCCGAGTCCGGAATCATAAGTTGGCAAGTATAATCCGAAACAGTTTTTTGAATGCGGATTTCCGCCAATCTATTGTTAAAATACTCGCAAATCCGAAAGGATTTGCTCCGTTTTGTGCCTCAGCTTGACAAAAATTCGCTATTCAAAAAATCTACGA
>JAZRST010000021.1:0-14023 GCA_045651625.1 Acutalibacteraceae bacterium | reverse complement strand
AAGAAACCGATAGTATGAAAAGAGAAAGTGTGAGTACAAATATTTTTTTCATAGCAAAAGTCATTTCTTATTTATTTTCTCCCGATATGTCGTCTAATGCCTTGCTGACTCTGTCAGGTCTGTAATGATATGCTTCTTTAATGTAACCAATCAAAGTCTTTCCTTGTTCCTCGATTTCCTCTGTTGTTATATCTCCCACAAGTTTTCCTTTTCGTATGAGGATAGCTCTGTTTATAAAACCTGAAACCTCTTCAATCAAATGGGTTGAAAGGATTACAGTTTCATTTGGTTCAAGTATTCCAAGTAAAACCTTGTAAAAATCTTCTCTGTTAAAGACATCATTGCCTGCAAACGGTTCATCCATTAAAATGTAGTCCGCACCTTGACAGAGTGATAGAATTACTTCAAACTGATTTTTCTGACCTGCGGAAAAGGTACGAAGAGGTCTGTTTTTCGGCAAATCAAAAAATTCCATAAGACCCGAATATCTCTTTTCATTAAAAGCGGGAAAATGCTCCTTATAGAAATCAAGATGAGCGGAAGGAGTAAGTGCCGGAAAAAAGGAATGCTCGCAGGTGGCAAAGGACAGCTTTTCAATGTTCTTATGGCTAATTTTCTCTCCGTCAAGAGTAATTTCACCCTTATGGGAAATAAAGCCGAATATGCTCTTCATAAGAGTGGTCTTACCTGCACCGTTTTCGCCGAAAACTCCCACGATTTCGCCGCGGGGAAGCTCAAGAGAAACGTTACCCAGAGCAATTTTTCTGCCGTATTTTTTTGTAAGTCCGTTTATTTTAATCATCGTAATACCTCCCACAGATATTTATCCCACATAGAAAACAGATTTTCCTCGGGCACGTAATAAAGGTAATATTTAATAAAGGCAAAATTCATAAGATATATAAGAGCAATACTTACAAGAATGAATATAACGGGAAGGCTCAGGCATCTTATATAAAGCTCAACAGGATTTCTGAGTCTTTTCATGGTGTAGATACTTTTTGAGCCGAGAAAGTGATATACAAAAAAGTACAGAGCAAGAAGAACAAGGCACACAAAATATATCTTGAAAAACTCAAAGCTTGCCGAGCCGTTATATGCCTCCATTTTCTCGTTTTCAAGAAAAACACGGTTTCCTGCATTATCAAATACGGAAATTCTGTTCAGTTCACGATTGAAATCCGAAATAAAAAATATAATCGCACTTATCGCACACGTTGAAAGTCCCATAAGAGAAGCCAGCATAACGGGCACAGCTCTGATGCCTGCAGGCAGCAGCACACATGATTTACGAGTCATATTCCTTACCTCCCGAGCGGACAATACCTGCTGCCGCAATAAGCATACCGGCAGATGCCACGCTGATTGCTACGTTCTCGAAGTTTCCGAAGCCGGGACACCACCAGAACATAAAGGACCAGATAACAAGAAGAAGGGCACCTAAAATATGCTTTCTGCCTCTGCGCCACATATAGGCGAAGCAGGAAAGGTTAAAGCCCAGTGAAATTATCATCAGAAGGTTTCTCAGAATATTTATTATATCCCTGCCTGCAAACATATCGCTGAGAAATTCCGAGGAATAAAAGGTGAGATAAACCGTCTGATTCGTAATATATCCGGGCTCTATAAACGAGGTTCCCCAATTTACTAAAACGAAGCAGAGTGCGACCTCAAAAAGAAACAGAATGAAAAGCATCAGGCTGTTATAAACGGACTGCAGAAGATAAACCTGCTTTTCGGTGATTCTGAGCCTTCTTAAGGTGTAGCCCGTTCTTGTGCGGAAATCCATTCCCGTTTTCATAAGAAGTATTCCCGTAAGAAGCATTGTAAGGGCAAAGAGCACAGGCACCGTTATATTGTCCTCATAAGACGTGAAGGCTTTCGCAACCATCTTTGAGCTCTGAACGTTTTCGGAAAGCATTTCTCTGTAAAAGGATACCGTCTGCAAAGCTGCGGAAGCAATCCAGAGAAGACTTATTCTCCATATGCTCTCCCTTGCAATTACGGAAAATACGGATAAATATTTTTTCATACTCTTCACCTCATTCCCAGTTTTCTTCAATAAGACGGGCAGCCTCTTCACGGGAAAGCCCCATCTGCTTCAGAGCCGTGGTAATATTTCTGATATCGGAAAGAAGCAGCTCCGCTTTTATTTCCTCTATCTGCCCGTCCGTCACGCTGATCACGCTTTTTGCACCTGCTCTTGAGGATATAAGTCCCTGCTCCTCTAAAAGGGCAAATGCCTTCTGCACAGTGTTGGGATTCACCCCCAGAAGAGCCGAAAGCACTCGTCGGGACGGAAGCTCGTCACCGTTTGTGACAATGCCTGCAACAAGCCCTCTTTTAATGAATAATATTATCTGTAAATAGATTGGAAGTATCCCGTCGGGGATAAAACCGTCAAAGGAAATCATTGCTGTTACCTCCTTTACTGTATTATAGCTATAATACACTTTACAACCGTATTATATGTGTAATACACTTTAAAGTCAACACCTTTTCCGAAAAAAATTTCAGGGACTGCACACGGCAGTCCCTTTCACTTTATTTATATTATTTATTTTGCGAGGACAGAAAAATTTTCTCTGATTTCGTTTACCGTACCCGTTGAAAGGTAAAATTCATAGCTTGTGGGGTTGAAGCTTCTGAATTCATAACGCTCAACTGCGGCAATATATGAGGTGGGACCTTCTGTTGCAGGGTCAGCGCTACCGCATTTTCCTCTTTCAAAAACACCTGCAAGGAAGGAGGCTTCAGTCTGAATGTAAAGACCGATGCCGAAGCTGTCGTCAAATTCACCCGTAAATGCTGCCCAGTTTTCCGTTGCATTGAAGTTGGGATAGCCTGCATCAGGCCAGAAAATAAGGTCATTTTCGTAAGAAAGCCTTGCATCTCCCGTCCAGGGCTTATCTCCCGAATAGTAAACGAAGCGGTTGAGAGGCTCAATGCAGTAGAAGGCAGGACATTCCTGAGTGGTTGAAACGGCAGGATAGCCTGAAAAATCAACGAAACGGCATTGTGCCTTTACAAGCCCCCCGGAAAGAGAGTAGGTGGCTTCCATGTAGGATGGAGTGATGCATTCCTTTTCCTTTGCCCAGTCAAGGGGACGGCACTTTATGTAAATGCTGTCTGCATTTATTCTTACGTCAACGATTTTTGCAGCATCGTTATACTGATTTCCGCCCTGCACGGGATTGTAATTCCACTTATTATCCATATATACACCGCCCGTGTAGCCCTCAAAGTCACCCGTGCCGTAATAGGACTGCTGAACAAGTCTTCCCGTGTCGTTTGCGTTTATAAGATTTACGTTTTTGCTTTTTGCTCTCACAGAGTATCTTGCAGAAGCATCGGAATCGACCTTCGTTATACCGTCAACGATTACTGCCTCAACGGAGGAATTCTTATCCTCAAGATAGGAAAGAGCACCGCCCCATTTAAGGGTGACACCGAGCTTGTGCTCATCGTTTTCAATATAAATCTCGTTTTTCAGCACCTCACGGTTGAAAAGTGCAACGTCGGAAAGAGTGAAAGCCCAATCCTCCTTGTCAAGTGCTTCAAAGGAAACGGAATACAGCTTATTCATTTTGGTTTTATTAAGATAACCGTCAATAAAGCTGAAAAATTCCTTGTTTTCACCGGGCTCAAGGAAAAATTCCTCACTTTGCGCGTCTCCCTTTCCCGAATAAGTAATAACACCCTTTACGTAAGCATCGGAGGTGTAACGGATTCCGAAGTAGTTGAACATATCCGTCTTTATTCCGCCGAAGGAATATTCAGTCTTGCCCTGAATCTCAGTTTTTTCAAAATTAACTGCCGCACCGTCAACACAGACAGTACCTTCACCGGTGGGAATGGAAAAATCCGTATCAAGCTTATTCGGCAAAAAGCTTATAAGGTATGACGGTAAAAACATAAATATCATAGTGAAAAATGCAATAATCTTTTCCATAATTTTTGCTCCTTATAAATTGTCTTATATCAAAAATACCATAAGCGCAATAAAAACACAATACAAAAAAAAGGGATACCGGAAAAATCCGATATCCCCTTCAGCTTAATTGTGATTAACCGATAACCCCGCCGCAGTAGTGAAGAGTATTAAAATCAAAGTACTGTGAGAAGTTATCCTTAGTTATTCTTGTGCCGCCGCAGACGATATTTTCTACAACAGCGTTCTGCTCAATTACCGCACCTGCAGAGAAGGTATTGATAACATTGAATGCCTTAGAGCCTTCCATTGTATTAAGCTTCTCGTAGGAAATATTCTTGAACTTTACGCCGTCAATCGTGTAATTGTTAACACCGTCATAAATTATAGCGTGCATTGCAGCTGCATCGTTACGGCAGATTTCAATACCGTCAAATACGATATTTGTAAGTCTTCTGCGGTAAGCATCCGAACCGGAGTTCTGAGCCTCGGCTTCAACAACAATACCGATTGCAGGAATTCTGAAATAATTCCAGGTTGCATCGTGGAAAAGAACAACGTTATCCTCGAAGTAAACGTTGCTGATGTTATTATAGGTTTCACCGAAGATACCGAAGGCTCTTGCCTTACCCATCCATGCATAGCAGTTCTTAACGGTAACGTTGTTTGTAACTGCATTTTCGGGACCGCCGAGAGTCTTTACAACGAAGCCGTCGTCACCTGTTCTTGCGAAACAGCCTTCTACGATAACGTCTCTGGAGTTACAGATATCGAATGCGTCAGAATTCTGTCTGTAGCCGAATACGTCAACGTCTCTGATGTGAATGTTATCACTGTTGTAGATAACAAAGGACCACTGAGGTGAGTTGATAAGCTTGATGCCCTGAAGACGTACGTTTCTTGACCAGGAGATGATTGCGCCTCTTCTTTCAGCTCTGTCAAGCTGGTTAAGGTCAATTACACCATAGCCGAGAATCTGAACGTCGTCAACGTTGTTGATTGTAAGAGCACCGTATCTGTTCTGGCCGATACCGGTAATGGTTGATGCTGCCTGAGTTGAGCCGTAAAGTGACAGGCTTTCTGAATTTCCGCTTTCATCAGCAGAGCTCATTATGTCATACTTATGATCAACAGCAAGGTAAGCACCGCGCTTAAGGTAAAGAACCTTCTTGCTGCCGTTTGCACCCCAGTGAATAAGGCTCTGATCAAGAGTAGTAACAGAAGCGCCCGTTGCAGGATCGTAAATTTTACCGTTTGTGAAGTCTGCACGCTTGTAGCCGTCAATAACGGTTACGGTATAGCCTGTGTCTCTGAGATACTGAATTGCCCAGTCGTCGTCAACAAGTGCACGGACAGTAACAGTGTAAGCATAAGCCTGATTATCATTATTGAAAAGGAAGGTATGGGTACCGTAGCCTGAAATAACAGCCTTTACGGTTCCATTTGTAACAGTTGCGGTCTCGCCTGCAGATGCAGGAAGAATAACTGCATTGTTGATGCTTATGTAGCCTGAATTGCCTGTGATCTGGATTTCGAAGCTTGTGGGCTCACCCTCCTTGATGTAGATTTCGGAGAATGAATGAAGAACACCCTGCTGAGTTTCGCCTACGAATACGTTTGCACCGTAAACGGGGATTTCGGTTGTTGTAACGTTCTCGGCACCGTCAAGCTTACCTGTTACCTTAGCGGTAAAGTAAGGAGACTTAATGATACCGTTGTAGTTTACGCCCTCGTTGGAATCGTACTCGGAGCCGTCACCGCTGGTTCCCTTGTAGCTTGCATCAGCCTTCTTAATGAAGTCTGTTACGGAAACGTTGGCAAGTGCTGCAGCGGGATACTGAAGGTAAGAGTAATTTACGTAAATCTTTGTCTGACAGTAATCGCAAAGTGCATCCTTGTTGTTATCTGAATGCACAAGCTGAGTATTCTCATCAACAATTACATCCTTTATGTTACAGCCGTTATCACAATATGCTGACAAGGTTCCGTTGCTTACACAGGTTGCATTGCCGTCAGATGTGTAATTTGTAAATACGTGTCCTGTTGCTGAGGTATGTGCACCGGTATAGGAGTCTCCGCAAACCTTACAGGTAAAGGTGGTATAACCGCCCAGAGTACAGGAAGGTGCAGTAATAATCTCTGCATAATCGTGACCGATAGCATTATCGGACTGCTCGATATAGGTGTACCTACAGGTCTTACACTTATAGACGGTACGGAAGCCTTCCGTACAGTTTGCGGAAAACGTTTCGCTGTCGAAATCGTGACCCTTTGCAGGCTCTACGAGCTCGTTATAGGAAGCGGAACAGTTTGCGCAGGTGTAGATATTATAACCTGCAACAACACAGGTAGCAGTTGTTGTCTTTTTCTGATAAGAATGTCCCTTTGCCTCGGTGTAATCTCCCTCTTCGGTATGAAGACAGAAACGACATCTGAAGGTGGTGAAGCCGCCCTGAGTACAGGTTGCGGGCTTAACGGTTACGGTGTAAACGTGATCACCCTCGCCGCCGTAGATTTCACCGCAGATTTCGCACACGGCCTCCTGAAGGCAGTTTCCGTTACCGCCTGTATGCACGTGCTCACCGGGAATTACCGTTTCTTCTACTACAGGAGCTGTTGTCTGCTCGGGCACCTCAGTGTCCTGGAATGCAAACGGGAACAGGAACTGTAATATAGATACGAAAAACAAGAAGAATTCCATAAACATATTCATAGTCTGGTCCTCCGGATAATTATTCAGTGTATATAATAACATAATGATTATTTTTAGTCAATAAAAATAAGCCCCCGTCAGCAAAGGGAGCTTACAAAAAATCTGTTTATATTTAGTTGTTTTTACACAAAAACTTTCAGATGTTATCGTAATTTATACGTCTGTCCTTAAAATAATATTCCTTGTCGTGCTCACCTATTTCACGAAGCACTCTGCAGGGATTGCCCACTGCAATGACGTTTGCAGGGATATCCTTTGTAACAACGCTTCCTGCACCTATAACAGAATTATCACCTATTGTAACACCGGGCATAACAAGCACACCGGCCCCCAGCCAGCAGTTTTTGCCGATATGAACGGGAATATTGTACTGAAGCTGACGCTCCCTGAGCTCGGAATCAATGGGATGCCCTGCGGTGGCAATAACGCAGTTGGGGCCGAACATTGTACCGTCTCCCACGCAAATGTGAGTATCATCAACAAGGGTCAGTCCGAAATTCGCATACACGTTTTTGCCGAAATGTACGTGCTTTCCGCCCCAGTTTGCATGAAGAGGAGGCTCAATATAGCAGTTTTCACCGATTTCGGCAAACATCTCTTTAAGCATTTCTTCCCTTTTTCCAAGCTCCGTGGGTCTTGTCATATTGAAATCATAAAGCTTATCAAGGCACTGAAGCTGAAGCTCCATTATCTCATCATCGGCAGGATTGTAAATCTCCCCCGAATGTATTTTTTCAAGCTGTGTCATAGAAAAACCTCAAATCGTTTTTCTTTGATAATAATATGAGAAGCCGGAAATGTCAAACCCTTTATCTGTTAAGAAGATATATTCCGAAATTGAGATACCCTGCAAAGGCAGTCCAGAGGATATAGGGAATCTGCAGATATGCTGCAAGGGGAACGACCTTTTTGTAATTGATGACGGTGAGAATTATTAAAGCGAGCATTACGGCAAGCCATATAAAGGCAAAAAGATATGCCCTGAAATTGAAGAAAATAAGGCTCCACACAAAATTGAAGAACAGACTTACGGCATATATGAGAAGCCCCTTGTCGGCAGTATCCTTATTCTCACTGCGGTTAAGCCATATAAAAGCAGAGCTTACGCCCATAAGCACGTAAAGCACGGTCCACACAACGGGGAAAAGCAAGGAGGGCGGTGACAGCGGCGGCGTGTTGATTTCCTCGTATATGTTCATATTATCCTTAGTAAGAAAAGCGGAAAATCCGCCAATTGCAAGCGGCAGAGCAATTGAAACAACAAAGGTCAGCACGGTACGCTTTGTTTCTTTTTTCATAAAATCATCCCTTTCGTTTGTATTATTTTTATGCGAAGGGAAGAGCTTTATGCAAAAAAAGGGGATGTAAAAAAGCGAAGACCGCATAAAACTATATAAATCAAGAGGTTCTACAGAAAATAAAAGCTGCCGGAACCCCAAAAATGTGCCAAAAGATTAAAAATCGGTAAAATTCTATGTTTTATGCTACGAACAAACCTCGCCTCTCTTATGCGAAGGGAAGAGCTTTATGCAAAAAAAATACGTCTTCCGTAAAAAGAAGACGTACGTTTTATCAAAGAAGTATAATTCCGTTTTCAGCGCACTTTTCACGCATATCGTCGGGCCAGATTGAAACCTGAACCTCACCGACGTGAGCCTTACCCAGTAAGAACATACAGATTCTTGACTGACCGAGACCGCCGCCGATTGTGAGGGGATATTCACCTGAGAGAACACCCTGATGGTAGGGGAAGCCCATTCTGTCGGTTGCATTTGCAATTTCAAGCTGGGATTTCAGGCTTTCGGCATCAACTCTTATACCCATTGAGGATATTTCAAGTGCCGCATCAAGCTCCTTGTCCCACACGAGAATGTCACCGTTAAGGCTCCAGTCGTCATAGTCGGGTGCTCTGCCGTCGTGGCGGTGTCCGCTTCTGAGCCTTGCACCGATTCCCATAATGAACACCGTTCCGTGCTCCTTGGTAATAAGATTTTCTCTTTCCTTGCCTGATTTGTCGGGATACATATCCTCAAGCTCCTGAGAGGTAATGAAGAATACGTCCTTGTTGACAACGGTGCTCAGCACGGGATATTTTTCTCTTAAAATATCATTCGTTTCGGCAAGTGCATTTACAATTGCGCGTACGGTATCCTGCAGATACTGAACGGTTCTCTGCTCACGGGTGATAACCTTTTCCCAGTCCCACTGGTCAACGAAAAGAGAGTGGGTGTTGTCGCAGTCATCATCACGGCGGATAGCGTTCATATCCGTATATATACCCTCGCCCACGTTGTAGCCGTAGCGGTAAAGTGCTCTTCTTTTCCACTTTGCAAGGGACTGCACAACCTCTGCCGTGCCGTCAATCTCCTTCATTGTGAAATGAACCTTTCTTTCAATACCGTTAAGGTCGTCGTTGATGCCCGATGCCTTGGTAACGATAAGGGGTGCGGTAACTCTGTCAAGATTGAGAGCCTCGGCAAGCTTTACCTGAAAGGTATCCTTTATTATCTTTATAGCCCTCTGGGTCTCCTTCTGTGTAAGAGAGGAGCTGTAGCCCTCGGGAAAAACTAATCTTTTAGCCATAATAGCTCCTTATCTGATGTTGCCTACTGTTCTGGGATAGAAGATAACGTCACGGATGTTAGCCATACCTGTGCAGTACATAATTACTCTTTCGAAGCCGAGACCGAAGCCTGAGTGAGGAACTGTGCCGTACTTACGGAGATCAAGATAGTCGGAGTATTCCTCTGTTCCCATACCCTTTGCCTTCATAGCGGCAAGAAGCTTATCAAGGTCTGCTTCTCTTTCGCTGCCGCCGATGATTTCACCGATACCGGGAACAAGAAGGTCTGTTGCGGCAACAGTCTTGCCGTCAGCATTCTGCTTCATATAGAAGGACTTGATTTCCTTGGGATAGTTGATAAGGAATACGGGCTTGTTGTAAACCTGCTCTGTGATGTATCTTTCGTGCTCGGACTGTAAGTCACAGCCCCATTCAACGGGGAATTCAAACTTTACGTCTGCCTTCTTGAGGATTTCGATAGCGTCTGTATAATCAACAACTGCAAAGTCGTTGTTAACAACGTTGAGAAGCTTCTCTGTAAGACCCTTTTCGAATCTTTCCTCAAAGAACTTGAGCTCATCGGGGCACTTTTCCATATAGTCGCGGATGATATACTTAATCATATCTTCGGCAATTTCAATAAGGTCGGGAAGCTCTGCGAATGCAATTTCGGGCTCTACGTGCCAGAATTCCGCAACGTGACGGAGAGTATTACTCTTTTCTGCACGGAAGGAGGGACCGAAGGTATAGATTTTACCCATTGCCATAGCAGCAACCTCACCCTCAAGCTGACCTGAAACGCTGAGGCCTGCCTTCTTACCGAAGAAATCGTCTGCATAGTATTCCTCTGCATTCTTGTAATCCTCGGAATAGCCGATGGTGGTTACCTTGAACATTTCACCTGCACCCTCACAGTCGGACCCTGTGATAAGGGGTGTGTGAACGTAAACGTAGCCTCTGTCCTGGAAATATCTGTGAATTGCGGCTGCCATTACGGAGCGCACTCTGAAAACAGCGTTGAAGGTGTTTGTTCTTACACGGATGTGGGGATTTTCTCTTAAGGTTTCAAGCTTCTGGAACTTCTTCTGAAGAGGATAATCGGGGGGACACTTTCCGAGAAGAACGATTTCCTCTGCATTGATTTCAACTGTACCGTTGTTTTCGTTTTCTACCACGGTACCGATAACCTTTACTGATGCACCGAGCTTTGTAGCCTCTGCATCAACCTCAATACCCGAGGCCTTGTCAATAACTATCTGTAAATGATTAAGCGTTGTACCGTCGTTGAGAGCTAAAAAGCCCATATTTTTGGAATCTCTTGCAGTTCTTACCCAACCGCAGACGGTAACACTCTTGCCGATATAATCTGCATTGGCGAAAATTTCCTTGATGTCGATGTGTTTCATAAAAATTTCCTTTCAGTAAAAAAAATAACAGTTGTCCGTCCGATATAGGACGAGCAACTGTAACCCGCGGTACCACCTATCTTGCTCTTTACGAGCCCCTTACGCTTTCATATCAAAAGCTTATCGTTTAACGCACGAATACGGCAGCCCTACTGAGAAATCCTTTCGGGCAAGCAGCTCCCGGGTGTTATTCATCGTTACGCTTAGTATGTGCTTTCCACCGCCGCACACTCTCTTTGACCGCCTTAACGATTACTTCTCCCGATCTTTGCCTTTATATTAGCATTATATTTATTTTTTCTGATTTGTCAATTATTTTTTGAACACAAACAAGTACTCGTGGGCAATCAACAAAAAATTATATTTTACGCTGTTTGTTTTCCAATATCCTGTCGCCTTACAGTTATGCTGCTCCTTAATTATAAGCTCTTTTAACTTAAACCCTGAATCTTCAAATATTCGCATAACCTCAAAAGACATAGGTATCATATGTCCCTTCTGACGAGTATCGCCCATAAGAACTGCACAGAACTTGTCCTTCTTTAGAACACGGTAACTTTCTGATGCCACCTTTTTCATTTCCTCAAGGAAATCTTTAACCTTCAGTAAGGACAAATCCTCGGGTATATCCTCGCTATACTGAATAATATCGGCATATGGCGGATGAGTGCATATCAGATCAATACTTTCATCCGGAATAAAGTTAAGATTTCGGGCATCACCTTTATGTAAATAGACTTTACCGTTTGCACCTTCGTGTTCAAAATCTGTTTTCTCTTTACAACGAGCAAGAGCAACATCGTTTACATCCACTCCGATTATATTTCTGTTAAGAAGCTTAGCCTCAACAAGAGTGGTTCCTCCACCTGCAAACTGATCAAGAACCATATCATTTTCCTGAGAATAACGAAGCATTATATTTCTTGGTATATAAGGAGACCAATTACCCCGCCATTTTGCATCATGTGTAGCCCAATCTCCTCTTTTCGGAAAGGTCCAATGCGTGGTCATCTCAAGTTCGAAATCTTGCGGTTCCCATTTTATAATCTTTTTGTGAGACATTTTATATAGTTTCCTCTTTTTCGTCCGGGACGGGCAATCCCAATTTTGATAGTGGAATATATCCAAAATAGTACTGACATCGTACGCTTATTATGTAGTCTAAAACATCCTTATATTTTGGGTCTCTGAACCAATCGTCTAATATATAAATATATTCGACATCAATATTTGCAGGGGCTAAAAGCTTTTGGTACTGTTTCTTCTTGAAATCACATGTTTGTAATTTTTCATCAACAGAACCTGCTACCTGTTGATGTTTGCACTCAATAACATATAGTGTATTTTTAACAATCACATATATGCTGTCATCAGGAAATAAGCGTTTAGAAATAATTTTCTCCCACTCAATTCCAATTTCTTTTAAAAATGAATAGAAAGCATGCTTTTTGAAAATACGTCCTACTTGGGTCCCTTTGTAATAAACCTTTCCCTCAATTACCGAATAACCGACCTGTTTTCCTAAAAAAGTTGACAAATCAGTTTTTCCCTCAAAAATCAAGCCTGTTTTAGTATTGCCTCCGCCTTTTCCACCTTTTATCATTTTAGTTTTCTCCTTAAAAATTGCTGATAAGTAGTTCTTTTATTTTTCCTCTTGCATTTGCATTGCTGTTAATCATTCTTGCGGCTTCTACTGTTGTAATGTTATGCATACTGTAAATTTCTTCAAAGAAATTGTCATTTTCATTTGCGTTTTTAGGATCGGAATTGCTGACGAGGATTTTTGCACCTTTTGCATGCATTTCATCAACAAATCTTGAAAGAGCTCTCTGCTCTTCATCATTAAAGCAATTTTCCGTATATGCCGTGAAGCTTGCTGTATCAGTTATGGGTCTGTATGGTGGATCAAAATAAACAAATGTGTTTTCATCTATAAAATCAGCTGATTCCCTATAATCACCGCATACGATAGTAACATTTTGCAGTTTTTCGGATGCTGCTCTGAGATTCTTTTCATCACAAATCAAAGGATTTTTATATGAGCCCATCGGAACATTAAATTGCCCCTTTTTGTTTACACGGTAAAGCCCGTTAAAGCAGGTTTTATTAAGAAAAATCAGCAGAGCTGCCATTTCGATATTGAATATTTCTTCAACTTTAAGGCCATTGAATCTTTCGCGCTGAGCATAGTAATACTCTTTTCTTCTATCATCAGAAAGAGAAAGAAATTCGTCCTGCTTATCTTCAAGAATACGAATCAGAGAATCCGCTTCGTCACGGACAATTTTGTAAGCATTTATAAGTTCTGCATTGATATCACTTATATAGATTTCTTTAAGTTCATATTTGCTTAAAATGTCAAACAGCACAGCTCCGCCGCCAACAAACGGTTCGGCATATTTGGTTATTCTGCTATCAGAAAAGGGATAATACCGTTCAATTTCTTTAAGAAGCTGACCTTTACCGCCT
The DNA here is from genome assembly GCA_045651625.1 of Acutalibacteraceae bacterium. Classification (GTDB taxonomy): domain Bacteria; phylum Bacillota; class Clostridia; order Oscillospirales; family Acutalibacteraceae; genus RUG806. The sequence goes on along the minus strand of JAZRST010000021.1, from coordinate 941 downwards.
GCCCATTTTAAGAAAGGCTTTACTGCTATTTTGTCAGAAATATCATAACGAAAGCTTCTTGCATCTTCCGGTTTTTTTGCATCAATGGGAATTATCCACATATTACCAAGCATCGCAACATCTGAGATGCGATTTTCTTTGCACAATGTTAAAACCCTTCTGTGCGATATATTCCATTTTTCAGCAGCTTCATTTGCTGTCATATATGCCAACATATTACCACCCCTGATTCATAAACTGATATTATTATATTCCAAGTTGCGAACAATAGCAATATCGTTTTAAAAAAATTAAGGGAGGAACTTTTCGTTCCTCCCTGTGTTTTTCAACCGATTAGTTGAGGGCAGCCTTTGCCTGCTCTGTAAGAGCTGTGAATGCTGCGGGGTCTGCAATTGCGATTTCGGAAAGCATCTTTCTGTTGAGATTGATGTTTGCCTTCTTGAGACCGTTCATGAATGTTGAGTAGTTCATGCCGTTAGCCTTGCAGCCTGCAGAAATTCTTGCGATCCAGAGTCTTCTGAAATCTCTCTTCTTCTGCTTTCTGCCGATGTAAGCATAGTTACCGCTCTTCATAACAGCCTGCTTAGCAGTCTTGAAGAGCTTGCTCTTGGAGCCATAGTAGCCCTTAGCGAGCTTGAGAACCTTATTTCTTCTCTTACGAGTCATTAATGCGCCTTTAATACGTGCCATTCTTAGTTACCTCCGTTAAATCTTCTTCTTATTTGTAAGGAATAAGACGCTTGATCTGCTTAACATTGGTCTTGTCAGCAACAGCAGTCTTGCGAAGATTTCTCTTTCTCTTCGTTGATTTCTTGTTAAGGATGTGGGACTTGTAGGCATGAGCGCGGATGGGCTTGCCGTTCTTTGAAAGCTTAAAACGCTTCTTTGCGCCGGAGTTTGTTTTGATTTTAGGCATTGTTTTTTCCTCCTGATAATTTTTT
>JAZRST010000020.1:0-12581 GCA_045651625.1 Acutalibacteraceae bacterium | reverse complement strand
GTTGACAGTAATGACGGTGATAATGAAATTGCACCGTTCAAGAATATTATGAATGAGATGTATGCAAGAGATATTTCACGAAAAGTTCGTTGCTCTCATCGTATAAGAGGTAATCTTGGTGAGCCGTTATCTCAACCGCCTTACGGGTATATGAAGGATCCGAATAACAAAAAGAAATGGATTGTTGATACCGAAGCTGCTGAAGTAGTAAAAAGTATCTTTGCGATGTGTATTGAAGGTAAAGGCAATGAAACTATTGCCCGTATCTTACAGGAGAACAAAGTACTGATACCGATGGCGTATTGGCAGAGTAAAGGTCTTAACAAGGGCGGTAAGAAAACACAGCCTGACCCGTATAAATGGTGCAAGACAACAGTACAAAAGATTCTTGCACAGCAGGAATACTGCGGTGATGTTATCAATTTCAAAACCTACTCAAAGAATTTCAAAAACAAGAAAAGACTTCAGAATCCCGAAGAAAACTGGAAGATATTCAAGAATGTTCACGAGCCCATAATTGACAGAAACACCTTTGAAACTGTTCAGAAGATGAAAGCAAAAGGTAAACGCAGAGCACCTAATCCCGAACACGCTGAAAAGAATATGTTCTGCGGATTGTTATACTGTGCCGATTGCGGAAGTCCCTTATGGTTCAATGTCAATCATCCGAATACTGACATCAAGTATTTCATGTGTTCCAACTACAAAGGTCGCAGAGGCACTTGTGAAGGTACACATTATGTCAGAGCCGATTCCTTGGAACAGATTGTGATGCTTGAGCTGAGAAGTCTTGCAAGTTTTCTCATTGAAGATGAAGAAGCCTTCGTAGATATTCTTGAAGCAAAGACGAATAAAAGCATACTCAATCAGCAGAAGTTTCTTGAAACAAGTATTGATAAAGCAACAGCAAGAACAAAAGAGGTTGCCGTGATGTATGAAAAGCTCTTTGAAAAGCATATCAACGGAGTTGTTAATGAAGAAAGCTTTATGCAGCTCTCTCAGAAATATGAAACAGAGCGTGACGAACTGAAGGTAAAAATCAGACAATATCAGGAAGAGCTTTCAGAAATTGAAAATCTTCGCACAAGCAAAGAGCAGTTTACTTTTGCGGTCCGTAAGTTTATGCAAATGGAAACACTAACTCCTGCACTCTTGAATGAGCTCATTGAGAAAATCGAAGTCCATTCAATAGAAGGCAAAGGCAAGAACAAAACACAGAAAATCATTATTCATTATCGCTTTATCGGAGTTATTGAGAATCCGGTAAAAGAGGAAAACATAGTCCTCGAAGCAAGACAAGGCGTAGCCGTAGAATATCTCACAGCATAACAAAAAGAGCAGGCTCAAAACCTGCTCGTTACATAATAAATCACATTAAATTTAACTATGAGGAAATGTAAAAAAAGAAAAGTGAGTATTCACTTGTGTTATGAATACTCACTATGGTGCGAGAGACGGGACTTGAACCCGTACGGGATTACCACACGCCCCTCAAACGTGCGCGTCTGCCGATTCCGCCACTCTCGCATTCCGCTTGGAACATTTGACAGTATATCACTACACAAACAAAAAGTCAAGTGTTTTTTTTGATATTTTTTCAGATTTTTTTGCAATTAAAAAGGGCAGACAGCTTACTTACTGTCTGCCCTGCAGTTTTTAATAATCTTCCTCACGGAAGCAGCTGCGTGCTTCAAACGCTGCAACGTTCTTTGCCTTGAATTCCTCGGTATATTCATAGTTCCAGAGATTGAATATACCCTGGAAGCTTTCGTTTGTTTCATCGGGATAAATAAGAATTTTTGAATTCTCAAGGGGGAAGGTAAACATTACGGTACCGTGACCTGCAATATAGATATGCTCTGCCTTTTCGCAGGCAACACGGTTTGCTTCAACACGGGGATACTCCTCGTCGAATTTGATTTCCGTTACGGGGAAAAGTGCCGCACGGGCATCGGACAGTCTGTAAAATTCAGGGCTTGTGCCGAAATGACCGTGGTGAGATACCTGCATAATATCACACTTAAGAAATTCCGGGAAGCGTCTTTCAAGAATAACGCTTTCCTTTGCGCTTGCATCTCCGGGGAAGCTTATTTTATTACCGTCAACCGTCATCATTGATGCAATGGAGGAATTATTATAATCCTCAAGGGACTGAGGGAAAACGTCCTCGTGAGAGCAAAGCACATCAACACGGAGGCAGTCAACGTAAAAATACTGTCCCGAGTGAAGCTTGTACTTCGGAATATCCGTTCTCTTTTCAATCTCCCTTTCGAAAAGCTCCGTATGCCGTTTATCGGCAATAAGCCAATCCTCCGCAGAAGGGTGGGTATGAGGAACAAAATTATAATAAAGACCTTTAATTTTTACGTCGCTGAAATTCAGGATAAAGTCAAGGCATTTGCAGATATGGTCTGCATGACCGTGGGAGAGGTACCAGCCCGAAATTACCACGGGCATTCCCTCCGGGGTCTCCTTTTTCAGGAATTCATAAAGCCTTCTATCATCATTCAGCGAATAAAAGTGTGCGCTGTCAATAAGGAAAAACGAATAGTCGGTCAGCTGAAAGATATAGCACATTCCGCAGTCAATAAGAGTGTGGTCAACCTCAAACTGCCACATTCTTACAGGGCACTTCCCTGCCTCGGAGCAGCTTGTGTTAAGCTCTGCAGAAAAGCTGTCGCTGACCCTTCTTATCTCCCCTGCCTTTTTATCAAAGGTGACCGTAACGGAAGCACCGCCCTTTTTAAGGGTAGCGCTTCTGAAAAAGTCAATATCAGAGGACTGAGTTTCTCTGTAGCCGTCAGCACGAAGCTCCGACAGCATTTCATTATAATCATTTTCGGTTTTTGCGGTAAAAAGCAGAAGCTCGTTACCGTTACCGCTGTCATATTTCTGATATTCCATAACGTCTTATTCAATCTCAAAATCGGGCTCACGGAAAACTGAGGGCACAAAGCCTGCCTTTTCGAAGAATTTTCTGAGCCACTTCTTATAGATAACGGCAAGTGCAAGTATACCCACACCGAGAACAGTCAGCTTTATACCCGTTGAAAGTCCCTTTGCCTTATACTCAAAGGAAAGTGTATGCTCGCCCTTATCAGCCTTTATACCGATAAGACCGCCGCCGACCTTTACGATATCACCGTCTTCTGTGATTTCACCTGTGTCCTTATCATAAACGGCATAAGTAAGCACTTCTCCGTCAAGAACGATTTCCCAGCTTTCATCATAAGGAATTGAGGTCCAGAGGAAGCTGTCTTCATTAGTTACGTTGATTGTGCCTTCAAAGGTTGTTTCGTCAAATTCGGTCATATTGAAGGTACCGTTTGCAACAATCTTATTGTAAGCCTCTTCAAATTTTTCACTGTCAAGTCTTGCTGCGCAGAAGGCAAGTCCGGCAGAATTGTTTGATGAGGGAACGGTGTAGGTTACAACAATTTCATCCTCGGTTGTAAGATAACCGCAGTCAAGAACGAAGGGCTGAATTGAGGTGCTGTTGTAGTAGTAGCTTAAGCTTCCTGCTTCAATATTGAGTGAGGAAAGCTTTGTGGAGCCGACGTAAATATAGTAATTTCCGTCCGCTTCGGGCTTCAGCTTTACTATAGCCTTACCCTCTGAGCCGTTGCTGTTCTTATAAACTGTGAAGGTTGTTGCGCTGTTGATTGTTGAGGGGTCAACGTCCTTCATATTTTCTCCGACGTATTCTGTGGCACCAACGTGAACAAGAACGTCCTCGACACCCGTTGCAGCTGCCATAAGCTCATTCTGTACGGTAAAGGGATTGGATGAGCTGTGATCCCACTCGGTAACGTTTTCACTTACCGCATTTACAAGGGGGAGATAATAGTTATATCTGAATGCTTCGAATTTATCGTTGCTGTCAACAAGAGTATAGATATCGTCGTTATGGATGAAATCCATATTGTCATAGATATATCTTATTGAGAACAGTGAGTTGAATATGGGAGTCTGGGGATAGTAGGTATAGGAATTAATGTTATTTCCGAAAAGACCCAGGTCCTCCATTGTTTTTGCAGTATGGTCATAAGCCATTGATGAGAATACGGAAACACCGTTATAGCCGTACCAGGAGGGGTCCATTCTTGCACGGAGCTTTGAAAGCTCTGTACGGTAGAAGAGCTCGTCATCATTTTCTTCAACCGCTTCCTGAAGCTCTTTATAGGTATAATAGTCGGAGGTATATGCTTCTTTAGGCTGAGCCATTGTGATTTTGGGAACGTCAGCCGCAACAATTTCGAGAATTACAGTGAAGAAAAGCAGGAATACAATTGCATCCTTCTTATACTTTTCGGAGCGCATCATACCGAAAATAACAACGTAAAGAATTGCGAACACTGCACTGAGAATAATGGTGAGTGTATCTACGTTGGGCACCTCAATCTTTTCAACAAGCACAAGGAAGCACATAACGGCAAAGCCCATTCCGATATATGCCTTGTTGGAAAATTCCCTGATGTTTCTGAATGCCTTGAAGGCAAGCACGAGAATAAAGAAGGAATATGCGAAGGACCATCTGTAAGGAAGGTCATTGGGCATGTGGAAGCCGTGCCATACGTAGTTGAGCTGATTTACGGCAAAGCCGGCAAGACAGGCAATGAGAAGAATTGCAGATGCAACCTTCTGCTTTCCGGGGATTTTATCGGAAAGGAAATAGAAAGGAAGAAGCATAACTGTAAGAAGTCCGCAGTAAACGTTAGGAATAACGTTGTCACCGCTGCTTCTGATTGTAGGCTCAATACCCGTAAGGTGATTTGCAATAAAGCGGAAAATATCAAATATCTGCTTGAAGTCCTCAGGGAAGGTGCCTGCTGTTGCAGATGAGGTCTGAAGACAGTAGTAAACGGGAATAAGAGCGAAAGCCGCCAGCATAAAGCAAAGGAAGGATGAAAGGGCAAAGGTCCAGCCCGTTACCCAGAAGCGGTTATCACGGAATTTGTGCTTTCTTTCCTTTTTCTGCTTTGCGGGAGCTGTCTCTTCAAGGGCAGGTGCCGGCTCGACGAAGACCTCGTCGGAAACGGCTTCTGCGACAGAAGCTTCCTCAGGAGCTTCTTCCGTTACGGCATCAGCGGTTACCTCTTCAGAAGCTGCTTCAACCACAGCTTCTTCCTCTGCGGCAGGAGCAATTTCTTCCGCCGGAGCTTCCTTTTTTCTGAAAATCTTTGAGGAAAGCTCGTATCTGCCGAAATAGAAGTAAAGGAAATACATTACGGAAAGAATACATACCATATAAGCCATATAGTAGTTGCTTATCATGGTATAGGTCATCATTGCGATGTAAAGACCCGGCTTGTTCTTGTTGATAATACGCTCTATTCCGAGCATTACAAGGGGAAATACCGCAACGGCATCAAACCACATTATATTCCAGGAATATGCTACGAAATAACCGCAGAAGGCATAAAAGAGTCCGAAAACAACGCTTTCCTTCTTCACACAGTTATTGGATTTGTTGATGTAGTAAGTAAACGTGGTTGAAGCAAGCACTGCCTTTGCCATAATCATAAGCGCTATGGCCTCGGGCATATTCTTGTGTCCGCAGATAAGCATAAACAGTGCGAAGGGACTGCTGCAGTAGTTGAAGAGATTGCCTAAGAACGATGCACCGAGACCCGACGTCCACGAATACACAAGAGAGTCACCGCCCATTATACGGTCATAAACCTCTGCATAAAGAGGTCCGTACTGATGGTAAAGGTCCATTCTGAGAACCGTAAGACCGCCTACAATAAGCGTGTTGCGGTGAAAGATATAAATGATGCACATTATAAGAAGTGCAAGACCTGCCGACATACGACAGTATTTTCCGAGAAGATACTTATCGTCCGTACGGGAGTGATTTTTTTTAAGTAAAGGACTCATATACGTTTTCCTTTCTGATTAGAGTGTCAGCTGTTCGCCCGTGTCCTCCGTTGACAGCACAGCACCTGCAGAGGGCAGGGTCTTCGTGCGGTAGCGTGAGGGCTTTCTGAAGCGGTCCTCGGTAAAATCCTCAACTGCTGTTACCTTATGACCCTTCTTGAGTGTCATAACCTGAACACCCTGGGTGTCCTTTGCGGACTTTGAAGCAACGGAAGCGGAATTGAAGCAGAGGTATCTGCCTGCAGTTGTTGACATTATAAATTCTCCGTCTTCCTTTACGTATCTGAATGCGCAGGGCTCCGATTTATCGGAATATGCCTTTATAAGCTTCTTACGGTTGGTCTTCGTTTCAAATGAAGTGATATCAACCTTTGCAACCTTTCCGTTTTCAAAGAATACGAGAATATAACCCGTATATTCTGAAACTATAGCACAGAAAATTGCGGTTTCACCGTCATCCATCTGAAGCTTTGCTCCTACGAAATCACCGAGAGCGCTCGCCTTACATTCCTCGAATTCGGAAATTCTTGATTTATAGCACTGATGCTTGTTTGTAAAGAAAAGCAGCTCTGCATTGTTTGAAGCCTCCGCAGAGAGAATTATTTCGTCTCCGTCCTTGAGCTTGTGGTTATTACCCATTCTCCAGGACTGATGGGTTATCTTTTTGAAATATCCCTCCTTGGTAAAGAATACCATTACGGAATAATCGGGAATTTCATCCTCGTCGTCAGCCTCGGGAAGCTCGGATTCATAAAGGATATCTGTTTTACGGGGCTGACCGTACTTATCAATAACCTTCTTGAGCTCATCAATGATGACCCTCTTGATTCTCGTCTTACTGCCGAGAATGTCCTGGAGGTCCTCTATAAGCTTTTCGAGCTTTTCAATATCCTCAAGGCGCTTTAAGATGTATTCGCGGTTGAGATGTCTGAGCTTTATTTCAGCAACGTACTCAGCCTGGATTTCATCAATACCGAAGCCTATCATAAGATTGGGGACAACCTCTGCTTCCTCGTCGGTCTGTCTGATGATTTTTATAGCCTTGTCGATATCAAGAAGAATCTTCTGCAGTGCTTTAAGAAGATGAAGCTTATCCTGAGCCTTTTTAAGCTCGAAATAGGTTCTTCTTTTTACACATTCGGTTCGGAATGCAATCCACTCAAGAAGAAGATCCCCTACGCCTAAGGTCATGGGAGTTCCGCCTATAAGCACGTTGAAGTTACAAGGGAAGGGCTCCTCAAGGGGAGTTCTTTTGTAAAGAGCGGCAATTACCTTTTCGGGATCGGCACCTCTTTTGAGGTCAATGGTGATTTTAAGACCCGAACGGTCGGTTTCATCACGGATATCACTGATTTCACGGAATTTTCCGCCCTTTGCAAGCTCAATCACCTTGTCAATTATGGCTTCGCAGGTGGTTGTGGGAGGAATTTCGGTAATATCAATACAGTTGTTTTTCTTGTCGTAGGCACACCTTCCTCTTACCTTTACGGAGCCTCTGCCCGTTGAATAGATTTCTCTGATTTTCACGGGGTCGTATATTATGGAGCCGCCGCCGCTGAAATCGGGAGCCTTGAGGGTTTCCGTGCAGTCGTGCTCGGGATTCTTTATAAGCTCAATGGTGGTTTCGCAGACCTCTTTAAGGTTAAAGGAGCAGATGTTACTTGCCATACCTACGGCAATACCTGAATTTGAGTTTACAAGCACCGAGGGGAAGGTTACGGGGAAAAGCACGGGCTCGGGCATTGTGTTATCGTAATTGGGAACAAAATCAATTGCATCCTTATCAATATCGTGAAAAAGCTCGGCACTGATTGCGGCAAGCTTAGCTTCCGTATATCTCGAAGCTGCGAACTGCATATTCTTTGAATATGCCTTACCGAAGTTACCCTTTGAATCAACGTAAGGGTGTAAAAGTGCCTCGTTGCCCTTGGTGAGTCTTACCATTGTTTCGTAAATGGGGCCGTCACCGTGGGGATTCAGCTTCATGGTCTGACCTACGATGTTTGCGGACTTTGTACGTCCGCCCGTAAGAAGACCCATTTTATACATAGTGTAAAGCAGCTTTCTGTGTGAGGGCTTGAAGCCGTCTATTTCGGGAATAGCTCTCGACATAATGACACTCATAGCATAGGGCATATAGTTTACTTCGAGAGTTTCTGTAATAAACTGATTTGCTATTTCACCCGCACCTGCAATATGGGCATTGGGGTCAATGGGAAGTCTGGAGGTATTTTCTTCTTCGCCGGTTTTCTTTTTTCTTGCCATAGTGTCTCCTTTCAGCTGAGGTCAGCCATATCTATATAGAGATGTCCGTTCTCGGCAATATATTCTTTTCTGCCCTGAAGGTTGTCACCTAAGAGCAGATCAAACTTATCTGCGATTGCAACGGGGTCGAAATCGGGCTCGACCTTTATAAGTCTTCTTGTTTCGGGATTCATAGTGGTAAGCCACATCATATCGGCATCGTTTTCACCAAGTCCCTTTGAGCGCTGGATTGTATATTTTGCATCTCCGATTTCTCTGAGGGCTTCTGTTTTTTCACTTTCGTTATAGCAGAACCAGGTGTGCTTTCCCGAGGTGATTTCATAAAGGGGAGATTCTGCGATAAACACCTTGCCTGCCTTTATAACGGAAGGCATAAGCGCATATATCATAGTAAGGATAAGGGTTCTTATCTGGAAGCCGTCGTAATCGGCATCGGTACAGATAATAACCTTGTTCCATCGGAGGTTATCGATATTGAATTCGGGAACGCCCTTTACAGCCTTGCCCGATACCTCAACACCGCATCCGAGGATTTTTATAAGGTCTGTTATAATTTCACTCTTGAATACCTTAGAGAGGTCTGCCTTTAGACAGTTGAGAATCTTACCTCTTACGGGGATAACCGCCTGGAAGGAAGAGTCTCTTGCCTGCTTACAGGCACCTAAAGCCGAGTCACCCTCTACTATGAAGATTTCTCTTTCGTTTACGTCCTTACTGCGGCAGTCAACGAATTTTTCAATTCTGTTGAGCATATCGTTACCGCCTGAAAGAGCCTTCTGCACGTTTACTCTTGTAGCCTCTGCCCTTACACGGGAACGCATATTTATAAGAATTCTTTCACAGATTTTATCTGCATCAAGCTTGTTTTCAATGAAATAAATCTCAAGCTGGTGCTTCAGGAACTGGGTCATTGCCTCCTGAATGAATTTATTTGTAATTGCCTTCTTGGTCTGATTTTCGTAGGAGGTCTGAGTAGAGAAGGAGGACATTACAAGCACAAGGCAGTCGTCAATATCCTGGAAGGTGATTTTGGGGTCTGTCTTGTTGTACTTGCCGTTACTCTTCATATAAGCATCAATCTGAGAAACGAAGGCGCTTCTTACTGCCTTATCGGGGGCACCGCCGTGCTCAAGATAGCTTGAATTGTGGTAGTACTCCTTCATTGAAAGCTTATCTGAGAATGCAAGGGAAACGAAAATCTTCACCTTGTATTCGGGCTTGTCCTCACGGTCACGACCGCTTCTTTCGCAGGACCAGTACTGCACGGGAGTGATTGCCTTGTTGTCGACAATCTCCGTAAGATAGTCCACGATACCGTTGTCGTATCTGTATTCATAGGTTTCGAATCGAGATTCCGTAAGCTGATTTTTAAGAATGAAGCGTACACCGTTATTTACAACAGCCTGCTTCTTCATAATATTCTGGAAGAAGTCGAGAGGTATTGCAATATCCGTAAAAACCTCAAGGTCGGGCTTCCAGCGGATTCTTGTACCCGTATCCTTCTTGTCGTAGGGCTCCTTCTTAAGACCGCCTATATTCTCACCCTTTTCGAAATGAAGGGTGTAGCAGAAGCCGTCCGTATGAATCTCGGCATCCATATATTCAGATGCATACTGAGTTGAGCAAAGACCGAGACCGTTAAGACCGAGAGCAAATTCATAGCTTCCGCCGTCGTTGTTGTTGTACTTACTGCCTGCATACATCTCACAGAAAAGAAGCTCCCAGTTATAGCGGTTTTCCTTCTGATTGAAATCAACGGGCATACCTCTGCCGAAGTCCTGTACCTCGACAGAGCCGTCCAGAAACCGGGTGACCACGATTCTGTTACCGTAGCCCTCTCTTGCTTCGTCTATTGAATTGGAAATTATTTCAAAAACCGAATGCTGACAGCCTTCAAGTCCGTCATCACCGAATATAACGGCAGGTCTTTTTCTTACTCTGTCGGCACCCTTCAGGGTAACAATACTTTCGTTACCGTATTCTGCTTTTTTTGCCATATTTTCCTCCGTGCATATTATTTCAACATAATATAATACTACATCTTATATATATAAGTCAAGTAAACTTGTGATATCGGATTCTTCCTTCAAGCGTTCAAGGTAGGTTTTCAGAAAAGCCGTACGTTTTTCTGCCTCATTCCTGCCCTTTTCTGTATTCATAAGACTTTCTAATTTCAGAAGCTTATTATAGAAATGGGCAATTGAGCTCTCCCCGCTTCCCTCTCCCGAAAAATCTCCTTCTTCGTACATCGGACGGCTATGATTTCCGCCGTAAGAAAAGCATCTTGCGATTCCGACGGCACCGATTGCATCAAGTCTGTCCGCATCCTGAACGATTTTCCCCTCAAGGCTTTCGGGAATTTTGCCTGCAGTAAAGGAAACTGAGTTTATAATATCAATTATTCTTTCCGTAATTTCCCCTGAAACACCGTATTTTTCTAAAATTTTTCGTGCATTTCCGTTGTTTTCCGAAGAAACGGGGAAAAGCTTTCTGTCATCAGCATCGTGAAGAAGGGCGGAGAGTGTTATAATAAAGTCGTCACCCTCACCGTCGGAGTTGAGAAGCCTTGCATTCTTCACTACACGAAGCGTGTGAAGCACATCATGCCCCGAAAACTCCTCCGAAAAAAGCTCTCTTATATCATTTTCAACGTTTTTTATAATCTGAATTTCCGTGTATGTCATAAAAACCTCCGAGAGGAATATATAGGTAAATTATATAATTTTTCTGAAAAAAGTTCAATGAGCTTTAAGATACTTTTGCGATTATTGACAAAATGTTTTTTTGCCATAAACTTAAAATGAAAATATTTTTTGTAACCTTTCTGTTGCTTCAATTGTTATTAAAGTGAAAGGACCTTTCAAATAGGCGGTGAAACAATGACAGATGATGATTTTGTGCAAGCTGTAAATCGTAACAATCAACGTCTTTTTCTTATCGCTCTGTCTTTCACGAAAAGCACTTACGATGCCGAAGATATTCTTCAGAATGTTTTTGTAAAACTTTTAAAGCATCATAAGAGTTTTTCTGATAATGAGCATTTAGACAAATGGTTGACGACGGTTTGTGTTAATGAAAGCAAAAATTACATAAAATTGCCATTCAGATATCACAAGGACATTGATGATTGTGATTTTGTTTCAGATACTAATTTTGACTGTACAGCTCAAATAGATTTGTATAATGCTGTTATGAAGCTGTCAAAAAAAGAGCGCACGGTAATTCATTTGTTTTACTACGAAGACTTATCAATAAAAGACATTGCAAAAATGCTTAAAATTAAAGAGTCGGCAGTTAAAACCAGGTTAAGTCGTGCAAGAACTAATTTAAAAGAACTGTTGGGAGATGAGTGGGCAGATGAATAAAAGTAAATATACAGCCACCTTTTCAAACATTCATCCCTCTGATGAAACAATTGAAAGGATTATGAGTATGACAAACAAAAAAATTTTCACAGGTTTCAGAAAAACACTGGTTGCTTTAGTTGCAGTAATTTCAATTCTTTGCTCTATAGGCTTAGTGGCAAATGCCGCTACTGACGGTGCTGTTGCTGAAACTGTTTCTGAGGTTTTTGAAGCCGTATCAAACAGAATAATAATCTTTATAGACGGAAAAGCAACAGAAGCAGACATAAATATTTCCGAAAAAACGAATACTGACGGTGAAAAGTATTATGATGCTGAAATTAAAGTTGATATTACTGATTCTGACACAGAAGTGAAATGTGAATTACAATTAAACGGCGATATAGTCCTGTCTGATATTGATTCCGCACTTCAGGAAAACATAGAACTGCACATATACAACGAAAAAACCGAATAACAAAATATGCCCGTACTACTTGAATCAGTATTACGGGCATTCCCTTTGTTTTAAGTTGACTTTTGCGAAGCAATATTTCACCCATCTGAAAAGATAAAAAAGCGACTTGTCGGAACAAGTCGCTTTTCTGGTGCCGGTGGTGGGACTCGAACCCACACGGTATCGCTACCAAAGGATTTTGAGTCCTCCTCGTCTACCATTCCAACACACCGGCTTATTAACTTTTACACTGCCATAGATGAAATTCCGGATATAGGAGGGATATCAGAATTAATAATCGCCCTTTTGCCGCTAACCGCCGTCAAAAGCCTTTCAAAGGCATCCAAAGCCGTCAACTGCCGAATGACGTTACTACATTTTGAGTCCGCTACGTCTACCATTTCATCACACCGGCGTTGTGCCTGTATAGTATAGTACACATCAGGCAAAATTGCAAGAAAAACTTTTCCCTATCCGTTTTTCGCCTCAAATCGCAGCAGTCTTGCTTTTTCGGATGACGAATTTCTTTCCATATGCTATACTGAACCCAACCAAACCAGGAGGTGTTTTTGTGCACAAGATAAAATTATGCTTAATCGCATGGATATTTGCCTGTTTCATGGCGGGCTGCCAAG
>JAZRST010000019.1:0-3148 GCA_045651625.1 Acutalibacteraceae bacterium | reverse complement strand
GTGAGCAACGTCTTCAAGATTGCAGTTTTCAGGCATATACATGGGGGGATGAGCCCAGTACCAGGAGTCATAAGTACCGTTGTCGGCATTGAGCATATCATAACCTGCGTCCTGAAGGTACTTTGCAGCTCTTTCGGATTCTTCCATATTTCTGCCCACTTCAACATAGTCTTCGCCGGGCATTGCGCCTTCGCAGAAGCCCTTCATCTTGGACTCTACGGAGTAACGCAGAGATACGGGATAATCATCACCGCAGGCACCCTTGATAGCCTTTACAACCTCTGCTGCGAAGCGGTATCTGTTTTCGAAGCTTCCGCCGTATTCGTCACTTCTCTTGTTGAAGAATTCGATTGCGAACTGGTCAAGAAGGTAGCCCTCGTGAACAGCGTGAACCTCAACACCGTCAACGCCTGCATCACGGCAGAGCTTTGCGGTCTTTGCGAATGCTTCAATGATTTCGTGAATCTGCTCCTTTGTCATTTCGGGACAGATAATGTCGTGTGCCCAACGTGAGGGCTGGGGGCTGGGAGATGCAAGCTCGTGTGAGGTATCAAGAATAGGCTTGATAAGCGCACGAGTGAATTTATTTCTGTGAAGAGGTGCAACAAGCTCTGTGATTGCCCAGCTTCTGCCCATACCTGCAGTGAGCTGAACGAAAAGCTTTGCGCCCGTCTTGTGGATTTCATCCATAAAAACCTTGAGCTCTTCAAACATCTTAGGATTCTGCCAGAGCCACTTGCCCCAGAAGGTATCGCGAAGAGGTGCAATACCGGGGATGATAAGACCTACGTTATTGTTGGCTCTTTCAATGAAAAGCTTTGCTGCTTCCTTGTCAAAATGACAGCCGCCAAGCTCAAACCAACCGAAAAGTGAGGTACCGCCCATGGGACACATAACAATTCTGTTTTTGATTTCACAATTGCCTATTTTCCAGGGGGTAAACAATGCATCGTACTTATTGTCCATAAATAACCCGTCCTTTCTTTTTTCCAATTAAATAGTATATAAAAAAGGGGTAAGTCTGTCAAGGGCGTTTGCCGACTTTGATAAAAATATATCAATAAAAAAACCCCCGGAAAAGAAAAATCCTTTCCGGGAGAAATATGTGTCCAGCGTATTATGCGAAAAGACTGCCGAAATCAAAATTGCCGCTGAAAATATCCCCTAAAAGACTGAAGAACATCTTTATGAAATTATAGAATGCCTCAAGAATTGTAAAGGGAGTTTTTTCAACCTCTCCGATCTGCATGAATTCAAGATCAGCACAGTTTTCCTCTGTCATGGGAGAAAGGCTGTTTGTTGCAAGGTCATAAACCATAAACTGTGAACCTGCTGAAACGGTATCAACGGTTTCCTCCGTACCGTTGAGGAATTCCCTGATAATGGGCACAACGGGCTCATAGATATCGTGGTGAGCATTCTTTATAACCCAAGTTCTGTCAGGAGCATAAGCGGTTGAAAGGTCAACGATTCTGTCTGCTGAAATATATCTGCCGTTACCCTCAGCAACACGCGCATCAACATATTTGTCTGAAAGTGTTTCACCGATTTTTGCGGTTGTAGCACCGAAGGTTGCATGAGTAAGGCTTACAAGTGCATCGGAGGGAGCCTGAGCATCCACAGCATAGGGAGCGTTGAGGAAGCCGTATTTTGCAGTAAAGCCGAAATAAATTCCCTTTTCATCAAGGCTGTCATAGAAGCCTTTAAGATCAGAGGAGATGTGCTCTCTGTAATAAAGAATCTTCTCAATAAGACCTGCATACTTTTCACGGATGCCGTCCTTGTTGTCGGGGAACATAATATCAATAGCGGCATCAATATCCTCATCGGAAACACAAGTCCAGTAGTTTACCTGAGTAGCCATACCCGAAGCGTGCATAATTGCAGGAATAAGTGCCTTGTAAAGTCTTCTGTAAAGATCCTCTACACCGTCAAGAGCAGTGTCTGTCACATTGATCTGATTGAAGAAATCCATAGTCTTGAATACAATTTCATTGAGAACATCACTGAACGCAAAGCCTACACCGAGACCTGCCTTTCCGAGATAGTCAACCTGACCGAGATACTTCTCGAGATAATTTGCATCAAACTCCAGCTTTCCGCTGAGTGCCTTTGAAACACAGTTTGCTTCATTGGAAAGGATATCTACAAACATAACGTTCTTGATGTGACCAAGTGAGCCGTATCTTTCAATATATGCCATAAGAAGACTGCCGCCGAGGCATCTTGCATACATATTGACCTGAGTTTTTCCCGTTGCCGTCATAATGCTCTGCACGTATTCGTGAAGTCTGTCAACGTGATCATAGGGAGAAAGTCTCCAGTCAAAGCAGAACTCATAGTCACGGTCCGTGTTATAATTCCATGCACTTTTTGCTTCTGCCTCGGAATTTGCAAGCTTCTGCTTGTCAACACCCGTGCCGTTTTTTGCATTACCGTTTTCATCAAGACCTGCATTCTCACCGAAAAGAGGCAGCAATTCTTCGTAAACTGTCTTGCCGTAGTTATCCCAGTGATCAAAAACCATACCCTCTAAAACAAAGGGCTTGAGAATATTTACTGCGGCATCAACAATCTTATCCTTTGTGCTAACGGCTTCTCCATCCTCTTCGGAGCCGTCACCGAAGGAAAAGTTATCAAGGCCCGTTACAAGCGGATTGCCTTCTGCATCATAAAGAGTTTCACCGTTACCGCGGATGTAGATAACAGGAAGTCTTTCCTCTCCTGCGGCAGACACTGCGGGAGCAGTTACTGCAAAAACAAGAATAAAGCAAAGTAAAACAGATATAAGCTTTTTCATAAATATTTCTCCTTCCGGAATACTATACATACATATTATCACATAAAAACAACACAGTCAAATACAATATACTGTTTTTATGTATAACATATAAATAACCTACGGATTTAATAACCTGAAGAATGAAAAAATAACTTCAGAAAAGGGCTTGACAAGGAAAACATATTGTGATAAGATATCAAATGCTAATTGGAGAGATACCGAAGTGGTCATAACGGAACGGTCTTGAAAACCGTCGTACTCTTACGGGTACCGTGGGTTCGAATCCCACTCTCTCCGCCATTTTTTTAATATAATCACGATTACCATACGGAGCAGTACTCAAGTTGGTGACGAGGCGCCCCTGCT
>JAZRST010000018.1:0-34330 GCA_045651625.1 Acutalibacteraceae bacterium | reverse complement strand
GGTCATAACGGAACGGTCTTGAAAACCGTCGTACTCTTACGGGTACCGTGGGTTCGAATCCCACTCTCTCCGCCATTTTTTTAATATAATCACGATTACCATACGGAGCAGTACTCAAGTTGGTGACGAGGCGCCCCTGCTAAGGGCGTAGGTCGGCTAAACCCCGGCGCGAGAGTTCGAGTCTCTCCTGCTCCGCCAAAAATAAGACAGTCAACAGACTGTCTTATTTTTTATCCATTGCGAAAGCAATGGTATATCATCAACGAAGCTGTGCTTCGTTGTATATCATCAGCCATCAGGCTGTATATCATCAGTCGTTCAATGAGCGACTGTCTAAAAAAGGTTTTCGCAATGATGATATGCAAGGCTTGAGCCTTGATGATATGCAATTCCTCCGGAATTGATGATATACAATGCTTCGCATTGATGTGAAGAATCAACACTCAAACTATATAACATTTATATACTACGATAAATTACAACGGCAGGACCGTTGATTTTTTTTGCAGAAATGTTATAATGCTCCTCAGAAGGTGATTATGTGGCTAAAAACTATTTACTGGAGTATTCCGAGCAGCTCGCAACTGAAACTGAATTACTATGCAGCAGATTAAAAGCTTCGTCGAATACATTATTTCAGCTTCGGAAAAGCTCTAGCAGTATCTATGCAAATATACGGGAAGCAAATTACGGACAAAGCAAAGCGGATATGCTTTCAAAATTTGAAATAGCACTGAAGGAGTGCAACGAAACCGAAGGATGGCTGCAATTACTGTTAAACACAGGCAGCATTGATGAAATCACCTACAAAAATTACAGAAATCTTTGCGGGCGGATAAGACGGATGCTTATTGCCAGCAGCAAAACTCTGAAAGAATCTACAAAACACTAGCTTATTATTGATTAATTAATTTCTTCCTCAAAGGAGGAATCCTTGTGAACAGACTCAGACAGCTGCATAATTTAAGACTTATGGTGCCCGTTATCGTAATCGGTATATCAACGGGTGCGCTGACGGGAACGGCAGTTACCTTCTACAGAGTGCTCGCTTACCACGCAATTTCTCTTTCGGAAAACGCTTACTCCTTTCTCAAGGAGAAGCCCGTTTTCATCGCGGCTGCAGTGCCCGTGCTTGCAGTCATTGCCGTTGCTCTTCGTTTCATTTACAAGAAATATCCGTCAATCAAGGGCGGAGGAATCAGTGATACGATGGGACTTGTGGGAGGAATTTTCTCCTTCAGATGGCTTCGTTCCTTTATCGGCACCTTCACACTTTCACTGCTTAATTTCCTTCTCGGCGTACCGCTCGGCAATGAAGGTCCCTGCGTTCTTATGGGCGCTTCCGTGGGCAAGGCTGTTACAAGAGCCCTCGGCAAAAAGGGTGAGGTATGGAGCCGTTACAGCATTACGGGCGGAGCCTCCTCGGGCTTTGCGGCGGCAACGGGTGCACCTATGACGGGTATCATTTTCGTAATTGAGGAAATGCACCGCAGACTTTCCCCCGTTATAATCATCATCACTATCGTTTCCGTTGCATCCTGCAGACTTATGACACAGATACTGTGTCCCCTTTTCGGCATTTCTCCCGAAATTTTCCACGATATTTCAATTCCTACTCTTTCTGTCAGCGAAATGTGGATACCCCTTATAACGGGTATCGTACTGGGACTTTTTTCCATTGTTTTCCTGCAGGCCTTCAGAAAGATAAACAAATTCTTCAACTCAACCCTGAGCCGTGTTGACGAGGGATATAAAATCTTCCTGATTCTTATTCTCACGCTTATTGCAGGTATTTTTTCCTATTCCTTCATTTCAACGGGACATCACCTGACGGAGGAGCTTTTCACACACCACGCCCTTACGGCGGTTGTGCTTATTACGATTGTTCTTCGCACCGTGCTTTCGCTTTCGGCAAACTCGGCAGGACTTACGGGCGGTCTTTTCCTTCCCACTCTTGCAGTATCTGCACTTACGGCCTCCGTGCTTTCAAACGTGCTGATTATCACGGGGATTATTCCCGAATACTACTACACACTCGTTGTTGTATTAGGACTTGTGGCAGGTATGTCGGGCATTATGAACATCCCCTTCACTGCGGTTGTTTTTGCCCTTGAGGCTCTGGGCTGTTCAACAAATCTTTCCGCAATTATCATTGCCGCAGGCGTTTCCTATATGATTGCGGTGCTGTCTCATTCCGAGTCTATAAATGAATTTGCCCTTGAAAGACGTATAATAAAGGAGCACGAGGGCAAAAAGAGCAAATACGTTGAATACAGCGTTACCGTAAACAAGGATTCCTTTGCCGAGGGCAAGGAGCTCAAGGATATTTTCTGGCCCTATAAGCTTTTCGTGCTGTCTGTCACTCACCCCGAGAGCGGTGTGAGACACAGCGGTTACCTGCAGGAGGGTGACGTGCTCAGGGTCGGCTGTAATACATACGATGAAGACACCACAAGAGCAGAGCTTCTGGCAATTGTGGGCACAAATAATAATGAATAAACGAATTACCGCAGTTTCCGTTTTTTTCCGGAGAGCTGCGGTATTTTTTCAGTTGATTCTCACATAGCCACTTTCCTCAATAAGGGTCTGCCCCTCATCGGAAAGAATCCAGTCAATGAGTTTTTTTATGTTTTCGTTTTGGTTGTCCTTACGGTAAATTGCATAAAATTTTACAATTACGGGGTAGGTGCCGTTTCTGATATTTTCCGCAGAAGGATAAACTCCGTTCAGGGAAAGCATTTTAACCTGACTGTTTTCAACAATACCGTCCATATAATATCTGAAAGAAAATCCTATGGAGCCGCCCGTTATTGCAAAGAGGGATTTCATTGCAATTTCCCTGTCTCCCATAAATGCGTTCATAGCTGACTGGCTGCCGCTTCCCTCAATTCTTGCTATGGGATTAATTACACGGTTAACACCGCCGACATCCTTCCAGTTTTTATATGTTCCGCCGTAAATATCTCTTATCTGCTGAGCGGTAAGCCCCTCCACGGGGTTATTCTTATTTACAAAGAAAACAAAGGCTTCAAGCCCCACGGGAACGTATTCCAGCTCCACACCCTTTTCCTCGGCATACTTTTTCTGTTCTTCCGAAGGAGCGGCACAGAAGAGAATGTCCGTATCTCCGTCAACAATTGCAGTATACCCTCTTACGGTGTTTTTGTACTGCATTTTACTGTCAGGGGCAAAATTCTCGCCGTAAAGATTATCATCGGAGAATTCTCCGCCCAGGTACGTTACGGAAGACTCGGGATACAGGGCATTTATAACCGAAGCATATACGGGCACAAGTGCCGCCGCACCGTCAAGCACGGGAAGCTCACCGTCAAGAGTAAAATCAGTATCAATCCGTGCAAGGTCGGATTCTTCATTAAAGGGAAGAAATTCCTTTACATCAATCATCTTAAACTGGTCTGCACCGCTGAAATTGTTTGCAAGACGCACGGTAACAACAAAATATACCCCAATATTAAATAAGGCAAAAACCAGAATAATTCCCATAACCGCCGAGAGCTGTTTTATAAGCTTCATACTACCACAGCTCCTTCGAAATGTAATATATTATTGAGCTGTTCCCGTAAGAATATACATCGTAAGCTATATGTACGGCAGTTACCGCAATACATACTGCCAGCACAGTCAATAACAGAATTCTGAAATATTTTTCTTTCATTTCCGTTTCCTCACATACCTGCAACAACCATCATAACCAGAGCCGCAAGGATAATAAGAATAATAACAAAAACAGCTGCCGTGATTCCCGTGACGAGTACATAAGTTTTAAGATTTTTCAGCTTTTCACGCTCAGCCTCGCTGATATCGGCTCCTGCCTCTTTTTTTCTTTTTCTGTAGCGTAAAAAAAGAATACCGAAAGCCAGCAAAGCAAGAACAGGAATTGCAAAGATCAAATATATAATAATCTCTCCGCCAATGAACATAAATCATCACTCCTTTGTTTTTGTATATTTATTTTAACATTTGTACAAAATAATATCAACAATTGTTACACCATTGATATTTTTTCTTAAATGCTTGTTAAGAAAATTTTTTTCAAAAAAACTATTGACTTTAACGCTATAAAGTGCTAAACTACCCAACAACAGAAACAGAAAGGATTACTCTTATGCAGAATAAGCTTTTTACAGCAGCATATTATTACTTTTTTTCAAAGGAAAAAAGGTAAGATTTTCGCTGTCTGCAAAAAAGAGTAACATATAAAGTTATTTCAGTGCACCCGGTGAAAATCGGGTGCATTTAATTTTTCCGCTGAAATTTTCTTAAAAAGTTGAGGTAATTAAAATGATTGCAGTATTAAAGCAGGGCACAACAGAGGAACAGCTTAACAAATTTACGGGATGGCTCAGGGACTTCGGCCTTGACGTGCACATTTCAAGGGGTGAATTCCAGACGGTAATAGGACTTATCGGTGACACGACAAAGCTTGATGCCGACCTTATAGCAAGCCTCAGTATGGTTGAGGCCGTAAGAAGGGTTTCCGATCCCTTCAAGAGTGCAAACAGAAAATTCCACCCCGACGACAGCGTTATTGACTGCTCGGGTGTAAAGGTGGGCGCAGGTAATTTTGCGGTGATTTCGGGTCCCTGCTCCGTTGAATCCGAGGAGCAGCTGACGGGGATTGCAAAAGCCGTAAAGGAAGCAGGCAGTAATATGCTTCGCGGCGGTGCCTTCAAGCCGAGAACTTCACCTTACGATTTTCAGGGACTTAAAGCCGAGGGCATAGAGCTTCTTCTGAAAGCAAAGAAGGAAACGGGACTTCCCGTAGTAACTGAGATTATGGATGCACACCACCTGCCCCTTTTTGAGGAGGTTGACGTAATTCAGGTGGGTGCACGCAATATGCAGAACTTTGAATTACTGAAAGAACTGGGAAAAACCGATAAACCTATCTTGCTAAAACGCGGACTTTCGAGTACAATAAAAGAATGGCTTATGTCTGCAGAATATATTATGGCAGGCGGTAACGAAAAAGTAATGCTCTGTGAAAGAGGAATAAGAACCTTTGACAGTCAGTACACAAGAAACTGCCTTGATCTGTCGGCAGTGCCCGTTCTCAGGGAGCTGACACACTTGCCGATTATCATCGACCCCTCCCACGCAACGGGCTCTTCAAGATACGTGAAGAGTATGGCTCTTGCCGCCGTTGCCGCAGGTGCAGACGGAATTATGACCGAGGTACACTCCGACCCCATCCACGCCTTATGTGACGGCGCACAGTCACTGACTCCCGTGCAGTTCGCTGATATGATGAAAGCAGTAAGCGTTGTAAGAAACGCCTTAAGGGAGGCCTTATGATGACAGTCGGTGTTGTGGGATTGGGACTTATAGGCGGATCTGCCGCCCGTGCTTACAAGGCTGCAGAGCACAGAGTGCTCGGTGCAGATACGGATAAGACTACTCTCGGATATGCAATTTTATCCGACATAATTGACGGGGAGCTGACAAGGGATAATATAAATTCCTGCGACCTGCTTTTAATTGCACTGTATCCGGAAGCCGCAGGAAAATATCTTGAAGAAAACGCTCCCTTCATAAAAAGCGGTGCCCTTGTGATTGACCTTTGCGGTACAAAAAGAGAAATATGCAGAAAGGGCTTTTCCTTAGCCGATGCCTGCGGCTTTACCTTCGCAGGCGGTCATCCTATGGCAGGCACACAGTTTTCGGGGATAAAATATTCAAGAAAAGACCTTTTCAGGGGTGCTCCTATGGTGATTGTTCCCCCTCGGTCTGACGATATATATCTTCTTGAAGCAGTAAAAAGCATACTCTCCCCTATGGGCTTCGGCAGGTTTTCCGTGACGACGGCTGAAAGGCACGATGAAATGATAGCCTTCACCTCTCAGCTTGCTCACCTTGTTTCAAACGCCTACATAAAAAGCGAAACCGCAAAAAATCACGGAGGCTTTTCGGCAGGCTCATATAAGGATATGACGAGGGTTGCGAAGCTTAACGAAAATATGTGGACGGAGCTTTTCACGGAAAACTCCGACAATCTCATAAAAGAGCTTGATTATATAATAACGTCACTGGGCGAATACAAGACCGCCCTCGAAAATAAGGACAAGAGCACCCTTTGCAGACTGCTGAGAGACGGCAGCAGGCTGAAGGAAGAAATTGACGGAAATTCACAGAAGAAGGGATAAAAATGAAAAAGGTACACGTTGAAGCATCAAAGACCTATGACGTACTGATTGAATCGGGGCTTCTCGAAAAATCGGGAGGGCTTATAAAAGACACTGCAAAGGGGCAGACTGCGGTAATCGTATCCGACAGCAACGTTTTTCCCCTTTACGGCAACGTGCTTGAAAATTCCCTCAGAAGTGAGAATTTCAACGTTCTTTCCTTTGTTTTTGAAGCAGGTGAAGAAAGAAAAAGCACCGATACCCTCGTAGCATTATGGGAATTTCTTGCAGAAAACCGCGTTACCCGTTCCGATACGCTTATAGCCCTCGGCGGCGGTGTGACAGGTGACCTTACGGGCTTTGCCGCCGCAACCTTCTTAAGAGGAATAAGCTACGTAAACGTACCCACCACCCTTCTTGCAATGGTGGATTCCTCCGTGGGCGGAAAAACGGCAATTGACCTTAAAAACGGCAAAAATCTTGCAGGAGCCTTCTGTCAGCCCTCACTCGTGCTTATTGACCCCGACACCCTTTCAACCCTGCCCGAAAGCATCTTCAACGACGGTATGGCAGAGGTTATAAAATACGGAATGATAAACACCCCCGTGCTTCTCGGAATGCTTCAGGGTGAATACGATATAAATGAAATTATTGAAATATGCGTAAGAGCAAAGCGTGATATAGTAGCCGTTGATGAAAGGGATACGGGTCTCAGACAGCTTCTGAATTTCGGGCATACCCCTGCACACTCAATTGAGCTTCTTTCCGATTTCGGAATTTCCCACGGCTCGGCAGTAGCCGCAGGTATGGCCGTTATGACGAGAGCGGCAATAAAAACGGGACAGTGCGAAAAAGAGGCGCTCGGCCTGCTTCTTTCACTTCTCGGAAAATTTTCTCTGCCCGATACTGCTTCTTTCTCACCCGAAGAAATAGCAGAAGCTGCACTTTCCGACAAAAAGCGCACGGGAGATACAATCACTCTCGTAATCCCCGAAAGGGCAGGAAATTGTGTTCTTAAGAAAATCCCCGTGGCTGAGCTTTGCGCCTTCATCTCGGAGGGCTTTACGGTATGATAAAAACACTTTTTAATCCCGTAACCGACGGCATAATAAAAATCCCTGCTTCAAAATCGGAGGTGCACCGCCTTCTTATATGTGCCGCACTGTCGGATAAAGCAACGAAAATTTTCTGCGACGGCACAAACGAGGATATTGAGGCTACGGCTGAATGCCTGAGAGCCCTCGGTGCGGAAATTATATATAATGACAAGGCTTTCACGGTAGAGCCCATAAGGGCCGTGCCCGAAAATCCCGTGCTGAGCTGTAACGAATCGGGCTCCACACTGAGATTTTTGCTTCCCTTAGCATCCTTTTTCGGCAAGGATACGGTATTTGTGACAAAGGGCAGGCTGGGTGACAGACCTCTTTCCCCATTAAAGGAGGAGCTTGAAGCCGCAGGAGTGAAAATCACCAAAGAAAACGGTGAAATAAGGCTTTCGGGAAGCTGTAGCAGAACATCCTTTTCTATTGAGGGAAACGTGTCCTCACAGTTTACTTCGGGACTTATTTTTCTTTTGACGAAAACGGGCGGTGGAATTGAAATTACGGGAACACCGGAAAGCCGACCCTATATTGAAATGACAATTGATGCCCTGAGACAGTTCGGCTGCAGCATCAGCTTCAGCGGTAACAGAATCTCGGTGGCCAAGACCGCTCCCCTTATCTCTCCCGAAGAAGCAGCGGCAGGGGGCGACTGGTCAAACAGTGCATTCTTCCTCTCGGCAGGGCTTATCGGCAAAAAAGCAATCACCCTTACGGGGCTTTATGCGGACTCGGTGCAGGGCGATAAAAAAATTGTTGATATTCTCCGTGAATTCGGCGGAAGAATTGAAATTGGCGAAAAGGGCATAACCGCTTATCCGTCATCACTTCGGGGAATTACCCTTGATGCCCGTGATATTCCCGACCTCGTGCCCGTGCTGTCCGTTGTTGCGGCTAATGCAGAAGGCACAACGGAAATTAAAAGCTGCGGAAGATTACGGCTTAAGGAAAGCGACAGAATTGAAGCGGTTTACAATATGATAAAAAATCTCGGCGGTAAAATAAGGGTTGAGAATGACAGCATAATTATTGAAGGCTCAGCTCTTCGGGGCGGAAGCGTTGATGCCGTAAACGACCACAGAATTGCAATGAGTGCCGCCACAGCCGCCTTCTGCACAGAGGGTGCCGTTACGGTAAACGGTGCCGAGGCGGTAAAAAAATCCTATCCCTCGTTCTGGGATGAAATAAGGTGAAAAAATGAGTTTTCCTTACGGAAATAACATAAAGCTTTATATTGACGGAGAAAGCCACGGTGAAAAGCTTACAATGACCCTTAAGGGCTTCCCCGAGGGCTTGAGAATTGATGAAAATTTCCTTTCTGACTTTATGAAAAGACGTGCTCCCGGTCAGAATGAATGGTCAACTGCACGAAGGGAAGCGGACAAGCCCGTTTTTCTGTCAGGCGTTGAAAACGGCATTACCACGGGCGGTACAATAAAGGCAGTGATTTATAACACGAATCAGCATTCGGGTGACTACGGGGATGCAGGAATTATCCCCCGACCCTCGCACGCTGATTTTTCCGCAATCGCAAAATACGGAAAAGAGGTTGACCTCAGAGGCGGCGGACATTTTTCAGGAAGACTCACCGCCCTTACCTGCCTTGCAGGTGCCCTTGCAATTCAGCACTTAAAAGAATCCGGAATTGAAATAAAGGCACACATCTATTCGGCAGGCGGTACCGCAGATACACCCTTCGGCATTGACTGTGAGGAAGAGGTTCGTGCTGATTTTCCCGTAATCAATGCGGCTGCAGGGGAAGAAATGAAGAAGATTATTTCCTCTGCAAAAGAAAATCTTGATTCCGTGGGCGGTGTTATTGAGTGTGCAGTAAAAGGACTTCCTGCAGGACTCGGTGAGCATCTTTTTGCAGGAGCAGAGGCAAGAATTTCATCTGCCGTATTTGCAGTGCCCGGTGTCAAGGGAATTGAATTCGGCAACGGCTTCAGGTGTGCGGGGCTTTCGGGCAGTGAGAATAACGACAGCTTTTATTACGATGGTGATACCGTTAAAACGAAAACAAACAACTGCGGCGGTATTCTCGGCGGAATGACAAACGGTATGCCTCTGATTTTCAGGTGCGCCTTAAAGCCCACTCCCTCCATAGGAAAAGAGCAGGATACGGTAAATCTCAGCACGAAGGAGAATATAAAATACACGGTAAAGGGCAGGCACGACCCCTGCATAGTACCGAGAGCAGTGCCCGTAATTGAAGCCTCGGCGGCTCTTGCGGTGCTTGATATGCTCCTTGATGGGAAAGCGGCAGCCCTTACCGCCTCAAGAGAAAAAATTGACGGGATAGACAAGGAGCTTGTACGCCTTTTCTGTGAAAGAATGAAGGCTTCGGGGGAGGTTGCACGATATAAAAAGGAAAACTCCCTTCCCGTATATGCTCCCGAAAGAGAAGAGAGTCTTCTGTCTGCCGTAAAGGAAGCGTCCGAGGAGGAATTTTCCGACTACACGCAAAGGCTCTACAAGGAAATTCTTGCTCTTTCAAAGGAATATCAGACAGAAATTATAAGCTGAAAAGGTGTCGGATATATGATACACTGTGAAAACTTTAAAACGGGGCTTATAGGACGTAAGCTCGGGCACAGCTTTTCACCTGAAATTCATTCATTTCTTGCAGATTACGAGTATAAGCTTTATGAAATGGAAGAAAACGAGGTGGGCTCGTTCCTGAAAGACTGTCCACTTGACGCAATGAACGTTACAATTCCATATAAAAAGACCGTTATGCCCTTTCTCACCGTTATTTCTGAGGAGGCAGAAAGAATCGGCTCCGTAAACACCATAGTAAAAAGACCCGACGGGCTTTACGGCTACAACACGGATTACTTCGGCTTTTCATATATGCTGAATAAATGCGGTGTTGAGGTAAAGGGCAAAAAGGTGCTTATCCTCGGCTCGGGCGGTGCTTCCGTTACCGTAAATACCGTGCTGACTGATTTGCAGGCACGGGAAATCGTGGTTATTTCACGTGAGGGCGAAAACAACTACGAAAACATAGAAACACACAGTGATGCGGACGTTATTATAAACACAACTCCCGTGGGGATGTACCCCGATAACGGAAAAAGCCCCGTGGAGCTGAGTATTTTCAGGTCTCTCACAGGTGTGCTTGATTTAATTTATAACCCTGCCGAAACAAGGCTTTTATACGATGCAAAAAATCTCGGTATTCCTTACATAAACGGGCTTTCAATGCTTGTGGCTCAGGGCAAAAAAGCGGCTGAGATTTTCACGGGAAAGGAAATTCCCGATGGTGAAATTGAAAAAATAATAAGCTCAATTGAAGAAAAAACAAAAAACATTGTGCTTATCGGTATGCCCGGTGTGGGAAAATCAACGGCAGGTAAGCTTCTTGCGGAAAAGCTCGGCAGAAAATTTGTTGATACAGATGACATAATAAAGGAAAAGGCAGGTATGCCCATTCCCGAATTTTTCTCTCTTTACGGGGAAGAAAAATTCAGAGAAACTGAAGCCGAGGCTGCTCGGGAAGCAGGAAAAATGTCGGGACTTGTAATTGCAACGGGAGGCGGTATTGTAACAAGAGAGGCAAACCGCTATCCCCTGAAGCAGAATTCCGTGACTGTCTGGCTTAAAAGAGACCTTGCCCTTCTGCCTGTTGACGGCAGACCCATTTCGCAGAAGAATAATATGACAGAGCTTTACGAAAAAAGGGCTCCCCTTTATGAGGATTTTGCCGATATTACCGTTGACGTGTGCGAAGATGCGGACGAAACTGCGGAAAGAATATTGAATTCAATAAGGAGAATATGAAATGAAGCTTCTTATAATAAACGGTCCCAATCTTAATTTATTAGGTCTTCGTGAGCCTGATATTTACGGCAAGGAGGATTATAACACCCTTTGCAAAATGATAGAAACGGCTTGTGAGGGGATTGATTTTGAAATTTTTCAGTCAAACCACGAGGGGGCTATTGTAGATAAAATACAGTCAGCCTATAATGATGCCGACGGTATAGTAATAAATCCTGCCGCATACACACATACAAGTGTTGCAATACTTGATGCCTTGAAGGCTGTGGGAATTCCCACGGTTGAGGTGCACATTTCCGACATAAATTCCCGTGAGGAATTCAGAAAATTCTCCTACGTTTCCCTTTATGCCGAAAAGCAGATTGCGGGAAAAGGACTTCAGGGGTATATTGAGGCTATAGAATATCTCCGGAATAAGAATAAACGGTAATTTTTTCTTTACATCAGGAAATTTTTGGAATATAATTTTTACAGAAAATAAATAAAAAGGGTGATTTATGTGAAAAAACTTATTTCTTTAGCTCTCGCACTTGTTATGGCACTCTCCTGCTTCTCGGTAATTTCCTTTGCCGATGAAGAAAAGTCACTTGATTATGTAGTGCTTGGCGACTCAATTGCTTACGGCTCAGGGCTGGTAAATCCGACAGATGCCTGCTACGGCAAAATTGTTGCTGAGACAAACGGCTACACCTATGCTAACCACTCAATTCCCGGAATTACCTCGGGCGTGCTGCTTTCTATGCTGACAGACGGTGAAGCGGTAAGAGAAAGCGTTGCATCTGCCGACATTATCAGCATTTCAATCGGCGGAAATAACTTCCTCACGGATAACATCATAGGTCTTGCTTTCAGCAGTCTTGTGGGTAAGGATATGTCAAAATTTGATGAAATTGCAGCCCTTTACTATGAAGACCTCTGTGCCATTATGGACATAATAAACGAGCTTAATCCCGATGCTGTTGTGCTTTTACAGACAATTTACAATCCTCAGAAGGGCGCTGCAGGAGTGGTTTATCTTGAGGGCGGAATCCGTCTTAACGAAATGATGAGAAAATATGACGTCGAGCACCCCGGTGAAATCGTTATAGTCGAGGTAGCGGAAGCTCTGAACGGTGATATGGAAAACTTTGCCGATGATAAGATTCATCCCAGCAAAAAGGGTAACGAAAAAATTGCTCAGGTAATCCTTGACAAGCTTTTCGAAATGGGACTGGGCACATCAACTGAGCCCGTCATCAGTACACCCGGGCTTGATTTTAAGATGCCCATATCATTTGCAGTTATCATAAACGTGATTTGTGAGTTATTTGCAATATTCAGCAATCTCATAAGCCCTCTTAAGTAAGAAAAGAATTTCAGGCATACACCAAGAACGGTGTATGCCTGCTTTATTTTCACATCAGCTTTACGGTTTTTGACGTATATTTTTTTATCTCTTCAATATATTTCTGTGCGGTGTCCTGTGAGGGTACGGTGAAGGAGCTTTCGTTTTCCTTTCCCATACGGCTTAATTTTGAAAGACCGAGCTCGTGATAGGGGGCAATTTCAATTCCCGTAACACCCACGTTTTCCTCTGCGGTACGGGCAATGCCCTTAAAATGCTCATCCGTATCGTTTACGGAAGGGATTACGGGACAGCGAAGAATTATTTTACTGCCCTTATCACTGAGGGCTTTAAGATTATGAAGAATTTTTTCGTTCCCCACACCCGTGTATTTCTTGTGAAGAGCGGAATCCGTCAGCTTGTAATCAAAAAGAAAAACGTCAATATATTCTGCCGCGGCAAGCATTTTTTCCGTATCCGCAAAGCCGCAGGTTTCAACTGCCGTGTGAAGGGAATTTTCCTTTGCCTTTTTCAGAATTTCCGTTAAAAAATCATACTGTAAAAAGGGCTCACCGCCCGAAAGGGTAATTCCGCCGCCCGATTCCTCGAAGAAAATTCTGTCCCTTAAGACCTCTTTTATGACGTCGTCTGCGGAAATGCTTTTTCCTGCAACACTAAGGCACTTTACGGGGCAGACGGCTTCACAGCTTCCGCAGGCGGTACATTTTTCACGGGAAAGGGTATGCTTTGCTTCGAAAAGGTGTACCCCGTTTTCGCAAGACCCTTCACATTTTCTGCAATAAACACACTTATCCCCCGAAAAAAGCAATTCGGGGGAAATTTTTTTGGATTCGGGATTATGGCACCACTGACAGTTAAGGGGACAGCCCTTGAAAAACACAGTGGTACGGATTCCCTGCCCGTCATTTATTGAAAAGCGCTGGATATTAAAAATCTGACCCTGCATATCAGAATTCGATTTCAGCGATAACGGGATAATGGTCGGAGGGTACGTCACCGAGGTATTCGTTTCTGTCAACCACGAAGCTGTTTACCCTTACGTCACCCTTTACGAAAACGTAGTCGATAACGGAGCGGTATTTTTCCTCACCGAGCCATGCGTGGAAGGTGTTGCCCTTATCCGTGACAGCAGCCACGTCTCTTGCATCAGCAAAGCCTCCGTCCTTGACGGCCTTGCAGGGTGCTGATTCGGGAGTAACGTTGAAGTCACCCGTAAACACCGCGGGACAGTCGGTGCAGATTTCATTTGCCTTTATTGCTACAAGCTCTGCGCCCTTCTGCATTGCAACAAGCCCCACGTGATCAAGATGTGTGTTGAAATGACAGAATTTTTTGCCCGTTGAAATTTCTGTCAGCATTACGTAAGAGCAGATTCTGATGCAGGCGGCATCCCAGCCGTAGCCTGGCACGTCGGGAGTTTCGCTTAGCCAGAAATTACCCTTTTCACCGGGGGTGAATTTATCCTTCTTGTAGAAGACTGCGGAGAATTCGCCGTCCTCCTTGCCGTCGTCTCTGCCCACACCTACGAAATCGTATTCGGGAAGATTTTCACTGAGGGCATTCATCCAGCCGATATGTGCCTCCTGCACCCCCAAGGAATCGGGATCAGCCTCTTTTATAGCGGCAACAACGCGGGGAATACGGTTTTCCCACTCTCTGCCGTCGTGACCTGCACAAAGCACGTTAAAGCTCATAATTTTCATATAAACACACTCCTTTTGGGATCTTAATTTTAATTTAGCATAAGACCTTATTTTATTCAATCGGTTTTTTATAAAAAGTGTGGAAAAAGGAAAAAATATGTGTTATTATTGATTCAGTAAAATTATAAAGGAGATTTATTATGGACCTTTCACTTATTCTTTACACCTGTACCCTCCTTATCGGACTTTTAAGCCTTACGGGATTTCTGTTTTTGAGAGTTAAAAAGACTGACGTAAAATCCCTGATGTTAAAATCCGTTACAAGCGTTATGTTTATTTTAACGGCAGTATTTCTCACTATAGCAAAGCCCACACTTTATTCCGCACTTATCATTGCAGGCCTTGTATGCGGCATACTCGGTGATATATGGCTTGATATGAAATTTATGTACCGTCAGGATGATGACTTCCTTACAAAGGCAGGCTTCTCCTCCTTCGCATTCGGACACGTCTTCTACATTGCCGCAATAATTGCAGGTACAACTCAGTTCAAGTGGGTTTCAATTCCCATGTCACTTGTTGTCGGTGTTATAGCATTTCTTGTAATCTACTTCGGTGAAAAGATTATGAAGCTCAAGTACCACGGCAATTATAAGCTTATCTCTGCACTTTACGGCGGACTTCTTTTCTTTGTGACCGCACTTCCCTTCAACTGTGCCGTTCTTGCAGGTGTTAAGGATAACCTTCACCTTATGGCATTCTTCGCAGGCGGTGTATTCTTCATTATTTCCGACATCATTCTTTCGGGCACATATTTCGGTGAGGGCAGAAACAGACCCGTTGACATCATTACAAACCACGTGACATATTACATAGCACAGTTTGTAATTGCAAGCTCAATACTCTTTATGTAAAGGAAGCAGACTATGAGAAGACAGCAGCAGCTCGATTTTTCGGGCATTAAGACCTATTCCGCAAACGACAGAATCAATCTTGTTACCATAGAAAAGCTGATGACTCCCGGTGTTACTCCCCACGAGGAATTCGTTCACGAGGGCTTTGATGAGCTTGTTGAAAGAATCATAAGGGCCCGTAAAAACGGCAGACCCGTTATATGGAGCATGGGCGCACACGTTATAAAGAACCATCTTTCAAGATATATAATCGAGCTTATGAAGATGGGTATCATCACACACATTGCCGCAAACGGTGCCACAAGCATACACGACTTTGAGCTGTGCTACCTCGGAGGCACCTCTGAGGATGTTCCCACTGCTATTGAGGACGGCTCCTTCGGTATGTGGGAGGAAACGGGCGCGTGGATGAATGAAGCTATCAATCAGGGCGCAGAGCTTGGTATCGGCTACGGTGAGGCACTCGGCAAATACATTGACGAGCATCCCGAAAAATTCCCCAACCGGGAGGACTGCATTCTGTGGCAGGCATATAAGCTTGATATTCCCGCCACATATCATATAGCACTGGGTACGGATATCATTCATCAGCATCCCACCTGCGATATGGCAAGCATCGGCAGATGCTCGGGTATTGATTTCAAGAAAATGGCATACTCCGTGGCAGAGCTTGACGGCGGTGTATTCCTCAATTTCGGCTCCTCAGTTATCGGTCCCGAGGTATTCTTAAAGACCCTTTCCATTGCAAGAAATCAGGGCTTCCCCACCTTCAATATCACAACGGCTAACTTTGACCTTATAAATCTCGGCAATTTCCGCTGTAAGATAGGCTATGAGGATCCCAATTACTACTACAGACCCCGTAAGAACATCGTTAACCGTCCCACCTGCCGAGGCGGCTGGGGATGGCACTTTGTGGGTGACCATCAGATTACAATCCCCACGCTTTACGACAAATTAAAGGAACAATACTGATATGCTGACAAAAAAAGAGGTACGTGAAATCACGGACAGAATAAAGAACTGCAGAATAGGTATTATAGGTGACTTCTGTGTTGATATTTACTGGCACGCAGATATGACCCTTTCGGAGTTATCCCGTGAAACTCCCCATTATCCCTTACCCGTAACGGCTGAAAAGACCTCTATGGGTGCAGGCGGTAACGTTGCGGCAAATTTAGCGGCACTGCGTCCCGAAAAAATATATGCAATTTCTCTTATAGGTGACGACTGGAGGGGTATGCTTCTTCGTTCACTTATAAAGAAAAGCGGAATTTCGGATGAATATATAATAGAAACCGAGGGCAGATTCACAAATGCCTACTGCAAGCCTATGCGCCACGGCATTTCCGCCACGGTGTATGAGGATCCGAGGCTTGACTTTGAAAACCGCTGTCCCATAAACGGGGAAACGGAAAACAGAGTTATTGAATATCTTCACGAGCTTTCAAAAAAGGTGGACGTGCTTTGTGTTGCCGACCAGTTCCGTTACGGCATTGTGACAGATAAAGTAAGAGAGGAAATAATATCCCTTGCAAAGAACGGACTTACCGTCATCTGCGACAGCCGTTACAATATCGGAAAATATACCAATTGCATTCTCAAGCCAAACGAGGTTGAATGCTGGAGAGCCGTGTACGGCAACGACGGCTTTATAAATGCCACGGAAGAGGAATTTCTTTCTGCCGCAAGGGCCTTAGCCGAAAAGAACAGCGCAAGGGTTTTCTGCACCCTGGGTGCAAAGGGCTCCTTCGTAACTGACGGCAAGGAGGGTGTAAGAGTAGGCGCAAAGACTCTTACGGGTGAATTGGACATCTGCGGTGCGGGAGATACCTCCCTTTCAGCATTTTCCCTTGGCATTACTGCAGGCGCACCTATGGAAAAGGCCGCCGCCCTTGCAGGTCTTGCCTCTGCCGTAACCGTAAAGAAAATCGGTATGACAGGCACTGCAGCAGCAGAGGAAATTGAAGCAATAGCAGAATAAGCTTAATCCCTGTACAATGATACAGGGATTTTTAATTTTTTCTTAAGTTAATATTAAGCATCTTTACAAATGGGAGTAAATTGTGCAAAAATGATTTCAGGAGGGATAAATATGAAAAAATTTATATGTGCCTTTATTTCTGTACTTATGCTTTTTATGACATCCTTTTCCGCATCGGCGGGCTCTATCCCCTGGGATCTTGCCGAATATGACGAAGCCGTAATCTATTTCGGCCAGGTCAAAAAGGTCTATTACAGCTCAAATCAGGCTGTAATAAAGCCTGTTAAGGTCATCAAGGGAGATGTTCCCGCAGACGGTACCCTTGTTCTTGAAAATACCGGACTGACACCGCTTATTTCGGGAAATACGTATATTTTTTCCGTCTTCCGTGACACCGGAGAAACCTATATATTTTACCCCGACAGCTACGACACCGAAACGCTGAAGCTGGCTGAAAGAGGCTCCTTCTGGGAAGAGGTTCAGAAAAGAATCAACTCAGGAAGATATAAAGAAACTGACAATATGCGAATCGACAGAAATAATGAAGCTCTGATAAAAACTGAGGGAATAATGCTTTCCGAGGCTTGCGAAATAAGTAAGGATTTACCGCAAACCGTTGTTGCAGGCAAAAACACCGAAGTCAGCCACGAAGACTTTTATACTCTTTGCGAAGAAATTACAGCGTACCCCATTGACATTTCAAACAACATAAATACTTCTCTTATCACAGCTTCAATAAGCCTCACAAACGGAAATACGCTTGATATCACAAGCGACGGCAAAATTCAGATATGCTCCCCGAAGACAAGAAGCATATACGTTGTAAGCACCGAGGACAAAGACAGACTGCTTTCCCTTCTTCCCGAGAAAGATTTACCGTACATTAATCAGGGAACAATTCTGCTATGCACATCTGTTTTATTGACTGCTGTCGTTATTGCCGCAGTAATACTGACGGTCAAAAAAAAGAAAAATAAAACAAAATAAATTTTTCTGATAATAGAATTACAAAAAATATGTCCCGCGGAGGTAGATTTTTACCCCCACGGGAATTTTTATACAATTGACAAGTGGCCTGCTACGGGAGATCGGGGACGCCCTCCCCTACAAGCTTATTTCAGCTACAACGCATCTGTAAACGATGAACAGATTAAAGGCTCGGAGAACAGCTCTCCAAGCCTTTTTTTGTGCTTATTACTTTTTCTCCCAGTTATATGGGCGGAGAATAAAGTTGATATCTTCCTTTTCGGGGATGAGCCAGAAGGAGGATACTCTGCTGATGCCGTGCTCCTTAAACTCATCATAGAGCCATTCCTGCTCCTGCATTCTTAAGGGATTCAGGAAGAAATATTCACCCTGCATCTGATTTGCCTTGAAGAATTCCCAGCTTAAGTTGGCAATTTCAACGTTTGCCTTCTGCTGCTCGTTGCCCTCAGCTTTCAGCGCCTTTTCCCAGAGAAGGTCAAGCTTTATCATTGTGTGGATGGGATAATAGCCTGACTGATAGTGCCAGTCAAAGTCGAAGGCGTGAGCCGTTGCACGAATCTGATAGGTCTGGATATCAAGAATCTCCTTGACGTAGGGAGCGGCATCCTCGCCGTAGTATTCCTTCATAAAGTCGTTTATGTGGTATTCAACGTCTGCATTGACGTCCCACTGTAATTTGCAGAGAAGGTAGTTACGAAGCTCGTTGAAGGCGGCTGAATGACCGTCACCGCAGTTGTAGATATAGCCCGTAATGCCGATATCGTACATATACTTCATTGTTTCCTGCATATACTCGAAGTTTGAGAAGAACTGCTGAGAGAAAAGGAAATTGATTGTGTAATCGTAGATGTACGTTCTGTCTGCAATCTGAGTCCACACCTTGAAATCCTCGGCAATCTGCGGATGATTGTCGCCGTAAAGGTTCATAAGAGTTTCGTTGCCGTCCTGAGCACCGCACTCAAGAAGGGAGTGGCTGCGGCAGGCCTTGTGAAGTCCGCAGAGCACGGGAGCAACGTTTTCCTTACAGCGAAGCGTGGTGTCCGTGGGAGGACGGTCCGTTTCGTTATAGGCATAGAAGGTAAATGTATAGTCGGGGAATTCATCCTCAAGACGCTCTGCAAGCTTATTTGTGAAAATAAGCGTGGGAGCGGAAACTGCACCGTACTTTTCATAAAGTGCCTCGCAGTTTTCACAGTGGCAGTAGTTTGTGTTATCGTCCTGACCTATGTGAATGAACTTTGCACCGTTTGTGGCACTCAGCATTTTTTCACGGGCATTTTTCTCAACGAGGTCAAGAACCTCGGGATTGGTCAGACATACGTGGTCTGTGTGACGGTTGCCGTTTTCATCCATTGCGAAATATTCGGGATGCTGAGAGAAAAGGGATTTGGGAACAAGGGTGATAAGAGTTGCATCCCACAGTGAATAGGTAAGTGTGCCGCCGTACTTTGTGGCATTATTGTGGAAGGATACGTTCATTTTCGTACGGGCTCTGTGGGCTTCATTTGTACCCATTGTGTCGTTTCTTCTTACTGCAAAGGAAGGCTCAACAACACGGTTAAGCTTCTTATCTATCACAACATCGTCGCTTTCGGGGACTCTTTCGAGAGTGGGAGTAAACCAGCGCACACCGAGATATTCCTCAAGGAAGGTGTAAACACCGTAAAGGGTGCCTCTGTCGTCCTCACCGCGGATAATTAAGTCTTCTCCGTCACAGTAAAGCAGGAAACCGTCCTCTTTTATTGCAGAATAATCAAAATCAACTGCATCGGATTCTGCCGTTTCACCGAGATAAACCGCATCTGCGCCCTCGGGAAGCTGTGATTCCGTAACAACACTGAGCTTTACACCGCTGATTTTTTCGATATAGGTCTGCAGCTCCTCAGCCGCAGTATCAATACATTCCTCGTGGCTGTCGGGTGTTACGATATAGTAATCGCTCTCCCCATCCTCTACAATGTAAAGAGGGGCTGTAACCTCGGGGGCTGCGTAAACTTCACCGCCGTAGTTCACCGCCTTGTCAACGGGAGCAAGACCGATTGAAAGGAAGAAGACCTCCATAAAGGAAATCAGTGCTTTTAATGTTGCTGCCATAAAATTTCTCCTCCGTATATCACATTAACTTTATAATACCAATTTAAGTATACCTTGTCAATTATGTAAAGCCACAAAAAAAACCGCCTGAGCATTTCAGACGGTTCTTTCAGTTAATTAATATTCGGGCATCAGGATTTTAATCTTCTTGCCCAGTGTGTAATGAAGCTCATTTTCGTGAAGTGTAAGGGAGAAATCTGCCTTATTGCCGTCGTTGTCAACGTCGTGGTAAGGAAGCACACCCGTAAACTTGATATGAAGCTCATCCGTTGTGAAAACGTCGGCATACTTGAGATACTTTGAAAGGTCAATGCTGTCCGTAAGATATTCACTGAAAATCTTTGCAATCATTGCAGGAGTGAAATCGTGGATAAGACAGACCTCAAACTTACCGTCGTTAAGGTCAACGTTATCGTAAAGAGTAACGCCGCCCATTCCCTTTGAGGTGGTGATAAGTCCCATAAGGATGTTCGTATCCTTTGTGACTCCGTTTGCGGTATATGTAGCCTTTATTTTCTGAGGTCCTCTGAGAAGAGGAGGCATAGCGGCAGCAACGTATGCTGCGTGGCCGAGCTTCTTCTTGAGGGTGGGATTTACAAGGTAAGGAACCGCGGCAATGTATCCGAAGGCAGAAACATAGCTTACGGGCTCACCGTTTACGATAAGAGAATCCATAAGACAGACCTTACCCTTTTCGGCAAGCTTGTCGATGCTCTTTATGGCACTCTTTCTTATGAGGTTGAAGTTGTTTGCCATATCGTTTGTAGTACCTACAGAAATATGGGCGTATACGCTGTGCTGTTCTATATCGTTAAAGGCACGGACTGCTTCATTTACAGTACCGTCACCACCGAAGGTTATAAGATAATCTGATACGGGGTCAAGCTCCTTTATAAGCTTGATAACGTGACCCGAATATTCACTTTTTGCTACTGTGTTGAGTTTAAGACCCTTTTCAACGAATTTGAAAATAAGGTGGTCAAGTGCTGCCTGGGAAAACTGCGTTGCGATGGGGTTATAAATAATACTGGAATTCATAGCATTCCTCCTTATAATTTTTCACATATATCATATCACAGAAAAAGTTAATTTTTTCGTAATGTAATTTTTGTCAGTCTTTTTGTAATTTTTGTATAGGGGTGCTATTGAAAAAACATAATTAAAATGTTAGAATTTCCTTATACAATTTGTGTTAACGGAGTGATATTATGAAAAAATCCATACAGAGAAAATATGCCCGTCTTATTGCAAGAATGGGTGCCAACATTCAGAAGGGTCAGCCCGTAAAGCTCTATGCAAGCGTTGACCAGTATGAATTCGTTACAATTCTCGTTGACGAGTGCTACAAGGCAGGTGCCTCAAAGGTTATGATGGAGTGGGATTATCAGCCCATAACCAAGCTTGACTACCGCCACAGAACCCTTAAATCCCTTTCAAAGGTTGAAAAGTGGGAGGAAGAGAAGCTGAAATTAATGACCGAAGAGCTTCCCTGCCGTATTTATATCATCAGTGAGGATCCCGACGGTCTCAAGGGTGTGAATCAGGAGAAAATGCAAAAGGCAAGAATTGCCCGTTACCCCATCATAAAGCCCTACAGAGATGCAATTGAAAACCGCCATCAGTGGACAATTGCCGCAGTTCCCTCCTACGAGTGGGCAAAGAAGGTTTTCCCCGGGCTTACAAAATCTCAGGCTTACAATAAATTATGGGATGCAATTCTCAAGACTGTTCACGTAAGTGAGGACAACGACCCCGTTGCAATCTGGGAAAGCCACAACAAGACACTTCGTGAGAAGTGCGAGTGGCTCAACTCATATAAGTTCGATTATCTTCATTACAAGAGTGCAAACGGCACTGATTTCAAGGCCTGGCTTATCCCTCAGGGACAGTGGTGCGGCGGCAGTGAGCTTACGAAGCAGGGCGTTGAATTCAACCCCAATATGCCCACTGAGGAGGTATTCACCTCTCCCATTGCAGGAAAGGCTGAGGGTAAGGTTGTTTCCACTATGCCTCTTTCCTATGAGGGTCAGCTGATAGAAAACTTCTGGATCAATTTCAAGGACGGCAAGGCTGTGGAATGGGATGCCGAAAAGGGCAATTCCCTTCTTACAAAGATGATTACAATGGACGAAACCGCCTGTATGCTGGGTGAATTAGCCCTCATCCCCAAGAACAGCCCCATAAGTGAAAGCGGAATTTTATTCTACGAAACACTTTTCGATGAAAATGCAAGCTGTCACATAGCACTCGGTGCCGGCTACAACGATACAATTGAAGGTCACCTTGATATGACCAACGAGGAGTGCAGAGCACTGGGCATCAACGACAGTATGATTCACGTTGACTTTATGATTGGTGCCGACGATATGGAAATTACGGGCTACAAGGACGGAAAGGCCACTAAGATTTTTGAAAACGGCACATGGGCGAAGTAATCATAATTTAGCGAGCTGAATTATGAAGTGATATTTTTTGCTTCGCAAAAAGTGATATTTCCCTTCGGGAAGTGATCTTCATTCCTTCGGAATGAGTGATATATATTCCTGCGGAAAATGTTTCGGGACCTGCGGTCGGCATTATATAAAAATTCAAGTGCAGAAGTTTTTACGCTTCTGCACTGTTTTTTTTCGGAATCCGATTACTTTATATTGCCTTCAAGGAAGTTTTCTTCGGTAACTCTGCCTTCTGCGTCTACGCGGAAGGTTTTGATTTCGCAGGGAAGGAAGTCTGCCTTGAAGCCGCAGTCAAGCATATCGCACACGATAGCGGCTCTTGTTTCCTTACCGGAGGTTTCTGCGAATCTCATAACAGTATCGCCTGAGCCGTCCTCAGCCAGCTTAAATGCTGTCATAATGACATTGTCCTTATCGCAGTAGATAAAGCGCTTCTTCTGAGGCTCGGTGCCCTTGTGATAGCTTTCGGGAACGAGCACGGGACGGACATTGAAGAGAGCGGCCTCCTTGGTGATGCCGTTCAACTCGGGAGCGCCATCGCAAAGGAAAATACCGTATTCAAAGGTCTGCTTGCCTTCATCGGTGAAATTGAAGTCTGCGGCAGGACGGTCTGAATAGTGGTCGGCGAAAATAACGTTTCTCATAAGAGTGATACGAAGGTCATTGCCCTTGCAGTCGTAGGAATACTTGCTGTCATTGAGAACTGCAAGGGTTCTTCTTGCACCGTTATCGAAGGAGACAGCACCCCAGCGGAGTGTGGGCTCCTCTTCACCGTTTACGGGGCGCTTTATGAAGCCTGCAGGAATTTCGTAGGTGTTCTCTGCATTGTCGCCGTCCACGGGGAAGGACATTTTAAGCATAGTGAACTTTTCCTGCCAGATAGCCTTGCACTTAACGCGAAGCACCTTGGAATCGGATGCAAGAATGAAGTCCTGAGAAAGGTGGGATTCACCGAACTTGTGCTTCACGCGTACAACTGCACGTGCAGGTCCCTTTTCAACGAGCTCGATGCCTTCAAGCTCCATTGTGCCCTTTACATTGTGGAAGGTAAATACGTTATGTGCCCAGGTGTCTGTTTCGTGATCGTCAATTACAGTGGGAACGGCAACTGCCTTGCCTTCACTTGCATAATCAAAGCCTGATTCCTTATTAATAAGGCTTACAATTGTACCCGTCTTTTCAGAGAAGGTAGCCTTAATAAACTTATTCTCAATTGTAAGACCCTCAGCAGTAACGTCGGAGGAGATGCTCTTTACCTCGTCGTTCTCTCTCCACCATGTAAGCCAGTAGGTGCTGTAGCCGAGAGCCGGAACCTTTGCAATAAAGCAGGTATCCATATGAGAGTCGTTTGAGCGTGATGAGCGCACGTTCTGGAAGGGTACGTCATTACCCTCGCAGTCCGTTACCTTGCTTGAAGCATTGTAAGCGCGTACTGCAACCTCAATATCAAATGAATGGGGATTGAACACAACAACGGGACGGGGGAAATTACCGCAGGCCTGATTTCTGACCTCGGTGCAAACGGGGTCTGAAACGCCGTCAACCCAGGTATCAATCCTTCTTGCGATTCGAAGAACTGCTTCATTGTAAATCTTGGAAGAAAGATTCATAGCGTGTCCCATAGAATCTCTTACATCATCATAGGCCTCCATTATGGAGCAGCCGCAGAGAATGTCGTGGAACTGATTGAAGCAGACCTCACGCCATGCCTCCTTGAAGTCCTCTGTTTTAGCAGACATCTTATATTCCTTATTTGCAACCGTTGAGAAGGCTTCGGAAGCAAAAAGTGAATTTTCAGCCTGACGGTTAAGCTTTTTAACCATACTTGTGGCACTGTAGCAGCCGCTTGCGTGGTGCTGTAATTCATCCTTCCATAAGGGAAGGTCGGGGAACTGAAGTGTAAGTGCCTTAAAATACATATCGGGTGAGGAGAACTGTAATTTGTGCCAGCCCTCGCGTACCATATTATCCTTGAGATATTCAATATCAGCCTTTGTGGGGCCGCCGCCGTGGTTGCCGACACCGTAAAACAGCATCATACCGTGGCCTGTTTCTTTAATGAACTCTTCTGCACATTCGAGTCCTGCATCAATAGCCCTCTGTCCGTTATCGGCATAGCCGTGAGGAAGACGGTATGTAAGCACTCTTGAGCCGTCCATACTCTCCCAGAGGAAGGTTACGGGGATATTGGGATTTTCGTTGGGTGTGGGTCTCTGGAAAACGTAGTTTGTCATACCGCCCTTGAAAAGAAGCTGAGGCATCATTGCGTTATGACCGAAGGAGTCTACGTTATAGCCCGTTGTACAGATTTTACCGAATTTTTCATAGTAATAAAGCTGTGAATAAAGTGCCTGACGGGCAAAGGATTCGCCTGAGGGCATATTACAGTCGGGCTGTACCCACCAACCGTTTACGGGCACCCATCTGCCCTGCTTTACTCTTTCAACAATTTCACTGAACATATCGGGGTCGATTTCCTCAACCCACTTATAATAAGCCGCAGATGAGCAGGTGAAAATAAAGTCGTTATATTCGTTAAGTCTGTCAAGTGCGCTTCTGAAGGTCTGAAGAACCTCTCCGCAGCCCTCCTGCCAACGCCACAGCCATATAGGGTCAAGGTGAGCGTTGCCTATAAGATGTACTCTTGATGTATCTGCCATTTTTATTCCTCCTCTATAAGCCCTGCATATCTTCCGAGCCAGTAAGCAAAGGTGTAGACGTAGCAGCTCTCTATCTGATAGCAGTCTCTTCCGCCTTCGTGGTCCTTATATGAATAGGGGTTTCTGTCGTATTTTGAAATGGGGAATTCATCGGGACAAAGTCTCCACGAGGCTTCCTTTTCTCCGCCGTATCTCTTGCGGCAGGGAACGTCCTGACGTGTTGACAGACCGACTGAGGTAACGAGTCTTGTGATACCAACGCGTCTGAACCAGTCAGCGAGTGCATCCGTGTCGATTTCATCCTCGGGGCAGGAAAGCATAAAGGGAATGTCGTAAGCAGGGTTATGCTCACGGCGGAAGGTGCCGTTCCAGCCTCTGTAGCCGTTCTTGTAAAGCTCCTTGAGCTCGGCATCGTCTTCAAGCGTGATAAGAAGCCAGTATGCACTTGTGGCAAGCATATTGTCACCGTACATAAGTCCTTCAACGTCTTCACCGCCCTCAAGCAGTGCGGAGATGTGGAAGCGCTCCTTGTGAAGAGAGGTAAGTCTTGCATAGCCGTCTTCCTTCACAAGCTTACTATAGGTTTCTTCCCAGAGACCCTTTTCGCCCGTGATGTGCATTGTGACCTTCAGGTACATAAGAAGCTCCGTTGCATTGAGACAGCCGTCTGACCAGCCGAGAAGAGTTTCAAAGTAAGCCTTGCTCCACTTAGCCCAGGTGGTGGGCTTGCCGGTTGATGTCTCGTGGAACTCGAAGCCGTGGTCAAAGATGTGCTTCATTGTGTTCTTTGCCGCTGTCTTTACGATTTCGTCAAGCTCGGGATCCTCTTCTCCCATAATCTCGTGGAAGAAATACATAAAAAGATAATGAAGAGTGATTTCGTCGGAGCTTGTGTCACCCTTGTAAACTATACCGTCGTGGGAATAACCGAGATCTGTATAGAGATGGGAAAGTCTTTCGGGAATGGGAGCGCCTGCATAGATTTCCTTGCCTGCAATGCCTCTCTGCTTTGCGCCCGTTGTGGGAAGGACAACTGCCTTGTCACCCATTTTCTTGTAGAAAAGTCCGTCATCGGGTACGGGCTCGGTGGGAACCATATAGGTTCTTGCAACGAAGCCGTCACCGCGACCGGGAATATACATAAGAAGCTGGCATGCCTCAGATGCTCTTATTGCGCTCTTTTTAGCGGCAACAGTTCTTTCATCATCTGCACCGTATTTCTTCTTATAAACGTCATATTTACAAAGCTCACCAATAGCAAGACCGCAGGTAAAGGTACCTGAGTTGTCGGAATGACCGTAAGGCACAACGGAGGAAAGCTCACGGGGAACTGTAAGGGTTCTCTGTGTGCACATACCGCGGCGGGAAACGTACTTTTCGGTTTCCTCGGTAAGTCTTAAGGCCTTTTCCTCGCAGGTGATTTCATTAAGAACAATATTGGTGACACCTGAAGCCGTCTTTACCCATACGCTTTCCTTTTCACCATCCTCAACGTAAATTGCCTTTACGTCGTTATCGGGAAGGTCACGGGAGGCGGAGAAAAACTGTACCTTGTCTACCTCGTTTACTGCTTGGGCGTCATAACGGGTAAGTCCGTTGGGCGCACCGAGCCACAGAACGTTGCCGTAGGAAGCAAAGCAGGTGTAATCCTTTTTACGGGAAGGAAGCGGATATAACACGCCTGAAAGGTCGGGAGCTCCGCTTTTTACGGAAAATGCACCCTTCGGAATGGCAGAGTCATACTTTCCGTAAATCTTTATTTCTCTTGCAAGAGAATTTTTAAGCTTAATGGTTTTCATAAAATCCCCCTCAGAATACATATTTATAATAATTTTACTATTATTTTTAATAAAAAGCAAGTAAGTCTTGTATATATTAAAAAAAAGATGTAATATAAAGTAAAACAGATTCTGTTATATTCATTCACGGAGGAAATTATGAAAGAGGAATACTCAAGAACCGCTATGCTTTTAGGTGCTGAGGCTGTGGAAAAATTAAATAATGCATCCGTGATAATCTTCGGGCTCGGCGGTGTGGGCTCCTACACGGCAGAGGCACTTGCCCGTGCAGGTGTGGGAAGGCTTACCCTTGTTGACGGGGACAGAATCTCCCTTTCAAACATAAACCGTCAGCTTTACGCCCTTCACTCAACGGTGGGCAAATTCAAGACCGAGGTTGCAAGGGAGAGAATTCTTGACATCAACCCCGAATGTGAAATAAAAATCATAACGGATTTTGTAACCAAGGAGAATATTGACGGCTTCTTCCCCGAAAAATTTGATTTCTGTGTTGATGCAATTGACGATACGGCGGCAAAAACCGCAATTGCCGTAAAATGCGAGGAAACGGGAACTCCCCTTATAGCCTCAATGGGCACGGGTGCC
This sequence comes from Acutalibacteraceae bacterium, assembly GCA_045651625.1. GTDB lineage: Bacteria > Bacillota > Clostridia > Oscillospirales > Acutalibacteraceae > RUG806. The sequence continues at coordinate 6,840 of JAZRST010000018.1, read as the reverse complement.
AAAATGTCGGGTGAATTCTTTAAGATTACGGATATAAGCAAAACGGAATACTGTCCCCTTTGCCGTGTTATGAGAAAGAAATACCGTGATGCAGGGCTCAAAAAGGTGACCGTGCTGTCCTCCCCCGAAACTCCCGTAAGTCCGAAATTCATCCCCGAAAACGAGGATGCGAAGCGCCTTCCCCCCTCAAGCATCAGCTTTATCCCCTCTCAGGCAGGACTCAGAATTGCGGAATACACCGTAAAAAAGCTGACACAGGAAGCAGAAAAGGGAATGTAAAAAAAGCGAAGACCGTATAAAACAATATGGCACAAGGGGTTCTGCAGGTTAATAAGCCTGTAGAACCCCAAAATTTATGCAAAAATTCAAAAATCGGTTAAATTTTATGTTTTATACTACGAACAAACCTCGCCGCTCGACGTACCTCTGTACGCATTCGGGCAAACAAAACCAAGGCTTTGCCTTTATTTTGCTCGGTTTATCCGTTCTTCATCATTTTTTTCTATCCCCTTAATAACAAAATTCAGGCATAAAAAAGGACGGCTCGAGGCCGTCTTTTTAATTATGCGAACTTTAAGCTATTGTTTCGGAAGAGAATTCTTCTTCACAAGAGCAGGATACATAATTTTCTTCATCTGTTGTGTTCTGCTTCTTGTTGATGAACTTGGTAACAACAACATAAATACCGGCTATTGCAGCGGCAATTGCTATAACGATAGCGATGATTTTAAGTGCTTTTTTCATTAGTATTACCGTCCTTTCGAAATTTGGGATAAACGGTTTAACACGGTCCGTTTATCCGTGAGTTAGGAGCAACCCCGTAAAACGCGGAGTGCCTGCAAAAAGCTCGGCACTCTTATGCCTTGTTGAGTTTTGTAACAAGAGCAGACTTTTTACGAGCTGCATTGTTCTTGTGGATAAGACCCTTTGCAGCAGCCTGGTCAATCTTCTTTACAGCGAAGTTAACAGCGGCAGCCTTGTCTGCAGCATTTGTATCAATAGCAACGTTAGCCTTCTTGATAGCTGTCTTAAGTGCAGAGTTAGCGGATTTGTTACGAGCAGCCTTTGTTTTGTTAACAAGGACACGCTTCTTAGCGGACTTAATATTGGGCATAGTATTACACCTCCTTCTCTTTATACGCACTATATAATATCACGAAGAAACGGGAAAATCAACTGTTTTTTTCATATTTTTAAGGCTTTGTATATTATTTACAAAGCTGTAAAAGATAATAGCGGTGATATTATGAATATAAGGACAGATTTGGCCCTTGAAAGGCGTGAAATGCGCCCTGACGGGGATATAAAGGGTGTAATTCTCAGCACTGAGGAAAATGAAAACTGCCATGCTACGGTAATTGAAATCACGGACGAGGAGGGCGAAAGGGCTCTCGGAAAGCCGAAGGGAAAATACATTACACTTGAAACGGCCTCCTTTCCCGATTCCCACACCGTATGCGACGGAAGACTTGAGCTTCTCATAAAAAGCCTTGATTCGCTGATTCCCGAAGAGGGCACGGTGCTTGTGGCGGCTCTCGGAAATGCGGACATCACTCCCGATGCAATAGGTCCGAAATGTGCCGACAGCATCCTTGCAACAAGACATATACCAAAGGAAGCTGAAAAAGAGCTGAAGCTCCCCCGTCTTCGTGACGTTGCCGTGATTTCAACGGGGGTCACGGGGAAAACGGGAATTGAAACAGGAGAAATAATTCTCGGAATAACCGAAAAAATAAAGCCCGTCTGCGTGATTGTGATTGATGCCCTTGCCGCAAGAAGCGTAACGAGGCTGGGCACCACGATTCAGCTTTGCAACACGGGGATTCAGCCGGGCTCGGGTGTGGGCAACAGAAGAAGGGCAATAAACGAGGAGACCCTCGGTGTGCCCGTAATTGCAATAGGGATACCGACGGTGGTTGATGCCGCAACCTTCTGCAGTGACCTTACGGGAAAGGCACCCGAGAGCAGTGAATACAAGGATATGATGCTGACCCCGAAGGATACGGACGTAATCACCTCCGCAGGGGCAAGGCTCATTGCAATGGGAATCAACTGCAGTCTTCAGAAAAATTTATCCCGTGAAGAAATAATTTCACTGACCTCAGCATAAATTTTAAGAAGAGATTTTCTTGAAAAGGAGCTGAAAAGGTGAAAAGTTTTCTGAGGGACGAGGGCGCGTGGGTCTTGAAAATTATTATTTCACTTCTTGCTCTTTTTCTCACCCTGCGGCTTGCCCTGCCGCTTACACAGCTGATTGACAAGGGCTGCTCCCTTTTTATTATCGAAAAAGCAGAAGACCTCAGTGAAGTGTATATACCGAGGGAGGAGCCCTCTTCCGCAAAGCCGAAAGAGGAAGAAGAAAAGAATACCTCTTCCTTTTATGAAACTCCCGAGGACGTAAAGGAGTTTGAGAAGGAATACCTTGCGGCATTCAGTGAAGCGGACGCTTCGGGAAGCACCAGGGAGGTATTCTTCCGAACCTCGGGTGCCACAGATACAGTAAACGGCATTTCGGTAAAGAACACCACGGCTACGAAAAAGCCCGATTTTGAAGCGCTGCTTGAGGAGGGACCTGAGCTTAGCATAAGGGACAAATCCGCTCCCACGGTGCTTATTTACCACACCCACACCACAGAAAGCTATCTTCTGGCCGACAACGGTGTTTTTTATGAGGATTTTGCCACAAGAAGCACCGACAGCGCAAAGAATATGATACGCGTAGGTGATGAAATATGCAGGGTGCTCCGGGAAAACGGCATCGGCTTCATCCACGATACGGGTGTGTACGACGAGGTCTACGAGGGGGCGTATTCACGCTCACGGGTAAGCGTGGAAAAATACCTTGAGGAATACCCCACCATTCAGCTTGTCCTTGACGTGCACCGTGATGCGATTTACTATTCGGACACCGAGAGAGCAAAGCCCACCGCTGAAATTGACGGAGTAAAGGCGGCGCAGATTATGATAATCACGGGTACCGAGGAGGGCTACATAACGGATTTCCCCAATTGGGAGAATAACCTTAAATTCGCACTGCTTTTCCAGACAGTGGCTGAAGAGAGCCACGAGGGACTTATGAAGCCCTTATACTTCTGTCAGCGGAAATACAATATGGATTTGGGGGTATGCTCACTGCTTCTTGAAATGGGTACGGATGCAAACACCCTTGACGAGGCTATGTATTCGGGATATCTTACGGGAAAGGTGCTGACTGAGATTATAACGGCTTATGAAGAAAAATAAGGGCTCTGACAAAACACTTCTGAAAATTTTAAGGAATTTCTTTCTTTTTGTTTTCGTCATTATGTGCATAACAGCACTCATCACCGCCTCGGAATACGTGGCGGACGTAACGGGGGAAAGACTCGGCATCAGGGAAAGGGACACGGTGACAGCCGGGGATTTACGGGAATTTTTCGGAGAAATTCCTATTGTAAAAGACCTTTTGCTGTGGTAAAATAGGGTAAATACAAAGCAAAGGAGAATTACTATGTTACCTATCGGTCTTCAGTTATATTCCGTAAAAAATGAAATGGCAAAGGACTTTGAGGGCACCATTAAAAAGGTAGCCGAAATGGGCTACGAGGGTGTTGAATTCGCAGGTCTTTTTGACAAGTCTCCCGCAGAAATCAAGGAGCTTCTTGCAAAATATTCACTTAAAGCGGTATCTGCACACGTGCCCCTTGCCGATATGCTTGAAAATCTTGACAAGGTGATTGCCGACTACAAGGAAATCGGCTGTAAGTTCATCGTTATTCCTTACGTTGACGAAAAGTACCGTCCCGGCACACCCGACTACCCCGAAACACTCAGAAAGATTGAGGAAATCGGCAGAAAGGCTGCTGCAGAGGGTCTTACTCTTCTTTATCACAACCACGATTTCGAATTCGTGAAAATTGACGGCGAATACGGTCTTGACGTTATGTACTCAACCGTACCTGCAGACTGCTTACAGACAGAGCTTGACACCTGCTGGGTAAACGTCGGCGGTGAAGAGCCTGCTCCCTATATTCTCAAGTACAAGGGCAGAACTCCCGTTATCCACCTCAAGGACTTCATTATGAAGGGCAAGGATAAGCCCAAAAAGCTTTACGAGCTCATCGGCATTGAGGACGACGAGGAAACCGCAAGCGAGGAGGATTTCAGCTTCAAGCCCGTAGGAAGCGGTGTTCAAGATATTCCTGCAATCATCAAGGCAGGCGAGGAATCCGGCGCACAGTGGTTCATTGTTGAGCAGGATGCACCCGACAAGGGCAACACAGAGCTTTCCGCAGTTGAAAAGAGCATAAAGTATTTAAGAAGCCTGTAAAAACCAACAAACTTATGAACAAACTAAGGGTATCAGCCACATATAGAATTTGGGCTGATACCCTGATTGTTTTATAGAGCGTAAGCGGAAAAGGCGTAAGCCTTCCGAAACATTTTCCGAAGGAAAATATATCACTCATTCCGAAGGAATGAATATCACTGCGAAGCAATATCACTTTTTGCAAAGCAAAAAATATCACTTCATAATTCCGTGAATTATGACTTATGTCCAGTCGAAGTTATAGTATTCAAGGAAGTTTACAATCTTGCCCTCTGCCTTTACGTTCTTCGTCTGGAAAAGAATAAGGTCGAGGTTAAGGACGATATCGATATCCATAATCATCTTATGCTTCAGTGAGGTCATACGGTTGGTCTGCTTGTCGATTATGCAGGTGATTTCGCAGTTTGTGTAATTGATATCGAACTTATAGTTGTTGTAATCAAGCACCACAAGATATTCCTCAATGGGGTCTGAAAGAGCGTTGCGGTCAATGGGAGTCATAATCTGCGCAAAGGAACTGTACTGATAATCGGGATTCAGCTGATCGTCAAAGGTGATGATGATTTTGTAGCTGAGTCCGTCAGTGTAGCAAGTTGCGGATTTTACGATTGACATATCGTTAAGCTCACAGCCTACGTCCTTATTGTAAAGGGGGAAGGTTTCGCGGACGGCAATATCGTCGTGCGCCATAATCTGTATGGTCTTCTGCTCGTCACCCGAATCCTTGAGAAGCTCGGTGCCTACAAGATTGAGGATTCTGTTTATAAGCTGTACGTTGCCGTCACCCGCGGATACGTCGGACATCTCCTGATATTCCGTACGGGTGTAGCCGGGAGCGCGTACCTTTACGTCATTCATCGCACTCTTATAGAAGGTGAGCACGTCCTGAGAGGACATAGCCATAGGTCTGTAGGTGTTGTCTATCTGAATTCCTGCGCTTGAGCTTGTGGTAGCCTCGGCAGACGGAAGCGTTGTCACCTCGGGAAGCTGAACTGAATTTCCTCCGTCAATAGGCAGCCCCGTATCGGGATCAAGCACAATTGTGGTTGTAAGCTCATCGCCCTGCCCCTTTTTTCTGATGCTTATTTCATATCCGCAGGAGGATAAGGACAAAAGCACGATTATAAAAGCACACAAAAGTGCAATAAATTTTTTTATATTCATTGAAGTTCCTCCTAAAAAGAAAATAGCCGTGATAATTACTTATCACAGCTATTATACCACAATTTCGGGTCACAATCAAGAAATTTCGGAAGATTATTGTCTTACAGCCTTGCCGTTATCTCTGTAATACTGAGTGTGAGTTTTGGGATGCTTGGTTGTTGCCCAGATTTCATCTGCAACGGGTGCCCATTCGTATGCGAACTCATCACAGCGTGAGCAGAGAGTTTCAACGTCCTCTTCAATGATGAGATTGGTGGACTTTGCGCCCGTCTTCTTTATAATCTCGCGGAGCTTGTCGGGATTTTCAAGCATGGGACAGGGACGAAGATGGTTATCGTTGAAGGGCTGTCCCTTTCTGTATTCCATGAAGAGAGGATTCTTAAGAGCCTCAAGAAGAGTATGCGTACGGATGTTTGAGTCTGAGTAATGGATGAATACGCAGGGCCCGATATCACCTCCAGAGTTTACGTGGAAGTAGTTCCTCCCGCCTGCGATACAGCCGCCTACAAATTCACCGTCATCCTGGAAGTCGATAACGAACATAGGCTTGCCGGTTTTGGCGTTTCTCATTTTTCTGAGCCAGAAGTACATATACTTTCTCTGTGCAGGAGTGGGGATAAGCTCCTTGTCTGCACCGTGACCTACGGGCATATAGTTGAAATACCAGGCATACTTTACGCCGTTTTCAATCATAAGGTCAACGAATTCGTCACTTGTAACGTAGTCAACGTTAAGTCTTGTGTAGCATACGGAAATACCGAAGAGGCACTTGTGCTTCTTTAACATCGCCATTGCTTCCATGGTTCTCTTGTAAGCACCCTCGCCGCGGCGGAAGTCGTTGCTTTCCTCTGTACCCTCAATGCTCAGAGCAAATGCAAGGTTTCCTACCCTTTTAACCTCCTCACAGAATTTATCGTCAATGAGTGTGGCGTTTGTATAAGCCATAAATGCACAGTCTGCGTGTGCCTCGCAAAGACGGATGATATCGTCCTTACGGATAAGAGGCTCGCCGCCCGTGAACATATAGAAATGTGTACCGAGAGCCTTTGCCTGAGTTACAACGGAATCCATTTCATCATAAGTCAGGCTCTGCTTGTGGCCATATTCCGCAGCCCAGCAGCCCTTGCACTTGAGATTACATGCGCTTGTGGGGTCAAGGAGAATCTGGAAAGGAATATTACAGTCATACTTTTCACGGTTTGCTCTTACCTCCTTGGTGCCGAAGTAGCCTGCCTCAACACCGAGAGAAAGAAGTGTGTGCTTTATAATACCGCGATCAATATCGTTAATTATGCTTTTGGCGAGCTTTACATAAATGTTGTCAGGATCCTTTGCGCCCTCCTTGAGCTTTGTAAAGTTTTCGGGGG
>JAZRST010000017.1:0-17697 GCA_045651625.1 Acutalibacteraceae bacterium | reverse complement strand
AGTAGCAGCCTTGATTGCCTTAGCATCGAACTGAGGATGAAGGAGTGTGTCAAGGTTTCTGGGATCGATCATAGCAACTGCCTTCTTTTCGTCGATCATGCCTTCGTCAACGAGGTCACAAGCGATCTTGAGAGCAGCCTTTGCAGTTCTCTTACCGTTTCTTGTCTGAAGCATATAGAGCTTACCGTCTTCAACGGTGAATTCCATATCCTGCATATCTCTGTAGTGGTCTTCAAGGATTGCGCAAACCTTATTGAATTCCTCGAATGCTGCGGGGAACTTTTCAGCCATTTCAGCGATGGGCATGGGAGTACGAACACCTGCAACAACGTCTTCACCCTGTGCATTTGTAAGGAACTCACCCATAAGGCCCTTTTCACCTGTAGCAGGGTCACGTGTGAAAGCAACACCTGTACCGCAGTTGTCACCCATGTTACCGAAAGCCATAGCCTGAACGTTAACAGCAGTACCCCAGGAGTAAGGAATATCGTTGTCTCTTCTGTAAACGTTTGCACGGGGGTTGTCCCATGAACGGAAAACAGCTTCAACAGCACCCATAAGCTGTTCTTTGGGATCGGAGGGGAAATCCTTACCGATCTTAGCCTTGTATTCAGCCTTGAACTGAGCAGCAAGTGTCTTGAGGTCGTCAGCTGTAAGGTCAACGTCCTGAGTAACGCCCTTTTCTTCCTTCATCTTGTCGATGAGCTCTTCGAAGTACTTCTTACCAACTTCCATAACAACGTCGGAGTACATCTGGATGAATCTTCTGTAGCAGTCGTATGCCCAACGAGCATTGCCTGACTTAGCAGCCATAACTTCTACAACTTCTTCGTTAAGACCGAGGTTGAGGATTGTATCCATCATACCGGGCATGGAAGCACGGGCACCGGAACGAACTGAAACGAGAAGGGGCTTCTCAAGGTCGCCGAACTTCTTGCCGGTGATTTCTTCCATCTTAACGATGTATTCCATAATTTCAGCCTGAATTTCATCATTGATCTTACGGCCGTCTTCATAGTACTGTGTGCAAGCTTCAGTTGTGATTGTGAAGCCCTGGGGAACGGGAAGACCGATTTTTGTCATTTCAGCAAGGTTAGCACCCTTACCGCCGAGAAGCTCGCGCATGGAAGCGTCGCCTTCTCTGAACAAATAAACGAATTTTTTGCTCATTTTTATTCCTCCAAATCTTTATGCAGACCGTTTTTTCCGTGTCCGCTATTTTACTTTTTTATGTAAACGACATTACATCCGTTTAACCTTATACATTATAACAAATTCACAAAGGATTTTGCAAGACAATTTTTTGATAAATCCACGTAAAAAGTATGCTTTTTTTTGTATAACCTTGCCAATAAACGGCAAAAGCGGTGCTTTCTTTATGAAAACACCGCAGCTTTTACTTTTATACGCCGAAGAACCACTTCATAAGGTTGAGGAAGAAATTCATCATATCCATAAGGAAATCCTTAAGAGTTGCAAAGGATTCCTTTTCAAGGTTTGCAACGTAGATATAAAGATCCTCTTCAACGTTTTCAATTGTGTAAACGCCTTCTGCATCAGGCTCGATGATGTAGCCGTATTCGCTGTCAACACCGAGAACAACGTCCATTTCATAATGGGTATTGGCAACCTTGAGAACTGTTGTCTGGTCAAAAACGTAACCGTTTACAGCCTCGGCTGTGAAGCTGAAGGTACCGCCTTCAATTACGTAGTTTGTGCCTGAAACACTTGTGATTGCAAGCTTTTCCTGACAATCGGGAGCAACACTTACGAAGTAAGACTTTGTGTAATTATCACCCTCTGCGGCAAAGCCGATAAGTGAACAGCAGGATAATGCGATAATCACTGCAAGAACAACTGAAATTAATTTTTTCATACGAAACATCCTTTCATCCGTGGATATACGCATATATTATATTACAGTGCACAGAAAAAATCAAGTATCAATTATACGTCTGCTATACGTCTGCCCCGTACCCCATTTTTTTGTCGAATAAGAGGGAGACTATTTACATTTTGTCTATTGACAAATTATTCACGAATTATTATTATATATGCGGTATGTAAATAAACCGCACATCAACGGAGGTATTTTTATGAAACTCAGAAAAGTTCTCGCTCTTGTGCTTGTTGCAGTAGTTTTAGCATCCTGCACAGCATGCACCACAATCGAACTGGTAATTCCCATTGCAGGCGTACCCGCAGGCAACGTAAACACAAATACAGAAACACAGACTCAGGCTCCTGCACCCCAGGAACAGACAACTGCAGCTCCCGCTCCTCAGGAGCAGACAACAGCAGCTCCCGCTCCCCAGGAACAGACAACTGCTGCTCCCGCTCCCCAGGAGCAGACAACTGCAGCTCCCGCACCTCAGGAACAGACAACTGCGGCTCCCGCTCCCAACACCGGCGCTCCTCAGGGTACTGCAGCAATCGTAGAATACTACAACACCGCAGTAAACAAAATCAAGACAAATGCAACAACGGTTGTAAGAAACTTCGAAGATTATCAGCACAATACAGATAAGCTTGTTCTTCCAAGTCTTCTTCAGAAGGCCGGCGAAAGCCTTATAGGCTCCTTCCTTAAGCCCAACAACACTCCCGAAACATATTCAGGTACAGATGCTATCAAGGCAGGTGTTTCCGTTGCAGGTGAAAGCTATGTAAGTAAGCTTTCTGCAAACGACGTTATTTCTGCTGAGTGCAAGGATAACGGCACAGAATACGAAATCACAATCGTTGCTAAGACAGAAAAGAACCCCACCTATGGTCAGGGTGTTTCCGCAGGCTTTGAAATCATCAAGACAGAAGACGTTATGAATGCTGCAGGTTTCATCGTAAAGAGCTTTGAAACAGAGTATTACAACTGTACTGCAAAGTGCAAGGTTGACAAGGCTACCGGCAATGTCACATGGCTTAATGTTTCAACTCCCATAGTTATGAACGTTGCTTCCTCAATCGGCATCAACGCTCAGGTTGGTATGACCTTCGTTAAGGACTATACAATCACATTCTGATAAGACAAAAAACTTACGGGTATCGGCAAAACACCGATACCCGATTTTTATTGCTTTTTACAGAGGATTAATTTCAATTAACCCTCTGTTTCCTTTATCCACTGAAGGCTGTCCTTGAGGCTGTCACGCAGAGATCTGGGATTGTAGCCCAGCTCCTTCTGTGCCTTTTCATAGGAGAAGTTGCAGTTGGATACAAGCTTTCTGACAGCGTAGCGTGTGAAGATGGGAGACTGACCCGATACCTTATAGAATACCTCCATAATGGGAGCGGCGAGGTCGATTATGCCCTTACCGAGCTTGATTTTGGGAGGCTTGTTGCCTGAAACGTCAGCAAGAAGTCTGATGAATTCGTCAACTGAGCAGCTCTTGTTACAGAGAAGATATACTTCACCTGCGCCGCCCTTGTCACCTGCTGCGATTGTGCCGATAGCAACGTCTCTTACATCAACGAAGTTATATGCGCCGAAGGTCATTGTGATGGGGAACTTGCCTGATGAGAACATTCTTACCATACTGCCGATGCTGGAAACCTTGAAATCATAGGGGCCCATACATGCACTGGGCTGGCAGACAACTGTTTCAAGCACACCGGGCTCGTTTGCGGCAAGCACCTTTGCGGTTGCCTCTGCCTTGGTCTTGGCATAAGTGCCCTCAAGCTTATCGGGATCGTAATCATAAACCTCGGTCATAAGCTGATTGTCGGGAAGAGGAATATATGTATCAACGCTTGACATATAAACGAGCTTCTTAACGCCCGTAGCCTTACACGCCCTGATAACGTTTTCAGTACCGGTAACGTTTACCTTGTAAACAAAATCCTCATTGCCGGGCTTGATTTCAACACAGCCTGCAACGTGATAAACGATATCGCAATCCTTGAATGCCTCAAGAAGAGAATCGTAATCCGTAATATCGCCCTTTACCTTTGTGCAGGTAAGACCTTCAAAATAACCGGGATCCTTTCTTAAAAGAATTCTTGTTTCTCTGTCCGTATAGTTCTGCAGCTCCTTAAGAATTGCAAAGCCTACGTGACCGGTAGCACCGGTGAGACATACATTGAACTTTTCCATTTCTTTCAACCTCTTTCAGATTATCAAAGTAAAAGATAAACGTAATTATATATTCCGTAGCAGTAAATACCGAGTCCTGCCACAATAAATATGTGAAAAAGAGAGTGAATATATCTCTTTTTAGCACCGAGCTTATAAAGCACACAGCCGATAAGAAGCACGATTCCGCCCGTGATTATGCAGACGATTGCACCGCGCGGCAGTGCCTTGAAGGTGGGCGCACCGATAAGTGAGCACACTGCAGAGGTAACAATATACATTGCCATTCTTACGTTTCTGAATTTTCCGAAAAAGAATATGGTTAATATCAGTCCTGCAACAACGCTTCCCCAGCAAAGCACAAGCATCAGCACGGCACCTGCGGTGCTTCCTCTTTCATAGACTATGGGGACACAGCCCGTAACAGTTCCTGCAACGGAAAAGAATATTGCACTGTGATCCGTCACTCTGAGCACCTTTCTGACGTAGCCGTGCTTTGCGGCGTGGTAGCAGACGGATGCGGTGAAGCACATTGCATTACCTATGGCATAAAGCCACAGACATATAAGAGGGAAAAGCTCTCCCCTGCAGAGAGGATAGGCTCTTATTAACATAAAAAGGGGAATTGCAAGACCTGCAAAGTGGGTCAGCACGTTGAGAATTTCTTCTCCCCTTGTGTAATTTACAAGCTCTACGCTTTCGAATCTGTTTTTCATAACTCTATAACCGTGTTGAAATTGTCGGGTGAAGACGGATACATAAGCTCACGTGTGAGAGCCGCAATCTGATCCGTGGTTGATAAAATACCTTCCCTTTTGCCGTCCTTAAGAGGCAGTCTGCGGATAATTGCCGAGGGGAGCCTTCCCACGCTGACAACTGTCTGACGCTCAGCCTCCGTGGCATCAAGCACCGAGAAGGAGCCGTCAAATACACTTAAGAACACCTTTGAAACAAGGTCAAGAAGGAGCATATTTTTAATGCTTTTCAGATGCTTCTTCTCAATTGCCTTACCGAAGGTAAGGAAATTTATAAGTCTTCCCGCACCGCCGCATTTTGCCTTGAGAAGCTTTTTGCAGACAAAGCGGATTACGGGATAAAGAAGGTCGTAGGACGGGATTTTTATACCGTTTGCTCTGAGTCTTTCATAGAAATCCTGCTTGTCACACCTTCCTGCCTCAAGAAGATTGAAGAGCACTCCGAGAGTATGCTTTTTAAGGTACTCACCCGTGCAGGCTTCACCGTTATAATTGAAGCTGTCAAGGTGCTTTACCTCAATTTCCGCATTGCCGTCACGGAAGGTAAGATACGTAACGGGAGCAGGATGTCCCGTAAGCGAGCCGAGGTTAATCTGAGTGATTTTGTTTCCGTTTTCCGATACGAATTCAGTTGTTCTCTGCATATGGGAGTGACCCGTGAACATAAGCCTCAGACCGTGGTCTGCAAGGACGGATGCCACACGGAAATTATCACCTATGGACTGCCCCTTGTTTATAAAACGGCAGAAGGGATGAAGAAGCAGATGATGCTCCATGGCAATAACCCTTGAGCCCTCTTCCCTTGCCTTGTCGAGCTGCTCACACATCCAGGCAAGATGTGCTTCACTATAGCCTGAGCTGCCTCCGGGACCGTCACAGTCATCGTGTACGGCCAAAAGACGAAGCCCCTCAGTCACCTGAAAGCATCTTGAAACAAGACCTATGGGAGTAGTATATGAAGAAATGCAGTCCTTTTCACCGAAGCAGGAGTACCATTCCGTAAGCTCCCCGGGAGATAAGGTTTCAACGTCGTGAAAAATTTCCGTACCCTCGAAGCGTCGGGGATTGCGGTCCGAGCACCAGTCGTGAGTTGAGGTGATAACGTAAAGCTTCTTCTTTTCACTGAAAAGAGAAAACTTGTCCTTCACTTCACGGTGCGAGCACTTTTCACCGTCGTTGGTGATGTCACCTGCAATGCAGACGCAGTCAGTGTCCTCACTGAGAAATCTTGTGAAGGCGGCGTCAAGAATTGCCCCCGTTTCCTTAAGGCATTTCTGGTCGCTTCCCTCTCTGAGCTCGTAGGCTCTGCCCGTATTTCCGAGCTTTTCCGAATAGTGGTGGATATCGGCAATAAACGCAATTCTGTAGCCCTGCATATTCCTTTTCCTCCTGTATTTTTCTTTTCCCCAATTATGAATAAATTATAAATTATCTGTTACCAAAAGTCAACAAAAGAATGACATCCCGTCAGTGATAAAATATACATAATATTTTGAGTTAATATATTTACTTTTCGGAAGAGTTGTAATATAATTTACTTTGTATATTTATAAGCAAAGGATGAAGAAAGATGACAGACTTTGAAAGACTCAGCGAACTTCTGTTCCCGAACATAGACAAAACAATTGCTGACTACGAAGAAATGTATCCTCAGAGAAATCTCACGGAAGGTGCAAAGGTAACACGTTTTGCACCCAGCCCCACAGGCTATATGCACATAGGCAATATGTTCTCCTGCCTTATTGACCGCCTTGCTGCCTCAACCGAGGACAGTGTTTTCTACCTCCGTATTGAAGACACTGACAAGAAGAGAGAGGTCCACGATGCTATCGACAAGATAATCGAGGGTCTTACGGCATTCGGCATTGCCCCCACAGAGGGTGCAACGGGCACCGACACCGAAAAGGGTGCTTACGGTCCCTATAAGCAGAGCCACAGAAAGGACATCTATCAGGCATTTGCCAAGGAGCTTGTTATAAAGGGCTTCGCATACCCCTGCTTCTGCACGGAGGATGACCTCAATTCCCTTCGTGAGAATCAGGAAAAGGAAGGCGCAAATCCCGGCTACTACGGAAAATATGCAGCCTGCAGAAATCTTACCATTGAACAGCAGGAAGAGAAAATCAAGGCAGGTATTCCCTACACCGTACGTCTTCGCTCCGACGGTGACGAAAGCAGAAAGATTATTGTTGAAGACCAGATAAAGGGCAAAATCGAAATGCCCGAAAACATTCAGGATCTCGTTCTTCTCAAGACAGACGGCATCCCCACCTATCACTTCGCACACGCCGTTGACGATCATCTTATGAGAACGACCCACGTTGTTCGCGGTGATGAATGGATTTCCTCTCTCCCCTTACACATTCAGCTTTTCAAGCTTTTAGGCTACAAGGCTCCCAAGTTTGCACACATCTCCCCCATTATGAAGCTTGATGACGGCAACAAGAGAAAGCTTTCAAAAAGAAAGGACCCGGAAGCCAGCGTCAGCTTCTACGTTGAGCAGGGCTTCCCTGCAGACGGTGTCATTGAATATCTTATGACCCTTGCAAACTCAAACTTTGAGGACTGGAGAAAGGCAAATCCCACAGCGGACAAGTATTCCTTCCCCTTCTCCTTCAAGAAGATGAGCTCCTCGGGTGCACTTTTCGATATTCTCAAGCTCAATGACATCTGCAAGAATGTTGTTTCTCTTATGACTGCAGAAGAGGTTTACGAAAACACCGTAGCATGGGCAAAGGCTTACGACGAGGAGCTTTATAACCTCTTCACCGCAGACCCTGCATACGCTAAGGCAATTCTCAACATTGACCGTGAAACACCCAAGCCCCGTAAGGATATAATCACCTGGTCCGACGTAAAGGGCTACGTTTCATATATGTACGACAGCCTTTACGCAAACGACGCTACCCTTCCCGAAAACATCAAAGCAGAGGATGCAAAGGCAATTATCGACGCCTACAAGAATGTTTTCGACGAAAATGACGACAAGGACACGTGGTTCACAAAAATCAAGGAGCTCTGCGAGCCTCTCGGCTTCACTCCCAACGTAAAGGAATACAAGAAGAATCCCGATGCCTTCAAGGGTCACGTAGGTGACGTTTCAACGGTTATCCGTGTTGCAGTAACGGGCAGAACGAACACTCCCGACCTTCACGCAATTCTTGCAGCGCTGGGCAAGGAAAAGGTATTCAGCCGTCTTGACAGCTTCAAGGCTTCTTTATAATTATAAATCAGCAGACATTATTTTAAGGAGAATTCACCATGGCAGAAATTGAAACCTCCGCTCTTTCGAGCAATTTTATACACGACTTTATTGACGAAGACCTTGCCGCAGGTGTGAACACCCGTGTGCAGACCCGTTTCCCTCCCGAGCCCAACGGATATCTTCACATCGGTCACGCCAAAGCTATCTGCATTGACTTTGCAACTGCAGAAAAGTACGGCGGCATCTGCAATCTCCGTCTTGACGACACCAACCCCTCAAAGGAGGACGTTGAGTACGTTGAATCCATTATGGAGGACATCAAGTGGCTCGGCTTCAACTGGGCAAACGTTTACTACGCCTCCGAATACTTCGATTTCATCTATGAATGTGCAATAAAGCTCATCGAAAAAGGCAAGGCGTTCGTATGCGACCTTACTGCAGATGAAATGCGCGAATACAGAGGAACTCTTACAGAGCCCGGCAAAAACAGCCCCTACAGAGACAGAAGCGTTGAAGAAAATCTCCGTCTTTTCAAGGAAATGACAGAGGGCAAATACGCTAACGGAGAAAAGGTGCTCCGTGCAAAGATTGACATGGCATCCCCCAATCTCAATATGCGCGACCCCGTAATCTACAGAATAATGCACGTTTCCCATCATCAGACCGGTGACAAATGGTGTGTATATCCCATGTATGACTTCGCACATCCTCTTTCCGACGCAAAGGAAAACGTAACCTATTCACTCTGCTCCCTTGAATTTGAAAACCACAGACCTCTTTACGACTGGTTCATCAAGGAAATCGGCTTCGAGGAGCCCCCCAGACAGATTGAATTTGCCCGTCTTAACATCAACTAATGCATTAAAAGCAAGAGAAGAAACATCCGCCTTGTAACAGACAAGCTTGTAAGTGGCTGGGATGACCCCAGAATGGCAACCATCTGCGGTATGAGAAGAAGAGGCTATCCTGCAAAGGCTATCAGAAGCTTCATTGAAAAGGTCGGCGTTTCAAAGGCCTACAGCGTTGTTGACTACGGTCTTCTTGAAAGCTGTGTAAGAGACGAGCTTAATGCAAACGCTCCCCGTGTAATGGCAGTTTTAGAGCCTCTTAAGGTAATTATTGACAACTATCCCGAGGGACAGACAGAGAAGCTTCTTGTTGACCGTCATCCTGACCACCCCGAAATGGGCAAGTCCGAGGTTACCTTCGGAAGAGAAATCTTCATTGAGAAGAGCGACTTTATGATTGATCCTCCCAAAAAGTATTTCAGAATGTTCCCCGGCAACGAGGTACGCTTCAAGGGTGCATACTTCCTTACCTGCACCTCATACGAAACCGACGAAAACGGTGAGGTTACCTGCATTCACTGTACCTATGACCCTGCAACCAAGGGCGGCGACGCTCCCGACGGCCGAAAGGTAAAGGGTACAATCCATTGGGCAGGCCCCGATTCAATAAAGGCAGAAATCCGTCTTTACGACAAGCTCTTTGACGTTGAAGACCCTGCCTCCATCCCCGACGAGGAATTCGTTGACGCTATAAACAAGGATTCTCTTATCGTTCTTAAGGACTGCCTTGTTGAGCCCTGCCTCAAGGATGCAAAGGCTGAGGAATCCTTCCAGTTCGTAAGAAACGGCTACTTTGCAGTTGATAAGGACAGTGCTGACGGCAAGTTCATTTTCAACAGAACGGTACAGCTCAACTCCTCCTACAAGAAATAAGGGGTGTTCGTATGAAGCTGATACACAGAATCGTAACCCCTATTCTTGCTCTTCTTATTCTTCCCGCAAGCTATTTTCTTCCCATTTTCAGAATTCTCATCACATCCGGACTTTTATCGGGTGAAGAAAAAACCAATCTTCTTGACTCCTTCGGTCTCAGTGAGTTCATAAGCCTTAACGACATAGTAAATCTTGCCGCCAAGGCAAAGGATTCCACAACGGGCAATCTTATCGCAACAATATGGAATGCTGTTTCGGGAGAAAAGAAGCAGGAAATCCTTGATATGCTCACAAGCCTTAACTGGGGTATAGCATTTGCCGTATTTTTCGTAATTACCCTTGTGATTGCTCTCTCTCTTGCAATTGTTGCCGCCGCTACAAAAAAGCCCGGCGCTTCCCTTGTTCTTTCCGTGGCAGGTGCTGTGTCTGCTCTTATTATGAATGCATCCTTTGATGCCTTTGCAAAGCCCTTCCTCAACGGAATGTTCAATCTCAACACAATTCTCGGAAACACAAACCAGCTTCTCGGTGCACTTCTCGGCAACGTAATCTCCTGCGACTATATGAAGCTCGGTATTGTCTATTCGGTTATGCTCCTTGTTTTCGTATGCACCGCAATTTTCAGCATCTGTGCTATGATGGAGCAGAAGAACGGAGATAAATAATATGGATAAGCTTATTGACGTTTTCGGTTGGTTCTGGAACAGTGTCACAAAGCCTCAGGACGAAAAAAGAATAGCAGGGCTTTCCCTTCCCGAGGGCATAAAGGAGATAAACAACATCCCCTATGCCGACACGGGCAATGAATATCAGCTGCTTGACGTGTACTATCCCGAGGATGCTGAAGGTCCCCTTCCCGTGATTATTGAAATCCACGGCGGCGGCTGGATGTACGGCACAAAGGACCTCAACAAGATTTATGCTCAGTATCTTGCCAGAAGAGGCTTCGTTGTTTTCAACCTGAGCTACCGCCTTGTGCCCGACGTTTTTGTTCCCGCTCAGCTTCAGGACGTTGCACTTGCAATCTGCAGGATAAAGGAAATTATGCCTGATTTCCCCTGCGACCCCGAAAGAATTATTCTTACGGGTGACTCCGCAGGCGGACAGCTTGCCTCCTTCACTGCGGCAATTTCGGAATCGGAGGTCCTCAGACACCATTTCGACACAGCCGACCACGGTCTGAAATTCAACTGTCTTGTGCTCACCTCTCCCGTAGCATATATGAACGATGCTCAGCCAATGGGGCTTTACTGCAGAAAGATGTGGGGCGAAAACGGAGCAAAGAAAAGCACACGCCGTTATATGAATATTGACGAGCTCCTGCGCGAGACTCCCTCCTTCCCTCCCACAATTCTCACCACAAGCTCGGGCGACACCCTTGCACTGGGACAGACAAGAAGACTTTACAGAGAGCTTCTTGAAAACTCGGTTGAGGCTCAGCTTCTCGATTTCCCCAAGTTTGAGGGCAAGCATCTCCCCCACGTCTTCAGCGCACTGGAGCCTTATTCCAAGGCAGGAGAACTCTGCATAGACAAGGTATGCGAATTTATAAATAAACATATATGAGGTACCGTTATGGCAAATGAAGTTATAAAGAATCTCGGCTTTCACCACGTAGCACTTCGCTGCAAGGATATTGAAAAATCCATTGCAATGTATACCGCTCTCGGTATGCGTGAAAAGGTACGCTGGGGCGCGGGAGAAAATCTCATAGTTATGCTTGACATAGGAAACGGAGACATTATTGAGCTCTTCGCTGACGGTGGCGACAAATATGCCGAGGAAGGCAAGTGGCAGCACTTCGCAATGTACTGCGACGACCCCGAGGCAGCCTTCAATAAGGCTCTCGAGGCAGGCTTTACCCCTCATATTTATCCTAAAACCGTTCCCCTTGATTCAAAGCCCGAAAAAATGTCCATCACCGTAGCCTTCGTAAAAGGCAACGACAATGAACAGGTAGAATTTTTCAACGTATAAAAGCGCACAAAAAATGCCGTGAGGATTTACCTCACGGCTCTTTTTTACTTGTTATTAAAAACAAAGGTTGTTATGCTTCGTGCGGAAAGGCTATATTTCGTGCTGCTTACGCCCTCTGCAATCTGCTCGCAGTTGTGGTCCTTATCGGTTACGTAAACAGAGGCTGAGGGGTATTTTTCAAGGAATTTAATATCCTTTTCATTTTCGCCGTTGTTCACAATCACAAGCACCGTCTTTTCCTCGCTTGCAAATGCAACCTCCTGCAGATTATCGTCCTTGCCGATATCCTCAAACACCTTTACACGGGTCATACCGGGCTCGATGAAGGCGGTAAACTGCTTGAATGCCCAATAGCGGTTGAACATCTTAATTTCGCCGTTTTCCTCGTAAAGCACACCGTCCTCGTTGAAGGCTGTCCAGCTCTGCCAGGATACGGCATTGAGAAGAGTAAGGTCCTCAATGATTACGTTTGCCATGTGAAGACCGCTGTCGATTGTTTTTGAATCAATAGTAAGAGGTAATTCGCACCATTCGCTCATTTCGAAAACCTTATCGGGATACTTTTCGCTGAAGGTGTTGCCGAAATTAGCCTTTTCGTTCTTGTTACCGTCAAGCCAGTAGGAGTGTCCTGCAAAGGTGTCACAGTAGGCATTTACAGCCTCATTTTCAAAATACTTGAAAAGATAGTCGTTATAGTCCCGGGATAGCTGACCCGTTTCCATACCCGAAAGCTTGTAGGAGGTGTTTCTCTTCTGCATTTCAGTTGCGAATTTGCCCATAAGCACTGCGACCTCTTTAGGCTCGTAGTGACAGCCCTCCTGACCTACCCATTCACCGCCCCAATCCCACTGAGGCTCGTTTATGGGAGAAATATAGGTCACGGGATAGCCCTCAGACACAAACCAGTCAGCAATTGTAAGAAGGTAATCCACGAATTTATCGTAGTTTTCAGGGGGAAGGTTGGACTGCTTTTTCTCCATACCGCCGCTGGCGTGACCCGAAGCGGTCATAGAGTAATGGGGACTGTTACAGAAAAGCACAACCTCTTTGGCGCCGTATTCAAGTGCCTTATCAAGCACACGTCTTGCATTGGCATCTCTTGTGAAATCGTAAACGTATTCGCCCTTTTCCTCATCAAAAACGTAGAAGCTTTCCGTTCTTCTTGCGGTATCCCATATTCTTGATTCGGGATTATCAGCCTCACCGCCGCCCACGTTATAGCGGATAACATCAAGCCCTAAGCCCTCTTCATCCGAGAAGAGTGCCTTTGCAATTGCATCTGCCTTTTCTTCCGTATCAATATTCTGAGCCCACCAGCAGGTCGAGGTGCCGAAGCTGCGGAAGGTCTGATATTCTGTTTTTTCCGAAATATCATAATACTGCTTTGTTTCTGCGCCGAAAAGTCCTCCTATGCCTGCAATGATAAAAGCCATAAGGTAAGCCAACCCCTTGATTATCATACTTCTTTTCCCCTTTGGGTATTATTTTTCTTTATTTTATCATATAAAACAGTAAAAAGGCAATAAAAAATTTAAAGGGAGCCGTTCTTCACGACTCCCCTTGATTTTATCAGTAAATTGTAACTGTTGTATCTGCCGAGATGTTGTCAATATTGTAAACTGCGCTGTAGGTTGTCTTACCCGTAATGTGGTCGTAAGAGGGAATCCATGCGGTCTCGTAAGAGCCGAATTCATTTCCGGGAGTCCACATAACAGTTACATCCTGATCAATACTGTTCTTTGTAACAATAATTGTAACACCGTCACCGCTGCCTACCGTAAATTCGGAGGGAGTAGCATCCGTTGTTGTGGAACGGATAACCTGATAGGTTACGCCGTCGGGAGCCTGAGCACCGTCAATCTTAACGTTGAAGTAAGCTGTGATATCCTCAAGGAAGTCAAGCTTGATGCCGAGGAAGTCAAGAATAAGTCTTATAATTCTCTTGAACATAGCCATAAGACCTACGTTGCCTTCTTCCTGAATACCGTCAACAATGATTCTGCAATCAGTTGTGATGTTCTGAATCTCATAAAGACGGCAGCCGTCCTCGTCTACACCGTAGGAGGTAAGAGTCTCAGCTGTGCCAAGAATGCCTGCAAATGAATCAAGATCCTCATCATCAAGAAGACCGTTGAGAATACCGGGGCCTCTCTGTACCATAACCTTCATGCCTGCGGCAGAATAACCGGAGTTAACCTTTACGCGGAAGCGGAAGGAATCACCGTAGTATGATACGTGATAATATTCACTCTTGAGTGTAAGCACCTTGTACTCGTCGCCTGAGGTAAGCTTAACGTTGAAGTGATTTCTGAGAAGTGTCGGCTGGCCGTTTTCATCGTATTCACCTACGTAAATGTTGATATCACGGTCAACATAAACCGTATATTCGTCCTGTGCATTCTGCTTTACGGGAGTTCCGTTGATAAATACAGCTGCAGTAAGAACGTTGTACTTTTCGGAGGTCACAACCCTGAAAGCAACGGTTTCGCCCTCGGGGATTTCATTGAAATCTGCCCACTGAACAATGCTGAATCTTTCCTCGGGAACCTCTGTCTGATCAATAATGTTTGAGGGAAGCATGTAGCGGCCATCAAAGAAAACGTAGTCACCGTTTTCATCGGGCACGTACTGAATCTCACCGTCAACTGTCTTGACGAACATATAACCGCCTTCAAAATCCTTTGAGGGAGCAGTGAAGGTAACGCTGAATGTCTGTGTTTCTGTATTCTCTGCAGCTGCCACGTCACCCTCTGCAGCAAATGCAGGAGCAAGTGTCATAAACACACAAAGTATGCTGAGAATAATGCTTATTGCTTTTTTCATTGGAATTCCTCCTGAAAAATTTTATTACAATTCATTTTAATTATATATTAAGCACATTGAAATGTCAATCAACATAATATACCGAAACAGGCTCTTTTTATGTAAATTTTCACGAAAATCTTGAAAAAACCGTAGCGCTGTTATAAAATATATTAAACTTTTGTTAATGGAGGCAAGGCTATGTATCCCGGATATGAGAAGGACCTCGAATATATAAAAATCACTCCCTCGGAAAGACAGATAAGTCTTCAGCAGATGGAGTTTTATGCCTTCGTGCATTTTACCGTAAATACCTTTACCGACAAGGAATGGGGTGACGGCACGGAAAAGCCTGAAATTTTCAATCCCGAGCTTCTTGACTGCAATCAGTGGGTTGAGGCAGTAAAGAGTGCAGGTATGACGGGACTTATTCTCACGGCAAAGCATCACGACGGCTTCTGTCTGTGGCCAAGTAGCTTTACGGAGCACTCCGTGAAAAATTCCCCCTACAAAAACGGCAGGGGTGACGTTGTAAAGGAATGTGCCGAGGCCTGCAGAAGGGGCGGAATAAAATTCGGCGTATATCTTTCCCCCTGGGACAGAAACTGCCCCGTTTACGGTCAGGGTAAGGCTTATGACGACTACTACTGCAATCAGCTGACAGAGCTGCTTACAAATTACGGAGATATCTTTTCCGTGTGGTTTGACGGTGCCTGCGGAGAGGGTCCCAACGGCAAAAAGCAGGTTTACGACTGGGAACGCTACTACTCCGTAATCCGTGAGCTTCAGCCCGACGCCTGCATTTCCGTAAGCGGCCCCGACATCCGTTGGTGCGGCAATGAAGCAGGCGACACGAGAAAAAGTGAATGGAGCGTTATTACAAGACGTCTTTCAGACGGCACTGAAATTGAGGATACGGCAGAGGACCTGGGAAGCCGTGAGCTTCTGGAAAAAGCCGCAGAAATCTGCTGGCAGCCTGCTGAGGTTGATACCTCCATCCGTCCCGGTTGGTTTTATCATAAAAACGAGGATGCAAGAGTGCGCTCCGTCAAAACTCTTTCCGACATCTATTTCAGAAGCGTCGGCGGAAACTCCACCCTCCTTCTGAATATTCCTCCCGACAAGAACGGTCTTTTCGCAAAGCCTGATGTAAGAAGGCTCAGACAGCTGGGCGACACAATAAAGAAGGCCTTTGAAAATTGCCTTTCCGAGGATGCTGTCTTTTCCGCAGACCGCTGCGACGGAGAAAACCTTATTGAAAACGTAAAAACGGATTCCTACGACACCTATTTCAGGACAAATGACGGGGAAAACACCGTAACAATCACAATAACTCTTCCCGAAAAAAGAAAAATCCGTATGGCTGTTATCAAGGAAAACATACTTTTCAGTCAGCGAATAGAAGGCTTTACAATCGACTGTGCAAAAATGAAGGGCTTCAGACGTATTTATGAGGGCACAAGTGCAGGCTACAAAAAAATCGCCCGCTTCCGCCCCACTGTCACCGACACCGTAAGAATCACCATAACAGATTCCCGTGTCGCCCCCGTAATCTCCCACATTGCGCTGTACTGATTGTATTATTCAGTATCACAAAACAAAAAGCACAAGGCTTCTTTTTGCGAAGCTTTGTGCTTTTCTATATTATTTATTTGTTTGCATCAATGAAGCTCTTGACCGCTGCAACGCCTGCGAACTTCTCGGCAACGCCGTTCTTGTAAACTACAAGTGTGGGGGCCTGCTTGAGCTCGAGCTCCTTAGCAAGGTCGGGATTCTCGGAAACAAGAAGCTTTTCGAAGGAAATGCCTGCCTTGTCGAGCCACTGTACTGCAAGCTTGCAGTTGGGGCAGGTTTCTGTTGTGAAAAGAAGAACCTTTTCAGCTTCTGCAGCTTCACAGGCACATTCTGCAACAGTCTCCTCTACGGGAGCACCGTCTCTCTTGAGAACAGACTTTTCGATGTTATAAACCTTTCTGTCCTTGAATTCCTGGCTCTTACCGTCGTTCCAGTTCTTAACGGGACGGTAGTAGCCCGTGATTCTTGAGTAAACCTCAGTCTCCTTGCCGCAGAGAGGACACTTGTACTGCTCACCGATAAGGTAGCCGTGCTCCTGACATACGGAGTATGTGGGAGAAATTGAGTAATAAGGAAGTCTGTAGTTTTCTGCAATCTTCTTTACAAGGTTTGCTGCTGCCTTCCAGTCGGGAAGCTTTTCACCGAGGTAAGCGTGGAAAACAGTACCTGAGGTGTAAAGGGTGTGAAGCTCATCCTGCATATCGAGAGCTGTGAAGATATCCTCTGTGTAGCCTACGGGAAGGTGAGAGGAGTTTGTGTAGTAGGGAGTTGCGCCCTCGTGAGCAGTGATGATTTCGGGATATCTTGCCTTGTCGTGCTTAGCAAGTCTGTAGGATGTGGATTCTGCAGGAGTTGCTTCAAGGTTGTAGAGGTCGCCGTACATTTCCTGATAGTCGGAAAGACGCTCTCTCATATGATTGAGAACCTTCTTTGTGAATTCCTGAGTTTCCTCATTTGTCATATTCTTACGGAGCCAGTTTGCATTGAGACCAACCTCGTTCATACCAACAAGACCGATTGTTGAGAAGTGGTTGTTGAAGGTGCCGAGATATCTCTTTGTGTAGGGATAAAGACCCTCGTCAAGAAGCTTTGTGATGATTTCTCTCTTTACCTTAAGAGAACGTGCGGAGATGTCCATCATCTTGTCAAGACGTGCGAAGAAATCTGCCTCATCCTTTGCAAGGAAAGCGATTCTGGGCATATTGATTGTAACAACGCCGACTGAGCCTGTGCTTTCACCGCTTCCGAAGAAGCCGCCGGACTTCTTACGAAGCTCTCTGAGGTCAAGAGGGAGTGTGCAGCACATTGAACGTACGTCGTTGGGCTCCATATCGGAATTGATGTAGTTTGAGAAATAGGGAGTACCGTACTTTGAGGTCATCTCGAAGAGAAGCTTGTTGTTCTCTGTTTCGGACCAGTCAAAGTCTCTTGTGATGGAGTAGGTGGGAATGGGATACTGGAAGCCTCTGCCGTTGGCGTCGCCTTCAATCATGGTTTCAATAAATGCCTTATTGACCATATCCATTTCCTTCTTACAGTCACCGTAGGTGAAGTCCTGAGGCTTGCCGCCTACGATTGCAGGCTTGCATGCAAGGT
>JAZRST010000016.1:0-48582 GCA_045651625.1 Acutalibacteraceae bacterium | reverse complement strand
GCGACCTTGCTTCGCAAGTCCGCCATCCTCGGACGACCGTTGCTTCGCAACAGTACCCGCCTCGGACTTCGTCACTAAAAACAGTCCACCGGACTGTTTTCTTTACGCTCCTCACCCTCTTAGGCTTCAAGTCCCGTCTTTTTCTGAAAAAATTAAGGACTCACACGTCAGTGTAAGTCCTTAATTTGGTGCGAGAGACGGGACTTGAACCCGTACGGGATTACCACACGCCCCTCAAACGTGCGCGTCTGCCGATTCCGCCACTCTCGCTCATTCATATCGAACAAATGGAATTATATCAAAACATATTCTGTTTGTCAATATGATTTTTAAAAATTTTTCATTTTATTCCCTGCGAAATAACTTGTTGAATTTTTCATAGACTGCGCTCCTGCGCTGTGCAGTTGCAGAAGCATCAGGTGTGTAATTTTCACCGTCAAACAAAAGAATATCTCCTTCCTTGACGCCTGACGGAAGAAGCGCAGAATTCACAGAAACTGCCGTTCCCGAAGCATCCTCAAGACGGGCAATATTATCTTCGATTGATTCTACCGTAAATTTCATTTTGAGCTCTCCAGAGTCATATTATGTCCGTCTCCGAAATAATAAACTGTTCCGTCGTAATCAGTTCTGAAATAATCCGTTTCCTTATCACTGAGAAGCTTCAGAACCTCTCTGTGAGGATGTCCGTAGGAATTATCCGTTCCGCAGGATATTACCACACAATCAGGGCTTACAGCATCAAAAAATTCCTCACTGCTTGAGGTCGAGCTACCGTGATGTGCGGCTTTAAGAATATCCGCATCAACATCATATTCCGCATCAAGAATCTGCTTTTCAATCTTTTGAGTTGTGTCTCCAGTGAACATAACGGAAGCATCCTTGTAGGAAGCCTTAAATACTATTGACATTGCATTATAATCATCGGATTCATATATGGGAGCCACTATATCAATGCTGAGGTCACCAAAAGTAAAGCTGTCTCCTGCTTCAACGAGTACAGGCTCTGCTCCGCTTTCATAAATAGCGTCAAGGGTGTTTTCATAAAGAGCGGTTGTCGGCACGTTGAATTCGCTGAAATATGTAGTGAAAACTTTATCACAAGGAATTTCACGAAGAACAGAAGGAGCAACACCGATATGATCGGAATGGGGATGGGTAAGAATATAGCAATCAAGCTTATCTATTCCGTTATCCTTAAGATATCTAATAATTCTTCCCGAATTTTCGGCTTCACCGCCATCCACAAGAATTGTGTATCCGTTACAGCTGATAATTTCGCAGTCACCCTGGCCTACGTCAAAAAACGTGACACAGAAAGGATTATTAAGATATCTGTTTTTTAAAATTTCGTTTTCTTCTGTCTGCTCGGGAGCCAAAATACCGATCAGCACTGCAACACATACGGCTACAGCACTCAGAATTATGCTGATAAATTTATTTTTTACGCGTGCGGGGATTTTCATTATATCTTCCTTTATTGTTTTTTGTGGGTCTGTTCTGTGCTCGTGAGCTTGCCTGCACCGATGCTTTATCGGCACGGATAAGACAGTTTTTGCCGTCTCCGATAAGGTCAGATCTTCCTGCAATACGAAGAGCCTTTATGACAAGCAGACGGCTTTCAGGGGCAAAATAGCGCATTAATGCACGCTGCATTGCCTTATCCTCGGATTTCTTTGCAACATATACCTTGTCGAGGGTATAGGGATCAAGCTCAGTATAGAACATTGCAGTTGAAATGGTACCGGGAGTGGGATAGAAATCCTGCACCTGCTCGGGACGAAGCTTCTGTTCCTTTATAAACAATGCAAGCTCAACGGCATCCTTGAGAGTTGAGCCGGGATGAGAAGACATAAGATAAGGAACAATATACTGCTCTTTGCCGATGCTTTTTGTATAGTTAAAGTATTTGTCTGCAAACTTTTTATAGGTTTGGATATGGGGCTTTCCCATTTTATCAAGCACAGCCGCCGAGCAATGCTCGGGAGCAAGCTTCAGCTGACCGCTTACGTGGTGGGTAACAAGCTCCCTGAAGAAGGCATCCGACTTATCCTCAAGCATATAATCAAAGCGTATACCTGAACGGATAAACACCTTTTTTACTTTAGGAAGAGCGCGGAGCTCTCTTAATATTTCAAGATATTCCGTGTGATCTGCCTTCAGATTTTTACAGGGCACGGGAGCAAGACATTTCTTATTTTTGCAAAGTCCCCTCTCCTGCTGTCCGCCGCAGGAAGGAAATCTGAAATTGGCAGTAGGCCCGCCCACGTCGTGAATATATCCCTTGAAATTGGGAAGCGTTGTAAGAAGCTCTGCTTCTTTAATAATTGATTCCTTGCTTCTCGATGCAATAAAACGTCCCTGATGGAAAGCAATTGAACAGAAATTACAACCGCCGAAGCAGCCTCTGTTATGGGTTATTGAAAATTCAACCTCTTCAATTGCAGGCACACCGCCGACACTCTTGTATGAGGGGTGCCACGTGCGCATATAAGGAAGCTCATACACCTTATCGAGCTCCTCTGTTGTCAGAGGCTCCATAGGCACATTCTGAACAAGCATCATTTTTCCGTGCTTCTGCTTAACGGCTCTGCCTCTGAAAAAGTCCTGTTCATCCTGCTGAATACGGGCGGCAATTGCATATTCCCTTTTGTTATTCAGCACGTTTTCATAAGAAGGACATTCAACTCCCGTATAAGGAGTTTCGGATGCAGGACAAAGATAGCATATACCCTTGATATTTCGGATAACATCCTTTTTGTTGCCGTGAGCAAGAGCATCGGCTATTGCAACTGTCTGCTTTTCACCCATGCCGAAGGACAGAATATCTGCACCTGATGACACGAGAATTGAAGGGCGCACCTCGTCTGCCCAATAATCATAGTGGGCAAAACGTCTCAAGGATGCTTCAAGTCCGCCGATTACAATGGGAATATCACCGTAAGCATCCCTTATAAGATGACAGTAGACCTCAACGGCTCTGTCAGGTCTTTTGCCCATTTTTCCGCCGGGAGAGTAAAGATCTTCACTTCTGCGGTTTTTGGCAACCGTATAGTGCGCTACCATTGAGTCAATATTACCAGATGACACAAAAAAGCCGTAACGGGGCTTGCCGAAAACCTTAACGGAATCGGGATTTTTCCAATCAGGCTGACTGATAAAGCCAACCTTGTAGCCTGCATTTTCAAGCACCCTTGTTATTATGGACGCACCAAAACTCGGGTGATCAACGTAAGCGTCACCCGAGACATAAACAAAATCAACGTAATGCCAGCCTCTTTCCAGCATTTCCTCTTTATTTATGGGTAAAAACATAATCAGTCATTATCTCCGTATGCTTCTTCTGTAAAATCGTCATCTGCACTGTCCACTGCGGCAACGTCTGAGGACATAGCACTCATTTCATACCACTGTGCCTTTGTTACAAGAACGTTTCGGGGCTTACTTCCCATATGAGGACCTACGATACCCTTCTGTTCGAGTGTATCCATAAGACGTCCTGCCTTTGCAAAGCCGAGTCCGAGATGGCGCTGTAAAGCAGAAATTGAAGCCTTTTCGGGAGCAGAAACAAAAAGCTCAATTGCACGGTTGACAAGATCGTCATTTCCGTCACCGCCCGACGCTGCGGCTGGCTCATCGGTCTTTTTCTTTTCCTGAACAGCCTGTCTTTCAATTTCCTGCTGAACCTCATCACTGTAATTTGTGGCATTATTGCCCTTTATGTAATCTACAACCTTTTCAATTTCACCGTCGGACAGATAACAGCCCTGAATACGTACAGGCTTGGGGACACCAACGGGATAATAAAGCATATCACCGTTACCCATAAGCTTTTCTGCACCTGCCGTATCAATGATGATTTTTGAGTCAACGTATGATTTAACCGTAAGAGCAATACGGCTGGGGATGTTTGCCTTGATAACACCGGTAATAACGTCAACTGAGGGACGCTGTGTAGCAACAACAAGGTGCATACCAGCGGCACGAGCCATCTGTGCAAGACGCTGAATTGAGTCTTCAACCTCAGAGGGAGCAACTGTCATAAGGTCAGCAAGCTCATCGATAAAAATAACAATCTGAGGCATCTTTACAAGGTCTTCTCGTTCATCGCAAAGACTGTTGTATGCCGCAATATCCCTTACTCCGTTTGCATTAAGAGTCTTATATCTCGTAAGCATTTCCGTAACTGCCCAACCGAGAGCACCTGCTGCCTTACGGGGATCGGAAACAACGGGAACAAGAAGGTGCGGAAGTCCGTTATATATGCCGAATTCAACCTGCTTGGGGTCAATGAGAAGAATCTTGACCTCATCGGGAGTTGCATTATAAAGAATGCTCACAATCATTGAGTTAAGACATACAGATTTACCTGAACCCGTAGTACCGGCAACAAGAAGATGGGGCATTTTTGCAAGGTCTGAGAACATGGGATTGCCGGAAATATCCTTGCCGAGAGCAACCGTCAGTCTGCTCTTTGATTTCTTGAATTTATCATTGTCAATAGACTCTCTGAACGTAACGGTTGTTTTATTTCTGTTAGGAATTTCAATACCGATAGCCGCCTTATTGGGAATGGGAGCCTCAATACGAAGACCCGAGGGCGCCGCCATATGCAGGGCAAGGTCATCCGCAAGATTGGTAAATTTGCTGATTTTGACACCGGGAGCAGGTGAAAGCTCATATCTTGTAACGGTAGGTCCGGGAACAACACCGACAATGGATGCACTGACGTTAAAGCTGTCAAGAGCGGCAATAAGCTTTTCTCCGTTTGTTTTGAGCTCATCCTCATTGAAGCCTGCAGATTCCTTCTTAGGAGGATTAAGACATTCAATGGGAGGAAGTGAATATTCTATTTCAGGAATCTGATTTACAGCATTATCAAGGCTTTCTCTTAATTCTCTTGCCTCTTTTTCTGACAAGGGCTCAAGCTTTTCGGGAGTTACGGCAGGCTTTTCTTCAACAGAAACAATATCCTCTGCCTCGTCGGTAACAATGTTGATTTCTTCAGTATTTTTGGATTTTGCAACAAGATCTGCAATAGAGAAAAGATTGAGCTCCTCAGACTCATCCTTCTTTTCTTTTTCAGCTTTAACGGGAGCTGCTGCAGTGCTTACGGGAATCTCGTTTTCATCAATGTTGTTTGTATCAAAGAAATCCTTGATAAGTCTTGAAGGATTAACGTCTTTCGTAGCCTGCTTTTTCTTTTCAGGCTTTTCAACGGACTTTTCGGCAGCTCTCTCCTGCTGTTTTACCTTGTAATTCTTTATCATTTCATCCTTTGAGCGTTCAATAGCACCCTCTGCCTTTTTAACGGGCTTCTCAATCTGCATCACAAGCTTTACAAGAGTGATACCGAAAAGAAGCATTACGTCACAGATAAGAAGAATTGCGAGCAATACGTTGGAGAGTGCCACAGACTTGCACATCTGAAAGATTGCTCCGCCGAGGACTGCACCGACAACACCGCCGTTTGTAAGAGAAACAACGGGCTGTTCAAAGGCAGATGAAAAAATCTCCTTCATTGCAGTAGCATATCCGACAGCACTGTCAGCAGACGTATTCACAAACAGGAATGATGAAATCAGAGCAAACAAAAACAGCAGTTCGCCTGCCTTTGCAAAATGAACATTTTTCTGTTTATTAAGAATACACATTACGCCGAAAAACAGAACAGCAAGCGGAATATAGTATCCGCAGATTCCGAAAACAGCAAAATAAAATGAGTGTATGGTATTCCAGAAGGACTCTGCCCCACCCGGGAAAAGTGCCACAATCAGCAGAAAAAGTCCTGCAAGAAAAGTAACCGTCGAGGTAAACTCTTTTTTGAATATGATATCAGAAAAAGTCAACTGCTTTGATTTCTTTTTCGATGTTTTCTTTTTTGAAGAAGTTTTCTTCTTAGTGGAGGTTTTTGCCAAGTTTATTCGCTCCTTGATTTTTAATATATTCCCGAATATTTTACCACTTTTTATTATAAAAATCAAGACTGCTCAAGGGATAAATTGTTTAATTCCTGCAATGCCTCCTGAATTGTTCCGACAGAATCAATAAGACCTTCACTGACGGCAGATTCCCCGTCAAGAACCGTTCCGAAATCCCCCACAAGCGTTCCCGAGGACATCATAAGGCTGTTCATCCGCTCCTTTGTGATATCGGAATGTCTGCAGACAAAATCAATAATTCTGTTCTGCATATCCTGAAAATATGCAAGCTGCTGAGGCACACCGATTATCATTCCGTTTGTGCGCACCGGATGCACGGTCATTGTTGCTGTTGGGGAAATAAAGGACTTATCGGCGCACACAGCAAGAGGAATACCGATAGAATGCCCGCCGCCGAGAACTATTGAAACAACGGGCTTTTTCATTCCGGAAATAAGCTCAGCTATTGCCATTCCCGCTTCAATATCTCCCCCTACAGTGTTGAGAATAAGAAGAATTCCTGCAATATTATCATCGCACCCGACAGATACAATCTTCGGAATAATATGCTCATACTTTGTTGTTTTGATTTCGGATGACAGAATGTGATGCCCCTCAATCTGACCGATTATACTGATACAGCAGAAAACTTTGTCCCTGAATTTCACAAGAAACGTTCCGTCATCATTAATTTCTGTGCTGACTGCAATTTCATTATTTTCCGCAATATCCTCGTTGGGCTCAAGATTAAAAATACCCTTCATAATAAAAATACCCTCTTTCATAAAATTCCTCCGTTCAGCATTAATTGTTACCGATTTAATTAAATTTATGTTATTCTTGCAATTTCTTCATTGACAAGTCAATTGCACAGTATTAAAATAATAATATTAATTATATAGGAGAAATTTTATATGGCACTTACTCTTGCACAGAAAATAATAAAAAGCCATCTTATCTGCGGTGAAATGATTCCCGGAAAAGAAATCGGCTTAAGAATAGACCAGACACTTACTCAGGATGCAACGGGTACTATGGCATATCTGCAGTTTGAGGCTATGGGTATTGAAAGAGTCAAGACAGAGCTTTCCGTAGCTTATATTGACCACAACACATTACAGAACGGCTTTGAAAACGCTGACGACCATCAGTTTATCCAATCCGTAGCACAGAAGCGCGGAATCAGATTTTCAAGACCCGGTAACGGCATCTGCCATCAGGTTCACCTTGAAAGATTCGGTATCCCCGGAAAAACTCTTCTCGGCTCCGACAGCCATACTCCCACGGGCGGCGGCATCGGTATGCTCGCTATGGGTGCAGGCGGTCTTGACGTTGCAGTTGCAATGGGCGGAGGCACCTACTATATTCCTATGCCCACTATCGTAAACGTTGAATTAAAGGGCAAGCTTCAGCCCTGGGTTGCCGCAAAGGATATCATTCTTGAGGTTCTGAGAATTATGTCCGTTAAGGGCGGTGTAGGAAAAATCATCGAATACACCGGTGAAGGAGTAAAAACACTTTCCGTACCCGAAAGAGCAACAATTACAAATATGGGTGCAGAGCTCGGTGCCACAACGTCCATATTCCCCTCTGATGAGATTACATACAGCTTCCTTAAGGCTCAGGGAAGAGAAGAAGCATATACGGAGCTTTCTGCTGATGAAGGTGCTGTTTATGATGAGCACATTGTAATTGACCTCGATAAGCTCGTTCCCATGGCAGCAATGCCCCATATGCCCGACAACGTAAAAACAGTTGAAGAAATCGGCAATATTGCAATAGATCAGGTCTGCATCGGCTCCTGCACAAACTCCTCTCTTCTTGATATGATGAAGGTTGCAGCAATTCTCAAGGGCAGGACAGTAGCATCAAATGTCAGCCTTTCAATTGCTCCCGGTTCAAAGCAGGTTCTTACCATGCTTGCAGAAAACGGCGCTCTTGCAGATATGATAGCAGCAGGTGCAAGAATTCTTGAAAGTGCCTGCGGTCCCTGCATCGGCATGGGTCAGTCCCCCAACTCAAAGGGTATCTCTCTTCGAACCTTCAACAGAAACTTTGAAGGCCGTTCAGGTACTGCTGACGCAGGCGTTTTCCTTGTAAGCCCCGAGGTTGCGGCAGCATCTGCAATCAACGGTTATCTTACAGATCCCAGAACTCTCGGTGAAATGCCCGAAATCCTTATGCCTGAAAAGTTCCTTATCAACGACAATATGGTTCTTCTTCCCGATTCAGTCAATGACGCGGCAGACAGAATTATAAAATACGGTCCCAACATCAAATCCGTTCCCACCGGCAAGCCTCTTGAAAATGATATTACCGCAAAGGTTATGCTCAAGGTTGAGGATAACATCACAACAGACCACATTATGCCTGCAGGTGCAAAGATACTTCCCTACCGTTCAAACGTGCCTTATCTTTCAAAATTCTGCTTCGGCGTATGCGATACCACATTCCCCGAAAGATGCCTTAACGAGGGCGGCGGATTCATTATCGGCGGTGCAAACTACGGTCAGGGCTCCTCAAGAGAACACGCAGCACTTGTACCTCTTTATCTCGGCATCCGTGCTGTTATCACAAAGTCATTCGCAAGAATGCACAAGGCAAATCTTATAAACTCAGGCATTATCCCCCTTACATTCAGCAATGAAGCCGACTATGACAGAATTTCCGCAAGCGATTCACTGACACTTAAGAATATCAGCGCTTCGGTAGCATCCGACGACAAGGCAATACTTGTAAACAACACAAAGAACGAAGAATACGAGCTTTGTCTTGACTTGTCATCCCGTGCAAGACAGATTCTTCTTGCAGGCGGTATGCTTAACTACACAGCAAATAACTAACGATTGGATTGATATAAATGTTTGAAGAAAAAATTTCCGTGGCTCTTGCTTCCTACGAGAAGCTTTTAAGAGAACAGCTTGAAAGAAACGAAAGAATTAAAGAAAGCAAGGAATTCATCGACTTTAAGTCCCTTGACAAAATCATCATCGGTGTGTGCGGCGGCGACGGCATCGGTCCCGTTATCACAAATGAAGCTGCACGCGTGCTTTCCTTCCTTCTCAAGAAGGACGTTGATGCAGGTAAGATTGAATTCAGAACAATTGAAGGTCTTACAATTGAAAACAGAATTGCAAAGATGCAGCCCATTCCCGATGACGTTCTTGCAGAGCTCAAGAAGTGCCACGTAATTCTCAAGGGACCCACAACCACACCTCAGGCAGGTGACGGTCTTCCCAACATTGAAAGCGCAAACGTTGCTATGAGAAAGGCTCTTGACCTTTTTGCAAATCTTCGTCCCGTCCGCATTCCCGAAGAGGGCATTGACTGGACGTTTTTCCGCGAAAACACTGAAGGCGCTTATGCTGTAGGCTCCAAGGGTGTCAACGTTACTGACGAGCTTGCTATGGATTTTGTTGTAACAACAACGGAAGGCACCGAAAGAATCGCAAAGCTCGCATATAACTATGCAAGAAACAACAAAAAAGAAAGAGTTTCCATCATTCAGAAGGCAAACGTTATCAAAACAACCGACGGTAAGTTCCTTAACATCTGCCGAGAAATTGCTAAGGATTATCCCGAAATCATCACCGACGAATGGTATATAGATATCTGCACAGCAAAGCTTATTGACAAAAAGCGCCGCACAGATTTCAAGGTATTCGTGCTTCCCAACCTTTACGGTGATATCATCACTGATGAAGCAGCAGAATTCCAGGGTGGCGTAGGTACAGCCGGCAGTGCAAATATCGGTAAGCGTTATGCTATGTTTGAGGCTATTCACGGCTCAGCACCCCGTATGGTAAATGAAGGCAGAGCACAGTATGCAGACCCCTGTTCAATGCTCAGAGCCGCAGCAATGCTCTTATCACACATCGGCTACATTGAAGAGAGCAAAAATCTTGATAAGGCCATCGACATCTGTATGGCAGATGCATCAATGAAAATTACCGGACGTGCAGACGGTTGCACCTGCAGTGAATTCGGCAATTACATTATGGATACCCTTGTAAAAATCACAACCGATAAGGATTAATCAAATGAAAAACTCACGAGATATTTCTTCATCAGTAATATCAAGACTTCCCCGATATTACAGATTTTTATGCGACCTGTATGCAAACGGGACTACCCGTATTTCCTCAAAGGAATTAGCCGAAATTATGGGCTTTACCGCCTCACAGATCCGCCAGGATTTCAATTGCTTCGGCGGCTTCGGACAGCAGGGATACGGATATAACATAGAACAGTTAATCGGAGAATTTGCAGGCATTTTAGGTCTTAATGAGCTTAAATCGGCTATTCTTATCGGCGCCGGCAACCTCGGCCGTGCCGTTGCCAGTCAGATGTCCTTTGAAGACAAGGGCTTCAGACTTATAGGAATTTTCGACTGCGATCCCCTATATAAGGGCATAAAAATCAGAGAGCTTCCGATTTTCTCTGATGATGCCATAACCGATTTCTGCAATGAGCACCACCCTGATATGGCTGTGCTTTGTCTTCCCGCTGATAAGGCACCCGAGATGGTAGACACACTGGTCTCACTTGGAGTAAAAAGCTTCTGGAACTTCTCACATTACGATATTCTCAGAAAATATCCTGAGCTTAACGTTGCAAACGTGCATCTCAGCGATTCCCTTATGACACTGTCATTTATCATCAAAAACAATTCGGGAGAAGAAGTATGATTAAAGTTGTAAGCCTCGATATCCTTGACCTTATCGGCTTTCAGTCGGGAATTCTCTTTGTTCTCAGAGAAACTCAGAATAACGATTCCGTCAAGGTTTCCTTTTACAGTTTTGATATAGAAACAAAGTCAATAGCAACCGTTACAAAAAATGCATATCTCCTTACAAAATTCGGCAGTGCTTATGCTCCCATTGCAAAACAGCTTGGCGACTATGTTTCCTGTGATGCGGCAAGGCTCTGGAACGGACATACCTTTATAATATACTCCACGGGAGAAACCGGAATTTTTGACGAACACGGAAACCTTATAAAAACCTCAGATCTGCTTTATAAGGATGCTCCTGCGAGAGACGTTGCTGTTGACAACAATTATATATGGAGCGTTGTTCCCGAGCACAATCTTATAATCAAGTATTCTCTTCTTCAGAACAGAGTAATTATGAGAATCGGCGGAGACGATTCCGATACTTTTGCACAGCCCGTCTCGGTCAGTGAATACGACGGTTATCTTTACGTGTGCAACAAGAAATCAAAGAAAATCAAAAGAATTGACCTTAAAAATTTCCTCGTAGAGGATTATAAGGAATTTGATGAATCCGTTTACAATTACGTACGTGTTGACAACAGTGAATTTGTAATACTTGATTCGGGAGTTTACTTATTGTAATTGTAAAATTTGTCATTCATTTTTTGTTTATACTTACAAATTTATTCTTTTTACGTCAATATGTTTGCAATTCCGACATTTAAGTGATAGTATAGGTATGGCATAATTCTCAGTTGTACTGTTAACGGGAATGCATATATGACATATCAGGCAGCCTTGTTATCGGTATAACGGGGCTGCTTTTTTATTAATATGACTGAAATGTCAATCAGGAGGAAAAGTATGAAACTTGTTTACGACATCAAGGACAAACCGAATTTCGGCAAACTCATTGTTTTTGCCATTCAGCAGTTACTTGCCATTATGGCGGCAACTCTCGTAGTACCTATCATTATCAACGGCAATGCAGGTCTTGAAGGTGAAAACGCTATGAGTACCGCTGCAGCACTTTTCGGCGCAGGCATAGGAACTCTTGTTTACGTTCTTTTCACAAGAAAGAAAAGCCCTGTTTTCCTCGGCTCTTCTTTTGCATTCATCGGTTCTATGACATCCGCATTCGCAGGTGCAGTTTCAATTGCTGCCGGTTATGCAGGTCTTATTCTCGGTGCAATTCTTGCAGGTCTTGTTTACGTGCTTATTGCTATCGTTGTTAAATTTGCAGGCGTAGGCTGGATTAATAAGGTAATGCCCGCAGTTGTTATCGGCCCCACAGTTGCGATTATCGGACTTTCTCTTGCAGGAAACGCTGTAGGTGATCTTACCAAGGCTAATGCAGGCGGCGACTACAGAATCGCCATCATCTGTGGTATTGTTACTCTTCTTGTTACAATGATTGCTTCAACATACGGCAAAAAGAGCATAAAGCTTATCCCCTTCATCATCGGTATTCTCGCTGGCTATGCAACAGCAGCTATCTTCACAGCAATCGGTATGGCTACTGACAATCCCGCTCTTATGATTTCCGACTTCTCCCCCATCACTGCATTATGGGCAGACGGCATCTCAATCAACTCATTTGTATCTGTTCCTGAATTCACCTTCATTACAGCCTTCAAGGGCATCAAGGATATTGATTTCACATACGTAAGCACTCTTATTGCCGCATATGTTCCCGTTGCATTCGTTGTATTTGCTGAACACATTGCTGACCACAAGAACATTTCTTCAATCATTGAAAAGGACCTTCTTGAAGATCCAGGCCTCAGCAATACTCTTCTCGGTGACGGT
The DNA here is from genome assembly GCA_045651625.1 of Acutalibacteraceae bacterium. Taxonomy (GTDB): domain Bacteria; phylum Bacillota; class Clostridia; order Oscillospirales; family Acutalibacteraceae; genus RUG806. Next base: position 36,138 of record JAZRST010000016.1, on the reverse strand, counting down.
ATCGGCTCAATGACAGGTGCATTCTTCGGCGGTTGTCCCAACACAACCTACGGTGAATCAGTTGCTTGTGTAGCTATTACAAGAAATGCTTCAGTTGCTACAATCATTACAGCTGCAATTCTTGCAATTGTAATTTCCTTCTTCAATCCCTTCGTTGCTTTTGTAAACTCCATTCCCTCCTGCGTAATGGGCGGTGTATGTATGGCGCTTTACGGCTTCATTGCAGTAAGCGGTCTTAAGATGATTCAGAAGGTTGACCTTGAAAAGAACAGAAATCTCTTCGTTGTTTCAGCAATTCTTATTGCAGGTATCGGCGGACTTTCAGTTTCCTTCGGCAAGGTTACAATCACAACAATTGCATGCGCTCTTATTCTCGGTATTGTTATCAATCTTATCCTTTCAAAGGAAAAAGACGAAGCATAATCAGGATTACAATTTCAGCCGCTGTCACACAGACAGCGTTTTTTTCTATTGAAAATTTTCAGAAATTGTTATATAATATTAACAAATAAATCAGTAGCGGAGGAAATTATGATTCATTATATTGAAAATGATTATTTTAAGGTCGGCGTAAAAGAGGCTGGCTGTGAGCTTACAAGCGTTTTCTCAAAAAAAGCCGGTTATGAATATTTATGGCAGGGCGATGAGGCTGTATGGTACGGTCAATCCCCCATTCTCTTCCCCATCGTAGGAAGACTTATCGACGACAAATACCGTTACAACGGAAAAGAATTCTCTATGCCCAAGCACGGCTTTGCAAGAAAAACTGACTGGACACTACTCAGCAAGGATGCAGATTCAATGTCATTTATTCTTTCAGAATCCGAAGAAACCCTTAAAATCTATCCCTTTGAATTTGACCTTATTGTAACCTATACTCTTGAAGACAATAAACTCACTGTTTCACATAACGTTGTAAACAAGAATGAATATGATATGTATTTCTCACTTGGTGCTCACCCCGGATTCAACTGCGCTATGGGTGATACTCTTGTTTTCGACGAGAATGAAACCCTTGATACGGAAAAGATTGACCTTGTGAATTCATTAAGACTTCCCGAAACCTTCAACGTTCTTGATAATGCTAAAGAAATTGTTATAACAGAGTCCATTTTCAATGAGGATGCACTCATTCTTCACGGAATCAAATCAGAAAACATCACACTTAAGCATAAGGACGGCAAAAACACTGTTAAATTCAATATGGGCGGCTCACCCTACCTCGGCATCTGGGCAAAGCCTGCCGCTCCTTACGTCTGCATTGAGCCCTGGTACGGTGTAAACGATTCCTTTGAAAAGAAAAATGATATTTCAGAGAAGGATGCAATAAACAAGCTTCCCGCTGAAGAAATATTTACCTTCGTATGGTCCGCTGAATTTATTGATTGATTATTGACATAAAAGCATAAAAAATATAAAATTATATTATAATAAAAACAGGAGAAAGCATCATGGAAGAATACACACCTGAAATAATCACTATTGTTGATGAAGAAGGCACCGAACACCCTTTTGAATTACTTGACAGAATTGAGACAGAAACCGGCAAATATGCGGCACTTATACCCTTCATTGAAGATGAGAATGAAAATGATGACGCTGATGAACTCATCATTCTCAGAGTTATAGAGGAAGATGATGAGGTTTATCTTGAGCCTATTGAGGATGACAATGAATTCAACGAAATCGGAGACATCTTTGAAGAGCGCTTAAGTGAAAAGTTCCTTTTCGAAGAAGACGTCGAATAATTAAGTTATCACCCTGCGTTGTGCGATAAACATACAGTTATATTAACCCAACACACATTTTCAGGGAATTAGTCTCTGGTTGCGGATTGCAGACCTCCCGATTTATCGGACGAAGGGAGCGTGAACCAATCAGGATGGTACCCACCTGCCGGAGAGCAGGTTATTATCGCTGTATACGGCAAGGCGGGGCACATATAAAAAATTACGGACTGTACACAGGCAGTCCGTTTTTTATTAAAAAAATCCCACAGAGCGAAATCTGTGGGATTTACGTTATTTTTCAGATGCTTTTCTTATAAATCTCTTGAAAAATGCGACACCGTCAGACATAGAGCTTACGGGGATTCTTTCATTTGTCCCGTGAGTAGTGAGAAGAAGTCCCGTATTAACAAGGAAGGGAGAATATCTGTAGATATTTTCACAGACTCTCTCATAATGGCAGGCATCGGTACCACCCATAACAAGGTAAGGTGCTACAATGTTATCGGAATTCATTCCCATACAGATTTCTTCAATAATTCTGAAGCTTCTTGAATCTGTGGGAGAAATCTTTGAGGGATTTTTCCAGCCGGGCTTTACATTGATTTCAGCCTTTTTGTTCTTGATAACCTTTCTCAGGTGCTTTGTTACGTCCTCAATAGTTTCACCGGGATAAATACGGACGTTAACGTTTACGGATGCCTTCTGAGGAAGAACGTTGGGAGCAGGGCTACCCGAAGCCATAGTAACACCCTGAGTTGTACGTATAAGGCTTGCAGCAGGCGGAATATAGGTCATAACCTTGGTTAAAAGAGGCTTTAAGAGCTTAAGGTTACAGGTAATGAGTCTTACGGGATAAGAGCAATTTCTGCCTATTTTATCAAAAAGCTGCATCATCATGGGAGAAAGCTCTGCATCAAACTGATGATTTTCAATATCCTTGATTACATCTGCAAGATGACCGAGTGCGGTATGATTGGGAGCCTGAGAAGAATGACCGCCCTTTGCAGTAACCGAAATTTCAAAATCAGCATATCCCTTTTCTGCAACGCCGACACCGGCAAGATTCTTATTAAGAACACCCTTCACGTTTACGGGTAAAATCGCACCGCCTTCATCAAGCACACAGTCAAGACGGATGTTATTCTTTTCAAAATAATCGCACATTACAACTGCGCCTGAAAATTCGGAAGTCATAACCTCTTCATTATGACCGAGACATACATAAACGTCTCTTTCGGGCACAAAGCCTTCCTCAAGAAGATCTTCTACGCTTTCCATAACAGCAATGAGATGATTTTTCATATCAAGAGCGCCTCTGCCCCAGATAAATTCACCGTCATCAACGCCGTCAAAGGGAGGATGAGTCCAGTCATCCAGCGTACCCTCGGAAATAGGCACTACGTCCTGATGAGAAAGAAGAGCTACGGCATCAAGTGAAGAATCCTTTCCCTTCCATCTGTAAAGACGGGGGCCCTTACAATCAACGTCAACAAGCTCAAGATTCTTATGAATAAGAGGATATCTTTCCTCAAGGAAAGAGGCAAACTCTTCAAAGGGTGCCCATTCTGTCTTTGCAGGATCCTTGCTTGCTATTGTGGGGATTTTTATTGCATCTGACAAATTCTTTCTGAATCTGTCAAGATTTACCTTTTCATCGGGAAGAGCCTCACCTGAAATTTTTTCGGGCTTGTAAAAATAAGCCTTAACAGGCACAACTGCAAGAGCCGCTGCGAGAGCTGCCAACATTGAATACTTGAATTTTGAATCCATACTTTAACCTCTCTTTACATTATTTCGCTGTTCACGAAGCTTTCTTAAACGAAGCTTCCTTTTATTTCTGTAGGAAATGAAACACAAAGGAATCAACACAACAAGCACGACAATAAAAAGAATTATAAATGCAGGGCTTGTCAATATACTGATAATTTTGTCCGAAACAAATTTTACGGGACTTAATTCCACGTCAAATGCAGCAACAAGATCAACCTCAGCAACAGTCTGACCTGCATACTTTATCGCCGCACGTCCGAGCACCTCACCTTTTTTAACGGGAGCATCAATCTGCTCTGCAGTAAGCTCACTTATAGGCTCAATCAGAACACTTTCTGCACTGACACCTGACGGAACGAGGGCACTGACGTTTTCTGCAGGAACAAGACTCACATAGTCAAAATCGTCGGAAAGCCTTACCTTGACCTCACCTGCATACGTTGACGTATTTGCTACCACACGAAGCTTGATGTTTGAAAATGCCCATTCATAAAGCTTCTTGGACGTCACAAAGGACATATTCTCCAGGGATTCATCCGAATCTATATTCTTCATTGGTGCATCCATAACAACACAAACGTAGTTGTAACCGTCTTTGGAGGCAACGGAAACAACGTTACAGCTTCCCGATGCCGTATTACCTGATTTTCCGCCCTTTACACTTTTTACGTAATAATCGGCAATACCGGAATTTATAAGATAATTGGTATTTTTAAGGTATCTTGTTTCGTGATATTTGTTTGTTGCAGGCATTTCATAAAGAAACGTTGCTGCAATTTTTGAAAACACGGGATTCTCCATACAATAACGGAACATCGCTGCCATATCGCGAGCCGTTGTATACTGATTTTCCGAATTATATCCGCCGGGATTGGAAAATAAAGTATCAGAAAGTCCGAGCCCCTTTGCGAACTCGTTCATTTTTTCTACAAATTTTTCATTTGTTCCTGCAATAAATTCCGCAAGCACGTTAGCTGCATCATTAGCATTATAAACAAGAAGACAGTACAGCAGTTCTTCAACTGTCATAGTCTCCCCTACAAGAATACCTGCAGTTGTGACACCGAGATGCTCAATGCTTCTTATTGCCGTGCCTGATGCGGTTACTGACTGCGAAAGATCCTCACAGTTTTCAACAACAAGAATTGCAGTTGCGATTTTCACAAGTGCACCGGGATCACAGCGGACTTCAGAATTTTTATCGTAAATTATTCCGTTTTCATCATCAGCACTTACAAGATATGCAATTTCAGCATCGGTTTCAAGAGAATCCGTAAATGCGGCAGATGCAATCACACACAAAGAGTTTATTAAAATTGAAATACTGAGAAGTAAAATTATAAATTTTTTCATAGACAACTCCGACTTCTTGTTGTATTATAGATATGGAATATTTATACCCCACGGAGGAATATAAATGATATATATCACAGGTGATATACACGGCGATACAGAAAGACTCAGCAAAACAGAGCTGAGCATGATAAATAAAAACGATACGCTCATTATCTGCGGAGACTTCGGTTTTATCTGGAACAATGACCTGAAGGAAACACAGTTTCTCAACCGCCTTGAAAAAAGAAAATATAACATCTGCTTCATTGACGGAACACACGAAAACTTCAACGTTTTAGGTGATATGCCAGTCGCAATATGGAATGGTGGCAGAGTTCATAAAATCCGTTCAAACGTTTTTCATCTTATGCGCGGTCAGGTATATGAAATTGAAGGCAAGAAATTTTTCACAATGGGCGGTGGCGAAGACCCTGAATATGACCTTCACGAAAATGAAGACCCCGTAACAAGAAAAGAAATTCCCACAGCCCAGGAAATGCTTACCGGCGTCAGCAATCTTGAAAAACACGAATACAAGATTGATTATATAATCTCACACGAACCGCCTGCAAAAATAAGAGATTTTCTTCGTCTGAGTGAAAACAAAACATTGAGAGTAACGGCACTCGGCGCATACTTTGATGAGCTTTCACAGCAGTGCGATTTCTCAAAATGGTTCTTCGGAAGCATGCATACAGATAAATTTATAACTGACAAGTACGTTGCCTTGTTCAGAAACATCATAAGCACTGAAAGTAAGCCTCAGTGCAATACCGAATTCAGCAAATAATTTCTTTCAGGGCAGTTGCGGCTTCATCGAAGGTAAATCCGCCGGGAGTCCTGTCAAAATTCTTAACACCGCTTTTCCAACGAAAAGAAATTTCATCAACCTCGGAAGCACTTACTTTAACGTCAATTCCGGACAATTTTCTTACTGATGAAATCAGCTTTTCAGAATCAGTATTCATACAATCAAGTATTGCCTCGGATTTTTCGGGGCAATATTTTTTTGCCTTTCGAAGTAATGCAGGAAAAAGAACGGCACAAGCCTTACCGTGAGGCACGTTATGATTTTCTGTAAGATAATATCCCACAGTATGAGGAAAACACGTACCGGCAATATTAATAGCAAGTCCTGCATATAAGGAAGCAACATAAAGACTTTCGTACTCTTTTTCGGCAAGATCATCATAAAGCTTATCAGAAAGAATGAAATCCTTAAGAAGCGACAGCGCCTTCAAAGAATAATTTTCCGACAAATTATTGGAAGAGGAAGCAACAAACGCCTCAGCCGCGTGACAGAATGCATCAAGAGCCGTGGTGATTCTTGTTGCAACCGTAGCTGTCATTGTGTACTTATAGTCGCAGAATGATATATCAGCATAACAATCGGGACCTGAAATGCTCTTTTTTATTCCGTTATCGGAATTTGTAAGCACACTTACTCCCGTAACCTCACTTCCCGTACCTGCTGTAGTACCGAGAAGAATAACGGGCAGATGCTCAGCAGGCACGCTTCTGTTATAAATATCAGCATGATATTCAATGTCATTGCTTGCAAATATTGCAACCGCCTTTGATGCATCAAGCACTGAGCCACCGCCGACGCCGAAAATAAAATCAGCCCCGTATTCTTTTGCGCACTCCCCTGCTTCCTTGCAGGTAAGTGTTTCGGGATTAGGCTCAATTTTATCAAAAACACGGTATTCTGTTCCGTTTGAATCAAGAAGCGCCTTCACGTCGGAAAGCGCTCCGCTTTTTACAGCGGAATTTTTTCCGGTTACAATCAGACACTTTTTACCGTAATTTTTTATACAACTACCCTTTTTAAGGACACAGTCCCTTCCGCTTATAATCTTAACGGGCATATATGAATCCATAACAGTTCACCTATCAAATAATATACACAGATATTATAATAAAATATATCACGTATGTAAACGGGAAAATCATAAAATTTACAAAAAAAGAAGCGGAGCCGAAGCTCCGCTTAAAATTCAGTTAACCGATATGCCGGAAATTTCAAAGAATTCTCTGTATTCCCTGAATCTGAACTTCAGTTTTGAATACTCGCCCGGTTTTATACTTAAAATGCGCTTATAACCTACAGTTGTACTTTCAGCAAGCTTTTTCCACTTGTTCTTAGTAACGTCAAAACCAAGAATATCAAATTCTTCAATATGCTGTCCGTGAGCTATATTCTCACGGATAACGATTTTATCAAAATACTCTTTTTCGGGAATAGCTACCTCAATTTCAGGATGCTTGTCATTATCGGCAGGTCTCCAGTATGTATCCATATCATCAGTCAGCACATTTTCCGCCTTTGTATCGCTATTATACACACTTGAAGCAGAAACCTTGCCTGCATCCTTAAGAAGATTATAACCAAAGAAAAGATTAAGCTCACAGCCGAGTGCATTAAGAATCTGCACGTCAGTATCGTCAAATTCACCTCTCTTATTAGGTGAAAGACCTAACATAAGACAGGAATTGTTTCCTACTGTATTGTAATAGAGCTTGATTAGCTTATCCTTGGTTTTTATTGAATACTTGTCATCTTCTTCAAAGAACCAATGAGGACGCATAGGAACAGAAACCTCGCAGGGATACCATATAAAGTCAGTTTCCTTCTTTACTGCCTTTCTGCTTCCCAAATCAAGATCAAACATATTTGAATGCTTCTTGTTAGGAGAAACGGTTTCACTTCCGTCTTCATTAACACCGAGATGCGAAGGCACGACACTCCACTCTTCGTTTCGCGTAACGCCTCTTTCATTACCGCTCCAACGGACATCAGGACCGCGGAAAGAAATAACGGCGTCGGGCTGCAGCTTTCTTATAAGGGAGTAATATCTGCCCCAATCGTGCTTCTGTGTGCGCTTTTCGTTTTCTCCGCATACGCCGTCAAGCCAAACGCAGAAAACATCACCGTAATTTGTAAGAAGCTCACTGAGAAGACCGCAGAAGAAATCATCATAAACCTTGCCTTCACCGTAAGTCTTTTCGTGTCTGTCCCACGGAGCAAGATATATACCGAATTTAAGTCCGTACTTTCTGCAGGACTCACTGAGCATTTTTACAAGGTCTCCCTCACCGTCAAGCCAGTTGGAATTTTTGATACTGTAATCAGTATACTCCGTGGGCCATAAGCAGAATCCGTCATAATGCTTGCAGGTAAGCACAAGTCCCTTCATTCCTGCTGACTTTGCAACACTGCACCACACGTCGGTATTCATTTCTTCAGGCCAGAAAACACTGGGAGGGGTAAAGCCGTCACCATACTGTTTTCCCGTAAACACGGGCATACCATAGCTTATAAGTCCGTAAAATTCAGTTTTCTGCCATTCTATCTGCCTTTCTGAAGGCACGACAGAGACAGTACTTTTATAACCTTTTTCCACAGAAACTAACCTTTCAATCGTTATTGGTTGCAACAATATTTGCACCGGTTCCGAGAATATTTTCGATAATTACCTGACCTATTTTTACGGGAGCCTCAACACATACTGAGTTGATTTCTTTCATACAGTCAAAAAGCATATCCTTGGGAACGGGCTTGTCTGACTTTACGGGAACAACGGGAAGCACGCCGCCGCATACCTTTACTGATGAAGTAAGTGAACGGGTGGGGTTTGTAATCTCTGTCTTTGCATAGGCTTCACCGCGCTTGCAGGTATTTCCGGTTACGGAAATAATTTCTGCATCGGTATATTCAACCGTTATGGGGCATCCGAGAGGGCAGGCTACACAAGTTAAATCTCTTTTCATTTTTATTCCTCCACTCTGACAACAATTGAGCTGTCTGCTGTCATTGTGCTGAGAATGTCAGCAGGAATAACAACATTTTCCATTTCACCGGGTGCAAGCTTTATCTTCTTTTTTGAAGAAATTACCTTGCCGTCAACCTCAAGAACAACCTTTGCATTCTTGAAGACTCTTCCCACACGGAAATAAATCTTTACGTCATCTTTATTATTGATATTGACTCTCTGAGGTACAAGGTAACGGACACCGTTTCCTGTGGTACCGTTTACATAACAGGGATTTTCATCACTCTTTCCCATTATGTAATCAGCAGCACCCTTACCTGCAAGCTGTGCTTCAAGTGTTACATAGTCAACAAGGTCGTGAACGTGAAGAACATTACCGCAGGCAAAAATACCCTTGTGGTCAGTCTGTCTCATTTCATCAACAACAGCACCGCTTGTTATTCTGTCAATACCGATACCTACGTTCTTCGTAAGCTCATTTTCGGGGATAAGACCAACGGAAAGCATAAGAGTATCGCATTCAATATATTCTCTTGTAGAATCAATAGGCTGAAGATTTTCATCAACCTTTGCGATTGTAACACCTTCAAGTCTTTCCTTACCGTGTGTTTCAACAACAGTTGTTGAAAGCTTAAGGGGTATGCCGAAATCATCAAGGCACTGAACGATATTTCTTGTAAGACCGCCTGAGTAAGGCATAAGCTCACAAACAACCTTAACCTCTGCACCCTCAAGAGTCATTCTTCTTGCCATAATAAGTCCGATGTCACCGGAGCCTAAGATAACAACCTTTTTACCGGGCATATAACCGTCGAGATTTACATACTTCTGTGCAGTACCTGCAGTCATAATACCTGATGCTCTTGTGCCTGCAATTTCAAGTGCTCCACGGGGTCTTTCACGGCAGCCCATTGCAAGAACAATAGCCTTTGCCTGAATTTTAAGAAGACCGTCAGCCTTGTTTACAGCAGTAACAAGATTATTATCGTCAATATCAAGAACCATTGTATCTGTCTTTACAACGATATCTGTCTTTTCAATCTGCTCGATAAACTTTGCTGCATATTCGGGACCTGAAAGCTCTTCACCGAAATAGTGAAGACCGAAGCCCGTATGAATACACTGTTCAAGAATACCGCCGAGAGTTTCTGCTCTTTCGAGCACAATTATATTTTCAATTCCGCACTCACGTGCCTTAAGGGCTGCAGCCATGCCTGCAGGGCCGCCGCCTACAACAACAAGATCATAATTCAACATGACTTAGTCCTCCTTACTTTGTTTTATCAAAAAGAATATTTGAGCCTGCACCGAATTTTGTTATTTCATTGATTTCGGTTCCGAGCTCACGGGCAAGAATTTCAACAACCTTGGAGCCGCAGAAGCCGCCCTGACAGCGTCCCATACCGGCTCTTGTACGTCTCTTTACACCGTCAACGTCTCTTGCGCCTGCAGGTGCCTTTATTGCATCAATGATTTCGCCCTCTGTGATTGTTTCACATCTGCAGACAATTCTGCCGTAAGCAGGATTCTTTGCAATAGCCTGAGCTCTTTCTTCATCCGTAGCGTGTCTGAAACGGAAAACGTCGTTTCTTGTGCCGTCAAAATCCGTCTTAGCCTCAACGTCGCCCATTGCAGATTTAATGATATCAACAAGATACTCTGCAATTGCGGGAGCAGAAGTAAGTCCGGGAGACTCAATACCTGAAGCATGAATGAACTGAGCATTCACTTTACTGGGTCCGAGAATGAAGTCATCGTTTACGGGATGCGCACGAAGTCCTGTGAAGGATGTGATTGCATTTCTTACTGACACGGCAGGACAGCTCTTTACAGAGAAGGTCTTTATTGTTCTGAAGCCGTTTGCAGTAGTAGACTTATCAAACTTATCTTCAATGTCCTCAGCAGTAGGTCCGATAAGAAGATTACCGTCAACAGTGGGAGAAACAAGAATACCCTTACCCATCTTGGTGGGACACTGGAAAATTGTATGGCTTACCATATCGCCTACAGCCTTATCAAGAATGAAATACTCACCGCGACGCATAATAAGATTTACACAGTCATCTCCGATAAGCTTTGCAATTTCATCGGAATGAGCACCTGCAGCGTCAACAATGTACTTTGTTTTGATTTCACCTGCATCAGCTTTCAAGGTAAATACACCGTCAGCATAAGAAATTTCTTTTACACGGAAGTTTCTTACGAATTCAGTGCCGTTTACTACAGCATTCTCGGTTGCGGCAATTGTAAGCTCATAAGGACATACAATACCGGCACTTTCAGCTCTGAGTGCGCCGAAAACATCGTCTGCAAGATTAGGCTCAAGAGCCTTCAGCTCTTCCTTGGAAAGAATGCTGAGTCCGGGAACACCGTTTGCAGTACCTCTGTCAAAAAGGTCCTTGACTGTATCCATTTCCTCGTCAGAAAAAGCTACAACAAGTGAACCGTTCTTTTTATAAGGAACACTGAGATCTTTGCAGAGTCCCTCCATCATAGCACAGCCCTTAACGTTAAGCTGAGCCTTGAGAGTACCGGGCTTTGCATCAAAGCCTGCATGCACAATACCACTGTTAGCCTTACTTGCACCCATTGCAACGTCATTGGTTGCTTCTACAAGTACGGTTTTAAGATTGTATTTTGAAAGTTCGCGGGCAGTAAGAGCACCTATTACACCTGCACCGATTACGGCAACATCATAACACATACCAAACATCTCCTTAAATATACCTGCGCATATATAATATACCTTTTTATTATATAACCTTACAAGAAATAAATCAATATATTTTATATATCAAGTCCGTTAAAGTCAGTTAATTTTCCTGTAATTTTACGGATAAACTCTGCAATTTCAGCATTTTCGGTAAGTTTTGCCGAAGCAATTCTTAAGGCACGCAAAAACTTTCTGTCAAAATCGTATTTTTCACTGATAAGCGGACAAAAATCAAGCGCACGGATATCAGGTGCAACAGAAAACTTACTGTTTTTCACGTCTTCATATATCAGATACGGAAATATACGGCACGAAAGAGGTCTTTCGCTTCGATTACAAGGCCCCTTACATCTTACGGCAAGGCTTTCATAACGACCGTCGTAATAAACTTCAAAGCTTTCACTTTCACGAAAAAACTCTTCTTCTCCGGGAAACAGAAGCATACCGTCATTATCATTCCCCTTACAGCATTTCTTATCACAGATTTTTCCGCAATCATATTTAACAGGAGTAACGTTTTCAAGAAATTCATAAGCTTTTTTTATACAAGCTGATTTACTGTTCATTTTATTCTCCGATTGTTCATATTTCATTCATTTTTCATCATAAAAAAAGCAGGTGTCCGGAAATCCGGACACCCATAGTCAGCGAAGAAATTATTCAACATCAGGTGCTTTTGTTGTTTCTTCTTCAAGAAGACCAAGTTCGCCGAGAAGCTCGTTGATGAAGCCTTCAACGTCAACACCAGCAAGTTCAAGAAGACCGAGAGCTACGAGTGCGGGTACTACAGCAGCAAGAACCTTCTTAAGAATCCATTTGATGGGCCATGTGAACATAGTAATTTCCTCCTATTAAATTTATTCAATATATTTATATCACACACAAATCAATTATGCAAGAGTAAAAAATCTTGTACACAAATTGTTTACATTTTTACAATATTATTACAATATTGTTTCAGGCTCTTCATAAACCTTGTCGCCAACATCAACACGAATCGTCTTGATTTTAACGTCCTTAAGGGGCTTATCGTTAGAATCAGTCTTAACAGAAACAATTGAATCAGCAACGTCCATGCCGTAGAAGCAGTAGCCGAAAACAGCATAATCACCGTCAAGAGAAGGCTGATCATCAACACAGATAAAGAACTGCGAGCCTGCTGTATTATACATAGATGCAGGATCATAAAGACTTCCCCTTCTTGCCATAGAAACGTAGCCTCTGAGATGCTTTATATCATTATCAAAATCATTATTAGGAAATTCACCGAAAATATTGTAGCCGGGACCGCCTGTTCCGTCACCATTGGGATCGCCGCCCTGAATCATAAAGCCGGGAATAACACGGTGGAACGTAAGACCGTCATAAAAGCCCTTATTTGCAAGGGAAATAAAGTTTTCTACCGTATTGGGAGCAGTATCATAGAAAAGCTCTATAAGCATTACTCCCCCGTCTTCCATTTCAATGGTCGCTACGGGATTCTCTTTATTTGAGAGCATTTCCGCGTAGTCTATTGTTGTGGAATCATTATTACCATCATCAGATGAACAAGCAGAAAAAACAAAAAGGGCCGCACAAAGAGCAAGAACAACTGCAAGAATCTTTTTCATCTCAATATCCTCTTATTCTGAAATTTCATTATTTTCGTCGGCTTCTTCAAGAGCTACGGGAGATACCGCTTCACCTTCCATAAGCTTTACGAAATCTTCACCGTCAATCTTTTCGTTTGCAATAAGATAATCAGCAAGAAGATGAAGCTTATCAATATTCTCTCTGAGAACAGCTTCACAGCGCTCATATCCCTTGGTAACGATTTTACGGATTTCTTCGTCAATATCCTTTGCAATCTCTTCGGAATAGTTGCGTACCGTACCGTAATCCTTGCCGAGGAATACTTCAGTTTCACCTGAACCGAAGGTGATGGGTCCGAGAGAGTCACTCATACCGTACTTGGTAACCATACCTCTTGCAATTTCGGTAACGCGCTGGATATCGTTTGAAGCACCCGTGGAAATATCTCCTATTATAATGCTTTCAGCAACACGTCCGCCGAGAAGAGTAACGATTTCGTCCTCCATACCCTTCTTTGAGCGATACATTTTATCCTCAAGAGGCATATGCATTGTGAAACCGCCTGCCATACCGGTGGGAATTATGGATACCTGCTGTACGGGATCCTGACCACCGAGGAAATAAGAAGAAACTGCGTGGCCTGCTTCATGATAAGCAGTAAGCTTCTTATCCTTTTCATTGATCTTGTGAGACTTCTTTTCTGTACCCACAACAACCTTTATCATTGCTTCATCAATTTCAACTGAAGTGATTGCCTTAAGATTCTTTCTTGCAGCAAGAAGTGCGGCTTCATTAAGAAGGTTTTCAAGGTCAGCACCGGTAAAGCCCACAGTGGTCTTAGCAATATTTTCAAGCTGAACGTCAGGAGCAAGAGATTTGTTTCTTGCATGAATCTTAAGAATATCAAACCTACCCTTTATGTCGGGATAGCCCATGGTAATCTGTCTGTCGAAACGACCGGGACGTAAAAGTGCAGGGTCAAGAATATCAACTCTATTGGTAGCAGCAAGCACAATAACGCTTTCATTACCTACAAAGCCGTCCATTTCAACGAGCATCTGATTGAGAGTCTGCTCTCTTTCATCGTGACCGCCGCCCATACCGGCACCTCTGTGACGGCCGACAGCATCAATTTCGTCAATGAAGATAATTGAAGGAGCATTCTTTTTAGCCTGATCAAAAAGGTCTCGTACACGGGATGCGCCGACACCTACGTACATTTCAAGGAAATCTGAGCCTGAAATTGAAAGGAAGGGAGCGTTTGCCTCACCTGCAACAGCACGTGCAAGAAGAGTCTTACCCGTACCGGGAGGGCCAACAAGAAGCACACCCTTGGGAATTCTTGCACCGAGCTCAGTATACTTCTGAGGATTCTTAAGGAAATCCACAATTTCAGCAAGCTCATTTTTTTCCTCATCGGCACCTGCAACGTCATCAAAGGTTGTTCTTTTGCCGTCCTTGGGCATCTTGATTCTTGCCTTGCCGAATGACATTGTTCTGTTATTCTCAGTCATAAAGCTCTGGTTCATCTTGCGCATCATAATGAACATAATAACACCGAGAGCACCTAAAAGCACAACGGAGGGTATAAGACTGGTTATCCAGGAATTGGATGCACCTGCCTTATAGTTATGAATAATCTCTTCTTCACCGTCATGGGTAAGATTGTGCTGAACAACAAAGGAGTGAACATCCTGATTAAAGAGATTTATATTGGGAACAGTGTATTTATATTTCTGTTCACCGTCTCGCTTTTTGTATTCAAGAACACCGCTTCCGAGATTCAGCGTATATTCCTCAATTTCATTGTTTGTAAACATTTCAACGACATCATAGTAGGTAACATCCTTCTGTGACCTACCGTCATTTACAAAAAATGAAATGAGAAAAATCATAATTACCGGTAAAAGAATTATCGGCAGAAACTGTTTGATTTTATTGAGAGTATTATTAGACAATTTACTTTGACCTCCGTAAATTAGTGTTTGTCGTCCTTAAGAACTCCGATATAAGGAAGATTTCTGTATTTTTCAGCATAATCAAGTCCGTAACCGACAATAAATTCATCAGGAACAGCAAGCCCTTTATAATCAGCAAAAATGTCTACTTCTCTGCGCTCGGGCTTATCAAAAAGAGTACAGATGCGGATACTTGAAGGAT
The DNA here is from genome assembly GCA_045651625.1 of Acutalibacteraceae bacterium. GTDB lineage: Bacteria > Bacillota > Clostridia > Oscillospirales > Acutalibacteraceae > RUG806. Next base: position 21,085 of record JAZRST010000016.1, on the reverse strand, counting down.
TTCTTGCATAAAGAACATCCATAAGGTAGTTAAGAGTCTTTCCGCTGTCAAGAATATCTTCAACAAGAAGCACGTCGTAACCGGAAATATCTCTGTCAAGGTCCTTGAGAATTCTTACTGTACCACTTGACTTTGTTTTGTCGCCGTAACTTGATACAGCCATAAAATCAATTTCACAAGGAATTGTAATTGCTCTCATAAGGTCAGACATAAACATGATTGAGCCCTTAAGAACGCTTACCATAAGTAAATTTCTGTCCTTATAATCTTCACTTATCTGTGCTCCTAAGGCAGAAACGACTTCACTCAATTCTTTTTCTGAATAAAGAACCTTCTTTATATCATTCTTCATTTAAGTTTTCCTCCGTTTTTATAATCAGATATTCTTTTGTATCTCTGTCGCAAAGACGGCTTGCATCAAAACCGATATTTTCAACAAAGATTACACCTTGTTCATCGGCAAGAACATATAAAAAATCCCGTTCTTCAGCGGGTATTTTAATTTCATTGAAAAGCTTCCGTAAGGACTTGGAGCATCTGCCCTTACCGGGTTTTATGCTGTCTCCCGGAAGTTTTGAGCGAAAAACCGGATTGCTGCCGATTTTTTCCGCATCGGCATAGAATATTCCGCTTTGTTCCGGCTTTTCACGGGAAACGTAAGCACAGTATTTTTTATAACCGTACTGAAAGGATATTCCGCCACTTATATCAAAGGCGTATTCCTGCAGGGGCTCACGCGAAAGATTCTCATTTTTGTTATTCACAAAAAGAAAATCTCCGTCGGATTCAATCCGTGTATTTCCGGGAAGGCATACTGCAAATTTTTTACCTCTGCCTTCAGTTATTATACCGATATGGGAATATTCGTATTCTTCCACCGCCTGCTTCTCAAGGAAACCGATAACCACACGGCGGAAAATCACGTCATCCTCCCCTGTCAGCTCCTTAAGCGACAGTCTGCCGTCAGGCTGAAGATTCTGTTCAAGCAGTTTTTTGGCAAGACTCTCAATATAAGCATTTTCCTCATTAAGAAGTTCTATACACCTGAGTGCATTTTTTTCAAAAGCAGGATTGATTGAGCTGATTTCGGGAATAACCCTCAGTCTGAATTTGTTTCTTACGTATTCATCTGTAAGATTAGTACTGTCCGTAACGTATTCAACAGAATTACTTTTACAGTATTCCTCTATTTCACTTCTCGTAATACCGATAAGCGGACGGACAATATTATCTCTTACGGGAGGAATTGAACATAAACCGTTCAGCGAAGCACCTCTGGAAAGATTGAAAAGCAGAGTTTCAATTCTGTCGCTTGCGGAATGAGCAGTGGCTATCTTGTCCGCATTGCAGGAATTGAAGCATTCATATCTTACCCTTCTTGCGGCAAGCTCGGTGCTCTCCCCCGTTTTTTCTGATATTTCGGGAATATTTTTTCTGAACACTGTCAGCGGTATATTTTTTTCTTCACAGAAGCGACGGACAAACTGCTCATCTCTGTCTGCCTCTTCCCCTCGGATACAGTGATTCACGTGAACGGCACAGAGTGATATGCCGAGGTCATTCTTACACTCGTCAAGCAATGACACAAGGCACATGGAGTCTGCACCGCCGGATAAACCGACAACAACTCTGTCGCCACGGGAGAACATTGAGTATTTCTTAACCGTATAAAGAAATTTAGTCTTCATCTCTGTTATTTTCCTCAACACACGTATAAAGCGTATACTGAGGATTCCATATCATTTTAACCGAACCCGTCGGACCGTGTCTGTTTTTCTGCACAAGAAGCTCAGCAACGTTGACTTCAAGGTCGGAAGACTTATCCTGAGGCTGTTCCTGAGACTCTGCACCTTTTTCCTTGGTATCTTCTTTTTCACTCTTGTAGTAATCGGGTCTGTAAAGCATCAGAACCATATCGGCATCCTGCTCAATTGAACCTGATTCTCGAAGGTCAGCAAGCTGAGGCTTATGTGATGAGCCTCTGCCTTCTGTGCTTCGTGAAAGCTGAGCGCATACAACAACGGGAATCATAAGATCCTTCGCCATAAGCTTCAGGCTTCGTGTGATTTCGGTAACCTCCTGAACTCGGCTTTCTGATTTCTTTGCAGACTGCATAAGCTGAAGATAGTCAATGAATACGGCATCAACGTTCTTGAGTCTGCGGCATCTTGCCTTCATTTCGGGAACCGTGATATTTGAAGTATCATCAAAAAACATCTGAACGTCTGCAAGGAATACACAAGCGGCACTGAGTCTTTCCCATTCCTTGGGAGTAAGGTCACCCTTTCTCATCTTCTGGCTGGGAATCTGAGCTTCAGTTGAAATTACTCTCTGCGCAAGCTGTTCCTTTGACATTTCAAGCGAAAAGAAAAGAACGCGTTTTTTTGAGTAAACCGCAACGTTTCTTGCCATTCTGAGGGTAAAGCTGGTCTTACCCATTGCAGGACGGGCACCGACGATAACAAGGTCGGAGCGGTTAAGTCCGTTACACATTTTATCAAGATCGGGGAAGCCCGTAGGCAGTCCCTTGTACTGATCCTTATCCTCTGAATTCAGCTTATAAAGCGTATCGTAAACGTCTGCAATAACGTCACTTAATTTAGAAGGACCCGAAACAGTTTTACCCTGTCTGATTTCATAAATCCGCTGCTCGGCATTATCAAGAATAATATCTGCTTCCTGCCCCGAATTTTCCGCCATATCAACGATATCTGTTGCAACGTTAACAAGAGTTCTTATGTAAAACTTGTCCTTGATAATTTTGCAATATGCCTCAACGTTTGACGTTGAGGGTACAATATCCGCTAACTGAAACAGATAAACCTTTCCGTCCTCTTCATTGGAAAATACGTTTTCCGCCCTCAGCATTTCAAGGATAAGCAGGGGGTCGATAGCACCCGAGCCTGCCGCATCAATTGAAAGCATTGCCGTATATATAGCCTTATGCTGAGGCATATAGAAGTATTCGGGACGAACAAGCATTGATACTGTCGGAAAGCACGACGGGTCTATGAGAACACTGCCGAGAATAGCCTGTTCAGCTTCAAGAGAAAATGATTTACTTGTACCTGCATCAACAGAAGCCGTATCTCTCTTACTCATCTTAATCCCCTCAGATTTTATTCACCCACAACAATAAATACCTTTGCAGATATTCCGGTGTAAACCTTTACAGTGCACTCATAAGTGCCGAAATTTCTTATATCATCAACAACTATTTTCTTCTTATCAATCTCTATACCGTACTGAGCTTTGATCTGTTCTGCGATTTCCTTTGATGTAACGGAACCGAAAAGTCTGCCGTTGGCACCTGCCTTCGCAGAAACTCTGATGCTCTTTCCTTCAAGAGTTGCAGCTGCAGCCTCAGCATTTGCCTTTTCAACGGCAAGATGATGTGCCTTTGACATTTCTCTGTTCTTAAGCTCATTCATTGCTGTTGCATCAGCAATAACGGCAATTTTACGGGGAAGAAGGAAATTCTTTGCATATCCGTCTGAAACGTTTACGAGCTCGCCCTTTTTTCCGAGATCCTTAACGTCTTTATTAAGTATAACTTTCATTTAAGTTTACCTCCGTATTTTTAATTATTATTAAAATATTCATTGATTGCATCATCAAGCATTTTTACCGCAGCGTCAATTTCAGCACCCGGCAGCTGGCAGGCCGCCATACTCTGATGACCTCCGCCACCGAATTTTTCCATTATCAGCTGTACGTTTACTTTACCTAAAGAACGGGCTGAAACGTATACGGTATCGTTTGCACGGCAGACAACGAAAGAAGCATCAACACCTGCTATGTTGAGCAGCTCATCTGCCGCTTTTGATGTGATAAGTCTGGAAACCACCATATCCTCATCAGCGACCGCAACAGCATATCTGCTACTGAAGGTGGCGTTGCTTATAAGACGGCTGACGCTGACGTTATCCTCAACGGAGCCTGAAAAATACTTTTTCACAGCAACCGTATCAGCCTTGCAGTCCTTAAGATATGCCGCAGCCTCAAAGGTTCTCACACCGACTCTGAGGGTATAATTTTTTGTATCAAGAATAATACCCGCAAGAAGCGCCTCTGCTTCAAAGGCGGAAAGCTTCACCTTGGCAGGTGAATACTGAATAAGCTCAGTTACCATTTCGCAGGCTGATGAAGCATAGGGCTCGTGGAACTCAAGATCAGCAGAATCTATATGGTCAACTGTCTTTCTGTGATGGTCAATAAGCACTACTGCACCTGCTTTATCAAGCAGCTCTGACGATTCAACAAGCTGAGAGCGCATTGTATCCGTAACAATAAGAAGTGATTCCTCTTCAAACAGCTCCTGAGCCCTTTCGGGTGAAATGAAGCTGAGCTTTCCGTATTCTCTCTCAAGACGGTTAATAAGGGGCATTGCAAGAGAATTTTTCTTGTTTACTACTACGTAAGCACGCTTTGAGCAGGCTCTGGCAATTGCACATACGCCGATTGCGGCACCGATGGCATCAAAATCGGAATAGGTATGTCCCATAACGAACACCGATGAGCATTTTTCTATGTACTCATTAAGTGCAGAAGAGACAATACGTGACTTTATTTTTCCTCGTTTTTCTTTTCTGCCGGTTGTTCCGCCGAAGAATTCATATTTATCGCCGATTTTTACAACAGCCTGGTCTCCGCCTCTTCCTCGGGCAAGGTCAAGTGCCTGTCTTGCGCTGACTTCACAAAGGTCAAAGGTGCTTTCCTTGCCGACACCTACAGACAGCGTAATATCAACTTCCTCTTCACCGAATCTGTAAAGACGTACCTTATCAAGAACGCTGAACTTATCCTTAAGCATACTATCAAAATAACGGGATTCCGTAAGAGCAAGGAATTTACCGTCGGCAAATTTACGGAATATACAGTTGTTTTCAACCAACCACTTGGTTATTTCCTTTTCAACGTCGGCAACAACAGAGTAATAATCCGCATGTGCCAGTATATCCTCAGTCTGCTCAAGAGAGTCAATGTTTATAAGAAGAACAACGGGACGGGAAACGTTATATTCCTTGCGGATTTCTTTAAGTGCCGTATCCTCCGTAAAATAGAGTGAAATCAGCTTTTCGTCAATTCTTGCAGGATAAACCGTATACTCCTTATTGTCTGTCCTGATATCAAAGACAGAAAAGTCATTAGCCTCAATAATCTTTTTACAATCAGGGAAGAACTGAGAAATAAGATCACCGTTTTTCAGCTGAACGTCATCAAGAAGCTCGTGAAAACGTGAATTGAACCATTCAACCGCTCCGTTATTGTCAATAAGCATAAAGGGGAACGGAAATGCCGTAACACTGTCCCCTACGTCTCCGGTTTCTCTGAGATGACTCTCAAAGCTTCTGAGCATCTCTTTCTTTCTTGCAGATTCATTTCTGATCCACTTGATTGTAAATACGGAAAAAGCTATGACAATTACGAGCTCAACAATAGCAAGCGGCTTTGAATAGATAAAAGTCACGCCGCTTATGAGAGTAGCAAGAAGTATTATTGCTACTGTAAAAGGATTGTTTTTAAGAATATCTCTGAAATTCACAACAACACCTCCCGTGTTGCATTAAAAGTGTGCTGTTAACACCGTTACTATAACAATAGGGGAACGCCTTGTCTTATCAAAAATTGCACGCGAAATGCTTTCTTTAAGCTTGATTTTAAGCGTGTAAATATCCATATTGGTTGAAGCCGTATAGTCAGCAAGAACTTTTTTGCTTGCTTTTTCAATAAAGGGAATGAGCTCTGCTGTATTATTGTCGAAAACAAAGCCCTTTGTCTGCACGTCGAGCTCACTTAAAAGCTCGCCCGTATAGCCGTCCACCACAGTGCTTACAACAACTACACCGTCAGTGGAAAGATTCTTTCTGTCTCTGAGAACAGATTTACCTACGTCACACACACCCGTACCGTCAACAAAGACTCTGCCGACGGGAAGACCGGTGTGCATTACTGCCTTTTCGGGTGTCAGCTCAATTACGGCACCGAGATCGGGGACAATAATATTTTCAGCAGGAATTCCCACACTGCGGGCAGTGCTTTCATGCCTTCTGAGATGCTTCTGCTCACCGTGCACGGGAATGAAGAACTTCGGCTTTACAAGATTAAGAATAAGCTTCTGCTCCTCCTGAGCCGCGTGACCCGAAACGTGAATGCCGAGACTCTTTTCATAAATCACCTCTGCACCGAGCTTCATAAGCTCATTTATCGTATTTGCAACCGTCTTTTCATTACCGGGAATGGGGGTTGCAGAAATGATAACAAAGTCATTGCTGTCAATAGAAACCTTCTTATGATCGCCGAGAGCCATTCTTGACAATGCAGACATGGGCTCACCCTGACTTCCCGTTGTGATGATAACAACGTCCTCGTCACGGTAATTTCTGAGCTTGTCAATGGGAAGGATTACCCCTTCGGAAACTCTCATATAACCGAGATCAATACTGATTGCGGTTGTGTTTTCAAGGCTTCTGCCTGAAAGGAATATCTTTCGTCCTGCCTTTTCGGAGGCATCTATAATCTGCTGTATACGGTGAATATTCGAAGAGAAGGAGGCAACAATGATTCTCTTTCCCTCTGCCCTTCTGAACAAGGCTTCAAGAGTTTCACCCACGTTTTTCTCACTGGGGGTATAGCCCGGTCTTTCTGAATTTGTTGAATCGGAAAGAAGAGCGAGAACACCGTCTTTTCCCAGCTGTGCAAATCTTGAAAGGTCAATAACGTCACCGTCAATGGGAGTGCTGTCAATCTTGAAGTCACCCGTATGAACAATGGTGCCTGTCTCACAGTGAATAGCAAATGCAATTGAATCGGGGATTGAGTGATTAACGTGAATTGCCTCAACGCTGAATACACCGATATTTGTAACAGAGCCGGCTTCAATTGTTTCAATGTGACATTTATTGAGTATTCTGTGTTCTCTGAGCTTTCCTTCAATAAGTCCTGCAGTAAGACGTGTGCAATAAACAGGCACGTTTACGCTCTTGAGAAGATAAGGAAGACCGCCTATATGATCCTCGTGTGCATGTGTAACAAAAACTGCCTTTACTCTGTCTTTGTTTCTTTCGACATAAGTAATATCGGGAAGAACGTAATCAATACCCGGCATATCTGCATCGGGGAACGTCATTCCGCAGTCAACAATAATAATTTCGTTATTGTACTCAAAAAGGGTAAGATTCTTACCGATTTCGTTGATACCGCCGAGGAACATTATTCTTATCGGGTTGATTTTCTTGTTATTCTTCGGCTTAAGGGTGTCGTGCATTTTTCTCTGAACAGATTTTGAACGGCTGTTTTTCTTGCTTGCTTTCTGTTTTTTGTTTTCGTTTTTTACTGAAATATTTGTTTTAGCCGCATTGTCATTATTCTGTTTGTTACGGTTTTTGGAAGCGGAATTATTCTTGTTTTTCGAAGCAGCTTTTTTACTTGCAGAAGCAGATGAATTATCTTTCTTTTTACTTGTTTTTGTAGAATTGTTCTGCATATTTACTCCTTATAGATTTATGTAAGTCCGGCTGAAGCACCGGAACATATAATATTTTAAATATATATAATCACTTTATGATACTACTTTTGACTATCTTTGTCAATATTGGCATCTTTAATTTTTTTGGTAACAAAAACCGAAATTTCTTTTGCAGTTTCCATATTATCTGCCTCTGTAAGGATTCTGATTTTTCGTGAATTCCCCATCTGTCTGATGCGTACTTTCCCGGGTCTTCCGTCAATAATATAATAAATTTCACCTGTTTTTTTGTCGGCTCCGCAGGACAGAATCAGCCTTCTTATTTCCGAGGAATTACAATCAATATCCATTACGGTTTTCTTCAGCGCAAAGTTTCGGTAATTGTCAAAAAGTGACGACAGACTGATATCTGCTTTTTCTAAAACGTTCAGCAGCTTTGCCGCCATAAGAAGCATATCGAACGTCCATATTGAATTCAGCACAAAACGGTCACCAAGCTTCATATCATCCCTGCTGTTTTCGAAAACACGTATAACACTGCCGTCGTATTTTTCGGCATTTTCCTCAATAAAGCTCGGGGCATCCTCGGGAACAAGCACGTCGTTTCCGTCTGCATTTTCGAGCTCGCATAAAAGTGACAGAATTCTGTCGCCCGAAAACACCGTACCGTTTTCAACAGCAAACAGCTCTCCGCCTGCACTGTTTACAAGAATCTGAATATCCCGCTTCACGTTCCCAGTAAACTCACTTTTACTGAACAAATCGGCGGCAAGCTCCGACATTACGGAATTTTCCGTTTCAACACTCACCCGTAGATTTTTAAGCGGTAAAGGACAAAGCTTCCTGAAAAAAGACTTATAGACAACACTGAAAAGCTTCATATTGAAAACTTCCTTATACTGTGTTGGTTCCGCAAAAGTAAACGCTGAAAACTTATAGTTTTTATTGATATTACCCGCTGTTTTTGAGCTTACGGGCATTCCGTTTTTACCGAAAAACGAAAAGGAAATAATATCACCCGATGATTCTATAAAAACATAAAAATCAAGATTACAATATGCGGAATAAAAATAGCTCTGCGCTCTGAACATTTCACCGAAATCATAGCATACTGCTCCGCAGGCTCTCATTCCGCTTATCAGCACAGCTCTGAAATTTTCTGCAAGATATGAATCATTACTGCCGATTCCGATTCTTTCAATACCCGGGGTGCTTGCAATTGCCTGCCCCAACAAAACGGTATCGTCAAGACCTATCTGCGAATCAGCCTTCCCCGACAGCCCGAAAATATCAAACTCGACACTTTCGGGATTTTCATAGCGCATATCGTGAGATACCACGGTTTCGGATGCTACTCTTCTGCCGGGCCATATTTTATTTCCGCCGAGAATACGGCTGAATCTGCCGACCCTGCAATTAAAGCCTATAGCACAGTTTTCTTCGGCAAGACAATTATCCTCTATAGTCACACAATCATCCGTAATGCATCCGTTTAGCTCAGTATTTCTGCCGATTTTACAGCATTCTCCCGTAATTGCACCTGCAATCACCGCGCCTTCCTCTACACTGCAGTTGTTCCCTATCACGCTGTAAGGACCAATGACAGAAGCCTCCCCGATTACCGTGCTTTTGCCGATTATACAAGGGGCCTTAACGGATGCATCATTACCGAAAGACGTATCCTTTCCGTAAAAAGTACCGTCAAAATTAAAGCCTCTGCAATCAGCATCAAGAATTTTTCCGACAATATTTCTGTAAGAGCTAATATCCTTCACACTGCCCCATAAGCCCTCTGCTTTATAACACATAAAACGGAGATTTTCTGAAAATATCAAAGGAAAAATGTCTTCAGAAAAATCATATCCGGTATCTTCGGGAATTTTCGAGAGCAACGAGCCCTTCATAACGTATATCCCCGTGTTTACAAGGCTTCCGTCTGTCTGTTCCCAAGTGGAATTTTCGGCAAAGGATTTTATACTGCAATCATCATCGCAGGAAATTATACTGTAATCTCTCGGATCCTTTTCCTCATAACCGCAAACGGTAAAATCAGAATCCGTTGCATAATGAAAATCATACAGCCTTTGCAGGTCAATATCAAAAACACAGCTTCCGCTCACCACAAGGATGTCCTCATCACTGCTTTTGATGCAGTTCTTCACTCCGCCTGCCGTGCCGAGAGGCTTATTTTCACAACAGAAAAAAATTTCTGCACCGTATTCCTTCTTTAGGCAATGCTCGGTAATTTCATTTGCCATATATCCGAGAGACAGATAAATTTCCGAAATACCGCTTCCGACAATTTTTTCAATAATTAAATCAATCAACGGTCTGTTAAGTACTCTGATAAGAGCCTGGGGAGTATTTTCAGTAAGAGGATTAAGCCTGCTTCCTCTGCCGCCACACAAAATTACTGCTTTCAATTCCGGACACCCTTTCAATGATTTTCGGAAATATTATTTGCAAAACCGTCTCAAAATAGTCACTGAATATTGCAATATTTTTACTGAAATGTTAAAATAACTAAAAACATTCTACGGAGTAATTTTCAATGGACAAGGTAATGCTTTACACAGACGGAGCCTGCTCAGGCAATCCCGGTCCGGGAGGCTACTGTGCAATACTCACCTTCGGTGAGCATAAAAAGATAATTTCAGGCGCAGAAAAGGATACGACAAATAACAGAATGGAATTAAGTGCCGTCATAAAGGGACTTCAGGCGCTGACAAGAAGCTGTGAGGTAACGGTTGTATCTGATTCAAAATACGTCTGTGATGCAATAAATCAGAAATGGCTCAATTCCTGGAAAGCCAAAAGCTGGAAAAAATCCGACGGAAAGCCTGTTCTTAATCCCGAATTATGGAAGGAGCTTGATGCTCTTTTAGAAAAGCATAAGGTTACCTTTCAATGGATAAAGGGGCATGCGGCTCATCCCTTTAATGAAGAATGTGACAGAATCGCCGTGGAAGAATATAAGAAATTGCAGTAAACTTAATGCCGTCATCGCTGATGACGGCAATTTTTTGAGTTAAACAATAATACATATAAGCCCGTTACAGCCCTCATTAATCACTCTTTCAAGTGTCTGCTGTAATTTCATTCTTGCTTCATTTGGCATGTGCATAAGCTTTGTCTTAAGACCTTCATTAACCAGCTCATCAAGGGATTTTCCGAAGATGTTGGATTCCCATATCTTTGAGGGGTCATCCTCGAAGCCGTCAAGAAGATATTTTACAAGATCCTCACTCTGCTTCTCACTTCCCACAATGGGAGCAACCTCGGTTTTTATATCGGCCTTCAGAAGATGTATTGAGGGAGCGCTTGCCTTAAGACGAACACCGTAACGGCTTCCCTGCTTCATAATTTCGGGCTCCTCAAGACTCAACTCATCAATTGAGGGCATTACTATTCCGTAGCCCGTCGAATTCACCTGTTCAAGGGCAGCGGCAATTTTTTCATACTTCTTCCTGATAACGGAGAAATCCCTGAGAATATCAATAAGGTCTGCATCATCCTTGATTTCCTCTCCCGTAATCCCCGAAAGAATATTATAAAAATATGTGTTATCAAGCCCTGCATCAATATAAGCACAGCCCACACCGAGCTCAACACCCTCGGTCACTGCCTTTGAAAACAGCTTTTCCGACAAAAGACTGTCGGTAAAACGCTGTAAATCAGAAATTCTCGTTACGGAATTGCCTGCTTTTCTGAAGCATTCGTTAAGCTTTTCGTGAAGCTCACTTTCCTTATCACAGCCTTTAAGCCACGACGGCATATTGACTACGATTTTTCTTAAGGGAAATTCATAAAGCACCTGAGAAAGAATATCGTTCATTTCATCCTCGGTCAGGTTGAGACAGTTCACGGGAATGACAGGCACGTTATATTTTTCGGAAAGCTCACCTGCAACAATACCTGCCGAAGCACTTTTTGGATACATACAGTTAAGAAGCACAACAAAGGGCTTATTGAGCTCCTTAAGCTCACTTATTACGCGCTCCTCCGCCTCCTCGTACTCTTCACGGGGGATATCGCTGATGCTGGCATCCGTGGTAATAACAAGTCCTATGGTTGCGTGCTCGGATATTACCTTCTTTGTGCCGATTTCTGCCGCCATATTAAAGGGAATCTCATCGGGGAACCAGGGTGTTTTCACCATTCTCGGCTCTTCGTTTTCTATATAACCGAGAGAAGACGGCACAATGTAACCGACACAGTCCACAAGGCGGACGTTCATTTCAATATTATTATCAACAGAAATTCTTACCCCTCTTTCAGGCACGAATTTCGGCTCAGTAGTCATTATTGTTCTTCCTGCGGCAGACTGTGGCAGTTCATCTATCATTCTTTCCCTTGAAAAATCACGGGGAGCATTGGGAATAACCATAAGCTCGCAGAATTTCTTGATAAACGTGGATTTTCCCGTTCTCACGGGACCGACAACCCCTATGTATATATCCCCTCCCGTCCGCTGTGCAATATCTTTATAAATATTAGTGCTTGTCATAACAATTCCTCCGAATTTTTCTTTATCGGTAAATTTTATGACGGCAGGACAGGGATTATTACTCATTGACGTAAAGAAAAAAGACATATATGTGACAACATAAAAATAAGGCTGTATCAGTACATCATAAAAAGATGCTATGATACAGCCTTATCGTTTCTTTAATTCTTAGGTCCGGGGCGGTGCTTTGCTGTGAATTCCTCCACGTCTATTTTAATAACGCTCACAACGCTTACGAGCTTTTCATTGAATTCGAAATCCTTGCCCGTCTGTGTTTTCATAAGCACGGAAAGAGCGTGCATTTTCTCTTTTGTATCCTCAACAAGCACAGCCTTTCCCTTTGCCATAACGGAAGCATAGGTAATGCCGTATTTGCAGGCAACCTCACCTTCAAAGGGAACGATATCGCACTCAAGCTCGGCAAAGGCCTTGGGATTCGCTTTTATAATATCAAGCTTTCTTCCCTGCCTTGCTCCGTGAAGATAAAAAACAAGCTTATCTTCAACAAATTCATAGCCGTAGTTCATAGGTATAACGTAAGGCTCGTCACCGTCGACAAGACCTAAGTGCAACACCTTTGATTTATCAAGAATCTTTATAATTTCATTGATATCCGTCACCTGACGTTCTCTTCTTGTCATTCCGTTCATAATCCTACTCCTTTATACAGAGATTTTCCCTGAAAGACTTCCGCCTTTTTTTGCATAGGGGCTGTAAGCAGTTATTTTTACCGTAAATTCGCCCTTCTGAGGTTTTCCGAGATTTACGTTCACGTCATTTTCGGAGGCTCTTACATAGTCCGAAATAACCGTTTTTGCAAATATACAGCGCTTATCGGAATCCGTAACGGTAAGCTTGTAGCTTTCAGCCGGATAATAGCCCTTTGCTCCGGGAAATGACATTACGGTCTCCCCATCTTCATTTTCGATACTTTTTATTTTTGCACCGTCTGCAAATACGGGAGCGGTATCAAGAGATTTAAGCTTATGCCAGTTATAAGCTCTTTCTGATTTATGGTGAAGCCTTGTAAAGAAATAAAGAACATCCCCAAAGAACTGACGGTTTTCAATATCATAAAGCTTCATAAGGACGTTACCCTTGCCGTCAGCCTCAACTACCCAGGCAGAGCCTGAATTTCCGGGAGCATCCTTATCCCCCTCAATATAATTGAGATTACCCATCAACGCTGAAAGTGAGCCGCAGCCAACAGCCGTGAATGAACCCTGCCATACGGAACGGGGGTCAGCAGGACAATAGTGGGAATGTCCCGAGAAATCTATTACCTGAGGATAATTATTAAGCACCGCTCTTAAATCTCTGTCACCCCAGTTCACACTGCCGTAAACAGTAAGGAAGGGATGGGGATGCTGATACACGAAAACGGGCATTTCAGGATTTTCAGACGTTGCATTATCAAGTCTTTCCTTTAACCATGAAAGCTTAGTTTTGAAGGTTTTTCCGTTATCATCATAAGCAACACCGATGAAATGATAGCCGTTTATAACCACGTCCGTATCCATTTCGCTGCTGATATATTTTTTATATACAGTATAACCGACTGTTGCATCAACATCACGGTAGTCGATAAATTCGTGATTTCCGATAACCGTAAGAAGCTTTGTTTCAGGTCTTAATTTTTCCTCTGTGATTTTGTTGTACATAACGTACTGCTTTTCGGCACCGCCGCCTGAAAAGTCACCTGCAACCATCATTGCATCAAATTTATTATAGGCGCAGGAGGCGGAATATTCATACATATCGTCAAAAAGCTGAGCGAATCTGACAGCCGCTGTCTGCCCCTCTTCTCCGTTCAGGTGAATATCCGAGCATACCGCAAAACGTAAAACGGGAGTAAAATCATCAGGAACAACCGTCTTTTTACCCTTAAAGCCACTTCTTACAGCAGAAGGCAGAAATGCAGTGCCCCATACATTCGTAAGAGCCTTATATGCTATTTGTGAAATCAAATTATTATTTTTCATTATTTACCTCTTTCTCTCAAAAGCAGAACAACCGTCTCGACTGTCAATTTTTCAGTCGGAACAGAAATTTCAGTATCGTTACCGTCATTCCCATCGTAACAGATGGGAATGCGGAACTTAATCTTTTTGAGTATCTGTCCGTTTTCAGTCGGTTCCGGGTTAATCTCAATGCGTTCAATAATACTGCCGAGAAACTCTTTCTTTTCAGCATCCGTGAACTTTGGATATATTATATCAAAGAATAACAGAAATTGATATACCTTTTCTTGAGAAATTTTATCTTTGCGAATATTTTCAAGCCTTTCATATACAGCAGATAACTCTTTTTCCGTTTCTGCTATATCACGGTATAATGCGTTAAGCCTTAACTGCATATCATCGTACTTCTTGTTGTAGAACTCATCAAACATATCAAGACTGTCCATAGTTTTGCCAAGCTTATCTTTCGCCATATTAAGCTGACGGAGCTTCTTTGTAAGGCTTTCAATCTCGGCTTCAATTTCGGCGGTATCAATTCTTGCATTTATCTTTTGCTTGATTGCTTCTTCAAACTTCGGATTTTTAACTATCTTTGATATAAATTCTTCAACTGCAGAATTAACCCTCTCCTGATGAACCTGTTTTCTGTAAGAACATTTGTGACCGTCAAGCTCCAATCTGTGCTTACAGGCATAATACCAATAGTCACGGTAGAATGTTCCGTCCTTTTTTCTCTTTCTGTTTACACTGCCATACATAGGCTGACCGCATTCGGGACAGCAAACAATGCCTGAAAGCAAGTGCTGATGCTCAAGGCTGTACACCTTCTTATTCTTAATACCTGTTTTCTTTCGTTTGTCCTGAGCTAAAAGCCAGTCTTCTTCAGATATAATTGCATCGTGCACGCCGTCATAAACAGGGTATTCGTCTTGCTTTACAATGTGATATTCGTTTCGTGCTCCGTTAACTTTTTCGGTTTTTCTTCTGCCGTATGCTAATTTACCGCAATAAACAGGGTTATCAAGAACAAGCTTAACAAAGTGTGCAGAGAATGTACTGAGCGTACCGTTTTGCCTTTGCTTCTTTTCATAGCCGTGCTGATTAAGATGTTTGGCAATACCGTTCGCTCCCATATTGGTATGAATGAATTTATCGTAGATAACTCTTATAGCCTCAGCTTCATCCTCTGCAATTTTCAGTTCGCCCTTATCAAGATAGTAACCATAAGGTGCAAAACCACCGTTCCACTTACCTTCTCTTGCCTTTTGCTTTCTGCCTTCCATGGTCTGAACAAGAATATTCTCACGCTCGATTTCAGCAACAGCAGATAAAACAGAAATCATCAGTTTACCGCTGTCCTTTGAGCTGTCTATCCCGTCCTCAACACAGATAAGATTTGCGCCATAGTCTTGCATAATCTGTAAGGATGAAAGTACATCTGCAGCATTTCTGCCGAAACGGGACAGCTTAAATACAAGTACAAAATCTATACTATCCTTACCGCTTGCAATATCATCAAGCATTCTTTGAAAATCAGGTCTGCCACCGATATTTTTACCCGATTTACCTTCATCACTGTATTCGCCTGCAATATGCATTTCCTGATACTCAGCATATTTACGGAGCTTTTCTCTCTGTGCATCAAGGCTGTATCCATCAACCTGCATAGAGGTTGAAACACGAGTGTAGATATAACAAATTTGTCGTTTCATAATTTTTCATCTCCTGACTTTTTGATACCTTGATTATATTTTTATTTTATACATTCAACAAATGTGTGAGGCAGGCAAGCCTGCCCCACAGTATTTATTATGCAATTTGTTTTTCTGATTTTTTGTCTGCTTCAGACTTTATAATATCATCAAGTATCGGGCTATATTTTTCTACCATTCGTGCAAGGAAATCAGCTATTCTGTCAAAGGCTGCGTTTTGTTCAGCAGTAAATATGCTTGTATCAATATAAAAATTTCCCTCACCCTTAGTGCTTCTTAAAACCTCATTAAATGCCTCTTTAGTGTTTTTACAAAATTCAATTATTTTTCTTATAATAATTCCTCCTTATCTTACATCCCGTGAATAACCACAGCTTCTGTTTTGTGTTTTATTTTTTTGCTGCTGTTCGATTTCAAGAATCTTGCCGATTTTACTTTCAATATCAGGCTCAGAACATTCAATTCTTTCGCAGGTGTTAATGTCCTTACGAAGAATTTTCAGTCTTTCAGAAAACAGGCTGATAGTATCTTTGATTTCTGCAATTTCCTTTTCATTACCCTTGCGAACAGCAGATTTTAATTTGTTGCGATAGATTCTTCGTGCTTCTGTTACTTCTGCCATTTCGCTTATGCATTCCTGTTTATATGCCTGTAACTGCTCATCAGTTTCAATGTCGTTATGGCATAAAAGATTCTGTTGCTCAATCAGACGGTCAAGCTTTATGATTTCTCTTTGCAGATATTTTTCAATATAGTAGTTTTCTTTAGGTCGGCTTTTCACCGCCCGAACCACTGTAACGAAATGGACATAAACCTCTCTGTAAGTTTTTGGAAAATCATAAAGATAATCTTTCCACTCATCCTGCGGCGGTAAATCAATTCGATAACGTCGCCAATTAGCGAATGCTCTGTTACATATTCTTTCATAAGAATATTCATCACCGAGGTCACATAACCATACCGGTCTTTTGTATGACGGATGATTAACCGTTATATGGGGCTTGGAAAAATCAAATTTATAACCGAGCTTCTGCATTTCATAAAGAAAATTTCTCTCACTGCCTGTACGAAGAATACACTCATCAATATCTTTTTTGAGCGTTGTGAATTTGTTATACTCTCCGTCACGCTCTGCGATATACTGCGGATAGCATTGATGTTTTGACGGTTTCGGATTTTCAATAACCGACAATCCCTGCTCTCTGCAAAGTCTGTCTGACACATTACGCATTTTATTCAGAAAAGTTTTGTTATCATTAAACTTTTTACCGTCAATAAATGAAACAGAGTTCACAACAATATGGCAATGAAGATTATCAGTATTCTTATGAAGTGCAACAATGACTTCAAACTTGTCACCGAATAATTCTTCGGCAAGCCTGCAACCGATTTCAAAAACCTGTTCATTCGTACCCTCATTATCATCAAAGGATTGAATAATATGATATCCGATGTTACCTGAATTTTTATTAAACATTTCTTTTGTTTCCTGCATCTGTGCTTTTGCAAATTCGGGAGTACAGTTTATACCTCGTACAAAAACCACTTCTTCATTTTTCATACCGTCATTAAAAATTTTATCGACAGTTGTTTTTGAAGGATTCATTGCATAATCAATCAGCTTTGAAAGTCCCGTTTTTAACTTTTTAATTTTTGTTATCGCTATTTTTTATCACCTTCCTGTATCAAAATTTTCAAGTAATTGCTTTTCACAATCACGA
The DNA here is from genome assembly GCA_045651625.1 of Acutalibacteraceae bacterium. Taxonomy (GTDB): domain Bacteria; phylum Bacillota; class Clostridia; order Oscillospirales; family Acutalibacteraceae; genus RUG806. The sequence continues at coordinate 3,716 of JAZRST010000016.1, read as the reverse complement.
AGCTCTGTAATTGCATTTCTGATTTCTTTATCAGTAACAAACGATTTTGAGTTCAATGCTCTTGCTATCTGATTAAGATTATTACCTATACGCCGAAGCTCGGGAACAACAGAACGGATTTCTTTGGGCGGAAATTTTATGCATTGGTACATTATTAAGAGTCTGATAATATCCGAAATGCTCATACAGAATCTTTTCGTGAGGCTTAAAAGCATTTCATTTTCTTCATCATCAAGATAAAATGCGTATCGGTGTTGTCTTTTTCTCGGCAAATGTTTTCACCTCTTTTCTGCTTTCGAGCGGATTTGTTGCAACAAATCCAATGCTCGCAAAGACAATACCATGTTTTTTAACGCTCCCACTGCCGTTGCTTTTGAAGCACCATTGCGTAACGTGCGAGAGCCTTTTCCGTTATCTCTTCCATCTTTTTCGGCGGCATATCTTTCTTAAAATACTTCTTAAAAGTTTCAATCGGGATTTTTACATACTCCTTCTGGTTAGCTTTTTGTTCCTGCATAATTTCAAAGATAGCATCCATAGTGAGTTTTTTCTCATCACTTAATTTATGCATACGCTGTGCCTGAGAGAGTGACGGAGTGCAATCTTCACTGTCAATAGTTTCAATTAAGTTGCACTGTTCCTCTTCAGTTAGATACGAAAGCTCAACCGCAGGTGTAAAAGATATTCTTCCTTCATCCACCATATCAAGAAGCGTCGGTTGTAAATTATTAAGCCTGATATATCTCTGAATCTGCATTCGGGAATCGGGCATTGTTTCTGCAAGCATTTCATCGCTACGAAACTTCGTCCCAACTTGTGACGAAGTTAAATCAGTCCTTGCACCTTGCTTTTTCATCGCATCGTGTTTCATTTTATACGCACGTGCTTTTTCACTCGGTAAGATTTTTTCTCGTGATAAATTGCAATCAACAAAATTTATTACCGCTTCTTCTTTTGAAAGCTCTCTTACATAAACGGGAACGACATCAAGATTCAACTCTTTTGCAATCTGCCATCGCCTGTGACCGGAGATGATTTCGTAACCATTATCTGACTTATTAACAATAAGCGGTGTGATAATTCCGAACTCTTTAATGCTGTCACGAAGCTCATCGTATTCAATTTCATCAACACTCTGAAACGGATTATTTTCAAAGGGATGCAATAAATCGAGATTTAAATATTCAATTTTTTCGTTTACCATAAAATTTTTAAAGTCCTTTCTTTAGATTTTAGATTTCGATTTTTAAGATTTTATTTTTTGCTAAAGCATTGTTTCACTTCCTTTATTTTAAAATTTCGTGATAAAAAATCCTTGTGTTTATACGAGGATATGTATTCAGGTTGATTTGTTGTGTATAGAGTTGTATAATTTGCTTATAAATAAATTTTCTTTAAGCTGTAAAAACAACTCCAAGTTGTTGTTTTTGTGAAATCATAAAATACACATCGCTTTTATGTTTATAGAAATATTGCTATACTGAAAATATCACTGAAAGGAGTGTAACTTATGATAAACCAAATTCATTTTGGTAAACGCATAGCCTTATTTAGAAAAAAAATGAACTTATCTCAATCGGAATTATCTGAAAGGCTTGGTGTTACACCGCAGGCAGTTTCAAAATGGGAGTGCGGAGCTACATTACCAAACATTGAAATATTACTTGAATTATCGCATTTGTATGGAACAAATATCAATGAATTATTGGTAGATAAGAATCTGATTTTAGACCTTACTGATAAAGATACTTCTAAAAAAGGAATATCATATTTTACTTCCGAAGAAAACGACGATGATATTTGGAGTAATAATATCGTAAAAAATAATTGGGTACCACACAATTGGACAAATGCAATCTCAAAAAATGATTTCTTAGATAATGTCGGAAAAACAATAGCAGAACATGGCGGCATTATTCTTGAAATAGGTACAGGACCGGGTGGCGGTTTTATGCCGTATGTTCTTAAATCAGATTCGGATGCTACAATTATAATTAGTGATATTTCATCAACGGTAGTAAAAGAATGGAAAAATCTTTTAGATAAAAAGTTGGAATCTCCAAATCTTTATTATGCAATTTTTGATTTTTGTAATATGCCATTCAAGGATAATTCTGTTGATGTTGTTTCAGATGCCGGCGGTATTGGTAATGCCATTGGTGATAAAGCAAAAGCATTGAAGGAAGTATATCGAGTATTAAAGCCTGGAGGATTATTCGTAACATCCACAGGTTTTGTAACCAAAGAAACCTTTTCAGCTCTCTCTAAAAAAGTTCAGGAAGTTCTCATACAGAAACGCCCTGACATATTTGAAGATTTGTATGAAGAAACTGTTCTTGCAGGTTTTACAGAAATCAATAGCATAATAGGAAACTGTTGGTATACCGATGACGATGATAGTTCAATCGCAGAATTAGCACGGTCACTTGGAGTCAATTTAAAATTTACGAGTTATGTTAGATATTGTACGAAACGATGAATAATTTTTTAACTGCTCTCCTCGTGAGGGCAGTTTCTTTTTGTCAAAACCGCCCCATAATGAAAAATAGTGTAAAAATAGTGGAAATTCATTTCATTGAAAAATTTATATTTTTTCAACAAAGCCGTTTTCGAGTGCTTTTTGCCCTTAGTATTACGGGCAGAATGCACCGATTTTTAATGGAAATTTCGCTGTCGGGGTACTGTTCATTTTGCAAATTTCTATCGTCTGATTTGCCAAATTTGTATTTTTACGAGCCGAAGAAGAAATGCGTTGTTTCATCAGCCGTTTGCTTCACCCAAACCGCCTTATATACTTAAAGTTACTACTAACTTAATTAAAAGATATATTTCTCTTTTCTCGGTTGGTATATAACTTTCAGTTTTACTCTACTCAGTCTTATTACTTGCGACTTTTACGGTGACCTGATGCGTGTTTTCGGTATATCTGAAACATACAGCTTTGCAGGTTTGCCTTTGCCCTGATATTTACGACCAAGCAGATTATGTTTTACAAGTTCACGCTGCAATCTTGTTGCCTTATCATGACCACAACCAAGCACTTCACTTGTTTCAGCAATGGTATAAAAGATAAAGACCTCTCCGTTTTTATCGCACCAATCGTTGATTGCTGATAACTGCATCCTGTCGAGCATCAAGCCGTAAAGTAGCTTTGCCTCCGCGGATAAGCCTTTGTATCTCTCCGTAAACAACACCTTCGGCATTTTGAAGAAGATTTGGCTTTGCGGTTCTTTGTAAACAATATCAATGTTCAGAATCATCATACTCCTTTTCTTTTCGGTAGCGGCTACCATAAATCATTCACCCATCAGGCGTAGTGCAGTAACGGCTTGACCTGCAATACTTATCAACTCTGTATTATCGGGTGCTTTAGTAGATTCCTTGAAAGCCATTCGTATTTTACGTATTGCTTTTTCAATCTCTCTGCAGGTGCATCCGTTTTTCAATGCGGAAATAGAAAGGTTTGCTATAAAAATACAGTGATTCTGTGAAACCTTATCTTGAATCAACATTCTACCAATCTGTTCAAGTATTCCGTCTTTGCTTTTTATTGTCCATGTAGCATCATCTGAATACCAAAGCAGTTTTCCATCGGTGATTTCGGTAGCCGCTTCCGATATTAACTGAGCAGCTTTGTTTATATACATTGTGTTGACATCGTGTCTGCGACTACGTCTGCTATTCGGCACATCAAGTCTTGGCCTGCCACGACCACG
>JAZRST010000015.1:0-9231 GCA_045651625.1 Acutalibacteraceae bacterium | reverse complement strand
GGTGTTCTCAACAGCCTCAACCTGTCCCTGGTTTTCAACTGCTGATTCGATGTTTACATTGGACTCGGACATTGTTCTGATTACCTCCTTAATTATACCGTCCGGAGTGGACGCTCCGGCAGTAACTCCGACTGAAGAAGCCTTGTCAAAATTAATTCCCGATAGCTCGGATGCCTCTTCAATAAGATAAGTGTCTGTGACCTCGGCGCAAAGCTTACGGAGCTTTTCCGTATTGGAGCTGTTGCGTCCGCCTATCACAATCATCATATCATTCTCCTTGGCAAGGGCAACTGCCTCTTCCTGCCTCAGAGCGGTAGCATTACATATTGTATCAAATATTTTCAGGTTTGTGAAGAGTATTTTTGCAAATTTTTCACATTTTTTAAACTCTTTTGCATCAAAAGTTGTCTGAGATACCAAAGAAAACGAATCGCTTTCCTGAAAATCACCGTTTTTTATGATGCCTTCAAGCTCTCCTGCTGACGAAACCACGAAGCTTTCCGTTTTACAGTAGCTTCTTATTCCCTTAACCTCGGGATGATTCGGGTCACCTGCAATAATTATCTTACTGCCGTCGGTGCTTTCCTTTTCCACGATTCTGTGAATTTTCTTCACAAAGGGACAGGTTGCATCAAAATACCTGATACCGCTTTTCTCAATTTCGGAAAAAAGCTCCTTTGTTATTCCGTGTGTACGGATAATAAGCGTGTAGCCGTCCTTTACCTCGGGGATTCCGTCCGCAACGTACACGCCCTTGTCCTCAAGAGATTTCACAAACAGCGGATTGTGAATAAGAGGACCGAGGGTGCAGGCATTCACGCCCTCCTCTATATAACCCTCTGCCTGCTTTACCGCACGGGCAACCCCGAAGCAGAAGCCTGCAGATTCTGCAAGAGTTATTTTCATTTACATCGCTTCCTTTGCGAGTGATACAATTTTTTCAACAACAGCCTCTATGGGCATATCCGAGGAATCAAGAATATAAGCGTCATCGGCAGGCTTAAGTGGTGCTACAGCACGGTGGGAATCGTTATAATCCCTGAGCTTTATTTCCTCTAAAAGCTCGTTATAATCCTTGGGAGTGCCCTTTTCGATGAGCTCCTTGTATCTTCTGTCGGCTCTCACCTCGGGAGAAGCTGTAAGGAAAATTTTAGGTCTTGCGTGAGGAAGAATTACGGTGCCTATATCTCTGCCGTCCATAAGACAGTTATTTTCACGGGCAAACTTCTTCTGCATATCAAGAAGGAATGCACGTACCTCGGGAATTGCGGAAACGTTTGAAGCCGCCATCGAGGCTTCGGGAAGGCGGATATCACGGCTTACGTCCTCACCGTTCAGAAGCACTCTCTGCTCACCGTCAGCAAAAGCAAGCTCAATATTGATTTCAGGGAGAACGGAAAGCACGTCCTCACTGCAATCGGTTTTAAGACCCTTTCTGAGAACGGCAACGCCTACTGCACGGTAAAGTGCACCCGTGTCAATATAAATAAAGCCGAGCTCCTTTGCCGCAAGCTTTGCCACGGAGCTTTTTCCTGCACCTGCAGGGCCGTCAATTGCTATATTAACCATTGTTCCTCTCTCCTTTTACACTGTTGCCTGCAAGGGCGCCCGTTGAAAATGCAATCTGCAGATTAAAGCCTCCCGTATATGCATCAACGTCAATTACCTCGCCTGCGAAATAAAGACCTCTGATTTTCTTGCTTGCCATTGTCTTGGGGTCGATTTCATCTGTTTTTATACCGCCTGCAGTTATTATTGCCTCGTCAATGGGACGGGTGCATCTGATTGTGCAGGTAAGATTTTTAAGAAGCCACACAAGGTCCTTTCTCATGTCCCTTGTGATTTTGTTTGCTCTGAGGTCAGGCTCAATTCCCGACAGACTTACGATTACGGGAATAAGCTTACGGGGTAACAATTCCTGAAGTGCGTTACCGAGTGCCTTGTTTGAGTATTTGGAGAAATCCTTTATTACTCTTTCGTCAAGCTTTTCCTCGGTGAGAGCAGGCTTCAGGTCAATTGAAAGCTCGTATTTTCCGGGCTTTATATCACGAAGATGTGAGGATGCACTTAAAATCATAGGGCCCGATACACCGAAGTGTGTAAAGAGCATCTCCCCGAAATCCGTATAAACCTCCTTGTAGGTGTCAGTATCTCTTATTGTAATTGAAACGTTTTTAAGGGAAAGCCCCTGAAGCTTTCTTACCCAGTATTCCTCTGTTTCAAGAGGCACAAGTGAGGGTGTGGGCGGTGTTACGTTATGTCCCACACATTCGGAAAGTCTGTAGCCGTCACCCGTGGAGCCCGTAAGAGGATATGAACAGCCGCCCGTTGCGACAATTACGTCGGGAGCCTCATACTTGTTACCCTTTTCTGTGACGACACCCGTTATTCCGTTTTCGTCCGTCAGAAGAGCAGTCACGCGCTCGTCCGTAATGATTTTCGCACCGTTGTTTTTGGCGTACGCTACAATTGCATCAACAATATCAACAGCCTTGTCCGATTCGGGGAAAACACGGTTGCCTCTTTCTATTTTAAGGGGTACGCCCATGCCCTCAAACAGATCCATGGTATCATAGGGCATAAACCTTGAAAATGCGCCGTAAAGGAAACGGGAATTATGGGGAATTGCCTCCATAAGCTCGTTTACCAGGGTGCATGCATTTGTAACGTTGCATCTGCCCTTGCCCGTTATCATAAGCTTTCTTGCTGGACGGGGATTTCTTTCAAGCACTGTAACCGAAAGCCCTCTCTCAGCCGCCTTGCCTGCGGCAATAAGACCTGCAGGTCCGCCGCCTATAACAATAACATCAGATTTCATAAAAACACCTCTGATTGATTATTATATAATATTTTAAGCCTTATTGCAACACAAAAAACGGGCAGGGAAAGCCCTGCCCGAGAAGCACTTATGAAAAATAAAGCAACAACGGATTTCAGAAATCAGTCGTTATCCTCCTCGTACATTGAAAGGAGCTTGTCGAAAACATCCTCGTCCTCGATTTCGGAATAGATTTCGGGCTTTTTACCGTCCGCCTCCGTGAATTTCATAATGGTTATCATATCGTCCCCTGCTTCGAGGAGTACGGCATATTCCTGACCGTCAAGAACATACATCTCGAGAAATTCGAACTCTGCCTCGTTTTTTCCGTCGGTTAAAATAACCTCTCCGTTTTTACCCTTGTTTACATAATCCATAAAAACACCGCCTTTATGGTATCAATGATACTTCAAAGGCGGTAATTTTGTCAACCGACAGCACCCGAGATTTTGATATTTTCATACTTTTTCGCACAGACCTCATTCACAACGTCGGAAATTGTAAGCACGTTGGAATCCGAAAGGGCTGATGTAGGGACTACGATTTCAACGGCATTTTCGGAAATTACGGCAATGCAGTCGTTACCAGTTCTGCTTGTCACGAGGCTTTCAATGTCCGATTCCATTTTGATTTCATTCTGAAGCTTTTCAATTGCCTTTGCCGTTGTGACGGACACCTCAGTTTCACCCGTGGCGGATGCAAGCACTGCCTGAAGCTCCTCGAGAGCTGAAGCGTGGGCAGAATCTCTCTGCAATCTGATTTCCGAGAAATAATCTCCCTGATTTTCCCCGTTTACAAGCTGTGCCGTGCCGTCGGGCGCTTCGACCGAAATATTCCCCTGACCGTCACCCTCGGGAAAAAGCTCCGTCCCCGTACCCGTATAGTACCAGTTGACGAATACCGCAAGACCGAGAGCCACAACCAGAGCGGCAAGAACTATCTGTTTTTTACCTAAAAGAACGTGCATAATATATCCTCCGAAAATTATTTTTTTGCCATTTTTGTTACCCATATTCTGTTTACGGGAACCCCGAGAGAGGCACTTACAAGCCGTATTATTTCCTGCTTTACGGCTGTGGAGCCCCCTCCTTCACAGGTGATTCCCACACCTCTTATTACGGGAGCGGTAATTTTCAGCAGAAGACCGTCCGAAGCCCCCGAGCCTTCCACTATGACGTATTCGTTTTTATATTCACTTTCATTTTCCCCGTACTGCCCCTCGCTGTTGACGGCTACGGTCTTTTCCTGAAGGCTGTCAACTGTTACGACAACCTTTACCCTTCCTGCCCCGTCCACTGTTTTTATGAGGGATAACAGCTTCTCCTCTATGCCTTTTTCAACGGCTGAAATATCTGAAGAGCCGTTTTCGGCAGGCACTTCCTTCGTACCGTCACCAGAGAAAAGAAGCAGAAGCATCCCCGAAAGCCCGAGAAGCATAATAATCAGAAGCTTTTTGTCTTTTTTAAGCATTTCCGTTATTTTGTTACGCAAATTATTCATCGGTCAATTCCACCCTGATGTCAGGTATCAGTCCGAGAGCGTCATAAAGCGCATCCGTCAGCTTTTCCTCATACTGAGGTCTTGCTTCAAAAATAATACCTGCATATTCAATATTTATGTTACCGTCTTCGGTTTTATTAATAAAAATTTCCGTCTTATAAGGCACTGAGGTAAATTTTCTCACCGTATCTCTTATTACCTCCTCTGCCGCAGACCTTACGCTTTCCTGGAGAAAGGAATCGTAATTCTCCGTTTCGTATTCACCCGAAAAAATGAAATCACTGTAGTCCCCCGAAGAAAAAACGGAAAACAGGGGCATAAAGATAAGCGACATAAGAACGACGCTTATAACTGCCTTTGCCGTTCTTGAAACCGTGCCCGAGGGCAGTAAAAAGCAGTAAATGAGGCTTCCTGCACTGAGAAACAGAAGTGCCAATCCCCAGTCCTTAAGATTTTCCATATCAAGTCTTACTTACCGTCAGGATGATTGCAATACTGAGAATAAACACAAGTGACACGAAGCACAGTGCACCCGTGATAAGGGAAATCACACCGCTTAAATTTTCCGTAAAGCCCTTTATTTCATTGTTTCCCGTAATATCCGCAGTAACACCCATAACGAAAAGCGCTCCTTTCCACAGAATTATGTCTGCAAGCACGGGCAGTATTATGACGATAACACCCACCACACCAAGCATTCCCACGGTGCTTCTGATAAGACCGATGCCTGCCACCACGGAATTCAGTGCCTCACCTATTGCGGAGCCTACAACGGGCACCGTATTTCCGATAAGAAAGCGAAAGCCCCTTATGGTTACGGAATCTGCAGCCCCTGCAATTACTCCTCTTACGGAGAGCACCGCAACAAAAATGCCTGCAACGAACGCCATAAGCATTGTGATTGCCCGTGACAGAGTGCGGCCGATTCCCTGAAGCTTCATAAACGGATTTATTGCCCCTGCAGAGCATACGGCTGTAAGCACGGCAGACATTACGGGAATAACGTCACTGAAAAGAAGCCCGATTCCCTCTCCGAAGGCAAAAACTATTGAATTGAAGCTGACAGCAAGTGAGGGATTTCCCGACATTGCAATAACTCCCGTAAAAACGGGGATAAGAGTCAGTATAAAATTCCTTGTCATCAGTAAAGCCGAAGCACATTCGGTGAAAATCTCCCCCGTGAAGCTGACAACGGAAAACATAACGGTCATCACGGCAACGCTTTTTCCCATAAAGAACAGATTTCCTCCCTCGGGGAAAAAGCCCGTAAACAAGGAGGCTATGATAATAAGCGTGAGAGAGGTAAGCCCTCCCCGGAAAATATCGGAAAAGCCGTCGGTGAAAAGCTCCCACACCGTATTCAGTGCCCTTTCGGGTGTGATATTAAAAAAATCTCCCTGCCCGTCCGTATCTATTCCGAGCTGCTCAAGAAGAGACAGTGCATCCTCGGAGAAAAAATCGAAAATCTCACCGTACATATCGGAAGCGAAGGCTTTTACGGAAAAGCCCGCAAAAAGAAGCGTGCACAAAAGAAATACAGCCGTTTTTTTCATACGCCCTTTACCAGTCCTGCAATGTAGGATACGAAGCCCTTTATAACGGGAATGCTCACAGCCGTTATTATTATTTTCCCAGCAAATTCAAGCTTCGTTGCGGCGGCAGAAGCTCCGCTGTCACGGCACATATCCGAAAGCACCTGAGTAATGAGAGTGATTCCCAGCACCTTTATAAGCACGCTTACGTAAAGAAAAGAGGCTCCTCCCGCGGAAAAGAGGCTGTCGAAAAAGCCCAGTGCATCCCTTAGCTCTTCCCCCACAACGAAAATCAGCACCGCAGCCGCACCGAGCCCCGAAAAAAGGGCAAGCTCAGGCTTATACTGTCTTAAAAGCGAATAGACAAGCAGCTCCGTTACCACAATTCCTGCAATTTTTGACATCAAAGGTCAAACACACTCCTCACGTAAGAAAACATTGTTCCCACATAGGGCAGAACCATCATTATTACGATGACAAGCCCTGCAAGGGTGGTTATCATCGTGTATTCATCCCGACCCGAACGGGTGAGCACCTGATTGAGCACCGCCACAATAAGCCCTACGGCGGCAACCTTGAAAATTATTTCTATATCCGTACCGTTCACCCCTTAAATGAAAATAAAGAAAATGGCGGCGGCAGCAAGCACACCCGAATACACCGTGACAGTGCGGTTTTTCTCATACCGCTTTTCCTCTGAGGCAAGAAGCCCTTCTGCGATATCGGAAAAATCTCTGCACCGCTTCACAAAGCCCTCCCTCGAGCACCGCCCGAAGACATCGGAAAATGAGGAAAGAAGCTTTTTCATTTCGGCACTTATGTATAAGGGACAGAAATTACCGGTTTCCTGCTCCCATATTTCTTTAAGATTTTCTCCGCAGTCATAATTTGCTATCACGCTTCCCACAAAGGTAAGCCCCTTGTATTTCGGGTACAGCCTTTCTAAGATTTCCCGGAAATCCCATAAGCCCGTTTTTCCCATCTCCCCCATATCAGAAAAAAAGGCGCTGAGCTCCTTTAGCAGTCTGATTTTCCTGTTCTGCAGAAATGCAAGATAAAACCCCGTCAGTGCAATTGCCGTGCAAAGACTCAAAAGACCTGCTGATTTCATATAAAAGCTCCCCGTACGAATATACAGCCGTAACTCTCCCCGGCACCTCGGAAGAAAGAAATACAGCCTTATCAAAAACGCTTTCATCAAAAAGAAGCCTGAACTGCCGTCTTCTTACAAGGGATGACACGTCCCCTGCGTGAACGGAGGCAATAAAGGAAACTCCTGAATTCAGCCCCTGCAGTATGCTTTCGGTTTCTCTGTAGCCGCCGATCTCGTCACAGATTATAATTTCGGGGGACAAAAGCCTTACTGCGTGAAGAATAGCATCCGCCTTATTCATCCCCTTTACGGTATCAGCGCAGGGACCCGTGCTTCCTCCTGCAGTCAGCTCACCCTTTTCGTCGATTATACATACCTTGCGGTATTCTCCGTCAAGCCCCGAGGACAGCCTTAAGGCAATTTCCCTGAGAAGCGTGGTTTTTCCGCTTGAGGGCGCTCCTGCAATCAGAAGCCCCGAGGAAAAGGAGAGAATTTCCCCGAAATCGGCACCCGTATCCGCCCTTCCGAAAAAGGGTATACGGATGTTGAGAGAGGTGATTTTTCCCGTACTGCCGTCCTCTGCGGCTTCTCCGCAAAGACCGATTCTGATGCCCTGCGAATAGGTGATATAGCCGTTTTTAAGCTCTCTTTCACGGCAAAAGCCCGAATAGCCTATGCTTCTGTCAGTTATCTCCTCAAGCTCCGGTGCCGTGGGCTTAAGAGCATTCAGAGGAAGCACCACTGACAGATTGCCGTTTTCATCAAGAAAGCGCTTTCCTTTTCCCGTAACGAGATAAAAGGAGGCATCGGCAACCAGTCGGATTTCATAAATACCCTCCGTTTTTTCAAAAGCCCGTGATAAAGGATTTTTAAGCCTTCGGGGCATAATTTTAAGCACGTCACTTAAAAGCTCAGTCATTTTTCTCACCTTCTGTCACATTCTATGCACACTTGTCCCGCTTTATGACCTTTGTCCGAGCATATAAAAAACACAGAGCTGCTTTTTACGGCAGCTCTGTGCATACTAATCAATATGTAATTTTACAAGGGAATTACAGCTTCATTGCAACGTCCCATGCCTGCCAGATAACGGTACGGAGATTTCCGACCTTGCAGGCGTCACCGATTACGTGAACCTTCTTGCTCTTTTCTGCTACGGGAGCAGGTCTGTAGCCGACGGAAAGAATTACGTTATCACAGGGGATTTCTGTCTTCTTGCCGTTCTTGTCCATAACAGTAACACCGTTGTCACGGATTTCTGTTGTCTTTGTTTCAAGATATACGGGAACCTTGTTTGTCTTGAAGCAGTCACGAAGGAAGCTTGTGTTTGCAAGTGCAACACCGGGAGTAGTAATAAGGTCATCGAGCATTTCAACGATAACGGGCTTCTTACCCTGTAAGAACAGGTCGTAAGCAATTTCACAGCCGGTAAGACCGCCGCCGACGATAACAACGTTTTCGCCTACGGTCTTTTCGCCGAGAAGGTATTCGCAGGCTTCAATTGCCTTGTCTGCACCGGGAACGGGAATCTTGTTTGCAACGGCACCGGTTGCGATGATAACCTCATCAGCACCGAGAGCTTCAATGTTCTTTACCTCAGTATTGAACTTGATTTCGATGGGATATCTTGTTATCTCACGTCTGTACCATGCAATAAGGTCACGGTCCTTCTCCTTGAAGGAGGGAGCAGCAGCTGCAATGAATACACCGCCGAGCTTGTCGGTCTTTTCGTAAAGAGTAACCTTATGGCCTCTCTGTGCAAGAACGATAGCAGCTTCCATACCGCCGATACCGCCGCCGATAACAGCAATGTTCTTCTGCTTCTTTGCCTTTTCAATCTTATATTTCTTGGACTGCATTGTCTTGGGGTTAAGTGCGCAACGTGCAAGACCCATTGTGTCGAAGAGATCCTGAGTATTTGCGTGACCCTTTGAGGATGAGAAGTTGAAGCAACCGCTGTGACAGCAGATACAGGGCTTGATATCCTCAAGTCTGTCTTCAATAACCTTTGTGATCCATTCGGGGTCAACAAGGAACTGACGTGCAACACCTACACCGTCAATTCTGCCCTCTTCAATAGCCTTTGCAGCAACAGCAGTATCCATACGGCCTGCGCATACAACGGGGATGTCAACGAACTTCTTGATGTGAGCAACGTCTTCAAGATTGCAGTTTTCAGGCATATACATGGGGGGATGAGCCCAGTACCAGGAGTCATAAGTACCGTTGTCGGCATTGAGCATATCATAACCTGCGTCCTGAAGGTACTTTGCAGCTCTTTCGGATTC
>JAZRST010000014.1:0-13768 GCA_045651625.1 Acutalibacteraceae bacterium | reverse complement strand
GAATTGCATATCATCAAAACGAAGTTTTGTATATCATCAAGCCGACAGAAATACACACCTAAAGGTGTGATGAGATACAACACGGCATTGCCGTGTTGATGATATACACGCTGACGCGTGATGATATACCAAGCCTGTCGGCTTGGATAAAAAAATCCGACAAGTCGAAACTTGTCGGATTTTTTGTGTTTACAGCTCAAAATAGCAACATCTCGATAAAATTGGAATTTGTCACTATACCTCACATGGCTAGTTTTTTTAATAGTGAGCCTTTCCCTCGGCTTACTCCTGACCGAACCACAGTTTTATGTACTCTGCAAGTCCCGGTACAAGTGCTTTGATTTCTTTGTTCGACATATTAACGCAGAGATGATAAGACTCTCTATGTCCCCATCTATCATCTGTAAACAGCTCACGATAGGAAGCACGACTCTTATCGATCTGCTTTATCTTTTTTATAATTTCTTTTTCGGTAAGGTTTTCATCGGCGGTAGCTCTCGCCATACAACGCTTAATTCTTGACTGTGTATCCGCATACACAAATATCTTCATGGGATTCATTTCATTGAGGATAACATCTGCACAGCGACCAACTATAATACAGTCGCCTTGACTTGCAAGCTCCTTCAAAATGTTGTGCTGTGTTTTGGATATTTCAAGGGAAGGATGTGTAATTGCTTGCGGAATGGTAAAACGATGTCCGATGGTAGTCGGGTAAAATGTGCGGATATCACTCTCGGATACACAGGCAACATAATCTCTGTGAAGCCCTTGCTTTTCTGCAATCATATCAATAATTTCATGGTCATAGCAAGGGATACCAAGATATTCAGCTAATCGTTTTCCAAGCTCACGACCGCCACTGCCAAATTCACGGCTGATTGTAATAATTCTCATATTGTTAATTCCTTTCCCAGCAAAGTGTCACGCTGTTTTCTTTATAAAAGCAAGTGCGATAATCGTAACAATCAATTCGGCGAGGGGGATTGCAAGCCACACACCGAGAATGTCAAGGAATAATGGCAGAACAACCAACAATATACCGCTTACGACAAGACCTCGGAGCAGAGCGACGGTGACGGACAATTTGTCTTGCATTGTCGATTGCAAATGGTATGTAGAAAGAATGCAGATTCCCATAAAGAGAAACGCGGTAAAATAAGGACGGACGACGCTTGGTGCTACCTCCAGAACCTCCGGTGTAACATCCATAAACATCATTGCAAGCTGATTCGGGAATAATTCTCCGACCAAAGTAAATATAACGCCCATAATGCAAACCGTAAAGAGCGACAATCTCCAAGTCTGCTTGATGCGTTCCTTTTCCTTTGCACCGCAGTTAGCGGATACGATGGGTTGAATTGCTTGACCGACACCGCTGAATAAAGATAGGAACAGATTTGAAACGGTGGCAACCATCCCGTAAACGGCAAGGTCATTGGCATCACCATATTTCATAATCTGATTGTTTATGATGATCGCAAGGATCACCGTGCTGAGTTCCAACATACTTGAACCAAAACCGATTTTGAGAATGTTTTTCAAAGCCTTTACCATCTTATAGGGCTTTACAAAACGAATATTGCATTGCTTTGTAAAGAAATGGCTGCACAAAATAATGACCTGAACCGTTGTGCCAATCGCAGTTGCAAGACCTGCACCCGACATTCCCATTCCCATAGGAAATACGAAAAACCAATCGCCGAAGATGTTAAAGCAACCGCCAATGATGATCGCTGCCATAGCACGGCTCGGCGCACCGTCATTTCGGACAAAGGCGGCAAAATACGGAGTCAGAACAAACAACGGCATGGGATAAATGAGCCACTGTGCATATTCCATGAGCTTGGGCATCAATGCTTCATCCGCACCGAAAAAGGTCAAGATCGTATTGTGGAAGAAGATGAAAGTCAGCCATACAATGAGTGTGAGACCACCGACCAAAACAAGTGAGGCAGTAAAATAAGCGTTGCCTTTTTCGTCATTACCTTCACCCTTGGAATTGTTCATCATAACCGAACCGCCGATTCCGCACAGAACGGACAGGAACATAAGAACACCGAAAAGCGGATTGATGACTGCCATTGCCGCCGTACCGATGGGACCTTCTGACTGACCAACCGCTACCGCATCAACAATACTGTAAATGGACATAGCCATTGCACTTGTCATGGATGCGACCAGATATTTCCGATATAATTGTTTAATGTTGCTTGTAATAAAATCCATTTCTCTCTTTTAACTCCTTATGTAAAAAATAAACCCGGTTAAATTGAAAGGTAAAACCTTTCAAGCTAACCGGGCTCACCCGACATCTTCCAATCGACAGAGAGTCATTGACTCCTACACTACGGTGCGCTGTCCTCCGATGACAAGTATTATTCAGTTTCTAACATTTCAAAATATTTGTAATTAAACAGGGTTATATTATACTCTAAAACTAGGAAAAGTCAATAGATACAAAGACAAATTCAAGGTTTTTTTCCTTACAAATTCTTATTTATCGAGTTGATTATATCACATTGAAATAAAAATTACAATCAAGTCCTTATTTATTAAATCACTCAAAAATCCTATTACCTATCATCTTTACAAGTTCATAGCGTTTTTCCGGAAACAGCCATACAACAAAATCTATTGCAATGTCCCGATGAGCAAATGTTCCACCGTTAACTCCTTGTTTTGATTTTATTCCGATTGCACCTGTTTGAGAAATCCATACCTTTGCGGTTAATGTAAAAGAAGGTTCAGATACTCTTTTTACAAGTGTTTTTGCTTCATCGATTTTAAAATCAGGATTGTTATCTTTTTCCCACAGCATCAGAAACTCCGCTGTATTTTTGTCTCTCAACCAACTTTGAATTACATAACTTGGATTATCAATATTTTTCAATCTCGCAAAAGAAGTTAACGAAACAAAATCTATATTTCTATCATATCTGAAATGCTGCAATCCCATTAAAAGTCTTGCATATGGTTTATTTACTTCCAAATACTTTTCCATCTGTTTTTGCATTTCTTCCATCTGACTTTGTATTTCCATGTCCTGAAGAATTCCCCTGCTCTGCAATTCACGAAGCATTTTTTCGTTACTATCCAAATATTCCTGAATAGCTCTTTTCATTTCTTCCATAATATTAACCCCGTTAAATTATTTACAGGTTTTATTATATATCAAATCAAGTAAAAAGTATATAGGTTTTCAATTGTTCATCTCACCTCTCTTGCAAAGCAGGCCTCTACATACTTTTCAAATGTAACAATCGGTATATATTTACTATTGTTTATCACATTATCAATTGATTGAGGTGTCCAATCAGTTTTTCCTGTCGGCGATAAATATCCGTTTACCTTTAATGCTTCTGCTATTTTTCTTAAACTAAAACCTTCAATATACATATCGTACATCATATTTATTGCTTCTCTTTTTTCGGGGTCAAAACATATTTCATTGTCTTCATTAAGATATAAACCATAGGGTATTTTCATTTAGCATCCTTCTTTCTTTTTTATAATGTAAAACCTTCTTATTTTTATGTTTATATATAAAAGCACAGCACAAAACTTTCATATTTTTAGGTTTATGTGCTGTGTTTTAAATTTTATCTTATTTTTCTTGCGAAATCTATCGGATTTTCTGTTTTTTTAACGATTTTTATTCTAAAAAAGTGAAAAACACACCTCTTTTTAATCAAGAAGTGTGTTTGTCTATTTTGGCTGGGGAGGCGGGATTCGAACCCACGAATGCAGCAGTCAAAGTGCTGTGTCTTACCGCTTGACGACTCCCCAGGATATTAATATTAAAAAAATCGCAAAATCCGACGACTTTGCGATTCACAAATGGGGTGGATAATCGGATTCGAACCGATGGCCTCCAGGGCCACAACCTGGCGCTCTAACCAACTGAGCTATACCCACCATACAGACGGTGCGCTTCACACACCGCTTGTGTATTATATAGTAATTAAATGCTTTTGTCAATAGGGAAATACGAGTTTTTTCTCATTTTTTTAACCACGTTGCAGGGGAGAAGCAGAGAAGCAAGGGGAAAATTTCAAGTCTGCCGAGAAGCATTGCGGCTGTAAGAATAAGCTTTGAGAAAACGGAGTATTCCGCAAAATTACCTGCAGGACCTACGGCACCAAGACCGGGGCCTATGTTGTTGAAGCAGGCAACGGTTGCACTGAAATTTGTTTCAATATCAAAATTATCAATACTTAAAAGCAGGAAAATCGCAACCATAGACGCTATGTAAACCGTAAGATAGGAGTTTGCGCTTGAAAGCGTCTGCTCGTCAATGCGCTTGCCCTCAAGCTTCAGCGTTCTTACGCTTCTGGGGTGAAGAAGGCGGTGAAGCTCTCTTCTCATACCCTTGACAAGAATAATCACACGGGAAACCTTGAGTCCGCCTGCAGTGGAGCCGGCGCAGGCACCCATAAGCATAAGAACTAAAAGAAGTGTCTTCGAAAATCCGGGCCACAGATTGAAATCTGCCGTGGCATAGCCCGTGGTGGTCATAACCGAGGAAACCTGGAATGCCGAAAGGCGCAGTGCCTCGGAAAGTCCCTCACAGCTGTCATAAATGTTTAATGTGATAAGAGCGCAGGAGGCTACCGCAACACCCACGTATACCCACAGCTCCGAGCTTCTGAATACTGACTTTATTCTCTTTAATATAATAAGATAGAAAAGGTTGAAGTTTATTCCGAAAATAAACATAAAAATTGCAATTACCCACTGAATGACGGGGGAATAAGAGCCTATGGAATCAGCCTTTATTCCGAAGCCGCCCGTACCTGCCGTGCCGAAGGTGTGAACTATGGCATCGAAAAGGGGCATTTTGCAAAGCACTAAAATCACGATTTCCGCAAGGGTAAGAACAATATAAATAAGGTAAAGAATCTTTGCGGTTTCCTTTGCCTTGGGTACCAGCTTATCCACAATGGGGCCGGGCATTTCCGCACGCATTATGTGAATTGAACGGTCGGGAAGCTCCTGAGAAAGGGCAAGCACGAAAACAAGAACGCCCATACCGCCTAACCAGTGTGTAAAGCTTCTCCAGAACAGAAGTCCCTCACTCATACCTTCAACGTTTGTAAGTATTGATGCACCTGTTGTGGTAAAGCCGCTGACGGTTTCAAAGAAGGCGTCAACGAAGGAGGGAATTTCACCCGAAATCACAAAGGGCAGTGTGCCTATTACTGACATTATCATCCAGGCAAGGGAAACTATAACAAAGCCCTCTTTTGAGTAAATACGCTTGTTTTCCGTTTTGCAGAAAATTATAAGGGGCAGTGCAATTGCAATGGCAACTGCAATTGTGATAAGAAATGCTACGGTACAGCCGTTACCGTAAATCAGGCTGACAATAAGGGGCAGGACAAGAAGTATTGCTTCCGCCCACAGAATTTTTCCGAGAATACTGAGAACTATTTTTTTATTCATACAAAAGTCCCCTTATCTCATTATGTCTGACAGATCCTGAAGCTTTTTCTGACCTGCAATAACGATAACACGGTCACCGGGCAGAATAACGTCGTCACCTGCAGGGATAATTGCGGTTCTGCCGCGGATGATGCCCGCTATAAGTATCTGATCCTTGAGGGAAAGATTTTTAAGGGGAGTCTGCACGCCCGCAAAATCGGGGCTTACCTTGAATTCAAGTGCTTCAACGTTTGAATCCATCAGTCTGTAGAGAGTTTCTATTTTACTGCCCATGGAGTTTTTAAGCGCACGGGCATATCTTGTAAGTATGTTCGCAATTATTTTCTTGGGGGAAACGATACAGTCAATTCCCATATCGTCGGCAATCTCCTGAAGCTCCTCACGGTTTACCTTGGTGATAACCTTAGGCACGTTCTTTCTCTGTGCAAAGAAGGAGATGAGTATATTTTCCTCGTCAATACCCGTAAGGGCAACGAAGGCATCTGTATTTTCTATGCCCTCCTCAAGAAGCACCTCCTGCTGTGTGCCGTCAGCGTGAATCACCGTAACCGCAGGAAGAAGCTCACTTATTTCTTCGCATCTCTCAAGATTCTGTTCAATTATCTTGACGTCATTTCCCGATGCAAGCAGTCTTTTTGCAAGATAAAATGCAATTCTGCTGCCGCCGAGAATTGTAACGTTTTTGGTCTGCTTCTGTATGAGATTCAGCTCTTTGAGGAATTTTATAATTTCCGTCTGATTTGCCGTAACACCGATTTTATCACCGCCGCGGAGTGCGAAATTACCCGATGGGATAAACACCTTACCGTCACGCTGTACCGCACAGATAAGGAAGTTTGCCTTGAATTTACCTCTCATTTCACTGAGGGTCATTCCGTCAAGACGGCTGTCGGGCTTCAATTTCAGCTCAATCATTTCAAAGTTACCGCTGGAAAAGTTTTCAATCTTTACAACAGAGGGCATTTTGAGAATGTTATAAAGCTCCTGAGCCGCCGCATATTCGGGGTTTATGGGCATGGAAAGGGAAAGGGTCTGCTTCATAAAGGCAAGAGATTTGTCGTTATAGTCGGTTTTTCTGATTCTTGCAACGGTGTGCTGTGCGCCCATTTTCTTTGCAAAGAAGCAGCTGAGCATATTAAGCTCGTCGGAATTCGTAACGGAAATAAACAGCTCTGCCTTATCGGCGGATGCCTCTTCAAGCACGTCGGAGTCCGCACCGTTTCCGCAGACACACATAACGTCATACATATTGTTTATCTCCTCAAGCACCCTTCGGTTTGTGTCGATAACCACAATATCGTGCTCCTCGGAAGCAAGGCTGTCAATCAGGGCTGTGCCTATTTTACCGCAGCCGACAACTATAATTCTCACAGAATCAACCCCTTTCGGTTTACACCGTCCGTGCAGAGGGAAATATAACGTCTCTGCAAACGGTCGGTGTAGGTATTATACACCATTACTTTTTTCATTTCCACTGTTTTTTTTAATTTAATAATAAATTGACAACATTATTGCTTTTGTTATACAATTATAAAAAACAATCAAGGAGGGTTTTATGGCAGAATATAAAAATCCTTTTATTGAAGAAAGAGCGGATCCGTTTATAACTAAGAGTGAGAACGGCACTTTCTATTTTACTGCCTCTTATCCTGCAGTGGGGGATGAGCTTCACGGCTACGACAGAATTGTTTTAAGAAAAAGCAGAACTGTTTCAGGTCTTTCCTCGGCTTCCGAGAAAACCGTGTGGTCTGCCCATAAGGAGGGTGTAATGTCCCGTCATATATGGGCTCCCGAGCTTCATTTTATCGGCGGAAAATGGTATATTTTCTTTGCCGCAGCAACAAGCAGTGACAAATGGGATATAAAGCCTTACGTGCTCAGATGCAACGAGCCTGACCCTTATACCGATAACTGGGAGGAATTGGGCGTTGTGGGAAAGACCGCGGAGGACGAGCTTTCCTTCAGGTGCTTTTCACTTGATATGACCTATTTCGAGCACAGAGGTAAAGCATATCTTATCTGGGCGCAGATAGAGGGGGATTCCTCACTTTTTATGGCAGAGACGACGCGTGAGGAGCCATGGAAAATCATAACGAAGCCCATACTTCTCAGCCGTCCCGAGTACGAATGGGAAAAGGTGGTTTACCGTGTGAATGAAGGCGCCGCCGTGCTTAAAACGGAAGAGAAGGTATATATTTTTTTCTCGGCATCGGGAACGGGTGCAGAATACTGCATAGGAAGACTTGAAGCCGATGCGGATGCTGAGCTTATGAAGCCTGAAAGCTGGAAAAAGCTCCCGCGCCCCGTGCTTTCAACGGAAATGCTTGAGGGTGAAGCAGGTCCCGGTCACAACTGCTTTGTTGAGGACGAAGAGGGAGAGCTGCTTCTTGTGTATCACGCAAGACCCTTATCCCACCTTACGAAGGAATGCGGCACGTATTTTGAGGAGTCTTTATATGACCCCTGCCGTCACGCAAGAATCAGAAAAATAAGGTTCAATGAAAATAATGAGCCTGTAATATGAAGGAGAAATTACAATGTTCAAAGAATTATGGTCTGCAAATCCCCCTGCACTTTTTGCTGTTATCTGCCTTATCGGATATTTCTGGGGTATGGCGGTAACCTTCGTGTTGAAGCCCCTTAAAAATGCCGAAAGCTTTTCAATCAAGCCCGTTGACAATGCAGGAAAAACCGAAATCCGCGTTTATTACGGCGGTATTTCCTTTGCTCTCGGTCTTTTCCTTTTGTATCTCACACTGACACTCGGCACTGCCTACTATTCCCTTATCGGCGGTGTGATTTTTGCAACAACCGTGCTTACAACAAGAACAATATTCCTTTTTGTTGACAAGGGCTGGAAATGTCCCTACACAAAGCTTGCAATTCCTGCCGAAAGTGCATTCGTGGTTGCACTGTGGGTATGCTTCTTCCTTGCACAGAAATACATCTGATATGAAAAATCTGTACTTCGTTGCCCATCAGGATGATGAGCTGAACAATACGGGAGTGCTTCTCGTTGACGAGGCGGAAGCCTTTCACGAGGATACCTACGTTATTCTCTGTACTGACGGCGGAGGCTCGGGAGTAATAAACGTTCTTGGTGACGGAAGGGACTGCCGGCTTCACGAGGGTGAGCATCTTTATCCGCTTTCAAGAAGTGAATTTTCCCTTGCCCGTGACAGAGAATTTCTTGAATCCTGCCGTCTTCTGGGAGTGAAGGCTGAAAACGTCATTATCCACAGAAGCAGAGGGCTTGACGGAAGCCTTTCCGAGGGGGAAACGGAAAATATAATTTCGGACGTGCTGAGCTTGTTCCCCGATGAAACGGATTTCAGAATCCGTGCCGTTTCTTCACTTTTTGAGGGAAGGCAGAATCCCGATCACAGAGTAATTGCCCTTACCTGCCACAAGCTTTTTGAAAGGGGCTTGTTCAGTGAAATGCTTTTGGTGACTGACAGCTGCTTTCAGGGGAATTGCCGTGAGCTTTTTCCTGATATACGGTTTTGCGAAAAAACGGCTTCGGGCAAGGCCTTCGAAAAAATAAAAGCCGCGGCAGACTGCTACGGCAGATGGGCGCCCGAAGAGGGCAGATTCGCAATCGGCTGGCATTCCGTAAAGGATGAATTCGAGGAGATTGTAAAAAATCCCGTAACCGTATTCTACAGAAGAAGCTTATAAAAAAAGAAAGAGGTAAGACGGAAAGAACAAATCCGTTTTACCTCTCATTTTTATGGCTTTGCTGAATTACTTGAGATATGCAAGGGGGCAGGGGAATGCCTGCTCGTTGTTTGTCATATAAGCTACTGCTCTGTCGGGAACGTCTGTGTTCTTTGCTGTTTCACCGTCAGCAACGATACCGTCTGCACCGTAAACGAAGAAGGGAACGTCAACGCCCGTGTGGGAGCCGGATAACCACTGATATTCGTCATCCTTGAGTGTAACCTTACCGGTTTCGTGGTCAGCAGTTACAATAACGATTGTGTTGCCGTCCTTTTCGGCGAAATCAAGCACTGCACCGATTGTCTTGTCGAATTCAAGAACAGCCTGCATTGCACCTGCGCCGTCCTGATCGTGTGAGCGCTTGTCGATGTGTGCGCCCTCAATCATCATAAAGAAGCCGTCCTCATCCTGAGAAAGGATTTCAATTGCTTCAACAGCAAGCTCGGAAAGAGTGGGGTTATCGGTACCCTCGTCCTCGCCCGTCCACATAACTGTTGTGTCGAACTGACCGATGGACTTCTGACCGTAGCTGAGATTCTGTACGTCAGAAAGGCTGTCAACGAAAACCTTGCCGTTTTCATTTACTCTTTCTTCAGTTACGATATCGGGAGCGGCACCGCCCCAGATAAGGTCAATGTCGGAAACGACCTGCTGGTCGAAAATCTTATCTGAAAGATCACGGTCACGCACGTGTGCAGAGAAGGAAGCGGGAGTAGCACCCATAATTGAGTCTGAGGTAACAATACCCGTTGCCTTGCCGTATTTCATAGCAACGTCGGTAACTGATGCGGGAACAGCAATAGCTGCGAGGGGGTCGGTGGGATAAACGCCTACGTAACCGTTCATTGTTCTGCCGCCCGTTGCAAGAGCCGTGCCGCCTGCTGCTGAGTCTGTTACGAGAGCGCTTGCGGAGGCAGTCTTCTGTGAGCCGTAGTATTCCATTCTGTCAAGCATCTGAAGCTCAACGCCGTGTACCTTTTCGGTAGCATAAAGGTGATTGAAGCCCATGCCGTCACCAATCATAATGATAACGTTCTTTACCTCTTCTGCTTCATCAGCAGGGGCAACGAAATTGAGCCCGAAGAATGAAGAGAACATAATTACGAAGGACATAATCGAAACGATGATTTTTGTGAACATAATTAATCACTCCTTTTATTTATGGCAATATTTTAACAAAAGTTCCCTGCTTCTGTCAATGGACATATTGATTTTTATTTTCACTTTTGCTAAAATAACAGCGTATATCTGAGAGGTATGAGTTATGGGTAAAGCACTTGAAAAAAAAGAGCAGACAAGGGGCAGACTGTCCATACTTGCAACCGCACTTCTGTGGGGTCTTGCAGGAGTATGCGTAAAGTCAATCCCGTGGAATTCATTTTCCATTATGGCATCCCGTTGCGGAATCGGAATCATAATGTTTGCCGTCTTAAGAAAAAGCATAAAGGTCCGCTTCAACAAACACACCCTTTTCGGGGCTGTAATGATGAGTATCACGGGAATACTCTATATGGCGTCAATCAAGCTTACTACTGCCGCAACGGCGATAGTGCTTCAGTACACGGCTCCCGTGTTCGTGTTTCTTTATTCCGTTGTTTTTCAGAAAAAGAGGCCCTGTCTTTCCGAGGTGCTTATTGTTCTTATGGTTTTCGGCGGATGCGTGCTGTCGTTTATTGACGAGCTTGACCCCACGAAGCTTGCAGGAAATATTCTCGGTCTTCTGTCGGGCGTATCCTTTGCCGCGCAGATTATTGCCTTCAGCGACAAGCGCTCCGATTCCAACGACGGAATGTATCTCAGCAATATCATAAGCTTTGTTTTCTGTATGCCCTTTATGTTCTTTGATAAGAATATGGCATTTTCAGGGGATATTATTTTCTGGGTGCTTGTTCTCGGCATATTCCAGTACGGACTTGCCAATATTTTCTATGCAAAGGGCTGTACTAAAATCAATAAGCTTGAAACCTCGCTTATTCTTACGGTTGAGCCCGTCTTCAATCCCATACCCGTGCTTCTCGTTACGGGTGAAATGCCGGGACCCCTTGCAATTGTCGGCTTTATCGTGGTAATCGTAGGCATTACGCTTTACGGTCTTCTGCCTGCAATTGAAGAAAAACGACTTAAAAATAAAAATGTGAACGTCAAATAAAGGAGAAAGCTATGTTTATTACAAACGATATAAAATACGTAGGTGTCAACGACAGAAATATTGACCTTTTCGAGGGACAGTATATTGTTCCCGAGGGAATGGCATACAACTCTTACGTTGTACTCGATGAAAAAATTGCAGTATTTGATACTGTTGACGGTGCATTCGCAGACGAATGGCTCGGCAATATTAAGACGGTGCTTGAGGGAAAAAAGCCCGATTACCTTATCGTTCAGCACATGGAGCCTGACCATTCTGCAAACATCGTACATTTTATGACTGCTTACCCTGAAACGGTTGTTGTGTCCTCCGTTAAGGCATTCAAAATGATGAAGAACTTCTTCGGAAACGAGTTCGTGGACAGAAGAATTATCGTAGGCGACGGTGATACTCTTTCTCTCGGCAAGCACAAGCTTACCTTCGTGACAGCACCTATGGTGCACTGGCCCGAGGTAATCGTTACCTATGACAGCACAGACAAGGTACTTTTCTCTGCCGACGGCTTCGGAAAATTCGGTGCCCTTGATGCGGACGAGGACTGGGCATGCGAGGCAAGAAGATATTATTTCGGTATCGTAGGTAAATACGGTGCTCAGGTGCAGGCACTTCTCGGAAAGGCTGCAGGACTTGATATCAGCATAATCTGCCCCCTGCACGGCCCCGTGCTCACTGAAAATCTCTCTTACTATATCGGACTTTACGATACCTGGTCAAAGTATGAGCCTGAGGAAGAGGGAATTCTTATTGCTTATACCTCAATTTACGGAAACACGAAAAAGGCTGTAAACGAGCTTGCCGCTCTGCTTGCAGAGAAGGGTGCTCCCAAGGTAGTCGTAACTGACCTTGCAAGAAGCGATATGGCAGAAAACGTTGAGGACGCCTTCCGTTACAGCAAAATCGTTCTTGCAACCACAACCTACAATTCGGATATCTTCCCCTTTATGAAGGAATTTGTGAACCACCTTACGGAGAGAAATTACTCCAACCGTACCGTAGGCTTCATTGAAAACGGTACCTGGGCACCTCTTGCCGCAAAAATCATAAAGAATATGCTTGAAAAGAGCAAAAATCTTACCTTCTGCGAAAATACGATTTCAATTATGTCCGCTATGAATGAGGAGAACAAAAAGCAGCTTGAGGCTCTCGCTTCCGAGCTTCTTAAATAAAGGAGAGCGCTTATGCAGGAATTAAAGCTCGGTGTGGCTTACCACGGAAACAGACTTCTTTCAAATGCCGAAAGGGATATGAAGGATATTCTCCGTCATAATTTCAACACGGTAGTGCATATGTTTTCTCATAACGACTGGGACAGAAGTGCCACGGTTATGAAGGAAATTTTTGATATGACATATTCACTTGGGCTTGATATATGGGTGGATAACTGGGGACTTGCAGGCACACCGGGAGATAAATCCCATTTTCTGTGCTATCACCCCGAGGCACATCAGATTTTTTCCGACGGCACAATGCGCCCCGTAAACGTCTGCTATAATAACCCTGCCTTCATTTCCTGGGTAAAGGAATGGATTGACAAGGTCTATGAATGCGGCGGCAGAAAAATTTTCTGGGATGAGCCCGTGCTTCCCTCTGATAAGGAAAAATTTGCCTGCGCCTGTCCCGTGTGCAGAAAGCTTTTTGAGGAGCGCTACGGCAGACCTATGCCCGTCATTCCCGATAAGGACTGCTATGATTTTCAGGAGTGGTCAATCGTCCGTCACCTGAATGAGGTAACGGGATATTCAGCCGCTAAGGGTATGGAAAATATAGTCTGCGTAATGCTGTCTGACGGAATAGGAATAAATCTTTCAAATCTCGGTGCCCTCGGTCAGCTTGATACGGTGCACAATATCGGCTGTGACCCTTATTGGGCAGGAAACAAGGAAATTGAAAATTCCCCCGCAAAGGTTTATGAATATGTCTATAAGTCAACCCTGAAGAATCTTGATACCTGCAAAAGGGTGGGTAAGAATCACAATATCTGGATTCAGGGCTTTGCTGTACCCAAGGGTCAGGAGAATAACGTAATTTATGCCGCCGATGCCGCCTATGATGCAGGCGCAAGAAACATTATGATGTGGGGCTACCGCGGCAGTGAGGGTAACGATTACCGTGCATCAAACCCCGAGCTTCTCTGGCAGAAGGCAGGCGAAGCAATGGCAAGACTGCAGAGCAAGGAATATGACAGAATAGAAAAGGAAGCCCGGAAAATGCTTGGACTGTAAATATTTTCTTGTCTGATTATTTCTGATATTTACCCCTGAAACGAAAAAATCAGTTGATTTTTTGTTTTTGATGATATATAATAATTGGGTGTGATATCAGCCGGTGTGATGGAATTGGCAGACGTGACGGACTCAAAATCCGTTGGTAGCGATACCGTGTGGGTTCGAGTCCCACCACCGGCACCAGAAAAGCGACTTGTTCCGACAAGTCGCTTTTTTATCTTTTCAGATG
>JAZRST010000013.1:0-40297 GCA_045651625.1 Acutalibacteraceae bacterium | reverse complement strand
TCCGAAACATTTGCCGTAAGGCAAATATATCACTCATTCCGTAGGAATGAATATCACCCGTCACAGGCGGATATCACCGACAACAAAGTTGTCGATATCACTATCATAATTTATAGGGTGGACGCCCTATAAATTATGATTCTGCAGTTATGGTGTAGTCACCTGACATAAAGACGTCCTCAAGTGTCTTTGTGCCGTTGATGATTGCAGTTGTTTCTGCATAAGAGGTAATTGCATAGTAGGAATAGGTCTGATTTACGATGGAAACCATTTCGTCAAGGCTTGCCTTGAGGTCGGCATTGTCCCCATCATAAAGGGCGTTAAAGATAAGCACGAGCTCGAAAGCTTCCATTGACTGACTTGCATTGTAAACTGCAGAGACGTAACCGAATGCAGTTTCAAGATCACCCTTGAGCATATTGATGATAGCAAGCTGCTGAGCGCAGTCGGAGGAATCGGAGCCTGAAAGCTCAATTCCCTTGAGGGCTGCCTCTTCAGCACCGTCAAGGTCACCCTTTGTACGGTAATAAAGTGAAACCACGGAGTTTGAATATTCGTCGGCAACGTTAACATCAAGAAGCTTCTGTGCATAGCTGTAAGCCGCATTGAAATTGCCTGCGGTGATATAATCTGCAATATAGGAATAGCCGAAGATGAAGGGAAGGTCAGGCATAAGTGAGCTCATTTCGTTGAGATACTGCTTAGCCTCAGCTTCCTTTTCTGAGCTTACAGCCGCAATGTAGAGACAGTAAGCAGCAAAGCCCTTCATATAGTTGTCGCTTTCCTCTGTAAGAAGCTCATCCATATCGGTTTTAAGAGAAGCAAGGTCAATTGCAGTGCCCTGCTGATAGTAAGCTGAATAGTAGGGAGAGAATACTGCGCTTGTAGCCTCAAGAGCCTTGAAAACCTTTGACATTCTGTCAACGGCAGCCTTCTGCTCATCTGTAGCGTCAGCAATAGCCTCTTCAGTAAGATAAGTGGAAACGAGAGTTGCGGAATCGTTAAGGTTACCGCTGTCGAATATAACGGTTGCAGTCTTTACGTGAGCATTTACATCGTCCATTCCGAATGCTTCAAGAACGGAGGTAAGTGTAGCGTAAACTGTCTGTGCTCTTGTGAGATTCTTTTCCTTCTCAACGTTCACACCCTCAACGGCGTATTCTACGAGAGCAGTGATAACCTCTGCCTGCTCATCGGAAAGCTCTGCCTTCGTCTTTACGAGAGCGAGAATATTCTCAGCGCTTACGGCTTCAGCATTTACTGCCTCTTCAGCAACAGCAATTACGCTGATGCCCAGCTCTCCATAAGCGGTGAGTGCTTCCTTGAGAGCAACGTAGTCCTTATTAACGTCCTCCACTGCGGGATCGAGAGCCACGGAAGCAAAGGAAACTGCTTCAATTACATACCCCTTATTGTAAAGGTCAACAACCATCTTTTCGGCAAGCTCACGGCTGTCAGCACCGAGAGAGATAAAGCCTGAATAAGCGTTTGCATAATAATTCATTGCACGAAGCTTGCTTTCCACATCATCGGCAGTCTTGTTCATAATGTAGCCCTCTGCAATGTATGAAAGCATGGGAAGCACGTCCGCCTTAAGCTCCTCGGGAACGGAAAGTCCGTTTACAAGAACGTCATCAGCAGGCACCTTATCGGCGTCACCGAGATTTTCGTAAATCTTGTCGAAGGCTTCAAGAGAAAGCTTCTTCATTGCTTCAACTGTCTTTACAAGCTTTTTGAGAGCACCGCTTGAGGGATTCTTTATCTGATCCTCACTCATATTTGACATCATATACGAATAAGCGGAGGCATAGCCCTCTTCATTGTAGACAGCAATTGCGATTTCCTCGTGAATGGTTGCTGCCATTGCCTGCTGAAGCGCTGATTCCTTATCGGAGCAGTAGGTAAGAGCCTGCTCAAAATATTCCATCTTCTTCTCGTAGGTTTCAGCAGCGGTTGCCTGAGCATAGGTGCTGATGAAGGAGCTGAAATTGGGATTTGTAACGGATGCCACAACGTAAGCAAGAAGTGAGCCCACAATTGCAACAAGAATCACAACGGGAATTGTAATAGCAATAATTTTGCCTATCTTCTTCTTTTTCTTAGGAGCCTTTTCCTGAGTGAAGGAATTTACGTCGTCCTCGTCGTCCTCGTCCTCTTCGTCCTCTTCCTCACCCTCTTCAAGCTCCTGAATAACGGGTATGGAAGCGGCTTCCTCTACAGTTTCGTCGTACTTTTCCTGGAAGGTTTCTCTGAGAGTTTCGAGCTCTTCATTGAGAGATGCCTCAGCAGCCTCGGTCTCAGTCTCAGCCTCGGGAGCATCTGCAGTATTCTCTGCAAGAGAAGCGTTTTCCTCTTCGGTTACACCGGAAAGTTTGTTTTCTTCGTTCATATTATTTCCTCCGAAATATTGAATTACATTAAATTTTAACATTTTGCTCAGAATAATTCAATACTTATTTTTTTATATTTATGCTTCCCTACCCTTAATTTCACCTTAAAAAACGGGGATGCGAAAAACCTGAGTTTCTCACATCCCCGTCGGAATTATCAGATTATACTGAAAGAAGCTTTCTTACGGCAGGTATTTTTATAAGTATACCTGCAGCGACCGAAGTCAGAATACATTCGGGAAGCATATACTGAGCGTTGTAAATCAGCGAATAGAGATAAGGTGACATATCCTCTGCCCACTGTCCCCAGATTACAACACCCGTTACGTAGTGACAGACAAAGCGGATACCTATCATAAGGGCGATGCCTGCAACGATACCGGCATTTCCGAATTTTTTACCGAAAATACCTGAAAATCCGAGCACTGTGAAGGGAAAAATGTAGTCAAAAAGCAGACACATTATCCAGGTTACGGGAGTAACGCAGTAAACGAATACGTTACCCGAGGAGAAGCCGATTGCGAACTGAATAACCGAGTACAGAAAAGCCGTGGGAAGAGCACCCTTCACACCGTATTTTACGGCAATGAGGCACACGGGAAGCATTGAAAGCAAGGTGATTCCGCCGCCCATGGGCATTTTCCATACCTCAATAAAGCTCAGCACAACCGAGAGAGCAAGCATTACGGAGCATTCCGCAAGCTTTATAAGATTGTTTCTTCTTTTATTTTTTTCTGCCATTATTTTATACCTCTTGTATCATTTTTTATTATGAAAATCTCAGTCAGATAACGGTTAAACTCAGCTTTTTCGGTTTTTATCATATTCCGGCGCCGAATGAATATAATAAAAAAAATCCGTACACCTTATGGCATACGGAAACACGATAACAGTTTATGTTTTAACTCCCTACGCCGGTATTACCCATATCAGGTTAAAGGGTTTGACTTAAAGTCATCTCAGCCTTTTACAGCACCCCTGTTAAGATTTTCAAGTGTATTTTATAACAACTGTCATTATTTGTCAACAGAAATTTCCTGCATCAGAAGAAGAATTCCGTCACCGACGGAAATCTCCGCAGCTTCCTCCGTAAAGGAATTGCTGACACCGAGGGAAAAATTCTTATTGAGAACAGCGTTTTCAAGAGGGTATTTCACACCCTTAAGACTTACTCCCCTGCTTTCTTCAGTCCAGGAAAACACGGATAAGGTGCTTCCCCTTTCTCCTGAAAGTGAGATTTTTCCGCTGCAAAGCGCAGTAACACGGTAATTTTCACCGATAAGCTGTGCCGTCACACCCTTTTCTGCAAGAGAAGCCACAAGAGAGTAGTTAGCGAAGGTATGGTCGGGTCTTCCGCCCGTTCCGCCGTAGATATGGATTTCGTCACAGCCCTCACCAAGAGCAATATCAACTGCAGCGTGAGTGTCCGTAACGTCCTTTTCCACCGGCAGTCTTATTACGTTTTCATCGGGAATAACCGAGGAGGAATCAAAATCCCCCACTGTGATATGCGGTGAAACACCTTTTTTTATAAGGATTTCAACACCCTTGTCTGCGGCAATTATAAAGTCATCGGGGAGAATTACGGGGAATTCGTCCTTATAGCTTCCGCCTCCGAATATAAGCGCTCTTTTCATAATATTTCACCCGCAATTATGGGATAAATATCCTTTACCTCAGCTGCCACTGCATCTGCGGAATCAAGCTCCCCTTCCTCGGTCGCAAAGCCGTAAAGCACACCGATTGAGGAAATTTCCGCACTCTTTGCGGCGGCAACGTCAAACCTTGTGTCACCTATAAGCACCGTTTCCTCCTTATTTACCCCGAAATGCTTTATTGCTTCAAGGGCAAGGGAGGACTTATCGGAAAGATGATTGCCGAAGGAGGGACAGAAAAAGCCGTCAAAAAGCTCCTCGAGCTCCTGCTCCTTTGCAATTTTACGTACGAAATCATAGGGCTTTGACGAGCATACAGCCGTAATACAGCCATCGTTCTTAAGTCTTTCAAGAAGCGGTCTGATGCCGTCGTAAATTCTTACCTCAGTGGAGCCAAGAGGCCTGTAGCGCTCACGGTAAAGGGCAACCAGCTCCTCGGCTGTTTCCTTGTTATCCGTGCAGTGCCACATAAAGCTGTCAAAGAGAGAGGGACCGATAAACGAGCGCATTGCTTCCTGTGAAAGCTCCTTCATCCCCTTTTTCTCAAGGGCATATCTTATGCAGTTGTATATTCCCTCACTGTTGTCCGCAACAGTGCCGTCGAAGTCAAAAAGTATAAGCTTTTTCTTCATTTTTATTCTCCGATATACTTTTCGTACGCATCATAAAGTCTTGCGGAAACCTCTTCAATAGTGCCGTCCGCGTCAATATATACAATATTTTCACGGTCCTTCAGCTTTTCAAAGACCGTTTCAAACTGACGGCTGATTTTCGTAAGGCTTTCCACGTTTTCATATATTTCAATTGCCTCGTCGGGGCGGTTTGCCCTTATTCTTTCAACGCACTTTTCGGGTGCCATTGTAAGAAAAAGCACAAGGTCGGGCTTTCTTACCTCGGGACAGTTAAAGTGCATATCCATAGCCCAGTCAAGGTCTGTTTCGTGACCCTGATATGCAAAGGTTGAGTAGTAATAACGGTCGGAAATTACGGTTTTCCCCTCTTTAAGCATATTTTCTATGCCGTCCTCAGCAGTATTATGGACAATTCTGTCCGAAAGAAAAAGAGCGGCAAGAGACCAGGGAGTGGTTTTTACCTCTCCCGAAAGAATTCTTCTTATAAGCCTGCCCGTGGGATGTGCCGTAGGCTCTGCCGTGATTTCCACAGCCTTACCCTTTGCCTTTATGTATTCTGCAAGTATTTTTATCTGCGTGGTCTTTCCCGTACCGTCAAGACCTTCTACTACAATAAATTTACTCATATCATTTTACCTTCAATAAATTATCGGAGAGCACTGCAAGCTCCTCCATAGTAAGAGCCTCTGCCCTGACTGTGGGAGAAAGTCCGGAAAGAGTCAGTGCCTGAGCAACCTTATCCTTGGCAATTCCCATTCCTGATGAAATTCCGTTTGATGCGGTCTTTCTTCTCTGTGAGAATGCCGCCTTTACCATTCTGAAGAAAAATTCCTCGTCCTGCACCTTTACGGGAGGCTCTTTTCTTACGTTAAGCTTTATTACGCAGGAATCAACGTTGGGTGAGGGCGTAAAGCATTCCCTGCCCACGTCGAAAAGCACCTGAGTTTCGGCGTAATAATTCACTGCAACGGTAATTGCACCCGAATCCCTTGAGCCAACCCTTGCGCAAAGGCGGTCAGCCGCCTCCTTCTGCACCATAACGGTGATATTCTCCACGGGAAGCCTGCTTTCAAGGAGATACATAAGAATGGGAGAGGTTATGTAATAAGGAAGGTTTGCGCAGACGTTTACGGGCTTTCCGTCAAAATTTTCGGCTATAAGCTTATGCAGATCCGTTTTAAGCACGTCCGCATTTATAACCTCAACATTTCTGTAATCGGAAAGAGTTTCGGCAAGCACGGGGATAAGACGGGTATCAAGCTCGACGGTTATGACCTTGTCGGCTCTTTTTGCAAGCTCAACGGTCAGCACTCCGAGACCGGGGCCTATTTCAATTGCACAGGTCCCCTCCTTTGCTCCGCCCATATCTGCCATTCTCGGGCACACGGTTTCATCTATAAGGAAGTTCTGTCCGAGAGCCTTTGAAAAGGAAAAGCCGTGGCGACCCAGTATTCTTTTTATAACGTTTATATCTGTAAGCTTCATATTATCCTACTATATATTTTTCGTATTCTTTCGAAACCTCTGCCCACTTGTCAGTATCGACGGGCTCGTATTTCTTGAGATTTTCACCCTCGGCAATGATTCTTCTTGCCTCAGTGATATTCTCAATTTCACCCATGGACATAAGCTAAATTGCGATATTGCCGAAAACGGTAGCCTCAATGGGACCGCCGTAAACGGGAATTCCGCAGGAGGATGCAGTCATCTGCAAAAGAAGACCGTCCTTGGTACCGCCGCCAACAACGTTTATATGGGGATACTTTTTGCCCGTGCATTTTTCGATACCGCCAAGCACATATCTGTACTTGAGTGCAAGGCTCTCGTAGATACATCTTACGACCTCACCTACGGTTTCGGGAACGTACTGACCCGTTCTTCTGCAGAAGTCCTTTATTCTGCCGGGAAGGTCACCCATAGCCACGAAATCGGGAGCATCGGGGTCAATAAAGCACTTGAAGGGCTCACATTCGAGAGCCATTTTTTCAAGCTCTGCATAGGAATATTCCTTACCCTCTCTTATCCACTGACGGCGGCTTTCCTGAATAAGCCAGAGTCCGCAGATGTTCTTGAGGAAGGCTGTTGTATAGTTATATCCGCCCTCGTTGGTGATGTTGAAATTGAGGGATTCCTCGTTGACGATGGGAGTGTCTGTTTCCGTACCGAAAAGTGACCAGGTACCGCAGCTGATGAATGCAAAATCCTTCTGAAGGCTGGGAACTGCGGTAACGGCAGACTGTGTATCGTGACCTGCAACGGAAATTACGGGAACTGCGGGAACGCCTAATTCCTCGCATATTTCGTCACTTAAATTACCGAGCACGGAGCCCGTTTTTACGATTTCGGGAAGAATGGTCTTGGGAATGCCGAAAGCGTTGCAGATTTCCTCGCTCCAGCATCTGCCGTTGATATCCACAAGCTGTGAGGTGGTTGCAATTGAATACTCACCGCACATTTTACCCGTAAGGAAATAGGAAAGAAGGTCGGGCATAAAAAGGAGCTTATCTGCTCTTTCAAGGAGCTCGGGACGGTTAAGCTTAAGACTGAGAAGCTGGAAGCAGGTATTGAAATCCATAAACTGAATACCCGTAAGCTCATAAAGGCGCTTCTTGTCAATGAATTCAGCCGAACGCTCAATCATTCCCGTATTTCTGTCGTCACGGTAGTGAACGGGATTTTCAAGAAGTCTGCCGTCCTTATCAATAAGACCGAAGTCAACGCCCCAGGTATCAATACCGATGGAATCAAAGCCGCCCTCTGCCTTTGCCTTGAGAATGCCCTGCTTTATTTCGTGGAAAAGACGCAGAACGTCCCAGTAAAAGGTACCGCCCACCTTTACGGGGTCGTTGGAAAAGCGGTGAATCTCCTTAAGAGTTATTTTATTGCCGTCAAAGGTGCCGAGAATTGTTCTGCCCGATGAAGCACCAAAATCAAATGCAAGAACCTTTTTCATAAATTACTCCTTTATGGAACAACGTAAATTTATAGCTTTTTGTCTGAAGCATCAGACAAGCACACTTGCGGCTATGAGCATCTGTCCGCCGCAGTAATTGAAAATATTCACGGGGTCAATTTTAACTGACTTCCCTTTTATTTTTATTTCCGTTCTGCCGTCAAACATCATAAGACACACTCCGGCATCGGAAACGATGAACATTATTACACCGAGAATCAGCACAATTGAGCGCACAAGGGACATACCGCCGTCTGTTGTAAGAACAGCAGTCCTTATTCCGAGAATCACCATTGCATTGATTATCATAGCATAAATGAGCACAGCGGGAGCTGTGGCACCCAGGTCAATCTTCAGCTTTTTCTTAAGGAATATTTCCCCATCAAGCATTCCGATCCAAGGGAGAATAAGCCATAAATCATTGGCTTCAAAGGGCACTCTTACGGAAAATGCGCAGATATAAAGAATGTGCGCAAGGGCAAAGAAAGCAATTCCCGGAAGCCCCTTCATTCCGAAAAGGTCGTATTTCAGCACCCAGTCGCCGATAAAGGAGGCAGTAAGACCGCCCACAATAAGAAGTGCATAGGGAAAACTCAGTCTGCCTGAAATTACGGTCAGGTATATTCCTGCCGCGACGAAGGGCACCGATGCCGCCATTTTGTATTTAAGCACTCCCGGATGGGTTATGTAAAAATATCCGAGAACGATTTCAGCGGCAAGAAAGAGGAAATATAAATATTCCATCATATAACACCCTTTTTAAGGATGATGTTTGCATATAATGCCTTTTCACTTGTTGCAATAACTGCATAAGCCTTCTTTGTTCTGTCATAGAACTCGAAGCGCTCAACCTCCTCAAACTTTGTTTCGCCGTTGTTCTTGTCAACGATTTCGTGATAGGTTGCCCAGATTTCGGGTGTGGGGTCATTCTTTGTGGTAGCCATAAGACCTACGGGAGCATCAACGTAGGTATCAAGAGGGAAAAGCTGTAAAACAGCGTCAAGAATTTCGGGAACGTTGTGACCGTCCATACGTACAAGTCTCTGTGCGCAGGAGGCTGCGGGGAAATTGCCGTCACCGATAACAATTTCGTCACCGTGACCCATTTCACATAAAATCTTGAGAAGCTCAGGGGAAATTATAGCGGGAATACCTTTAAGCATGTGGAAAACCTCCGATAAATTTGATTTTTTTATTAATCTTCAGGCGGAATACCGTCTGTATACTGTGAATTGTAAAGAAGAGCATAGAAGCCGTCTGCCTCAAGAAGACCTTCGTGTGTACCCTGCTCGACAATGGCACCCTTTTTCATAACAAGGATATTGTCGGCGTTCTTGATTGTTGAAAGACGGTGTGCAATAACGAAGCTTGTCCTGCCCTTCATAAGCTCGTTCATGGCAGTCTGTATTTTCTGCTCCGTTTTCGTATCGACAGAGGACGTTGCCTCGTCAAGGATAAGCACTCTGGGGTCAACTAAAATTGCACGGGCAATTGTGATAAGCTGGCGCTGACCCTGAGAAATATTTGCCGCATCCTCCGTAAGCTTTGTATCAAAGCCCTCGGGAAGACTCATAACGTAGTCGTAAATCTGTGCTGCCTTTGCGGCTTCAATCATTTCCTCGTCAGTGGCATCACTCTTACCGTACTTGATATTATCACGTATTGTACCCTTAAAAAGCCAGGTATCCTGAAGCACCATACCGAAGTTTGCTCTGAGAGCATCCCTTGACATCGTGTAGATGTCGGTGCCGTCAATGGTGATTGTACCGGAATTTACGTCATAGAAGCGCATAAGCAGGTTGACGATTGTGGTCTTACCTGCGCCCGTAGGACCTACGATAGCAGTGATACTGCCGGGCTTTGCAACGAAGGAAAGGTCGTCGATAAGAGGTCTGTCCTCAATGTAACGGAAGGAAACGTCCCTGAATTCAACCTCACCGCGAAGCACCTGCTTCTCGTCGTTGGTGCAGTCGTCGGGCGTTTCGTCAACCTCGTCAAGCATATTGAATACTCGTTCGGCTGAAGCAAGGGAGGACTGAATGTTATTTATGATTTTTGAAACATTTACAATGGGACTTGAGAACATTGAGGAGTATGAAAGGAACTTGGAAATATCACCTATACCGCCAAATGCCGATGCGGCAATTGTGCCGGACTTCACTCCGATGAAGAACATACCGCCGAGAAGGCAGAGGGATACGTAGTTGATATTCTGCACAAGCGTGAGAACGGGACTGAGAATACCCGAAATCATATTTGCCATAAAGGAGTTCTTACCCAGTCTTTCCGTAATCTCGCGGAATTCCTTTACGGATTCATCCTCGTGACCGAACATACGGACAATGGTATGACCTGCGTACATCTCTTCAATGTGACCGTTGAGGTCTCCCATTGTATCCCAGTAGCGTCTGAACCATACCTTGGAAATCTTTGAAACCTTATATGAAACAAAGGCGGAAACGGGAACAAGACAGATTGCGGCAAAGGTCATGGGGAAATTACCCGTACGGCACAGCATAATAAATGAGCCTACAACCTGAATAACGCTTGTCATAACAGTAAGAATACTGCTTTTGAGACTGCCGCTTACGTTTTCAATGTCATTTACGATTTTTGAAATAACCTGTCCCTTGGTCTGCTTGTCATAATAACTCAGAGGAAGCTTTGAAAGCTTGCCGTTGAGATCTGCACGAAGACCGCATACAAGACGCTGTGACACACCTGCGGAAATGAATTCCTGCAGGAATGTAAAGATGCTGGCACCTGCATAAAGAGCGGCAATAATACCGAGCATTCCGTAGGTTGCGGAAAAATCAATAACACCGCCCGCAAGTCTTGCATCAATCTGCTCCTGAAGAACATTTATGATATCACCCACGTATTCGGGAGCCACAACGTTACAGACAGTACTGCACATTGAAAAAAGCACAACGAAGAACATAGGCACCGCGTGGGGCTTTATAAGTGAAATGAAGCGCAGGAAGGTGCCCTTTGCATTTTCGGGCTTCTGCTCCTCCTTACGGTCGGTGCGGTATTCTGAATAACGGCTCTTGTATTCTTCTTCGGGAACTAAAAAGCTCTTTTTCTTACTCACCGTCATTCACCTCCCCGAGAGCTTCTTCCGAAAGCTGAGTAACAACAATTTCACGGTAAAGCTCACAGCTTTCAAGCAGCTCCTTATGAGTGCCCATACCTACGGGCTCACCGTCGTCAAGCACAATTATGCGGTCGGCATTGAGAACCGTACCTACACGCTGTGCAACAATTACAATATTTACGTCAGAAAGATTTTCGCGGATAGATGCACGAAGACGGGCATCGGTTGCAAGGTCAAGTGCCGAGAAGGAATCGTCAAATACGATAATCTCCGCACCCTTTATGATAGCACGGGCAATTGAAAGCCTCTGCTTCTGACCGCCCGAGAAATTCTTACCTGCCTGGGAAACGAAGGAATCGAGACCGTCGGGAAGAGAATCAACGAAGGATTTTGCCTGAGCAATTTCAAGGGCTCTCCAGATTTCGGCATCTGTTGCATCCTTTTTGCCGAAGCAGATATTATCTCTTATGGTACCGCTGAAAAGATAAGCGGTCTGGGGAATAAACGCCACGCGGTTTCCGATTTCCTCGGGGCTTAAATCCTTTACATTCACACCTGCAATTTTAATTTCACCCTCAGTTACGTCGTAAAGACGGGGAATAAGATTGCAGAGTGTGGTTTTACCGGAGCCCGTAATACCGATGATTGCAGTGGTTTCACCGGGAGCGGAGGTAAAGCTTATATTCTTAAGCTCGAAAAGCTTCTGAGGCTTTTCCTCGGTCTTTTTCTTTTTAAGGCTGAACCTTTTCTTCTTTTCGGGGGGACGGGGCTTGTACTTGAAGGAAACGCCTGAGAATTCAAGCTTACCTGCATCCTCCTCCACGGGAGTTACGGGATTTTCGGGAAGCTCAATATCGGAAACAGCCTCCATAATAGCCTTGATACGCCTGCCTGAGATTGCGGCACGGGGTATTGAAATGATGATGGAAACAACGGACGTGATGGCGCCTATAACAAGACCGAAGAAGGTTATAAAAGCATACATATTGGGAAGAGTGGCACGGATTTCCTCCTCCTGGGTTACCACATCAAGGTAGTTTGCCGAATCAACACTCTTGTAAATAACGTAGCAGATAAGAGTGTAAAGCAGCATTGTGATAACGGGAAGGAAGCAGGCCATAATACGTGCGGCTCTCAGCGCAAGACCTGTAAGCTCAAGGTTAGTTTCAGTAAAGCGTTCATCCTCATACTGAGTCTTATTAAAGGCCCTGATAACTCTTATACCGCTTATTTTTTC
The DNA here is from genome assembly GCA_045651625.1 of Acutalibacteraceae bacterium. GTDB lineage: Bacteria > Bacillota > Clostridia > Oscillospirales > Acutalibacteraceae > RUG806. The sequence continues at coordinate 28,333 of JAZRST010000013.1, read as the reverse complement.
TCTCATTATCTGATTCATTTTATCGACGAGCTTCTGCACCTTTGAGAACATAGGCACAATAATTGCGATAACGATGATTGCAAGCACCGCAAGCACGGGAATTGAGAGAAGCGTAAGTCTTGCAAGCTCGGGATTCATTGCAAACGCCATTACAAGACCGCCCACAAGCATAATGGGCACGGGCACGAGGGATTTAAGAGTGGAAAGAACGATATCGTGAACCTGACGGACATCGTTTGTGGTTCGGGTTACAAGAGAGGCTACACCGATTTTATCAATATCACTCTGTGAAAGACGGGAAACCTTATCGAAGATATAGTTTCTGAGGGTTATTGAATAGCCCACGGAGGTCTTCGTTGAAAAATACGTATTTGCGATTGAGGTTATAATGCTCAGAAGCGTAAAGCCAAGAAGCAGAAGGCAGAGCTCCCACAGACGCTCCATATTGCAGGCAAGAATACCCTCATTCACGATATTCTTCGTATACAAGGGGATAAAAATCTGCATTACGGTGTTCACCGTTGCAAAAAATATTGAAAGTATCAGCGGTACCTTATGGGGTCCCAGCATTGACAAAACCTTTTTCATTCTGCGCCTCCGTACAGATAAATTCTACTTATAATACCATAAATTTATAAAAATTACAATACGCACATAATATATAAATAAACATATACCTTTTAATTTACTATAAAATAAACAACAATATTTTGTTTATTTCTACAATTTTTCCCGAATTTTATTTTTGCCCTTGTAATTTTTCTTTTTTTAAGTGATAATAAAGAAAGTTATTGCGTAAAATAGTATTTATGCAAAATAAATCAAAAGGACACTGAAAATGGTTTTTTCAAGCTTATTTTTCCTGTTTGCGTTTTTACCTGCAAATCTGCTGTGCTATTTCGTATGTAAAACCGTAAAAACAAGAAACATCATTCTTCTGCTCTTCTCACTTGTATTCTATGCCTTCGGCGAGCCCGTGTACATCGCCATTCTTGTGCTGATGTCACTGTTCTGCTGGCTGTTCTCACGGCTTATTGATACGTCGCGCAGTGACAGCGAGAAAAAGCTGTGGCTTGCCGCCGCAGTAGCCGTCTGCATCGGTGCAATAGGATACTTCAAATACATCGGCTTCGCAGTGGAATCCCTGAACGACATTATCGGCAAGGATCTGATTGCAGTACCGCAGGTTCAGCTCCCCATAGGTATTTCGTTCTATACCTTCCAGCTTCTGACCTACGTAATTGACGTTTACAGAGGTGACGTGCCTTCACAGAAAAGCTACTGGAAGGTGCTCTTATACGCATCTCTCTTCCATCAGTGTATTGCAGGTCCCATTGTCCGCTACGGTGACATTGAAAACGAGCTGACCGAAAGACATACGAATCTTGCAGAAATGTCGCAGGGTCTTACACGCTTCACGGCAGGTCTTGCAAAGAAGGCTATTCTTGCAAACGGCTGCGGTGCTGTTGCAGATACACTTCTTCTTACGGATGCAGCAATCGGCAACGGTGCAATGCTTGCCGACAACATAGCAGCAATTACCTCCCGTTCAGCACTTGCACTGTGGGCAGGTATGGCATTCTATATGCTTCAGATTTACCTTGATTTCTCTTCATATTCCGATATGGCTATCGGTATGGGTCTTATGTGCGGCTTCCACTACAAGGAAAACTTCAACTATCCCTACACCGCTTATTCGGTTACGGATTTCTGGAGAAGATGGCATATGTCCCTTTCAACGTTCTTCAGAGATTACGTTTACATCCCCCTCGGCGGCAACAGAAAAGGAAATCTCCGTCAGGTCTTCAACCTCTTTGCAGTATGGGGTCTTACGGGTCTGTGGCACGGTGCCTCCTGGAACTTCGTGTTATGGGGACTTTACTTCTTCGTGCTTCTCATTCTTGAAAAATTCGTTTTCGGCAAATACCTTGAAAAGGTTAAAATCGTCGGCAGAATCTACCTTCTTACCACAGTATTCTTCGGCTGGGTTCTCTTCAAATTCACCGATTTCACAATACTCGGAACGGTTATCAAGGGTATGTTCGGTCTTAACGGCAACCCCGCTTCCACATACGAAGCAACAAGCTTCATTTCAGGCTACATTTTCTTCTTTATCATCTGCTGTGTTGCCTGCACACCCGTTGCAAAAACAGCAAAGAAGCTTCTTATAAAGTACGGCAAGGTAAGCCGTCCCGTAAACGTGGTTTACAGAACTCTCGACATAGCACTTCCCCTTGTGCTTATCCTTTTAGCTTCAATCTCCCTTGTAGGCGATTCCTATAATCCCTTCCTTTATTTCCAGTTCTGAGAGGAGGACAAAGACAGTGAAAAAACTTCCTTCCGCAAACACACACAGAATAATAAAGCTGGCTGTTTCATTCGTCAGCGTTATTATAATAACTACAATCTGCTTCATAATTCCTCTGAGACCTACGGTATCGGAAACGGAAAAGAGAGAGCTTGCAAAGTTCCCCGAGTTCAGTGCGCAGGCACTTTTCTCTGGTGACTATTTCGCAGATATCTCAACCTGGTTCTCTGACACAATGCCCTTCAGGGATACACTTATGAACATCAACTCAAAAATGCAGAATTTCCTCGGCACATCAGGTGTTCTTGCAGGCTTCAACGAGGGTAATCAGGGTGACGTGATTCCCGACATCCCCGAGCCAGACGAAACTCTTCCCGAGGGTGAAACCTCAGCACCGGAAGAAACCACCGAGCCCGAAACCTTTGCTCCCGAGGAGATAACCTATCCTGCAGACAAGAACGAGGCTCAGCACGTTGAACAGCTCAGCAGTATCGTTCTCTGTGACAACGCAGGCTTCGAATACTACAATTTCGTACAGTCCACGGCTGACAACTACGTAAAGGCACTCAACACCGCAGGCGCAAAATTCTCATCCTCTGCTGATATTTATGCAACAGTTGTTCCCACAAGCACGGACATCACACTCAATGAAAAGGTAAGAGCAAAGCTCTCCGTTTCAGACCAGAAGCAGGCTATTGACTATATGCTCGGCTCTGCAACCTCCGTTAAGGCATTCAACTGCTTCAACAACATCAAGCAGCACAGAGACGAATACGTTTATTTCCGCACAGACCACCATTGGACGGCACTTGCAGCTTACTATGCTTACGAGGTTTTCTGTCAGACAAAGGGTATTACTCCCCTTCCCCAGAGTGCATTTGAAATCTGGAGCTTCGAGGGCTTCCTCGGCACCTTCTACAATGACTCGGGTAAGAATCCTGCCCTCGGCAATACGCCCGACAGAGTTGATGCTTATAAGCCTCCCTGCGAATACTCAATGACAATTACCGACAAATACGGCAGCACGTCCTCAATGCCTATGCTTTACGACGAGACAAACGCTCCCGCTTCCCTTAAGTACGGCACGTTCATCTGCGGTGACAATCCCCTTTCAACAATCACCAACGAAAGCCTTACAGAGGGTGAAACCTGCCTTGTTGTAAAGGAAAGCTTCGGCAATGCATTCGTTCCCTTCCTTGTATATCACTACAAGACCGTTTACGTAATTGACTACAGACATTACACAAACTCACTTTCAGGCTTCCTTGCAAGTCATCCCGTTGACGATATCATTTTCATTAACAACGTTTCAATGACAAGAAACAGCTCACTTGTAAGTGACCTTGCATCCTTCATTGCAGGCTGATTCAGGCTGTAATGAAGCACTGACAAAATAACACAAATACACCGGGGCATACAGCAAAACAAGCTGTATGCCCCTTAAACGGCAAAAAAGGGGCTGTAAAAAAAGCGAAGACCGTATAAAACCATATAGGTCAAGGGGTTCTGCAGGTCAGCAAGCCTGAAGCCCCCCCAAAAATTAAGCATAAAACTCAGAAATCGGTTAAATTTTATGTTTTATACTACGAATAAACCTCGCCACTCGATGTACCTCTGTACGCCTTCGGGCAAACAAAACCAAGGCTGAAGCCTTGATTTTGCTCGATTTATCCGTTCTTCATCATTTTTTCCTATCCCCTTAAAAAAGGTGCTGTAAAAAAACTTTCGTTTTTTTACAGCTCCTTTTATTATTTATATCATCTTACTTGATAAGACATTCGCCTGTCATTTCCTTGGGCTGAGGAAGGCCCATACATTTGAGCATTGTGGGGCAGATGTCTGCAAGTCTTCCGCCTTCCTTCAATTCGCAGGGATAACCTACTACGCAGAAGGGAACGGGATTTGTGGTATGAGGAGTGAAGGGATTTCCGTCCTCGCCTACCATTCTGTCAGCGTTACCGTGGTCAGCTGTGATGAAGCATACACCGCCCATAGAAAGGGTTGCTTCAACAACGTCGCCTACACACTCGTCAACTGCTTCAACAGCCTTTACAGCTGCATCCCATACGCCTGTGTGACCAACCATATCGCAGTTAGCAAAGTTAAGAATAACAGCGTCGTATTCACCGCTTCTGATCTTTTCGCAAACAGCATCTCTTACGGGGTAAGCGCTCATTTCGGGCTGAAGATCAAAGGTGGGAACGTCGGGAGACTGAATAAGGATTCTGTCTTCACCGTTGAAGGTCTTTTCTTCACCGCCGTTGAAGAAGAAGGTTACGTGAGCATACTTCTGAGTTTCGGCAATACGAAGCTGAGTCTTGCCGCAATCCTGAAGGTATTCACCGAAGGTCTTTGTAAGCTCCTCGGGAGGGAATGCTACGCTTACGTTGGGCATTGTTTCGTCGTACTGAGTCATACAAACAAAGTTAAGGGGGAAGAAGCCGTTCTTTCTTTCAAAGCCGTCGAATGCGGGATCAACGAAGGTTCTTGTAATCTGACGTGCACGGTCGGGACGGAAGTTGAAGAATACAACTGAATCGTCAGCCTTGATTGTGCCTTCCTTGTTTACAACTGTGGGAACGATGAACTCGTCGGTTACTTCCTTGTCGTAGGACTTCTGCATTGAGCCTACTGCATCGCTGTCCTCAAGACCTTCACCGTAAACGAAAGCGGCATAAGCCTTTTCTACTCTGTCCCATGCAAAGTCTCTGTCCATTGCGAAATATCTGCCCGTAATGGTAGCAATTTCGCCGACACCGAGCTCCTTGCACTTTGCTTCAACGTCAGCAATAAAGCCCTTACCTGAGGTTACGGAAACGTCTCTGCCGTCCATAATGCAATGAACGTAAACCTTGGTAAGACCGTAATTCTTAGCCATTTCAAGAAGACCGAAAAGGTGCTCGATGTGGCTGTGAACACCACCGTCGGAAAGAAGACCCATAAGGTGAAGAGCTGTGCCCTTTTCCTTACAGCTTTCCATAGCGGAAATAAGAGCGGGAATATTGAAGAAATCGCCGTCCTTGATGGACTTTGAAATCTTTACAAGCATCTGATAAACAACTCTGCCTGCACCGATATTGGTGTGACCAACCTCAGAGTTACCCATCTGACCGTCGGGAAGACCAACGTCAAGACCTGATGCACCGATTGTGGTAAAGGGATTTTCTGCAAAATATTTATCAAGATTGGGAGTTTTTGCAAATTTTATGGCATTACCGTCTTCACAGCTTCTGATGCCGAAGCCGTCCATAATACATAAAACAACAGGTTTTTTCATTATATATACCTCTTATAAAATGCAGGGGACGGGGTTACCGTCCCGCAAAAATTTTAAGTATTTACCGAAAAAGCTTATTTGGAAGCAGCCTTTACGATAACGGAGAAGTCCTCAGCCTTGAGAGATGCACCGCCGATAAGACCGCCGTCAACGTTTACCTTTGCTACAAGCTCGTCAGCATTCTTAGCGTTCATTGAACCGCCGTACTGAATTGTAACTGTTTCAGCAACGTCCTTGCCGTAAACCTCAGCAATTGCCTCTCTGCAGAAGCCGTTGCCCTCGTCAGCCTGGTCAGCAGTAGCTGTAACGCCGGTTCCGATAGCCCACACGGGCTCGTAAGCAATGATAACGTCCTTAAGCTGGTCAGCAGAGATGTTTGTAAGAGCCATCTTTGTCTGGAACTTAAGAAGAGTTTCTGTGTAGCCGAGCTCTCTCTGCTCAAGAGTTTCACCAACGCAGATGATGGGCTTGAGACCGTTTTCAAGAGCTGCAAGTGAACGGAGGTTAACAGTCTGGTCTGTTTCACCGAAATACTGTCTTCTTTCGCTGTGACCTACAACTACATATTCAACACCAAGCTCCTTGAGCATATTACCTGCGATTTCGCCGGTGTATGCGCCTGAAGCCTTGAAGTGGATGTTTTCAGCACCGATTTTGATGTTTGAGCCCTTAGCAGCCTCAACTGCAGCGGGGATATCTACAAAAGGAACACAAAGTACAACTTCGCAGTCAGCACCTGCTACGAGGGGCTTCATTTCTTCAATAAGAGCCTTTGCTTCTGCGGGAGTCTTGTTCATTTTCCAGTTACCTGCGATAACTGCTTTTCTTGTTGCCTTATTCATTATATTTTCCTCCGAAAAATCGGTTTACCGACAAAAAATGGCGGTAAACCGTTATTATTGTTCAATTATTTCTCGTCAATGCAAGCGATACCGGGAAGAACCTTACCCTCAAGGTATTCGAGTGATGCGCCGCCGCCTGTGGAGATATGGCTCATCTTGTCGGAGAAGCCGAGCTTCTTAACTGCTGCTGCAGAGTCACCGCCACCGATGATGGAGATTGAGCCTGATTCAGCAACTGCCTTAGCAACTGCAATTGTACCTGATGCGAATGCTTCCCATTCGGAAACACCCATAGGTCCGTTCCAGATAACTGTGCCTGCGCCCTTAACAGCCTCAGAGAAGATTGCCTCTGTCTTGGGACCGATGTCGAGACCCATCCAGCCGTCGGGGATAGCGTTTGACTCTACAAGCATATTTTCTGTATCGGGAGCATATTCCTTACCTACGCGGTTGTCAACGGGAATAAGGAACTTAACGCCCTTTTCCTCAGCCTTAGCCATAAGGCTCTTTGCAAGCTCAACCTTATCCTCTTCGCAGATGGATGTACCAACGTTGTAGCCGAGAGAACGCATAAAGGTGTAAGCCATACCGCCGCCGATGATAAGAGTATCGCACTTGTCGATAAGGTTTTCGATAACACCGATCTTGTCGGAAACCTTAGCACCGCCAAGGATAGCAACGAGAGGTCTCTGGGGATTTTCAAGAGCGCCGCCGATGAACTGGATTTCCTTCTGGATGAGGTAGCCTACTGCAGAGGGAAGATAATCAGCAACACCTGCTGTTGAGGAGTGAGCTCTGTGAGCTGAACCGAAAGCATCGTTTACAAAGATGTCAGCGAGTGCAGCAAACTTCTTGGAAAGCTCTTCGTCATTCTTTGTTTCGCCCTTTTCAAAACGAACATTTTCAAGAAGAACAGCTTCGCCTTCCTTTACCTCAGCTGCAAGTGCCTGTGCACTTTCGCCTACTACGTCTGTTGCAAGCTTTACTTCAAAGCCGAGAAGCTCGGAAAGACGTGCTGCAACGGGAGCCATTGAGAATTCGGGATTGAATTCGCCCTTGGGACGACCGAGGTGAGAGCAAAGAATAACCTTTGCGCCGTTGTCAAGAAGATACTTGATTGTGGGAAGAGATGCAACGATTCTCTTGTCGCTTGTGATAACACCGTTCTCCATCTTTACGTTGAAATCGCAACGTACAAGAACTCTTTTGCCTTTGACAGCGATATCTTCAACTGTCTTTTTGTTAAGTGAACTCATTTGAAATACTCCTTTATATCTTTTTAGTTTTGCTGAGATTATTTAACCTTGTATATTCTACAATAATGTTAAAAATTTATCAATTATTAAAATACACAAAGCATATTAACACTTTTGCGAACATTTTGTAAAAACCTTTGAAAGTACCTTAGCTTACAAAACGTCAGTTTGACCAGAAAACGTAGCCGTCAAGAAGCACGGCACGTACGGGGGATGCTTCAACACCGCTGATTTTAAGCGGCATTGCAACGAGAAAATAGGGGCCGGGCTCAACCTCTGACAGATCGAGATTTTCGAGAACGGCAATATCCTCACCTAAAATCGCTCTGTGGGGATTCACCTGATCACCGGGAGAGCCTATTGACATTGAATCAACACCTATAAGCTCATAGCCCAGATATGCCGCCTCTTCTGCACCCGTTTTCTCGAAAAATACCTTACCGCCGCTTTTTACAAGCACCCTTTTCGTCCCCTTGGGGAAATGCTTATCAACGTAGTCTCCCGTAATCATATCGGTATCAACCTCTATAACACGGCACTCTCCTACAAACTTTGAAAGAGGCACGGAATTTATGGTTTTTCCGTTTTCTATAAAATGAAGGGGTGCATCCGCGTGAGTACCGCAGTGAAGAGTTGTTGTAAGCTTTGCCATATTACAGCCGTCTCCGCCAGCAATGGAGGAAAAGATACTCAGCTCAGGCGCCGGATCACCGGGATAAGGCTCGGTAGTGATAAGATCTTTTGTGATATCAATTATTCTGAGGTCCATAAAAACACCGCCAATCATAAAAACTCCGCATAGAGAGTAAGCGGAACAAGGCGAAGCCTTCCGAAACATTTGCCTGGGGCAAATATATCACTCATTCCGCAAGGAATGAATATCGCTGTCCGTAAGGACAATATCACTCCCGTCTGTGACGGGAATATCACTTTCATAATTTTTCGAAAGGAAAATTATGAAACATTCACGTGTCTGTCAATAAGCACCGTTGTTACGAGGAATACGAATACGGCGGCAATTGCAGTGCAGTAAAGATTTGTGATAGCATAAGCACCGAAGCCGAGGTCCCATGCAGCGGCAACCTCCGATGCGGAAAGTGTGAAGGTGTAATTGGTTTCGGAAATGATGATGTAAATCTTTATGAACTTCGTAATCATGCTTGAGAATACGTTTACTGCAAAGAAGCTTGCGAAGAAATAAAGAATCTTTCCGAATTTGCCTGCCTTGTGGAAGGGACGGCAGTGTGAAATTGTGATTGCGAAGAAAATAAGAAGAACGAAAACGATAAGTCTTACGGCACCGTCAAAGGCGTAAATTGATGCAAGGCTTAAAAGAACTGAAATTGAGGGAGTGGCAATACCTGCAGAATAGCAGAGCTGCTCAACCATTTCAATTACAAGCTCGTAAACGGAATAGTACATATCGTTGCCCTGAACAATGTTTACGGAGTGCTTTATCACGTAGATAAAGGAGCCGAATGCACATAAGCACAGCACGAGATAGCTGAGAACTACCCAGAAGGAGCCTGAAATCCACTTTGAAAGAAGGAGTGTGCTGCTTCTTACGGGAAGAGCCATTGTAAGATGACCCTCTGCGCCGAACATATTTCTGTTATATTCACCTATTATTCCCGTAAGTGTCATAATTATGCCGACAGCGGCTGTAAGACACAGTGCGGAGGATGCAATGATTTTGATAACAAGACCGAGACCGATACCGGTATCTCCCCATTTAGTCCAGTCTATAACCATAAGACCCAGCATAATAACACCGATGATACCCATTGCGAGGTATACGTTGGAAACTGAGCTCATATTTGCTTTGAATGAATTCTTAGTCAACTTCCCAAGCATCGCCGATAACCTCCTTGAAGATTTCTTCAACAGACTTGCCTGTTGAACGTAATGTTTCTATACCCGTATTAACGAGAATTGTACCGTGACCAAGCATAAGGATATGGTCAAAGCTGTGCTCCAGGTCGTTAACAAGGTGAGTTGAAAGAACAACCGTTGCATTTTCCTTGTAGTTGCTCATAATGATATCAAGAATAACGCTTCTTGCAGCAGGGTCAACACCGCCGAGAGGCTCGTCGAGGAGATAGATATCTGCACTTCTTGACATAACGACGAGAAGCTGAAGCTTTTCCTTCATACCCTTTGACATGGTCTTTACCCTCTGATTGAGGTCAAGTCCGAAGCGTGCGGCAAACTCAATTGCCTTTACCTTGTCAAAATCCTCGAAGAAATCGCCGTAATAGTTTATACAGTCGATTGTACGGAATCTGTCGGGGAAGAAGGTACAGTCGGGAAGGAATGCAACGTGAGCCTTTGAGTTGATACCGATAGGTCTGCCGTCAATCTTTACCATACCCGTGTAGTCGTGGATAAGACCTGCAAGAATCTTCATAAGCGTTGTCTTACCGCAGCCGTTGGGCCCTAAAAGACCTACGATTTTACCTGAGGGAATATCAAATGAAATGTTATTGAGAACAACGTTGCCGTCGTAATCCTTTGTCAGATTTCTTACCTTGAAGGCATAGTCGCTTCTTCTTACGGGCTCGGCTACGGGCTCAAAAACTTCCGTATAGCCGTTTTCTTCCACTGCCGTTTCCTGATTGAAGGGCTCGGGGGAATACTGTTTCTTTTTTCCAAAAGCCATATCTTTTTCTCCTTACTTTCTGTTGTCGTGTGCCTGACCGAACTGCGGGAATGCAGGGTCAGAATATATATCCCTGAAGCTGTCGTCTGAAAGAACACGGGCAGCAATACCGAGTGCTACGTCGTTATATGCCGTATCGTCGTGTCTTTGCTCAGCAAAATACCAGGTGGTTTCGGGCCATAAGCCGAAGGATGCATCAATTGTCTTATCGGGAGAGATGTGACAGTGTGCCTCGTCCTTACAGTGACCGCCCTCTTCCCTGCACTCTGCAAGTGTTTCTCCAAGGGGAGCACTCCTTGCGCCCATGCTTGTTGAGGAAATGTGAATTATGCCGTCCGAGGACATTTTATCCGTTCCTGCAAGAGCAAGAAGCTGAAGACCGTAACCGCAGATTGCGAAGAATTCGACACCCTCTGCTTCAAGCTCCCTTACGGTTTCGGGGAAATTGAGACGGAATTCATAGAACTTATCGGCTCTTTCCCTTAAAGCCTTATGCTTTTCGTCGGAAAGGTACTGCTTTGCTAAAGCAGGATATCTTTCGGGAGGAATTATTCCCCACATAGACATTGAATTTCCGAGGACTGTTTCATTCAATGCATCAAGTGCTTTGTTGATTGTTGCTTCAAACACACCCTTGGGAAGAAGCTTCAGAAAACCGCCTACCTTGTCTGCCGTACCCTTGTCCATAAGCATTTCAATCATCGAAACACCGTTTTCGGGAATAATATTCTTTTCCATTATGTCGGCAATAAGGTGGCTGCCGCCGAGAGCCGCAACGAAATACATAACTCTCTTGACGTCCTTCTTGTGACGGAAAAGCTGGAAATATGCAGTTGAAAGAGCACCGCCGAGGCTTACGGGCACAAGGTTTACCTTGTCGCTTCCCGTTTTTTCCTTGACCATATCAATAAAACCGCTCAATTCCTCCGCAATCTCATAGGTATCACCAAAGGAGTTGTATGAGAAGAAAAACAGGTTTTCCTCACCGATTCTCTCACTGAGCATCTGCAGGGGAACCATTTTGTAGATATATCTCTTCTCGTCGGCCTCGCACTCCGCAAGACTTCTGGGATAGGATACCACGCGGAGAGAATTTTTCATACTGCCGTCGGGGAGTGTTGCAATGGGGTCGGCGATTTCGGAAAATACCTCCTTCACCTTGTCGGAAAAGCCTGCATCACGTCTTAAAAGCATCATTTTTGCAAGAGGCATTTTAAGCGCGTCAAGAATATCCTCACCTTCAACGTCAAGGGGCCACGCCATCTTTATTTTATTCCCTGCCGTGTCGACAAGCTCCACCTTGGACTGTCCGATTCCGGGGAGAATGACACAGGGGGTATGCTTACTCAAGGACATAATCTTCCCTCGATTCATAATTAATCACTTTATATTATCACACGTAATAAAAAAATGCAATATGCGAAAATATTATATTAAAGAATTTTTTACTTTTTTGCCGTAAAAACGAAAAAACGGCAGAAAGCCGTATGCCGACCCTCTGCCGAATATATTTTACTTGTCTGCAGGCGTGCGCTTTACGTCAAAGTAAAAGCCGTCAACCCTGCCGCCCGAGAAAACCGCCTCTATATAAGTTTTTCCCGTCTTAAGAGCACCCGTCACGTTGAAGGTAAGCCTTCCTTCAGCGTCCGTTTCGGGAGTCAGGAGCTGCTTTCCTGCCCTTACCTCCTTAAGCTCAGCATCCCCCGTAAAGAAAATCCTTACGGTATCGTTCACCTGCTTGGGGCAGATAAACTTTCTGCCGACTGTGAATGGTGAGCTGCTCTCAAAGGGAAGACGGCGTTTTCTGCCAAGCAAACGACTGCCGTTGATTACGTATGCCTTATCGTCAAGCTTTACGGTTCTGTCCATATTTTACACCAGAGGAGCAAGTGCCTCGTCCGCACCGCTTACCATAAACTGAGGATATTCACTGAAGGAATCAATTGTGGGCTGAGCTTCGCTTTCAAGGAGTGTGAAAAGGAAGTACACACAGTCGGAGCCGTATCTGCCGATAACGTGTCCCGCATCCTTGATGAACCAGGTGTAATCCTTGTAAAGACAGGTGTTTGCATTGATGCACTTGTCAGGGGAAATGTACTTTGCATCCCCCGTAAGCTGCTCTGCAGGAAGCTCCTTGCCAACAACGGAGGTAAGTGCACCACCTGACATGGGAGAGGTTTCAACAACACCGTCAGCCTGATATTTTGCATGCTCGTAAACGGGAGCAATGGGAGTGTCGTAGCAAGCAACAACAGCAAGCTTCATACCGCCCTCGAGTGCATCTGCGAGGATTTCCTCTCTCTTTGAGCCTACGTTTTCATAGTAGGCATCAAGACGCTCAAGAAGACCTGCATACTGCTCCTCCTTGCCCTCAAAAACAAACTTTCTTGCTTCGGGATAGTATTCAGCCTTCATCATTGACCAGAAGCCGGGAAGTGTTGCAAAGGTGGGCGTGAGGGTCTCGTCGTAAATTATGTCCTCATACTGCTTTGCGAAGTTGTTCACGATTTTGCAGAGAATGTCAAGTCCGCCCGTCATATTTGCGAACTTTATGATACCCGAAAGAGCGGGAACGGATTCGTTGATGAAGGTTTCAAGAGTGTCGGGCTCAAAGCATACCTTACCTCTGAAAAGGTCCGTGATGATGTCCGTACCGAACATTACGGAGGTGTTGGAGACTACGGTATCGATTTTTTCATAGCCGTATTCGGAAAGATAAGCCATTGTGATGCTGCCGCCCATACTGCAGCAGATGATGTCAACCTTGTCACAGCCGTGATCAGCAAGTGCCTTGTTTACGGTTTCATCCAGCTTATCGGCATTGTCCATAGGGTCAAGACGCCAGTCGTATACGAAATAGTACACCATATCTGCGCCGTAACGGTCGGCAAGGGATGCAACGAGGCTTACCTCGTCGGTAGCGTCTCTGCTTATTGCTTCGGGATAATTCTCAACTGCCTCGGGATACCATTCGGCAGAAATATTTTCATAAACCGAATTGCCGTTTTCATCGCAGGGATAGTCTGCAAAAAGGGTCACAACGTATTCACAGACAACGGATACAGCCGCCTCCATGCTGAAGGTTGTGATAAGGGTTGCAAGGGTCTTTGTAAGGTACTTGAAAAGCACGCCTGCATCAAATTTTACGTTGACGGGAGCGGCATTTTCCGTGCCTCTGTCATACTGAAGACCGCCTGCGAAATTCATACCTCTTACAACGATTACAGGGGTATCGGATTCAACGGTTTCAATGGTTTTTTCTGTTACTGCTTCTTCTGCATTTACCGTAACGCATACGGAAAATATCATAAGAACGCTTAAAATTACTGCGAGTATTTTTTTCATATTTTTCCCCTCCGAGAAATTTATCGGCTATATTTTACCATAGGGGAAACAAAATGTAAATCCTGTTTTTTCTTCTTTATAGGCAGAATAAGTGCAATAATTGCCGAAGCACCGTTGAAAATCACGTTCAATACACCTATCTGCAGCTTTACGTTGTCGGGGAACATGCTCTGCACGATTTCGGGAAGAGGTATAAAAAGGCTGAGAAGCACAAAAAGAAGGGAGCCTGCAAGATTATAAATAACGTGCATATACGCCACCTTTTTTGCACCGCCTCCGAGCCCCGTTGAGGCTATAAGGCAGGTGGCGCAGGTGCCGATATTGGAGCCTAAGATTATGTAAAAAGCCTGCCGTATACCTAAAATTCCGTCGTAAGCCATCGTCTGCAGAAGTGCCGTAACGGCGGCAGAGGACTGAATAAGCGCCGTAAAAAAGCTGCCCGTGATTATGCCCGTAAAGGGTGAGGAGCAGCTTTCGAGCATAGAATAAAGCACGGGACTGTCCTTTATTCCCGTGGCGGCAGTCTCCATCATATTCATACCGATAAACAGCAGTCCGAAGCCTGCAAAAAACACACCGCTTCCGTGAAGAAGCTTACTTTTGGTAAGAGAAATAAGGGCAATTCCCGCAACAACCGCAAAGGGAGCAATTTCCGACAGGGAAACAGCCGTAAGCAGTCCCGTAAAGGTAGTGCCGAGATTTGCACCCACAATTATCCAGAAGGCTCCGTAAAGGCTGAGCGTCCCGTTATCCACAAGGGTTGCCGTTATTACGCTTGAAGCGGATGAGGACTGCAGAACGGCAGTTGCAAGCGTTCCCACTGCCGTGGCAGAAAGCCTGCCCGAGGTGAATTTATTCAATAATTCCTCGGATTTTCTGCTGAAATTTTCGCCCAGCGAATGCTTTATAAGCAGCATTCCCAGCATAAAAACAGACACACCCGTACCAAGGGCAAATAACGACATAATATCCATATAAACCGCCCGACAGAAAAATAATTGAAAATAACAAAAAATTACAAAAAAAGCTCAAAAAAACATATTGACAGTATGAGACTACTGTTGTATAATGTCAAAGAATTAATGCTAATTACCCACGCAGAAAGCGGAGGGAGGGAATACATAATGAGTCAGGTAAAAGTTAAAGAAAACGAATCTCTTGACAGCGCACTCAGAAGATTTAAGCGTCAGACATCTCGTGACGGCGTTATCCAGGAAGTACGTAAGAGAGAGCATTACGAGAAACCCTCTGTAAAGAGAAAGAAAAAGTCAGAAGCTGCTCGTAAGCGCAAATTCAAATAAGTTACGGACAAAACGGGCCTTTTCGGGTCCGTTATTGTTTTTTGAGGGAAGAAATATGAAAAATACAGGTCTTGAGACAAATTCTCTGCCTCAGTTTTTTTATGACAGCATAACGGATATCACCCCCGAGGACATTTTCCGTATGGGCGGTACCGCTGTCGGAATTGACCTTGACAACACCACGGTTTATGACAGCACCCTTGAGCTTTTCCCCGGCGTGGCTGAATGGCTCGAAAAAATCAAGGCGGCAGGTCTTCCCGTTGTCATCGTCACCAACACGTATACAATCCGAGCAAAAATGATTGCAAAAAAAATGGGCTCACTCCCCTGGATTGCGAATGCAGACAAGCCCGACGTAAAATGCTTTGAAAAGGCCGTCAAAATAACAGGCACCGACATTTCGGGCTTTGTTATGATAGGCGACCAGCTTTTTACCGACGTGCAGGGAGCAAACAACGCAGGTGCAATTTCCGTCCGTGTAAAATATAAGACACGGGAAATTCTTGCACTCTTCCATTTTCTTAAAATCAGAAGGCTTGAAAAAATTTATCTTGAAAGCAAAGGCAAAGGTGATAAGGTATGATGTTCAATACGGATAAGTTATGGGAAAGGGTATCGGTTTTTGCTGATGCGGCAATAATTTTTTCCGAGGAAAACAGAAGATATTTTACCCAGTTTCCCTCATCCGACGGTGCGCTTTTAGTTTACGGAGGTAAGGCACTTTTCTTTACCGACAGCCGTTATACCGAGGCTGCAGCAAAGGCTATAGGTGAACAGTACGTAGTTGATTCTACTAATTTATATGAGAAATTCACGGAAATATTCAAAGAAAACGGCGTAAAGAGAGTTGCAATCGAAAACCACAGACTGACCCTTGCTGAATTCGATGAGCTGCAGAAAAAGCTCCCCGATGCCGAATTCGTTACAACCGATGCTTTAGCTACGGCAATTGAGGAAATCAGAATCGTAAAGACCGATGCTGAAATTGAAAAAATCAAGGCTGCACAGAAAATTGCAGAGGAAGCCTTCGACCATATTCTTACCTTTATAAAGGAAGGCATGACTGAAAAGGAAATTTCACTTGAGCTTGATTTCTATATGCTCTCCCACGGTGCGGATGCACTCTCCTTTGAAACCATTGCCGTTGCGGGAAAGAATTCCTCTATGCCCCACGGCGTTCCCGGTGACTACAGAGTGAAGAAGGGTGATTTCATCACAATGGACTACGGCGCAGTGGTTGACGGCTATCACTCCGATATGACGAGAACAGTATGCCTCGGTGAGCCCTCCGACAAGATGCGCGAGGTCTATAACACCGTGCTTGAAGCACAGCTTCAAGGTCTTAAGGTGCTTCACGACGGCATTTCAGGTGTTGATGCAGACAAGGCTGCCCGTGAGATTATCGAAAATGCAGGCTACGGCAAGAATTTCGGTCACGGTCTCGGCCACGGTGTCGGCGTTGAAATTCACGAATCTCCCCGTCTTTCCCCCAAGGCTCCCCACACGCTCAGATCAGGCCACGTTGTAACCGTTGAGCCCGGAATTTATCTCCCCGATGAATTCGGTGTCCGCATTGAGGATATGGCTGTTATCACAGAAAACGGCTCAGTAAACCTTACAAACTGCCCCAAGGAGCTTATAATTCTGTAAAAATAACGTGTTTTTTGTTATATAAACAGAAAATATTCAATAAGGTACTTGCAAATTACGAAAAAATATTATATTATAGTCGGGTAAATAAATAATTGATTACCGAGAAAGGATTGATATTTATGGTATCAGCCGGCGATTTCAGAAACGGCGTTACATTTGAAATGGAAGGCGGAGTTTGGCAGATTGTTGAATTCCAGCACGTTAAGCCCGGTAAGGGTGCTGCTTTCGTACGTACAAAGATCAGAAACGTAATTCAGGGCAGCGTTGTTGAAAAGACCTTCTCCCCCACAGACAAGTTCCCCACAGCTTTCGTTGAGAGAAAGGAATGCGAATATTCCTACAACGACGGTGATCTTTACTACTTCATGGATCCCGAAACCTACGATATGATCCCCGTAAATGCTTCTGACCTTGATGACAACTTCAAGTTCGTTAAGGAAAACATGGTTTGCCGTGTTCTTTCCTACAAGGGCAAGGTTTTCGGTATTGAACCCCCCAACTTCGTAGAGCTTCAGGTTACAGAGACAGAGCCCGGCTTCAAGGGTGACACAGCTACAAACACACTCAAGCCCGCTACTGTTGAAACAGGCGCTATGGTTAAGGTTCCCCTCTTCATTGAAGAAGGCGAAATGATTCAGATTGATA
Source organism: Acutalibacteraceae bacterium (assembly GCA_045651625.1). Taxonomy (GTDB): domain Bacteria; phylum Bacillota; class Clostridia; order Oscillospirales; family Acutalibacteraceae; genus RUG806. The sequence continues at coordinate 11,047 of JAZRST010000013.1, read as the reverse complement.
CACGTACAGGTGAATACCTCGGCCGTGCATAATTAACAAAATCTGCGGCTGCACATCTGCGGCCGCTTTTTTGCAAAATAAATCTAAGGAGTTTTTATTATGAATATTACAGAAAAGGTTGCATATCTCAAGGGTCTTATGGACGGTCTTGAAATCGACAAGGCTACTAAGGAAGGTAAGGTTCTCTGCGCTATGGCAGACATCCTTGAAGACCTTGCTCTTACAGTTTCCGACAACTGCGATCAGATTGACGCTATTGACGAAGACCTTGAAAATCTTGAAGAGTTCGTTTACGAAGGCGATTTCTTTGAGGATGAAGACGACGAGTGGGACGATGACGACTACTGTCTCGGCGACTGCGGCGACTGCGAAGGCTGTGACGACTTCGATTGCGATGAATACGAATACGAAATCGAATGCTCCAACTGCCACGAAACAATCTTCATTGACGAATCCGCTTTTGAAGAAGGCAAGACCTTCGAGTGCCCCAACTGCGGCACAATCCTTGAAGCTTACACAGAGCTTGATGAAGAATAAGAAAAAATAATGCAGGACTGCAGCCCACTCGGGCTGCAGTCCTTTTTTTGCTGTCAGAATTCAGCTTTTTTCTTTTCCGTAAGCTTATTTGCAGCTATCCCCGCAAACGGCGAAACAGCCGCAATTATCAGGTAAAGGAAATATAATACGTCATCAAATATCCTTTCATCGCCGATATATATATTAAGCTTCATAAAGGCAATATCTGCACCGTAAACCACGGCACCGGTAAACGGCACGGACACAACAGCAACTGCAGACGAAAGAGAATCAAACACCTCTGCCCCGGTTCTGTTCTCAAGCTCAGCGAAAATCACGGCAAGCAGCACACTGATAACGGGAATCAGCAACACGGCAAGGTATGTGCCGAAGAACACCGTTTTTCCGTTTTTTGCAGTCCTTATACCGAAATATATCGAAACCGCCCACATAACCGCAGGATATACAATGGGAAGGGCTGTGCTGTAGCCGAATTCAATACCGTCACCGAAGGTCGGCAAAAAGCCGGTTATAATGATGCCTGCCGCCCACACTGAAACACCAATAAGCAATCCGAACAAAAACTGAGTTTTTTTAGTTTTTCCCATTAAAACACTTCCTTATCTTTTGGGAGTAAGCCCGAGCTCCTTATAGTCGTACACCTTGTCATGTCCGAAGCCCGTAATTGCAGAATAAGTAAGCTTCCCGCCAACAAAGCAAAGCTCTGTGTACAGATCGGCATTTACGGAATAATCGCTTCTGTTTTCATATTCGGAACGGAAGCTCAGGATTTCCGCACCCGCCGCATAATCAAAGCAGGCAGCTTCAAGAAAAGCCACGGAGGAGGGGAATTTTTTCAGCACGTCCTCCCTGCTGTCGCCTTCTTTAAGGGTAAGGTAGTTTTCATAGCACCTTGCAGTATCCTCGTTTCTCCATATTCCGAGAGCAATAGTGCGGTTATTGTATATATAAACCTGCTTATAATTCAGCTTTCCTTCCGCAAATGCCACTATAATAACTGTGTCGTTATAAAGATCCCTTGCGGCATATTCTGAATTTTCGATAACAAAAACCTTTGAGCCGTCCATTGAATATCCCGGCTCAAGGTCAGGCAGATAATAAACACCGTCATCCTTTTCAAGCTCTCTGAAGCCGTATTTTCTGAGAAGAATTCCTGCATCGGTTTCGGTCATAGCCTCCGTCAGCGCCTCATAGGCATCGGCACCCTTTTCAGCATCAATCGCACGGACAATACCACCGGTTATTATGTTGTTATCCATAAAGGAATACTGCTTTGCGGCAAAGGAAAATACAACCGTAGAGGTGATAACAAGGCTTGCAATCAGAAGAAAATGGATTACTAACGGCTTTTTCTGCCTTATTTTTTTCGGTGTCCGCTTTCTTTTTGATGCCGTAAGCACCAATTCGGTCAGGGTAATACCCGTAATAAGCAGAGCAATCATTATTATCCCCACAAGTTCAGGAGACAAATAATCAACAGCCTCATTGGCATCGGAAATTATACGGGTAACACCGGTTACCTCTTCGGGGATTTTCAATAAAGCACAGATTATAACAATTATACCTATTGCCACACTCTGAAAAATACCGCTGGTAATAAGCCCCGTCAGCACATTCAGAAGCATATACACCGTTACGGATAAAAGAAGACAGGCGTTTTTCCTTCTGTAGCCGTATATATACAGAAAAATTATACTGCCCGTAAATGAGGCGCTTATAAAATAGTGGAAAACCGTGGGATAATCCGACGTGGTATCCGCTGAAAACAGAATAAAGCCGGTGAAAATTGCAAGCACACATACTGCCGACAGCGCAAAAAATGCAATTACGGCAGGAAGCCTTTCAAAACGGTAAAGACTGCCGAAGGACCGTCGGATTTTCTCAGGCTCCCCCATTTCCCTTACCGTCCGGAGAATGCTCTCCTCCTCATCCTTGCCCGATTCTGAAAGCAAATCCACCTTTTCGTCAATGTGGGACAGAAGCTCTTTTCTAAGCTCCGCCCTTCTGTAACCGGGAAGTCCCCGAGGTATGCATTCGTGAACAAACTCTTCAATCACGTCATGTTGTCGCATTCAAAGCACCCCCTATGAGGACCGCATTGACAGCACCCACGTACTCCTCCCATTCCTTTTTTGAGTCGACAAGCTGCTTCAGCCCCTTATCGGTAATATGATAGTATTTTCTCATACGGGAATCCTCAACCGCATTCCAGTATGACGTAACCATTCCGTCCTTTTCAAGAGCATGTAAAACGGGATAAAGCGTGCCCTCATTGAACTGAAAAACACCGTAAGACAGCCCCTCGAGATATCTTATCATCTGATATCCGTAAAGGTCGTGCTTTTCAAGCACCGACAACACCATAAGCGTAACACTGCCCTTGCTGATATCCTTTTTGAGTTTCATAAAAATCATCCTTTCGAAATTAATGTTGAATATTAAACAAGCCCTCGGCCTGCCGAAAACATAATAAAAACATAATAAAAGCTAAAAACACCCTTGCGAGAGATATACCTGCATATCTTCCGCAGATATTACAGCCGGCACAAGTCTCCCCTACTGTATGCAACCAAAAATAAAAGCCTCAGCCACATACACAACAGCCCCTTCCGACAACAATCCATATCCGCACACAATCCGCATCCGCACTTGCAATCCAAATCCGTACTTGCAATCCGAATCCATACTTGCAATCCGAATCTTCTCACACAAACCAAAGAAAAACCTAAACCGTACACACGGAACCCTCGATTATCGAGGCATCTGCTATTCCATCAAGAATGGAAGCAAAAAAAACATCACTCACCACGCTCTGTTTCCCCTGTGCATCATATAACTATTACCAAACCCTCGATTCTCGAGGTATCTTTTTTTATAATCTGACAGCATTGAGTAAATCTCTCCTGCTCTCTTTGTTGCCTTTTCAAGGCGAAGCATATACAGAGCCCTCGGTCATCGAGGTATCTTTTTTTATCAACTGACAGCATTGAGTAAATCTCTCCTGCTCTCTTTGTTGGCTTTTCAAGGCGAAGTATATACAGAGTCCTCGGTCATCGAGGCATCCGCTATTTCATCGACAATGGAAGCAAAAAAACATCACTCACCACGCTCTGTTTTCCCTGTGCATCATATAACTATTATTAAACCCTCGATTATCGAGGTATCTGCTTTTTAACTCAGCAGCAACAGAGAAAAACTCTCGCCCACTGTACAATACACAATGCACAACACTCACACAAGCCCTCGGTCATCGAGGTATCTTTTATAAAATTTTTTGCAAAGAATAGGAATTCTCTGCAACCAGATTCGGAAAAATTTACCAAAAGAGCGGTGAAGGCTCAGTGAAAAGTAATCGAGCCGTACACTACAAGACATCGGTAATCGATATACCTTGATTATCTATGTATAAAATAACAGAAAAGCTGTCCGTTTTCAAGGGACAGCTTCAACAATTTTTTGTCTGTGCTATTGTGTTAAATATACAAACGGTACATTGACATTTTATCTCACATAGAGGCACACGGGAATGAAGATAAGCCACAATAGAACAAGAATATTGTCTGCTCCTTTGACGTGAATTTCACTTAAATTTTAGAATAGCGCCGAAAAATCAGCAAGTGACAGCGATGTGACAACGCAAAAAGCACACTTTTTATACAGTTTGAGGCCCTTTCATGGCACTAAGCATAAAAAATTAGGTGCAGAATGAATGAGGCAGTTGATGCAGTACTGAATAGATAGTCAATGTATTCAGGTTGATTTGTTTTATATGAAGTGGTATAATTACCGTAAAATCAGATTGCGAGGTGAACAATGCCGTGTATATTTTTGAAAATACCTTGAATACTCGTCCTATTTTTGATAATAGTCTGAAATTCATTCGGAGTGATGTTCCGGTTGCGATATCTGAAAATGAAAAGTTATGGTTGCTTTCAAATAATATCCGGACAATTGTTGACCTCCGTACAGATGCAGAAAGAATAAAAAAGGAATGTCCTTTAATTAATGACAAAAGATTTTCTTATTACTGCTTTCCGATTACAGGAGGCGATAAAATACCGTCATCGCCGGATGATGTGTCAAAATCATACATTAGTATGGTTGATTCACAGTTTAATAAATTAATTGAATTTTTATCAGATACAAAATCAAATGTCCTTTATTTTTGTAATGCAGGAAAAGACAGAACAGGTGTTGTGTCTGCTGTTTTGTTACATAAAGCAGGATTTGATACTGAATATATCATTAACGATTATCTGAAATCAAAAAATAATCTGCAAAAAGCATTGAACGATTTTGCAAAGAATAATCCGATGATTGATATAAATGTTATTACGCCTTGCAGACGATATATTGAAGAGTTTCTTGAATGGTACATTAACAACAAAAGATTATTATCAGTAGATTTTTGAGGTTTTTTATTATGGCTGAATCAGAAAAAGTAATATTAACTAATATGTGTATGGTTTATGATGGAAATAAGGTTCTTGTTCAGGACAGATTGAACAAGAATTGGAAAGGGCTCACATTTCCCGGCGGACATGTTGAAAAGCACGAATCATTTACCGATGCAGTTATAAGAGAAGTAAAAGAAGAAACAGGACTTACTATTTTCTGTCCCCGGCTTTGCGGTATCAAGCAATGGCCTCATTCAGAAGATGTCAGATACATAGTATTATTTTACAAAACAGACAAGTTTGAAGGTGAATTAAAGTCATCCGAAGAGGGTGAGGTATTCTGGATGGATTTGGAAGAATTCAAAAAAGCAGAGCTTGCAAAAGATATGTCAGAGATGACTGATATTTTCCTTGATGATGATAAAAGTGAGTTTTTCTATTATCACAACAAAATAGACGGTGAATGGAAATACGAAATCAAATAATAAAATCGGTAGGTGAAATCATTGTACTATCATGCATCACAGATTGGCGGTATTGAAGTTCTTGAACCGAGAGTATCAAACCACAATACACCGCTTATATATTTTTCAACAAAAAGAGAAAATGTTCTTGTGTATTTAAGTAATGCTGTTGAAAAGTATTGCAAAGAAACAGGATTTTCTCATAACGATAAGTGGCACAAATGGGCAAGTTACGGCTTTGATGCTAACGGAATATTAACATTGGATGAATACTATCCTGATGCTATTGCTGATACATACAAAGGTATTTCCGGGTATATTTATTATGTTGAATCCATTCTGGAAGATGAAAACAGTATCAATATCAGTAATGCTGTTACAACTTCAAAGCCTGCCATTGTAACAAATGTTGAATTTATAGAGGATGCATATTCGGAAATTATTAAGGCATCTGAAGCAGGTCTCATTAAAATTCGCAGATATGAAGATATGAACGATAAGATGTTATCTTGGATTGAAAACACAATCAAAACCGAATATTCAAATGTAGAAAATGAACCCGATTACAAACACTTTTTGAAAGCAAAGTTTCTCTTTTTGGAATGAAAGTAGTCTATAAATTGTTATTTGAGGGGATATGACATGCAAGGATATAATGCAATAGTTGTGTTCAATGAAGAATGCGATAAAATGTTAATGTGCAAAAGACGAAGAAATCCGTACAAAGGCTTATCAAATTTTGTTGGCGGAAAAATAGAACCGAACGAAAACGGATTAGATGCCGCATACAGAGAGCTTGAAGAAGAAACAGCGATAACCAAAAATGACATTATACTTTCACACCTTATGGACTTTACATATCATTTCGGAAACTGCTATCTTGAAGTTTATGTCGGCAAATTAAATAAGAAAGTTATAGTCAACGGAGATGAGAATGACTTGTATTGGTCATCTCTTGAGCATAACTTTTTTGATGCAACTCAATATGCCGGTGAAGGTAATATTGGTCATATTTTGATGCATGTAGAAATGTTTAAGGATAAATTGTTGAAATAAAGAATTGGTTCTGATTTTAAGAGGTATAAATATGGTGAATGAAAAAGCATTACTTGAATTCGTAAGTCCTTTTTATGAAGATAAAGATATTATGCATAATATGTGGCATATTGAACTGGTGCAAAGAATGATAAACAGAATACTTTCTCTTTGCAATTATGATATTGATGAAGAAGCCTTAAAATTAGCTACATATTTTCACGGCTTTATATACAGCGATGAAGAAAAAATAAGACAGTGGTTGATTGAACAGAATTATAATAAAGAAATGATTTCTAAAACAATCAAAATAGCGTGGGAATCTCAAAGAAGTGAAATCCCTGAAACCATTGAAGGGAAAATTTTGCACGATGCTCATGTGTTGGAAGGCGGCAAAACATACGTAGTTGTAAAAACCTTAATTACCGGTTCTGTCAGAGGGCAATCGTTAACTGAAACTTTAGATTTCATGGAAAAGAATGTGTTAAATCAAAATAAATGCTATTTGCCTGAAACAATTCCCTTGTGTGAAGAAATGAATCGTTATACTAACGAGTTCTTTGCTGATCTAAAAGAAGGGATTCAATAAAATATTTTTCCCGACAACACTTAACATAGAATGTCGGGAAATCTTTTCAGCCTTCTGTTAGAATTAAGACAGACAAGGAGGGATAACAATGGATTGGATTATCGGAATACAACATGCTATTGATTACATTGAAGATAATCTCACTGAAACGATTGATTATGAAGAAGTTGCAAAGAAATGCTATTCTTCAAGCTATCATTTTCAGCGTGTATTCAGTATTCTTTGTGGCTTCACATTGGGCGAATATATCCGTAACCGAAGACTTACTCTTGCCGGCAGAGAGCTTGCAACAACTAATGCCAAAGTCATTGATGTTGCAATGAAATACGGTTATGAAAGTCCTGACAGCTTCGCAAAAGCATTTCAGAAGTTTCACGGCATATTGCCATCACAAGCCCGAAATAACGGCAGTAATCTCAAATCCTTTTCCCGTCTTGTGCTGAAATTTTCTTTGGAAGGCGGTACAACTATGAATTATCGTATTGAAACAAAACCTGCACTGACACTTTTAGGCTATAAAAAACGTTTCAGCGGAACTCCTTATGATGAAGCAAGACAACATCAGGAGGGAGATTTTTTCAAGACCACAAGAGCACATCAATGGTTACTCAAAGGGATGAGTAACGACAAAATGTCAGATTATTGTGTTCTTTCAAATTTTGATGATGACGGATATGATTTTTATATTTCTGTCACAACAGATGCTTATGAACGCAATAATCTGTATAACAGCGAAGTTACAGGAATTGATTTTATGGACAAATTCGGCTTTGAAGAAATCGTTATCCCCGAACGAACTTATCTCGTATTTGAAACCGAAAAGACAAAAATGCCCATCCCCGAATACTTTGAAATCCGAAAACAGATTGCCGCAGAGTGGCTGTCAAATGACGAATATCAAATAGTCAATGCCCCCGAACTTGCGGTTTATCATTGGGGAATTACAGGCGGCTATACCGGAAGAACAATTGAAATATGGATTCCGATTGAAAAGAAATGAAATTTCCTGCTCTCCACGTGAGGGCAGTTTTTCTTTGTCTTCAGTTAAAGTCCCTTTTATGGGACTTGCGGTGTGATAAAATATTTTCAGAAAATTTTCAAGGGGGATTTTTATGGTATATCTCAACACTTTTTCATTTCCGTCGCAGGAGGAGGAATTCAGTTATCTGTTTCCGAAAACGGGCAAAAACGTTTTAACCTGCTATACGTCGAAATATCCCTTCGGGCTGTTTGGTGACAGAGGTCTGCCCGATGCATTTGAATTTTCGGATATCACAATTTTTTACGGCAATAACGGAAGCGGTAAAAGCACAGTTCTGAACGTGATAGCGGAAAAGCTGAACATCAAAAGGGATGCCCCCTATAACCGCAGTGATTTTTTTGATGATTATTCCGAGCTTTGCAGATACACTCTGCAGGAGCGGCTCTCCCCCGACAGTCGCGTCATCACAAGTGACGACGTATTTGAAAGAGTGCTTGACATAAGAAAAATAAACAGCGGAATCGACACGAAAAGGGAGTCAATCATCAATGAATGGGTTGAGCTCAGAAGCGGTAACACGGACACTCAGCTTCACGGGATTGATGATTACGACCGTTGGAAAAAGGTAAGGGATGCAAGAAACAAGAACGTAAGTCAGTCACAGTACATTCGCTCACGGCTTATGCGAAACGTGACAGAGCGTTCAAACGGAGAAAGTGCGCTGTCTCTTTTTGTTGATGCGATTCACGACAACGCTCTTTACATTCTTGACGAGCCCGAAAACAGCCTTTCCCCTATGAATCAGCTTGAGCTTAAATATTTTCTGGAGGACTGTGTGCGGCATCACGGCTGTCACTTCATAATCTCCACCCACTCCCCCTTCCTGCTGTCCCTTAAGGGTGCAAGAATTTACGATATTGATTCATCACCCGTGAAAATTTCAGTCTGGACAGAGCTTGAAAGCGTTAAGGTGTACAAGACCTTCTTTCAGGAGAATTCCTTCCGATTTTAATTATCAGAAAAAAAGACCGTAAACGGAGAATCACTGCCGTTTATGGTCTTGATTTTTTATCTTTTCTTCTTACCGAAGAGACCGCCCTTGCCCTTTTCGTCGCCCAATGAGCCTACGTTGCCGGGGTTGAGCTCCTGCTCAAACTGTCTTAAAAGCTCCTTCTGCTTTTCGGTGAGCTTCTTGGGTACCACAACCTCAACACGTACGAGCTGATCACCGCGTGCTCTGCCGTTCAGATTCTGAATACCTCTGTCCTTAAGCTTGAATACGTCACCGGGCTGTGTGCCTGCAGGAACGGTATATTTTACGTCACCGTCAAGAGTGGGAACAACAAGCTCACATCCGAGAGCCGCCTGCACGTAGCTTATGTTTGCCTGATACCATACGTTATAGCCGTCTCTTTCAAAGAAGGGATGATTTCTTACGTTGACACCCACGCGAAGGTCACCTGCGGGACCGCCGTTTACGCCCTTATTACCCTGAGAGCGCACGGAAATTGCCTGTCTGTCGTCAATACCTGCAGGGATGTTTACCTCAACCTTGACTGCTCTTCTTACTCTGCCCTGACCGCGGCACTTGCTGCAGGGATTGGGAATTATGGTACCCTTACCGCCGCAGGTGGGACAAGGCTTCTGAGTCTGCATAACGCCTAAGATTGTTCTCTGCTGAGTGGTTACGGAGCCTGAGCCGTTACAAGCGGAGCAGGTCTGCGCTGTAGAGCCGGGTGCGGCACCGGAGCCTGAGCATCCGTCACAGACCTCGACACGGTTGACCTCAACGGTCTTCTTACAGCCCTTTGCTGCTTCCTCAAAGGAAATGGTAACGTTGGTCTGAATATCACCGCCACGCTGAGGAGCGTTGGGATTATGTCTCTGACCGCCACCGAAGCCACCGCCGAAGCCGCCGCCGAAAATGGAGGAGAAGATATCACCCATATCGAAATCCATACCGCCGAAGCCGCCGCCGAAGCCACCACCGCCTGCGCCGTAATTGGGGTCAACGCCTGCGTGACCGAAGCGGTCGTACTTTGCCTTTTTATCGGCATCGGACAGCACCTCGTAAGCCTCGTTACATTCCTTAAACTTGGCTTCCGCTTCAGCATTTCCGGGATTAAGGTCGGGGTGATACTGCTTAGCCATTTTTCTGTAGGCCTTTTTTATTTCATCCTCTGAGGCGCCCTTGCTGACACCTAAGACTTCATAATAATCACGTTTATCTGCCATAACATTTATCCTTTTTCAATATCGGATTAAGTACATTCGGCCGCGGAAAACGGAGTGTCTTCCGCAGCCTGATAAATTCAGTTATTAAACATCTGTATAAGATGCATCGTAGTAGCCGTCTTCACCTGAAGCACCTGCATCTGCAGCACCGCCGTTGAAGCCTGCACCTGCACCGAAGTCGGGAGCACCCTGCTCGGGAGCAGCAGCCTTGTAGAGCTTTTCGGAAATTTCATAGAATACCTTTGTAAGCTCCTCCTGACGGGACTTGATGAGATTGTAATCCTCACCCTTGAGAGCTTCCTTGAGAGCATCTACTGCAGTGTTGATGTTAGCCTTGTCAGCATCCTCAAGCTTGTCACCGCTTTCGGAAAGAAGCTTTTCGCACTGATATACCATCTGGTCAGCATTGTTCTTGATATCAAGCTCTTCCTTGCGCTTCTTGTCTTCCTCTGCAAACTGCTCAGCTTCTCTTACAGCCTTTTCGATGTCTTCCTTGCTCATATTTGAGGAAGCTGTGATGGAGATAGCCTGCTCCTTACCTGTACCGAGGTCCTTTGCGGAAACGTGAACGATACCGTTTGCGTCAATATCAAAGGTAACTTCAATCTGAGGTACGCCTCTTCTTGCGGGAAGAATACCGTCAAGCATAAACATACCGAGAGTCTTATTATCCTTAGCAAATTCTCTTTCACCCTGAAGAACGTGAACCTGAACAGAGGACTGATTGTCTGCTGCTGTTGAGAAAATCTGGCTCTTCTTTGTGGGGATGGTTGTATTTCTTTCAATAATCTTTGTGCATACACCGCCG
>JAZRST010000012.1:0-9749 GCA_045651625.1 Acutalibacteraceae bacterium | reverse complement strand
CTGACACCGGGGCAGGTTGACCTGATGGTGTTTATACGCTTCGGTCTTGCCGGGCTTACCTTTTTTCACTACATTTCGTCCCATTACGGCAAGAGGGATTACGGAATGGTTTTCTTCTCTGCCGCTTATGCGCTTTCCGGCTATACGCTTGCCTTCATCAATCAGTTTATGTGGATGGATGCGGTTGTGCTTCTTCCCCTTGTGATGCTGGGAATTGAGCAGCTTATAAAGGGTGAAAGGGGAATGTGGCTTTATCTCTGCTCTCTTTTCCTTACAATTTTCTCAAACTTCTATATTGCATTTATGGTCTGCTTCTTCTCTGTCTTGTGGTATATGCTGCAGACTGTGTGTATGTTCAAGGGTGTCAGAAATATGTTTATTTCTGCTTTCCGCTTCGGAATCTGCTCCCTGCTTGCAGGTATACTCAATCTTCCCGTGCTTATTCCTCTTTTAAGGGCTATCGGCAATACCCTTGCATCGGACCTCGGCTTCGGCAACGTTTTCCGTTTTTATCACAGCATAACGGAAATGCTTGAAATGCTCCTGCCGTTTCGTCCCTCGTCCCTTGCATTTGAGGCTCCGAATATCTATTTCGGTATTGTATCGCTGATTTTCTGTCTGGTTGCAGTTTTTTCAAGGGAAAGGGTAATCAAAAAGCTTTCATATCTTCTGCTTTTTGCCTTTATGTTCATTTCCTTCAATTTCAATCTTCTTGATTTTATATGGCACGGCTTCCATTTCCCCAATCAGCTGCCCGGCAGACAGAGCTTTATTTTTGCTTTCCTCGGGCTTGTGATAGCCTACAGCGGATACCGTTTTTTCATTTCAGCTTTATGTAATGAAAAGAATCTCCGTGCGGTTGTGTCCGTTGCCCTCTGCACCCTTATCTGTGCCGAGGTGGGTGCTAATGCCATTCACAAAATATGTAACGACACAAAATGCGTTACAATAGAATCCACCCTCAGGAACGATGAGGATTTAAGCACAGTAAGGGAAAATTACAATCCCGATACCGACGAAAATGAATTCTGGAGAATTGAGCTTTCCGACCACCGCTACAACGGCGGTCAGCTTTACGGCTACAACGGAATTTCCCATTATTCCTCAACAATGTCGGGAGACTGCTACAATTTCTTCAGAAAGCTCGGTATGAGCATTTATGCAAGAAACGTAAGCACCGAATATGCACCCAACCCCGTGCTCAACTCCCTTTTCGGCGTAAGGTATATCATAAACTCTTCTCCCGTGACCGATGATATCTGCGTGAACGTGGGCGTTGCAGGCAGATTCTTTATTCAGGAGAATGAGGCAGTGCTTCCTCTTTTCTACGTTGCGGAAAAGGATGCCCTGAATATTGATATGAGCCTTTCAGGACACGCCTTCACCAATGAAATCTTCAAGTGCATTTCGGGCAGTGACGACGTAATATGGGGTAACGGCATTTTTGACCGCGATTCCGTTGAGGGCTACTCCCTTTATGCAAAGGAATTCCTTGAGGGCATTGAAAATATCCGCAGAAGCGAGTGCGTTATTACCGATTTCGGCAAGAGAGAAATCAGGGGCACCGTGAATTCCGTCAAGGACGGCGTGCTTGTTGTCTCCCTTCCTGCAAAGGACGTAAAAATTGAAATCGACGGAAACGAAACCGAAGCACTTACCATTGCAGGCTATATGGCAGGTGCGGAAATTTCCGAGGGCACACACGAAATTACAATTAAATTACCGTAATATTTCCCCTGAGGTATTGTATTTTTCAGCCTCAGGGGATATTATATACTTAGGCTGACGGGAATTGAACCCATCACGCCTGACAAACGATAATTTTCCGTTTGACTTTGCCTCATCACTTGAAATACGGCAGTATTCCCACGTTCTTCGGCTTTGCCAAAACAAAAAATTCTCTGTTTGGCAGGTCGAAGAGTTTCTGCCGTCGGATTTTTCGTGTAGCAATACACGAATTTGCAGGAAGTTTGACGCCTTTCAAAAATGAGTGTAAAGCTATGCGGTATAAGGCGACGAGCGAAACCGTAATGTGTTCGACTCCCGTCAGCCTAATAAAGATAAAGGCGGTGCTGTTATGACAAAGGAAAAATATTTCGGCTCGGCTTCCTGGGTGACATTCCCCGAAAGCTTTGTTTCTGTTCTTGCAAGAAAGGATTTTAAGGTAAGAAATATCGTAAAGGCGGAGCTTTCCGTAATAGGTCTCGGCTTTTTTGAAGGATATATAAACGGAAGGCTTATTTCCGAGGACAGATTTCTCCCCCTTAACACGGAGTTCCATAAAAGAACCCTTATCCGTGATTACGGTGTATGGCCCGAGGAGCTTGCCTTCAGGATATACGTTACTCAGTATGACGTAACAAAGCTTATCAAGGAGGGTAAAAACTGCATCTGCTTTATGCTCGGTGACGGCTGGTATTCCTCCTGCCACCACGAAAACTACGGCAGTAAGAAGCTTATTTTCTCTCTTACTCTTACGGATTCCAAGGGTAACGTCACAAGCGTTCAGTCCGATGAGGAGGTTCTCTTCAAGGAGGGCTTTATCAAAAAGTACGACCTGACTGACGGTGAAACTCAGGATTTCACGGATTATGACGATAACTGGCTTATTGCAGAGGCTGACTGCACCTCCTGGGAAAGAGCAACACCCTGTGAATTCCCCGAAACACGCTATATGACAAGTGACTGTCCTCCCGACAGAGTGAAGGAGGTTATCTCTCCTGCAATCATAAAGGTGACGGATGACTATAAGATTTACGATATCGGAAAGAACACAACGGGTAATCTCGTAATAAAGCTCCCCGCCACAAAGGGCAGAGTCGTAAGAATCACGGGCAGTGAAGAGAAAACCTCTGAAAACGAGCTTGAGCCTACAAAGATTATGGAGCAGGAGGCAGAGTTTATCTGCGGAGGCTATGAAAGGGAAGCAAGTCAGAAATTCACCTGGCACGCCTCAAGATTTTTCAGAGTACCTGCGGACATAAAGGTAATCCGCTTTGACGTTATCTATACGGACACCGATGCGAACTCCGAATTCAGCTCCGACGACAGAGTTCTTAAATGGCTTTACGATGCCTTCATAAACACTCAGCTTTCAAATATGCACACGGGCATTCCCTCGGACTGTCCTCACCTTGAAAGAAGAGGCTATACGGGTGACGGTCAGCTTGCCTGCGATGCTGTAATGGCAACCATTGATGCAAGAAAGTTCTACGACAAGTGGATTGAGGATATCTCCGACTGTCAGGACAGAATTTCGGGTCACGTTCAGAATACGGCACCCTACGTCCGCTCAGGCGGTGGCCCCGGCGGCTGGGGCGGTGCAATAGTACACGTGCCCTTTATGTATTACAAGCATTACGGTGACCCCTCGTTTATGATAAAGCTGTATCCTCAGATGAAGGAATACTTCCGCTTCCTTGACGAGCATTCGAGAGGACATCTTGTATCATACGACGTACCCCTTGAGTGGTGCCTCGGTGACTGGTGCACTCCCACGAAGATCAAAATCCCCCCTCGCTTCGTAAATACCTATTTCTACATAAAATATATTGACGAAATCCTTGCCTGCAGAAGCGTTCTGAAGCTTCCTGCCGCAGAGGTAAAGGCATATAAGGAAAAGAGAAGGGTTCTTGCAGACGCTCTTACAAGAACCTACTACAATCCTGAAACCGGTGACTTTGCCCGTAATATTCAGGGTGCAAACGCCTTTGCAGTTGACATAGGCCTCGGCACAAGGAAGACCTTCAGCAATATGGTGAAGGTTTACGATGAAAAGCACCTTTATTACAACACGGGTATTTTCGGTACGGACATTCTCACACGCGTGCTCTTCACCCACGGCAGGGGAGACCTGGCCTTCAGACTTCTCAGCAGTGAAGGCAAATATTCCTTCGGCAATCTTATGAATCAGGGTGCTACCACCCTCTGGGAATACTGGACGGGCAAGCGCTCCCACTCACATCCTATGTTCGGTGCGGTTGTGGCTTATCTTTTCAGATATATCCTCGGTATAAATCAGGAAAAGGACAGCTACGGCTATGAAAAAATCCTGATTGCTCCCGTGGACATCGGAGCAACGGGTAAATTCAGCGGAAAAATTACCGTGCCTTCAGGAGAAATCTCTGTTTCTGCAGAGTACACGGAAAGCCGTGCATATTTTGAAATTGACCTGCCTGCCGACGGTACCTTCAGATACAAGAACACCGAAATTTCCCTTACCTCGGGTACAAATAAGATAATAATTGAATGATATGAAAAAAATAGAAGAAATCGACAAGAATTTCAAAGCAGAAATACCTGAGTTTTCGGGTATGACAACCTACGATATACATTCCGCTCCCTTTTCGCTCTACGGACTGAAATACGGTGAAAGGGGCTTTTACCGTATGGATACTGAGGTTGCGGATATAGTATCGGACGGTGTCAGGGTGCTTAATTTCAATACCTCGGGCGGATGTCTTCGCTTCCGCACCGATTCTGAGAGAATTATACTTACGGCAACCCTGCCCGACCTGTGCCTTATGAATCATATGCCCCTTACGGGCTCGTCGTCCTTCGCAATATACTGTGACGGTGAGTTTTCGGGAGTGTTCCGTGCTCCCTCCGTCAAGGAGTATGAGGGCACCTGGTCCTCGGAGCTTCATCTGCCCAAGGGTGAAAAGGACGTTATGATTCTCTTCCCCCTATATAATAATGTTAAAGAATTATATATAGCGCTGGAGGATACCGCCACGGCTTCTGAGGGAGATAAGTTTGAGCCCTGCCTCCCCGTGGTTTTCTACGGATCCTCCATTACTCAGGGCGGCTGTGCCTCGCACCCCGGCAATGCCTATACCAATATGATTATGCGTGAGCTTAACCGTGAGATTATAAATCTCGGCTTTTCGGGAAGCTGCAAGGCTGAAAAGCAAATGTCAGATTATATCGGCAGAATTCCTATGAGCCTTCTTGTGTACGACTATGACCACAATGCTCCCACCTCTGCCTTCCTTGAAGCCACTCACGAAAGATTTTTCAGGGAATTCAGAGCGTATCAGCCCCATACCCCCGTGCTGATGATAAGTGTGGCGGACGGCGGCTTCGGTGAAGAGGAAATTATAAAGCGAAGAGAAATCATCAGAAAAACCTATGAGAACGCCCGTGCAGACGGGGATGAAAACGTGTATTTTCTTGACGGTCAGCGTTTTTATGAGGAAATCGGTCTTCGCAACGCCACGGTTGACACCTGCCATCCCAACGACCTTGGCTTTTATGCATTCTATAAAAATATTTCGGAATTTATGAAGGAGAATAACTTATGACAAATCCCTGCTTTATTGCCCACAGAGGCTTCAGCGGAAAATATCTGCAGAATACTGAGGAGGCATTCCTCAAGGCTGTCGAGCACGGCTCGGGCGGTATTGAAACCGACGTCCGCATCACCAGGGACGGCGTTCTCGTTGTAAATCACGACGACACCGTAAAGTATGCCGACGGCACAGAGCTTGCTGTTTCCGATTACACCTACGAGGAGCTCAGCGCAAAGCCCCTCCGCAACAAGTTTACCGACACGGAAATTCACATCTGCACCTTCCGCCGTTATCTTGAAATCTGCCGTGACGGCAATATGGTCTGCTTCATTGAGTTCAAGGGTCATTTCCCCGACGAAAAGATTGACGAGGCCTTCCGTATGGCAGGAGAGGTCTATGACCTTAAGATGTGCTCACTTCAGTCCTTTGACCTTGATAATCTTATCCGTGCACACAAGGCATTCCCCGAATTACAGATAATGCTTACCTGCGGTGAGCCTGACGAGGATGTTTACAAGTGCCTTGAGCTTGGCTTCGATATCGATATGGCACATTCGGGTATTTACAAAAAATTAGTTGACCGCTTCCACGAAAAAGGCCTGAAGGTTGCTCTCTGGACTGCAAATGAGCCCCACGAATTAGAGCTTTGCAGACTTATGGACGTTGATTATATCGAGTCCGATTTCTATGCCGATTTCTCAATGCAGTAATATGGAAAAACGGCTTCTGATTTATTATCTCGCAATTGCCCTGGGCGGACTGCTTTCGGCAATCTGCGGATATCACCTCGGCAAAAGAAGGGGACTGCCCGAAAAGCCTCTCAGGGTGTTCCTTTGCCTTGCTCTCTTCTTCGGCTTTTTCGGAGCTTTTCTTATGGGACAGCTTCAGAATTTTATAATGTCGCTTACGGGGCTTCAGTATGAGCTCAGCCGTATGCGCATTTTCGGCGGACTGCTGTTTATGCCCCTTTTTCTGTATTTACCTGCAAAGTACCTTGCAGGGGATTTCGGGCTGCTGACAGACATCTTTGCCCCCGGTGCATTTCTCATTCTCGGATGCTCCAAAATCGGCTGTGCCGTGTACGGCTGCTGCTACGGAATACCCTGGGAGTACGGTGTGCCCTCAGTTTTCGAAAATCACCTCTGCTTTCCCGTGCAGGCTCTTGAAGCGGTGCTGTGCTTCGCCCTTTTCGTGCTGATGTATATGCTCTATACGAAAAACTGCCTGAAAAAGGGTGCTGCATACCCCACGGGGCTTATCCTTTACGGTATCGTCCGTTTTCTCTGCGAGTACCTCAGATATTACCCCGAAGCGCACCGCACCTTCTTCCTCGGTGTGAGCTTCTGGCAGCTTGTCAGCATAATCACCGTCGTAACGGGATTTGTGTGGCTGATGTCTTGTCTGAGACACTCCCTGCGCAGATAAATTAATACAATCCGTCCTTCCCCCACCCGATTTTTCCCGGGTGGGGGGAGTTTTTTTGCGCAAATATTAACATAAAGTAAACTTTGTAAATAAAAATTATCTCACATTGGCATTTTTTTGAAAAATTTTTGTTGATAACTTTGTTGATAATATGTCAGCATTAATAAAACTTTAATAAACTGTGTAAAGATAATCAACAATATGTGTTTTTGTTGTATAAAACAACCAATTTCTTTTATAAACTTTAGATAAACTTACAAAGGTAAATTAGTTGACTTGCATAATTTGTTTGTGATATCATAATGATGATATATTATACCCGTACTGCACCCTTTTTTTCGGGAATCTTCATGGGTACTTTTTACATCAATATGAAAATTCCGGAGGTGCCTGATTAAATGCTTCTTAAAGGCTTACTAAGCTTGGCATATTCCTATATTGTTGGTATGGCAGGGATGCTTGTTATATCACTTATAATTTTCAGAAGACTCAAGCTTAAAATCTGGCACGCTCTGCTTTTTACCGTTGTCGCATTCTTAAGTGACGGTCTCGGAGCCTTTCTTATGGGTAAGGTATACACGGCATTCGTGGCATCTCTGGGCAGCACTCAGGAAGCAAACTACTCAATTTACGGTGCGGTTTTCCTGACACCTGTGCTGATTCTTATATCAGCGGCAATAATAAAACAGCCCTGGCGCAATATTATTGATATGGTTGCCCTCAGTGAAATGACGGCAAGAGCCTTCGGAAAGCTTGGTTGTCACTTTGGCTATTGCTGTGCAGGCTTCGAGTGGGAGCACGGAGTATATAATGCGGTTTTTGATAAAAACATGTTCCCCACACAGCTTTGTGAGTTCTTTACTATGGTATTAATTATTATAGTAGGCTTCGTAATTCTTTTCAGAAGTAAAAAATACAAGCCGGGAACACTATATCCTCTAACGGCTCTGATGTATGCCGGCACAAGATTCTTCTGGGAATTCACCCGTTTTTATAATTACGAGCAGGAAAAGAACTTCTTCCTCGGTATGACCCTCTGGCAGGTTTGCAGTGTTATAGCTGCGGCGCTTGCAGTTGTGTGGCTTATCGGCATAAAGAATAACTGGCTTGAAAGAGGAAAGTCTTATGTGCTTTCAGCTCAGTATCAGAAGCTTGAAGCACAGAAGGCAGCAAATGCAAAGAAAAAGAGAAAGAAATAATATCGGTTGAGTGTTATTTTTAACTTGACATATATACAAAACTATGAGGAGATGATACCCCAAGAGAAGCCCCCCCCACTTGCCCACGCTCAGGGAGCTGAGCAAACAAATTCGTGTATAATTTTTATACATAAATCTTAAACGGAGGAAACGATATGAAAGCAATTTCAATCAAAAAACTTTCAAGAAAGTCATTGAGTGTTTTTCTTGCAGTGCTTATGCTTATGTCAAGCATGAGTGTGTGCTTCAGCACAGTGGCATTTGCAAAAAGCGGAACAGTACCTGATGCACAGTGGACTGCTCTTGCCAATGCACTCAATAACGACTCGGTCAAAAATGCTTACTGGTCCACAACCAACCAGTATGATTATGTTGTCGAGGACGCTGACGGCTTAGTTGCTGCGGCTGTTGCGAAATACTTCGAAGTATTCAACACTCTCGCAAACAAAGATCCCGCCACCGGTGATCCCACCAGCGGAATTAATTCCACAGGTTCGACCGAAGGCAACAGAACCATCAATCAGATAAACACCACCATTCAGACCGAGATCTATAATAGGCTCGGTTCTGCTTGGAATTCGAAGATTGAGACCTTCCTTACAAATCTTTGTGCAGGTGTAACTGTATCTTCCGGCACCGGTACTGTACAGCAGACCGGACCTAGTTCAACAAATAATACAACTGCTCCCGGAACAAATATTTCTGCAGTCAGTGATATAGTGATTACCGTAAATCTTGGTGACGCTCTCGGAGATGCAACACTGGACACTCTTCCCGAAGAAGGTGTTGTTACAAAGAAGATTTACACAATCAAGCATGCTAACGACAGATACGACTACACATACAATAAGGAAACCAAATCAGAAGGTTCCGGATGTAATAAGAAGGACGTTGATTACTACACCCGTACCTACAAGTATTTCTACTATGTAAGTGCGGTATCAAGTGCTGACGGTGCTAAGCAGGATACATCTGTTCTTATTGCTGCAAGAGATACTCTTGCAACATATGCTGATTATTTCAGCATGAAGCTTGATGAGCTCGTTACAAAGGGTAAAACAGAAGACATCGGTGCTGTTAAGACTGCTGTCAACAGTGCAAAGAATTCAGTTTTAAGTGCATTCAGCTTAAAGGTATGGAATGACCTTTTCCAGGATACCTATGATGTTGCTACTCTCACTTCACTTATTGATGATGCTACAGACATCCTCATTGTAAAGCCCATTACTGACAATCTTATACTTCTCAAGAATGAGGGTATTGATAAAATCATCGGCAAGGAAGCTGAGCTCAGAGCTCTTTATGCTACCCTTACAGAGGGTCTTGCAAAATATGATGCTTCAAGAGCTGCCACAAAGACTTACATCGATGCACGCGGCTTTGTTCGTGCAGATATTCAGCTTTTGGCAGACAACGTTCTTGCTGAAATCAAGCTTTGTGAGCTTCGTACTCTTAAGGCAACAATTGATAACACTATCCCCGCTTATGAAGCAATCACAGAGGATGACGTTATCTACACACCCATTACAGAAGGAACTCTTAATTATTATAAGGGTAATGTTGACGGTTATATCTCATCAATCAACACATATCCCGAAATCCTTGTTGCTCAGGTAATGCGCGGCTATAAGGATAACCTTACAACTCTTTCTGCTAAACTGGCAGGTCTTATTAAGACTGCCGGCTATAACGATGCATTCTCTGCTGAATATGCAAAGTATGTAGCAGAGGTTTACAGTGCAACAAATCCCGAGGCTTCTTCCGCTGACCTTCTTGCAGCTCTTAAGGGCAATGCAGAAGAAGGCAAGACCGGCTACGATGCATGGTACACAGG
>JAZRST010000011.1:0-9103 GCA_045651625.1 Acutalibacteraceae bacterium | reverse complement strand
TCTTTTCGGAGAGAGATGCATAGCAACACATATTGACGATAACAACCTGATTCACAATTGTGAGGAACACCTTCTGGGCTTTGACGGACAGATTGATTTCAGAAGAACAGCAGAGCTTCTGAAGGCCTATGACTATAAGGGTTCGCTGATGCTTGAGGTGGATCTTCCCGGTGCAAGGTCAGACAAGTATACAAATTTCACGCTGCAGCAATTTGTGCAAAAAGCATACGCAGCCGTAAACAGACTGCGTATAATTTCAGAATATTAAGAGGTGCCTTATGATTGAACTGAGAAAAAAAGAAGACTGCGCTTATGATATGATAGCCCTGGGCGAAGTAATGCTCCGCCTTGATCCCGGCGACACAAGAATCCGCACAACACGCTCCTTCCGTGCATGGGAAGGCGGCGGAGAATATAACGTTGCAAGAGGTCTTCGCCGTTGCTTCGGCTTCAGAACCGCCGTTGTTACCGCATTTGCAGACAATGACGTGGGAAGACTTATTGAGGATTTCATTCTTCAGGGCGGCGTTGATACAAGCTTTATCAAGTGGGTACCCTACGACGGTATCGGCAGAAGCGTAAGAAACGGCCTTAATTTCACTGAAAGAGGTTACGGCATCAGAGGCGCAAACGGTGTTTCAGACAGAGGCAACACTGCTATTTCACAGTTAAAGCCCGGTGACGTTGACTGGGATTACATTTTCGGCACACTCGGCGTAAGATGGCTTCATACGGGCGGCATTTTTGCGGCTCTCTCAGAAAGCACTGCAGAGGTTGTGATTGAAGCTGTAAAGGCTGCAAAGAAATACGGCACGATCGTTTCCTACGACCTTAACTACCGCCCCTCTCTCTGGAAGACCATCGGCGGAAAGGAAAAGGCTCAGCAGGTGAACAAGGCAATTGCCCCCTACGTTGACGTTATGATAGGTAACGAAGAGGATTTCACTGCCTGCCTCGGCTTTGAAATTGAAGGCAACGATGAAAATCTCAAGGAGCTCAACATAGACGGCTACAAGAAGATGCTCGGTGAGGTTACAAAGGTATATCCCAACTTCAAGGTAATTGCAACAACACTCCGTACAGTCCGTTCCGCATCAATCAACGACTGGAGCGCTATGGTATATTCAAACGGCGAGGTATTCAAGGGTATGGAGCTTCCCGCTCTTGAAATCTACGACAGAGTCGGCGGCGGTGACTCCTTCGCATCAGGTCTTATTTACGGACTTATGACCTACGACGATGCAAAAATTGCAGTAAATTACGGTATTGCCCACGGTGCACTTGCAATGACAACTCCCGGTGACACCTCAACGCCAGTGCTTAAAGAAGTAGAAAATATTGTTAAGGGCGGCAGCGCCCGAGTTAACAGATAAGGAGAATTTCTTATGAAAATGACTTTTCGCTGGTACGGTCCCAACGACAGCATCTCCCTGGAAAAAATCAAGCAGATTCCCGGAATGACAGGTGTTGTAACAGCAGTTTACGACACTCCCGTAGGTAACGTATGGAGCAGAGAAACAATTGCTGACCTTAAGAAGATGTGCGACGAAGCAGGTCTTGAAATGGAGGTTATTGAATCCGTTCCCGTTCACGAGGATATAAAGCTCGGCCGCGGTCGCCGTGATGAATATATCGAAAACTACTGCGAGAACATCAGAAGACTGGCAGAGGTCGGCGTAAAGTGCATCTGCTATAACTTTATGCCCGTTTTCGACTGGTTAAGAACAAATCTTAAAACCGTAGCTGAGGACGGCTCTAACAGCCTTTCCTACAACCACGAGGAAATTATGAGCCTTGACCCCAAGAATCTCTCTCTCCCCGGCTGGGACGAAAGCTATACTGCCGACGAGCTCAATGCTCTTCTCGACAGCTACAAGGATATGTCTCACGAGCAGCTTTTTGAAAACCTTGTATACTTCCTTAAAAAGATTATTCCCGTCTGCAACGAAACCGGCGTGAATATGGCTATTCATCCCGATGATCCGCCATGGGACGTTTTCGGACTCCCCCGAATCATCTCCTGCAAGGAAGACTACGAAAGACTTTTCGCAGCCGTACCTGATGACACAAACGGTATCACCTTCTGCACAGGCTCTTTAGGTGCAGGAAGAAATAACGATCTCATCGAAATGGCTTACGAATACTCAAAGAGAAACAAAATTCATTTTGCACATATCAGAAACATAGCATACTCAAACGAGCTTGATTTCAGAGAAACCGCTCACCTTACGGAAGCCGGCAGCCTTGACATATACGGCATCGTAAAGGCTCTTGTGGAAGGCGGATTCACGGAATACGTACGCCCCGACCACGGCAGAAACATCTGGGGCGAGCAGGGCAAGCCCGGCTACGGTCTCTTCGACAGAGCGCTCGGCGCCTGCTACATCAACGGACTTTTTGAAGCTATAGAAAAAGGAGCTAAATAAAATGAAACTTCCCTTTAACGTTGACTTATCTGATAAGGTTGTAGCCCTTACGGGGGCCGGCGGAGCAATCATCAGCCAGTTTGCAGAGGCTATGGCTCTTTGCGGAGCAAAGGTTGCTCTTCTTGATATTAACTATGAGGCAGCAAAGGCTGTTGCAGACAGAATCGGTGAAAACGCTCTTGCAATTGAAACCAACGCTCTTTCCAAGGACTCCGTTATTGCCGCAAAAAAGGCTATAAACGAAAAGTTCGGCAAGGTCAATTTCCTTGTTAACGGTGCAGGCGGAAACAATCCCAAGGCTACTACAGACAACGAATATATGACTCCCGATATCGGTGAAGAGGTAAAGACCTTCTTTGACCTTGACGAGGCAGGTCTCAAGTTCGTATTTGACCTCAACATCACATCCGCTTTCCTTGTAACTCAGGTTTTTGCTCAGGATATGCTTGAAACAGGCGGTAACATAATCAATATTTCTTCAATGAATGCTTACCATCCCCTTACAAAAATTCCTGCATACTCAGCTGCAAAGGCAGGTATCTCCAACTTTACAGAGTGGCTTGCAGTTCACTTTGCACCTATGGGAATCCGTTGCAATGCAATTGCTCCCGGCTTTTTTGTAGGTAATCAGAACAGAGCTCTCCTTTTTGATAAGGACGGCAATCCCACTCCTCGTTCACACAAGATTCTTTCAGGCACTCCCATGAACCGCTTCGGTGACGTAAGTGAGCTTATCGGATCCCTTCTCTTCCTTGCAGACGACGGTGCAAGCGGATTCATCACAGGTGTAGTAATTCCCGTAGACGGCGGCTTCAACGCCTACAGCGGTGTATAAGAGGTGCATTATGACAACTAATGAATTTATCAGCCAGTACAAGGTAGTACCCGTTGTGGTATTCAATAGCGTTGAAGAAGTACGTCCCAAGCTTGCCGCAATGGTAAAGGGCGGTCTTCCCATTGCAGAAATCACATACAGAACGGCATGTGCCGGTGAAGCAATTAAAATTGCAATTGAAGAATTCCCCGAAATGCTCGTAGGTGCAGGTACTGTTATAAACAAGACACAGTGTGAGGAAGCAATCAACCTCGGTGCAAGGTTCATTGTATCCCCCGGCTTCTCAGAAGAGGTTGCCGCAATCTGCAACGAAAAGAACATCCCCTACCTCGGCGGATGCGTAACCCCCACAGAGGTTATGACTGCAATTTCCTACGGCTGCAAGACAATTAAGTTCTTCCCCTGCTCAAACTACGGCGGACTTTCCACAATGAAGGCTCTTGCCGCTGCATTCCCCCAGGTAAACTTCCTTCCCACAGGCGGTATCTCTGATGAAAATCTTGCAGAGTACCTTAAATGGGAAAAGATTTTTGCAGTAGGCGGCAGCTGGATGATGAAGGGCACTCCCGATGAAATTGCTGAAAAATGCAAGGCGGCTGTTGAAATAGCAAAAAGTGTATAAAAAATTATCCCCCGATAATCCGGGGGATTTTTTCATGCAAAGAAAAAAGCTCCGATTGCTCGGAGCTTAATTTTTTTATTTTTACTTACTGTGCATTAAGTACAGTGTATGCTGCCATTGCAACTCTTGCGATATCAGCATTGTAAAGAGGATAGCTGTGAAGAAGCATACCGGGAGCATAGTTGTTCATATACTCGATAACGCTTTCAACGTCACCAACAAGTGCTGCAGCGTATACGTTTGAGCCCCAGCAGAATTCACTGGGAATGTTGTAGCCTGCCCAATCAAAGGTTGCGCTGAAGGTATCATAAAGCTCCTTAGCACGGATGGTGTCAGCACCGATAAGACCGTGAACAATGGGGAAAAGCTGAGCTGTTGCACAGGGATAGAATTCTGCCCAGGTAAACTCAAAAGCAGCACTGCCGTCTGTGAAGATACCTGCATCATAGTACTTGCCGTCTGCATTCCACAGTTTGCTTTCGATTGTGGACTTGATCCACTTTGCAGCGTAATCAACCTTTGTTGTTGTGATATCATAGGAAGAGGATTCAGAAGAAATAACCTTGAGAAGATTTGCGGCACTTACACAGCCCTCGTAAACCTCACAGTTATCCATAAGGTACATTACCTTGTAATCGGGCTTTGCATAAGTAAGCCCCATCTGAAGAGTGTAAAGCATTGCTTCTGCAACTCTTGCGATATCGTTTGCATTTGCGATAACGTATTCCTTATCGCCGGTCTTTTCATAATACTTATTTACAACAGTAAGGAAGGTAGCGGCATAGGAGTCAGTTGAATCGTATGTGCCCTTGCTTTCTTCCTTTACGATTTTACCGTTTTCAAGGGTAATGTTATAATCGTAAATTGTGGCATCCATTCTGTTGTAATCGGTTTCAGTTGTGTTAAGGTGAGAGAAATGCCAATCCATATAAGCCTTGACGTTTTCTGCATACTTCTCAGCATTGTCAAGAAGAGCGAGAGCGGCAATATCAGCAAAATAGGGATTCATTGTAACTGTGCCGTTGGGATTCTTTGTCATGGGAATTGCACCGTTTTCAAGCTGTAAGGATGCAATCCAGGCAGTTTCTGTTTCAAAAACTGTGGTAAGAAGAGCCTTTTCAACAACAGAAAGCTCTGTCTTTTCATAAGCATCTTCAGCAACAGCTAAATCAGCAGGTGTTGCGGCAAATCCGCCGAAGAAATTGGCAATAGCCATAATGAAGATAAGAAGAAGAGAGAAAATTGATTTCATAATATCACTCCTGTATTTTTATACATAATATTTTATAATAAAAAAACAAAAAAATCAAGTTATTTTATTCAAGTCCGAATGCATAATTTTAAGCCTTTGCATACTTTGCAAGCAATGCATGGTCATTCATGGGCTTACAGCAACTTTCCGTTCTGAGAGCTGACCACTTACGCTCTATTTCTGCTATAGAATCCTTATTGATATCAACAACCAGGTCTTCATCATCCGAGCCCATCATAAACCACTGACTTGTGTGTCCCTTGGAACAATGTCCCTTGTAGGTCCAGGTCTGCCAGTTGTATGAATTTTCATTAAAAAGCTTTAATATATATTCCCAGCTTGCAGTGCCTCTGCAGGGAGAAAATTCACCTGCAAGCACAGGCACATTGAAATTACGGCTCTGATGATGCACGGTAACCTCTCTGAAGCTTTCATCCGAATCATCATAAAGATGATACTGATACATAACGTTTTCCCAGCCTCGCTCTTCCTTATGCGGAATATCATCGGGTGTCCATATAGCTTCAAGAGTAATGATATGCTCCGTGTCAACCGCTCTTACAGCATCATAAAGCAGAGAATAAACATCATGATACTTGCTGTTGACCTTGTCCTCACCCTCATAATCGCACATAGGCTCATTCATAAGATCATATGCGGCAACAGTGCCGTTACCTGCAAAATGACGGGCAATTTCACCCCATAATTCACAAGCAAGCTTACGGAAATATGCGCCCTCTTCGGTTTCATCATAAAGCTTACAGTGATTCACACGACAGCAGTGGTGGGCAATACTCTGAAATCCGGGCGCTCCGTGCATATCAAGAATAACGTACATTCCCCTTTTACCGCACTCCTCAACTACCCAATCAAGGCGTGAAAAATCAATTTCCCCGTTTTCCTTATATTTCCAGGTGCCCATATCATCCGTCTGAAAATTTCTGTACCAGAACGGCACACGGACACATGTAAAGCCAAGGGACTGCAGATAATCAAGATCGGAAGCCGTAATATAATTATCCTCACGTATATTTATAAGACGCGCTGCCTCTTCCCTGCCGAATCTGTTCTCAAGAGTGGTAACTATATCCCACTGAGCTTCGCCGCCCCTGAAAAAGCCCTGCCACAGCTCATCAAGAAGCCATCCGCCGAGATTCGTTCCTCTGAGAAAGACCTGCTTACCCTCGGCGTTGATTAATTTTTCTCCGTCGCAATGAAGCATACTAAGGCTCATAATGTATCCTCCCGCTGTCGTTTATTTTTAATTATTATCACAACCGCAACCGCTACAAAAGCCACAAGCAATACACCGAAAGCGCAATACACGTGAACAAGAGTGATTTCAAGCTCAAGATAAGCGGCGTACATATCCTCACTGGTTTTGCCGCTGATTGAAATATTATCAATAACGCCGCTACCGCCGTGCTCCCCTGCCTTGAGAACAACGTTTTTGCAATCTCCCGTAAAGCCTACCTTGAAATTCGTAAGAATGGAATTGAACTGCTCAAGAGTCCTGAATGCCGTATGTGTTTCGCCTTGCGAAGAATACCAGAAGCAGAAGCAATCGTTATAAATATTTTTGCCCCATGACGTTGTGCAGAAGCCCGTGGCAAACTGATCGCTGTAGCAATAGTCGTACCAGTTATTCCCTGCCTCATCAAGAAAACCGCAGCTGTTCTGATAATCCGTATAATCAGAGGTATAAAGCGGATGGACGTTACGAAGCATATTGCCGGAGGATTTGGAATAAACACCGATAAAAACGTTACCTATGCGCACGTTTGTAATTGTGTTATCAAAGCCCTCGAGAAGTATTCCCACGGAATCCGTGTTACCCGTTCCGATAATATTCACACCAAAAATATCGGCATCAGAAGAACCGCTGTTGGCACCGGGCATAATGTGTAAGCCCGTAACCGTATGCTTAACGGAAACGTTGCGCACCGCAGTTTCGCGTCCGCCGTTGATTGAAATACCGTTTGCAATGCCGTTTCCGTCAATAATACCGCCCTCAAGGGAATAATTACTGCCGTTAGTCCAGGTATCGTTTGCAGGGTCCTTACCGCCCAGCTGTACAATTGCTTCTCCCTTCGTCCAATCATCTGTTGCTTTAAGCACAGCATAATCCGAAAGCTCCAGGGAAACACTTTTTGTCGGCTCTGCAGGCGTGTATATGGGTGAGCTCATAAGATATTCGCCGTCAGGAAAATAAATGGTTCTGTTGGGATTATCATCAATAATCTGCTGAAGCTGTGCCGAAACATCATATCCGCAGTCTGCTTCCACAAAATCTGTCACAACAACGTATCCCTTCTGTGAAGAAGCACACACTGTCACAGAAAAGCATACAAAAAGACTTATAGCAATAACAATCAAAACTATCTTCTTTATCATTTTTTTCATCTTAATCAACCCCTCCTGATGCAAATATAGCATAAAAAATAAATACTTACAAGGTGAAAATGATTTTAGCACTTGCTGACAAAAAAATTCCGCCCTCTGCCGAGAACGGATTTTTTTATGGTTACAGCTATTTTTGTCAGAAATTAAAATAAGGGTCATATTTATATTCAGTAGGGATTTGATATCCCAGCTTTTTAATAAATACTGATTTCTGTTCAGGGAATACATACTCATTCAGATAATCAATAAAATCCGCCTCATTAAAGCAAATTATTTCTTTTCCACGGTATTTTCTTCTGTATTTACAGGCATCGGGACTGTTGACTAACCACTTAGAACAAAAATCAATACAATATTCACTTAAATTATCCGCAACCTCATCCGGCACCAAATACAGACTTATTTCAGCATCCGCACTAAGTAATACCTTCCGCATTATTCTCACCCGCCAATCAATATGTGTGATTGATGTATCATCACTACAAGCAGACTAACAACCGTTAGCAAAGTAAATCTTTTTGTCGTACGAGAAATATATTTTTGCATTAATTGACATCCTCGTCAGAATAATCATATCACAATTGGTATAAATTTGCAACCAAGCTAAATCAAAAAGCACTTCATTTGGAGTGCTTTATTTCTGTTCTTACAACTTGTTTTTGTCAAAAGTTAAAATGTTAAACAAATTGGAATTTATATAAATCCTCTTTGTTTTGCTTCTTCAATCAACTTCGGTTGAATTAAAGGATATGTCCAATTCTCCACTAAAGTATCTGTAATCAAGACCTTTTCCATTTCACTATGCAATTCGTTCTCAAATGTCTTTATATCTGCAAAGAATAACATACCATAGGTTTCTTCGCCTGTCACATTCACTTTATTTTTACCTGTTACCGAATAAACACAAATCGGATACACGCTAAAATCCAACGCACCGGTTTCTTCTCTCAGTTCTCTTTTTGCAGTTTCTAAAATAGATTCGTTTTCCTCTCTATGCCCTCCGGGAATTTCGTAAGTATCTCTTTCCTTATGTTTACAAAATACCCATTTGCCATTTGCTTTAGAAATAATTACCGCAAATTTCAAAAGTTCATCAGAAACTTGGTCGTAAAATTTAACCTCTATCATTTTATCAACATCCCCGCAATTTCTTATTTATCAAACAAATTATATCACACATCATCTAAAATTACAATCGGCTGCGGTTTCGTCCCAAATCAATGCGGAGGATTGTATATCATCAATTCCGTAAGGAATTGCATATCATCAACTTCGCAAGAAGTTGTATATCATCATTGCGAAAGATTTTTTGATACACGCTAAAGCGTGATGATATACAGTCCTGACGGACTGATGAGATACAACAATGGCATTTTGGCATTGTTGATGATATACCATTGCTTTCGCAATGGATAAAAAAATTGCTGTTCTTACGAACAGGAATTTTTTGGGAGTACGTCTCATTTTGGAACCTAATTATAATTGCGTATATTAGCTATATTTACTCAACAAATCTGCATAATTACCTTTATAGCAAAAAGAATTTCCATTTTTGTTTTCTCTCA
>JAZRST010000010.1:0-1557 GCA_045651625.1 Acutalibacteraceae bacterium | reverse complement strand
GTGTGAGAAACCGATTTTCATGAAGAGGTCGTTGCCTCTCTTTTCAGCTCTGTAACCGATACCGTTGATTTCAAGCTCTTTCTTATAACCGTTAGCTACGCCTTCAACCATGTTAGCGATAAGTGTACGGGTAAGACCGTGAAGTGATCTGTTTTCCTTTTCATCGTTGGGACGAGTAACAGTGATAACGTCGCCGTCCTTAACGATTGTCATATTGCTGTTGTATGTTCCGGAAAGAGTACCCTTGGGACCTTTAGCTGTTACTGTGTTACCGTCAACTGTAACCTCAACGCCAGCCGGAACTGTAATGGGCTTTCTGCCTATACGTGACATCCCGTTGTACCTCCTTACCAGATGTATGCAAGAACTTCGCCGCCAACATTAGCCTTGCGAGCGTCCTTGTCAGTCATAATACCCTTGTTTGTTGAGATGATTGCGATGCCGAGACCATTGATAACTCTGGGCATATTCTCAACGTCTGTGTAGATACGCAGGCCGGGCTTGGAAACTCTGCGTATACCCATAATTGAAGGAGCCTTATTGGGGCCGTACTTGAGAGCGATCTCAATCATGCCCTGCTTGTTGTCCTCAATTACCTTAAAACTCTTTACATAACCTTCATCAACGAGAATCTGAGCGATAGCCTTCTTAACGTTTGATGCAGGAACTGTTACTGTATCATGCTTAGCAGAAACAGCATTTCTGATTCTGGTGAGCATATCAGCAACTGCGTCGGTAATCTGCATTGTTCTTCCTCCTTACCAGCTTGCTTTCTTTACTCCGGGGATCTGGCCTGCGTGAGCCAGCTCTCTGAAGCATATACGACATACACCGTACTTACGGAGATAAGCGTGGGGTCTGCCGCAAATCTTACATCTGTTATGCTGTCTTGTTGAATACTTGGCAGGAGCTGCTGCTCTTACCTTCTGTGATGTCTTTGCCATTTTAACCCCTCCTTACTTTGCAAACGGTGCGCCCATAAGGCTGAGAAGCTCACGAGCTTCCTCGTCTGTGGGAGCTGTGGTTACGATACAAATATCCATACCACGAACCTTGTCGATTTTGTCATACTCAATTTCAGGGAAGATAAGCTGCTCACGGATACCCATTGAGTAGTTACCTCTGCCGTCGAATGAGTTGGGATTGATACCTCTGAAGTCACGAACTCTGGGGAGAGCGAGATTGAAGAATCTGTCAAGGAATTCATACATCTTCTCGCCACGGAGTGTAACCTTTACACCGTTGGGCATACCTTCACGAAGCTTGAAGTTAGCAACTGACTTCTTAGCGTTGCAAACTACTGCCTTCTGACCTGTAATGAGACCGAGGTCACGGACTACAGCATCGATAGCCTTGGGGTTTTCTCTTGCTTCACCGCATCCTACGTTGATAATAACCTTATCAATCTTAGGAATCTGCATAACGCTCTTGTAGCTGAACTTCTTCATAAGTGCGGGAGCAACTTCTGCTTTGTACATTTCTTTAAGTCTTGCCATTGTTTTGCTCCTCCTTATTATTCAAACTTAGCGCCGCAATCGGCTTTCTTACAAACACGGA
>JAZRST010000009.1:0-32771 GCA_045651625.1 Acutalibacteraceae bacterium | reverse complement strand
ACTGGAAGCCTCTGCCGTTGGCGTCGCCTTCAATCATGGTTTCAATAAATGCCTTATTGACCATATCCATTTCCTTCTTACAGTCACCGTAGGTGAAGTCCTGAGGCTTGCCGCCTACGATTGCAGGCTTGCATGCAAGGTCAGCAGGGCAGGTCCAGTCAAGAGTGATGTTTGAGAAGGGAGCCTGTGTACCCCAACGTGAGGGAGTATTTACACCGAAGATGAAGGATTCGATGCACTTTTTAACCTCCTTGTAGGAAAGGTTGTCAACCTTTACGAAGGGAGCAAGATAAGTATCGAAGGATGAGAATGCCTGAGCGCCTGCCCATTCATTCTGCATAATGCCGAGGAAGTTAACCATCTGATTACAGAGAGTTGCAAGGTGGCTTGCGGGAGAAGAAGTAATCTTTCCGGGAACACCGCCGAGACCCTCTTCAATAAGGTGACGGAGTGACCAGCCTGCACAGTAGCCTGTAAGCATTGAAAGGTCGTGAATATGAATATCTGCATTCTTGTGAGCTGCTGCAATTTCCTCGTCATAAACCTCGGAAAGCCAGTAGTTAGCAGTAATAGCACCTGAGTTTGAAAGAATAAGACCGCCTACGGAGTAGGTAACTGTGGAGTTTTCCTTAACTCTCCAGTCGGAAACCTTAACGTAGTTGTCAACAATCTCCTTATAGTCAAGAATTGTGGACTTCATGTTACGGATCTTTTCTCTGTTCTTTCTGTAAAGGATGTATGCCTTTGCGATTTCGGCATAGCCTGCCTGAACGAGTACGGATTCAACTGAGTCCTGAATATCTTCAACGGTGATGTAGCCGTCCTTTACCTTTGCTTCAAAATCTGCTGTTACCTTGAGAGCAAGGAAATCGATGATGTTGGGATGTGTTTCTCTGTTCTGTGCTTCAAAAGCCTTACTGATAGCGGAGGCAATTTTTGCTATATTGAATTCTGCCTTTTCGCCGTCTCTTTTAATTACCTGATAAGCCATTTGTTTCCTCTCCTTCATTATTTGTTTCTATAGTAAAGCGGGATGCCCTGAAAAAAGGGGGCAGCGCTTCGGTGTGCTTGCATATAATAGCACATTGCCCCCTGAAAAATCAATATCTTGTGTTAAGATTTTTTTATTTTCGGAACAATGCACAATATCTTGTTGCTTTTTTGTTGCAATTGTCTGTCAAAAAGCCGAAAAAGATACCGTTGACACAATATATTGTGCCAACGGCGCATTTTTATCACAAGATATACTTATTGTGAAACACCTCTTGTTTCACACAGAAGAACGTATGAAGAGGCCTTTTCAGCCATTTTTATAAGCACGTCCTCGGGGTGCGGGGAGCAGCCGTCACACAATATATCGCCCGAGTCCTTAAACTGCTGAAGATAGTATTTTTCACTCCTTCCGAGAAGCTCTGCAATTGCGATTATGTCCTCCTCGGTATGAAGCTCCCTCACAACGGTTGTGCGGAATTCGTGGGGAATACCGCTTGATTTTATAATATCAATGCTCGCCTTAATCTCTTCATAAGGAATTGTGCTTCCCGAGGTAAGGGCATATTTTTCCCGTGTATTTTTAATATCCATAGCAATGAAATCCACAAGCCCCTCGTCTATAAGGGACTGAAGCACCGCACTTTTACTGCCGTTGGTATCAAGCTTTACCTTGTAGCCTGCTTCCTTTATTTTTCTTATAAAATCTCCTATATCCTTGTGAAGCAGAGGCTCACCGCCCGTAATTGCCACACCGTCAAGAATCCCCTGCCTCTTTTTAAGATAAGAAAGAATCTCCTCCTCACTGTACTCCTCCTCAGCCGTACCCTCCACAAGAGGGGTATTGTGGCAGAAGGGACAGCGCATATTACAGCCCGAGGTAAAAAGAGTGCAGGCAGTATGTCCCGGAAAATCAAGTAAGGTCAGCTTCTGAAAACCGCTTATTTTCATAATTTATCACCATTAGCTATTGTATATTATAAACTTCTGCAAGTCAATTACGAAGAACAGGGATTTTTTGTTAAAAGTATGTTTACTTTTTTGTAAAAATATATTACATTATATGCTGTAATATAAATCCGAATAAAAAAAACAAGGAGAAAATGAATAATGAAAAAGATTTTATCCGTACTTCTTGCAGTAATGCTTCTTATGCTCACGGCAGTCCCTGCATTCGCAATGCCCTTTGAAGCAGGCGTAGATGAGCTCAAAACTCAGTTTGTAAAGGCTGAAGGTCCCGAAACAGACGGTCTTGCCATCGGCTATCACTATTTTTCTCCCGTAAAGGAAAATGACGGAGCAAAGTATCCTCTCGTTGTATGGCTTCACGGTATGGGTGACGGCTTCGAGGACGGCAGACTTCTCGAATCAACAAACATCGCATACTGGACAAGTGACGAATTCCAGGCAAGATTCACAAACGGCGGTGCTTTCATTTTTGCTCCCCGTTCAGATGAATCAAAGGGTCTTTGCTGGAATGCAGGCACAATTGAGCCCTTAAAGGCTGCAATTGATGATTTTATTGCAAAGAACAAGGACAACATTGACCTTTCCAGAATCTACGTGGGCGGCTACTCCATGGGCGGAAAGATGACCCTTAAAATGGCAATTGCATACCCTGAAATGTTTGCAGCAGCCTTCCCCATCTGTCCTGCATGGTCACCTGACGAGGAAGCCTTCGCATACATTGCAGATATGCCCGTATGGATTACCTCAGGTAAGACAGACCCCCTGGTAAACTACAACTTCTCCGTAATGAAGACCTTTGAGAAGCTTTCAAATACTTCAAACGTAGCTTCCGAATGCCGTCTTTCAATCCTCTCAAAGGTTTGCTTTGAGGACGGAACAAAAACACCCAGCGGACATCATTCCTGGTATGCAGTAAACCACGATATGTTCTCAAACACAAACGGTGATTATCCTTATATGTCAACCGTAAACGGTCTCGGCGAAACAGTAACACTCACCTACCCCGACGGTATGATTTCATGGCTTTGCTCACACACCTCCGATTACGACGGAGCCCCCTCTGAGGGCCAGGGCAACCTTGATAACGTAAGCAACAAGGATAACATTCTCGGCATTACAGGCATTATTGATTTCTTCAAGACACTTATTCAGGCAATAATAAGCCTTTTCTCATTCTGATAAAAACCAACTAAAAGAGGACAGAGAGTACCGAAAAGCTCTCTGTCCTTATTTTTTTATTCTTTACAGATTACGGCATATAGGGGTCAACGGAAGCTACATAGTCCTCGGGCATCATAAACTGTCTTATGAATTTAATTGTGAAGTCAACACCCCACTGACCCTTTGCACCCTTCCATTTGCCCGAGTGAGGCTCAATGGAGAGAACACCGTTGTAGTCGTGCACGTAAAGCATAGTCATAATTGCACCCCAGTTAAGGGAATCAAGACCTGCAGGCGGATCGTCAAAGCCCTCCCCTGCTACGTGAAGCACACCCTTTACGTGGAAATGGTAAACCCTGTCACCCCAGTCGCGAAGCTCCTTAAGATAATCTCCGCCTCTGTTGAAGCAGTGTGAGGGGTCATATTTGATGCCGAGCTCGGGAAGTGCACCGTGAACAACAGCCCAGGCTCTTTCCTCGCATACGAAGTTTGCCCAGTCACAGTTATAGGTTGCAATCTTAACGCCTTTATCCCTCGCATAATCTATGAGTGTCTTAAAATAATCTATAGCTATAAGGCAGTTTTCGTAATATGTCTTGTCTTCAATGTAGTTACAGCCCACGTTATACACGGGACAGCCCACAATTGATGCAAGATCGATAAGATTCTTATCGTGCTGAAGAGCCTCAGGGATAGCACAGCCGTTTTCATCGACTCTTTCCATACCCCATCTGCCGATTGAGCCGACGGGAATACCGTATTTTTCGGAATAGCCCTTTATTTCCTCGGCTCTTTTAAGCACTTCCATTGAATCGTTATAGTAATTTATACAGAACTCAACAGCCTCGAGACCCTTTTCCTTTACCGCTTTGAAATGGCCCTCTTCCCAGCCGTTTATAATACCTAATTTCATATGTATCACCTCACAGACAGTATAACAAAACCTGAAGCCCTCTGTCAACAAAATGACAAGAAAACGATAAATCATAACAAAATTTTTATTGAATATGCCATCACCTTATGGTAGAATAAAGAAAATAATTTTTTTGGGAGGACTTACCATGGCTAAATGGAAAGTAGGACTTATCGGCAACGGCGGTATCTGTAAGGGTGCCCATCTCAGCACTTATCTTAACGATGAAAGACTTGAGGTTGTCGCAGTCTGCGATATTATTGAAGAAAGAGCACAGTTCCTTAAGGACAACTATTTCCCGAATGCAAAGGTTTACACGGATTACAAGGAGCTTCTGGGGGATAAGACAATTGACTCCGTTGATATCTGTACACCCAACTATCTGCACTCAATCATTGCCGTTGCGGCATTCGAGGCAGGCAAGCACGTTTTCTGCGAGAAGCCCGATGCTGTTGACGTGTCCGAGGTTCTCAGAATGAACGAGGCCGCAAAGAAGGCCGGAAAAACTCTTATGGTTATGAGAAATAACCGCTTTGTTGACGCTTCCGTTTTCGCAAAGAAGTTTATTGAAAAAGGCAAGATGGGCGAAATCTACTGCGGCAGAGCCGGCTGGCAGAGAAGACGCGGTATCCCCGGCAAGGGCGGCTGGTTCACAACCAAGGCACAGTCCGGCGGCGGTCCTCTTATTGACCTCGGCGTTCATATGATTGACCTTGCAATATGGCTTATGGGCAACCCCACTCCCGTTGCGGTTTCGGGTAACACCTATATGAAGTTTGCAGACAACGATTCCTCCGACTCCGTAAACTCCGATTTCGGTGACAAGAATGCAGAGGGTACCTTTGACGTTGAAGACCTTGCAATGGGTATGGTCCGTTTTGACAACGGCGCAGTGCTCCAGATTGAATTCAGCTGGGCTTCCAACATAAAAGAGGAATGTCGCTTTGTAGAGCTTCGCGGCACAAAGTCAGGTATGAGCTGGAGAAACGGTGTTCTTGAGCTCTTCACAGAGGAGGACGGCGAGCAGATTAACATCACCGCTCCCAACTGCAAGGAAAACAACGGTCACTCAAATAACTTAAAGCACTTCTATGATGTTGTTATTGAGGGCAAGGAGCCCATTTTCGTAGGTCAGCAGGGCATTGATATGATCAAGATTCTCTGCGCAATCTATGAATCAGCAAAGACCGGCAAGGAAATCAGCTTAGTGTAAAGTGTCACAAATCAGCGGATTTGACGCACGGAAGATAATAAAGGGGAAAGAGCCACGGGAGACCTTCGCTCTTTCCCTTAATTTTTTACCACGCCATAAGTATATTGTGCTTGTTTTTCGGCGGTTCGGAGTACCAATGTACGCCTTGCCACCGCCGAAAAACACAACTCCACTAATTTCTGCCACTTTCCACGTGCTTTGTCTTTACAAAGTGCAGACCTTGACAAGTTAGTTTATCTCCGGCATAAAAAGGCAGGTATCAGTATTTTTCCGGAAAATTCCCACATTTCACCTGTCTGCATCCGATTATCCGCGGATAATCGGCGCATACAGGCAAAATCTGTAAATTTTTCGTCAAATGAAACAACAGCAAATGAAATAACGGGCAGGTTGACCCTGCCCGTCTTCTTTTCTTATTTATAATGTCTTAAGGAAGAGTCGATGAAAAGTGCGCCAAGCTGAAGGGTGTGGATGTATGTACCGTCCTCCATAGGAAGAATTGTAAGACCTTCACCCTCACCGCCGAAGTTGTCAATGAGCTTATATTCGTACATAATTCTGTCGAAAAGCTTCGTTACCTCACCGCTTTCAAGGTCAATTGTGAATACGGCTCTCGTCATATCGTTGGTGCCTGCATAAAATACGCCGTCGGCAATTTCACCGCCCTGAATTTTCTGCACCTCTTCGGAGAGGGTAAGGGTTTCAAGGTAAGTAAAATCTGCAAGGCTGAACTTATAAATTTCCGTATAATTTCTTGAATCTCCCGTATATGCAACACCGTTTTCACCGTCTACGGCAACCCAGGGTACACCTCTTGTCTGAAGAGTGGTGGGAAGCTCGAAGCATACTCCCGTATATTCGAGAGTGTCCGCATCGTAAAGAGCAATAACGGGATGCTGCCATTCCTTGCTGTCTTCAAGTGCAGCATAGATAATTCCGTCATAGTAGCTTATTCCGCCGATGTGCTGAGAGTTGTATTTCTCACTGAGCTCATCCGTGATTGCCTTTTCGTTGAGGACTATAATCTCATCGCAGGCAAGATTTACCTTTTCAAGGGCGTGCTTTCCGCTGAAATAGAAATATTCTCCGTCAGTGGTAACGTCCTGAGAGCGTGTAAGGGTTTCAAGTCCCACAACGGCGTGCGCACTTTCGTAAGGATACACCTCACCCTCGAAAATTCCGTTGAGTCCGCCCGTCAGAGCAAGAAGTACCGAAAAGAAAACTGCGAAGATTTTATTGAAAATATTGGCAAATGCAGTCATATTTATTCTCCTCCTGATATTTTATTGTAATTTTATCACAAAAATATGAACATTTAAAGGGCATTTATCTATTTGACAATGTTTTTTTTAAAGTTATAATAATAAGGTAAATAATATTAAAGAGGCGAATTGAATGAACAGAAAAATTTCCTGCATGATTTCCCTTGCACTCGCTTCCCTTATGCTGCTTGCATCCTGCGACAGCACCGATACCGAAGAAACCACAACGGATGATATCGAAATCATAACAGAGGCTCCCGTTCAGGGTAACGAAGACACCCCCGAGGAAACAACAGAGGAAGAGACAACTGAAGAAGCCGTAACAGAAGAAAAAATCACATATATCGGAACAATTGTAGGCTACACCTCAAAGGGCTACGTTATTTCACAGAAGAACGGCATTACATACGTAAACAACGTGCTTGTTGCCAACAAGACCTATTCCCTGCCCGAAAGCTATAATCCCGGTGACCTTCTGAGCGACTGCGCAAAGGCTTTTAAAGAGATGCAGTCCGCCGCTTCAAAAGAGGGACTTTCAATCTGGAATGCATCAGGCTTCCGCTCCTATGAGCTCCAGAAGAGCCTTTACAACAGATACTCCGACCGTGACGGCAAGGAGGCTGCAGACAGATATTCCGCACGTCCCGGACATTCCGAGCATCAGTCAGGTCTTGCAATCGACCTTAATGAAATCACCTCCTCCTTCAAGGATACAGCTGAGGGAAAATGGGTAGCGGCAAACTGCCATAAGTACGGCTTTATTCTCCGTTATCCTCAGGGTAAGGAGGCTCAGACCGGCTACATGTACGAGCCCTGGCACATAAGATACGTGGGTGTTGACACCGCAACAAAGATTTATAACAGCGGTCTCTGCCTTGAAGAATACTTCGGCATTACCTCTGCCTATGCAGTTGAGGTAACCGAGGAGGAAACCACCGAGGAGCAGACAACTGTCCCCGAAACCACCCTTCCCGAGGAAACAACCGCAGAGGTTATCGTAACGGAAGAACTCACCCCCGCAGAAGAAACAACCGCTGAAGAAATTGCAGGTTAACAAACAGAAGGTACGGTCTTCCGCCCTCGTCGGCGGCTGGCCGTTCTTTTTGATTTTCTGAGGTTATATATGAAAAAGCATATAAAAGATTTTACAAGCGGCAATATAATAAAACAGCTGGTCACCTTTTCCACACCTCTGTTCCTGTGTAACCTTATGCAGGTTGTCTACAATATGGCAGATATGTTCATTGTAGGTCAGGTACACGGCAAGGTGGGTATTTCTGCGGTTTCCGTAGGCGGTGACCTCTGTAATCTGCTGACCTTTGTGGCAATCGGCTTTTCAGGTGCAGGACAGGTGCTTGTTGCAAAGTACATAGGTGCAGGTCAGAAGGACAAGATAGGAAAATTTACGGGAACCATGTGCTCGTTCCTGCTGTCAAGTGCCGTGGTTATCAGTATTTTCAGCATCATTTTTCAGGATGCCCTGCTGAGATTTATGAAAACTCCCGATGAAGCCTACGAAACGGCGGCAGAATATTCCCTTATCTGTATGATCGGTCTTGTTTTTATATACGGCTATAATATGTGCAGTGCAGTCCTCAGAGGCATGGGCGACTCGAAGCACCCCTTCATCTTCATAAGCCTTGCGGCTTGTATGAACATTGTGCTTGATATTCTTTTCGTTGTTATTCTCGGCATAGGTGCAAAGGGAGCCGCTCTTGCAACGGTTATAAGTCAGGGTACAAGCTTCCTTCTTTGTGCCGCCTTCCTTCTGAAAAACAGAAGAGATTTCGAGCTTACGGCAACTATCAGGGATTTCATCGTCCCCGACAAGGCAATGCTCGTTTCTCTCGTAAAGCTGGGCATTCCCATGGCAATCAAAATGGCGTCGGTACAGATTTCAAAGCTCTTTGTAAACTCTCACATAAACGCTTACGGTGTTGAGGTTTCCGCATTCTCGGGAATCGCAAACAAGATATCCAATATAAGCAATCTGGTTTCCGCCGCATTGAATACTGCAGGCTCCACAATGGTGGGACAGAATATTGCGGCAGGCAAGGAAAAGCGTGTAAAGAACATCCTCGGCACACTTGCCACCATAGGAATTTCCGTTTCAACCGTAATAACCGTTATCTTCTTTTTCTTCAAGGATGAAATAATCGGCTTCTTTGCAGACGGTGATATGTCCGTCGTTGCAGTTGGCGAGCATTTCTTCGGCATTGCCGCCCTCTTCTTCTATGCGAGTGCCCTCAGAGCCTTTATGAATGCACTTCTCAACGGAAGCGGTAACACGAAGGTGAATTTTGCAACCGCAATTTTTGACGGAATCATAATGCGCTTCGGTCTTGCAATTCTCTTCGGTATAGTGCTTAAAATGGAATATTACGGCTTCTGGCTCGGTGATGCCCTTGCAGGCTTTACTCCCTTCGTTATCGGCGTGGTATTCTACGTAACGGGCAGCTGGAAAAAGAATATGCCCTCTGAAATTCCGCAAAAAGCATAAATTTTACATATTCGCTTGATTTTAATCAGAAAAAAGCATATAATGTAACGACATAAGTTTTACGGGAGGACAAAACATGGCAGAAATTATCGAATTTTTCAGCGGTTATTCCACAGCCGTTCTTGTTATAAGACTCATTCTTGCAGGCGTATGCGGCGGTATAATCGGTGTTGAAAGAACCTTACGACAGAAGGATGCAGGCTTCCGCACACACATCGTTGTTGCAATGGGTGCCGCTCTTATGATTATAATTTCAAAATACGGCTTCTTTGACCTTGTGGGTCTTGACGATACCTTAAGAATCGATGCTTCCCGAGTTGCATCAAACATCATCACGGGTATCTCCTTCCTGGGGGCCGGTATGATTTTCGTAAAGGGTACCTCAATCAAGGGTCTTACCACAGCCGCAGGTATCTGGGTAACGGCGGCAGTCGGCATGGCAATGGGCGCAGGTCTTTATGCAGTTTCCTTCATCGCAGTGCTCCTTCTGCTTCTCGTGCAGATTGTTTTCCACAAATTCCTTATCGGCTTCGACAAGGTTCTTGCCAACGACAACCTTGTTCCCTGCTTCATTCAGCTTGATAACAACCCTGAGGCAATAAGAGAATTAAAGGCTTTCCTTAAGGAAAACAAGGTGCAGATTTTTGACTCCGTAACAGAAGCCTCTGCTGACAACAACACTCTCACCCTTCACATCAACGTACAGTTTGAAAAGAACGTTGACATTGACGACGTATTCGACAGATATCTCCAAAAGGAACACGTTCATCAGGCATTTGCGATGTAACCAAGGCTGTAAATTAATTTTTAACAGGCATCTGCACTCCCCTGCAGGTGCTCTTTTTTTCGAGAATTCACACAAAAACACCTTGTCCTGCGGCTGTGTTTTTATTTCTTTTCATCAAATTGAACTTTTTTGAAAAAAACTATTGATTTTTTCTGTGATATGGTATATACTAATCAAGCATTAAAGATATCGCGGGATAGAGCAGTTGGTAGCTCGTCGGGCTCATAACCCGGAGGTCGTTGGTTCAAGTCCTTCTCCCGCAACCATATAAAAATAAAGCACACCGTTTGGTGTGCTTTATTTTTTTGTATTTTTGTGCAGAGGACTTGTCCCAACTTCCCTCCGTGGGGATGAGCCCGAGTGGGCTCATAACGCGGGGTGAGCATCTGCCTTCGCGTCCTGCGGACGATGAAGAAGGCTGATGCTCGGCGTAGCGGTCAAAGGTCATAGGCGCCCCAAGCCGTAATGACCTTTGGGCACCGCAAGCGGGCAAGCAAAGGCACAGCCTTTGCGCGAATTGGTTCAAGTCCTACCTATCCCTTTTGGTGTGCTTTATTTTTTTGTATTTTTGTGCAGAGGACTTGTCCCAACTTCCCTCCGTGGGGATGAGCCCGAGTGGGCTCATGGCACGGGGTGAAGCTTCGCTTCCGCCGCCGATGGCGGATAAAGGAAGTGAAGATTCGGCGCAGCGGTCAAAGGTCATAGGCGCCCCAAGCCGTAATGACCTTTGGGCACCGCAAGCGGGCAAGCAAAGGCACAGCCTTTGCGCGATATTGATTCAAGAAGCTATTATATAAATAATCGGTTATCCTTGCACGTGTACACCTCGGGAATATAAGCTCCCGTTTCAAGAGGGATTTCAGCATATATTTCTTTTAAATCCTTATCAGAAAACGGTTGAATTTTTATAATACCGTTTTTCTCTCTGATAAAACGAAGATCAATTACCCAGCTGTCGCCGTTAAGATAAAAATCCGATACTAATTGTTTATTTACAAAAAAGCCTGCAACATTTCCTTTTGCTTTTATGACAAGCCATTTATCCTCGTCAGTCCAGCAGACTTTATATTCTTCGGTTTTATCCTCGACAGGCAGATGTCCCAACAGCATATCCGAATCACAGCATTTTTCTGTTGCCGAAGCAGATATTTTATGAAGCTCTGATTTTTCATAGGTATCATTTTTCAGAAGAACGACTTCTGTGTCATTGATCCGGTTAATACCCGCGCCAAGCGTATAAGTCTTTCCGTCTGAAAGAACAATAACCGGTGCAATACCCGTAATCTGCAGCAGCTCCAGACGGTTTTCGGAGTATGAAACAGGCTGTGCAGTTGCATAAAGGATGTCAAGACCGCAGACTGAAATATTCACAGGAATAAAGAATGAGCTGTCCTCAGGAATATCAAGGCTGAATGACACTGTTCTCTCATTAAATTCAATATTAAAGCTGTGTGCGGGATGTGCCGGCATTTTATGAAGACGGATATGATTATTTATAAACAGAAAACCGCTTTGTCCGTCGCTTCTCAATGCACATCTCAGTGTGTTTATATCCTCCTTTGAATACGGAGCCGTATCGGGCATTATTGCAATCATCGGGGCAAACATCTCTGCGAATGAATGTAAAAATCTGTGAATTAAGGACAGACGGAAATAGCTTTCCCGTATTTGACCCATATCACCCACGGGAGCCTGAAAATCGTATGAAATAACGGGGCAGTCATTGGGATATCCGCTCGCCTTACTTTCCTGCATGGTAGTAAGACCTATGGGATTCAGTCCTCCGCAGTACATATAATATCCTAAAAGATTCATACCGCTTCCGAGCTTACATATAACGAGAGCCTCAATATCACGGGAACAGAATATCGGTCTTCGGTGGTAGGTAATCTGATTGCCGCCGCCCATTTCACAGGTCATAAATGGCACATCGTCACGGCTGTCTGTTATATTTGTTGATGTTCCGAGAATATCCGAGCCGATACAGCCGTCTTCACGGATAAGAGAAAAGAAATAGTTGGGATTCGGCTCAAGCTCTCTTATATGATTTGTCCAGGGTGCCTCGGGATATGCGCCGTACATAGGAAAAACCGTTTCGGGCAGCTTTGCTCTTCCCCAGGCTGTTGCTGTATACAAGGGAGCGTGAAGGCTCGCTTCCGTAACAAGCTGACGAACCGCCTCAATATAATCGGGATCTCTTTGCATTTCGTTTTCGATCTGAATTGCAAAGAGAGGAAGTCCTTTCAATTGACAGGCAATTTCATTTATATAGCGTTTTACATAAGATATATAAGGCTCCTTATTTGAGCGCAGAATATCGGAGCATTCATTCTGAATCCAGTCGGGAAAGCCGCCGTTCCTGCATTCACCGTGAGCCCACGGGCCTATACGAAGACAGAATTCGAGCCCTGTTTTATGACAAAGCTCAACAAAGCGCCTTATATCACGGCTGCCGCTGAAATCAAATTCTCCTTTTTTCTCCTCGTGATGAATCCAGAAGACATATGAGGCAACAATATCAATACCGCCGTCCTTCATCTTCTGAAGATTCTCTTCCCATCTTTCACAGGGCACACGGCTGTAATGCATTTCTCCCATAACCGGAATCCATGCCCTGCCGTCTTTCATAAGCATCTGATTTGTAACCTTGATTCTGTCATTGCCTGAGTTATCTGCAATTTGAACATTATTTTGTATTTTCCGTGTCTGAAAATTCATAATTAATATCCCTCGCTTATTACAGAGCAGTACTCTTATCATGATTATATCGTACTCCGCCTGTATATCATTAAAAATACTTAAAATAAAAAAATATACCGTGCTTACAGATTGTGAGAATTATTATATCATATATCAGGATCATTTTCCATAAATAAATTTTTTGTTGTTTTGAGTTGATTTTCAGACAAACAGACATCGCTCTCACCCAAAAGCTCAAAAACCTGCAAAAGCTTATTTTGTTGTAAAGCTGATAATTTTAAGTTTTACGGTCTTACTTTTTAAAAATACAGCGCTTAGTGCGGTAGCGTTACATTGTATCAATCAATGCAATTAATGCTGTAAAAGAAGGACTTGTCCCTGCCGCCCTTTTGCGAAAATAAACCCCGGTCCGAATACTTAAAATACACCTTATTATCCCCTTGCGCATAAATATACTCTGTTTTTTAAGCAAAAAGCACAAAGGAAAGTCTGTTCTGCTATACACATCACTGCATTACATATACATAATAACCAAAATTTTATGTGTTGCTTTGTGCAATATCGTCGGTTTGATTCTTGATTTAAATGCAAAAATATGTATAATTATTTGACGGTAACGAAATATTTATATTATGTATTCAGAGGTTTATATGCAGGACATCATCACATTAATCGGACACGTTTTAGGCTTTATCGCAGTAGGCTTATTTTTCTATTCCTATCAGGTAACGGAAAAAAGAAGCTTAATGATTATACAGACTGTTGCAACAGCGCTCAGCTGTGTTCAGTATCTTCTCATCGGTGCATTTTCAGGCTTTGCGCTGAACGTTGTATGCATCATCCGTAATTTCATATTCTATTTCCGCGACAAAAATCAGCGCACAGACCTTGCTTCTCCCATTCTCATTTCTCTTTGCATTGCCGCAGCAAGCATCCTTTCATGGGAAGGAATCCATTCTCTTCTTATAACTCTCGGTCTTGTTGTAAACACA
Organism: Acutalibacteraceae bacterium; assembly: GCA_045651625.1. Lineage (GTDB taxonomy): Bacteria > Bacillota > Clostridia > Oscillospirales > Acutalibacteraceae > RUG806. Next base: position 19,284 of record JAZRST010000009.1, on the reverse strand, counting down.
ATATGCATGGGCGTATGCGATGCAAAGAGCTTCCGCAAGACAATTCTTGTTTCCTCCTCACTGATTCTTATCTACAATGTTTTCGCTTTCTCATACAGCGGAATTTTAAGCGAATCAATATCTCTTCTTTCTGTTATAATCGGCATCATCCGCTACAGAAGCGTAGCTCAGCCCGTCAAGACAAAGACTGCTCTTCCCGCTTAATTGATTCAAGGGCAGACAAAATAGCATACAAAAAGGACTCTTACGGATTAATTCCCCGTGAGAGTCCTTTTAATTATCCGCATAAAGCCTTTAATAACCGCCATGAGCAATAACAGCCTGAGAGGAGTCAAACATTCTGTTGCAATTTGAAAAGCGCCGTGCTACACTTTTATGAGAAGCGTGATACAGCGCATTTTCCGTCTCCGACACATCGGGGTCAGAGGCTTCAATAATATGAAGGCGGTGCAATATGAAAAAGCTGAATTTATCCCGTACAAAAAAGCACGTAGACAAAATTGCAGAACACGATTTTAAGAACAACAAGGTTTTCGGCTCCTGCTACAGCGTGTATCAGAAGAATAATTTTGATTTATACCGCTGTTACGGCACCGTGGGTGTCAGCACGACGGAAAAGGTAACGGAAAAAACCGTTTTCCGCCTTGCATCCATGACGAAGCCCGTTACTGCCGTTGCTGTCCTTCTGCTTGCAGAAAGAGGTCTTCTTTCCCTTGACGATACCATAGACAGATATATTCCTGCTTTCAGGGATATACATTTAAAGGATGCTGACGGCAAGGACCTGGGCGCTCCCGAGAAAATGCCGAAGATAAGGAATCTTCTTTCCCACAATTCGGGACTTGGAAGCGACATCAGAAAGCTTGAGAAAATGACCGATAAGGACTACGAAAGCATCGACAGCACCATAGAATATCTGCAGAGGGCAGGGCTTGATTTTGAGCCTGAATCAATGCAGTATTACAGCCCCACAGCCGCCTTTGACGTAGCGGTAAAAATTGCAGAAACGGTTACGGGAAGAGATTTTCAGGATTTTCTTACTGAGGAAATTTTCGCTCCCCTTGAAATGACCGACACCACCTTCATTCCCACAGCTGAGCAGAGAAGCAGAATAATTGCTATGCACTGCAATAAGGACGGAAAAAATGCAGAAAAGGAAATGCCCGGAGATTCCGTTTTCGAAAACGTTCCCGAAACACATTACCTCGGAGGCGGCGGACTTGTATCCACCCTTCGGGATTACGGCAAATTTGCACAAATGCTTCTTAACAAGGGATTATCCCACACAGGCAAGAGAATCCTCAGTGAAGAAACCTTTCTTAAAATGACCGAGCCTCAGATTAAAATCGACGACAATCAGAGCTGGGGACTTGGTGTCAGAGTAATCACCAACAAGTCATATCCCCACCTGCCCGTGGGCAGCTTCGGCTGGAGCGGTGCTTACGGCACACACTTCTTCGTTGACCCGAAAAACGGAATTTCCGCAGTTTTTATGAAAAATTCCGCAGTTGACGGCGGCGCTGGCAACAAATCCGCAGTAAGCTTCGAAAAGGCAGTTTATTCATTTTTCGGATAACACATAAAAAAACAAGGGATTCTGTCAGGAAATTTACCTGACGAATCCCTTTCTTCTTATATTTTTTAGTCACCGATGAGACCGTGATATCTTGCCATCCAGTAAGGAAGAAGATAGATATAGGGCTGCTGTGCTCTCATACCGTTTGCATTTGTGCCGGGGAGAGTTGAGGTACGGTTTACAGTCTTGCTGTTGATTTCAATGAATTCCTCTGCACCCGAGTCGCAGACAAACTGATTGCCGTCATAGTGAACGAGAACTCGTGCATCATATTCAACGGGGTATTTAAGCTGAGGAGGACATCCCATTTCTTCCGTGGAATAATCCCATACGATATCCTTTCTGTGGCTGTTGTAAACGGGCCAGCGGATAAGGTCAAGATTCATTTCGGAAAGGCTCCTTGCCGCATTTTCGATGTCACAGCAGTTGTTTGTAAGAGCGCCGTAGATTACGTTGAACATAGGTGAACGCTCAACTCTTTCGTAATCATAGTGATGAGTAAGACCCATTTTGAATATTTCCTTATGACCGTTGTCATCAGTGTAAACGATAAGAGGATAAATGTTTGTAAAGTCAAGCTGGTCGTCGATGTGTGCAAGGTGATTGTCCTCTACCTTGTACTGCATACAGTTCATAGCGTAGTGATGCTTTCTGATAAGCATATCGTAAACCTTGTTGTACTTTTCATCACCCGTTACGTGGTAAGCAGTCTTGAGGAAGGAGAGAATTTCAAGGGAATTCGTTCCCTTTTCATAGTACCAGCGGTCGTCGTTGTTAAGAAGGTCAGGCTCCCAGTTTGCCCAGGTGGTGGGAATGCCGTCAACGTCGCAAAGGTGGAAATTGTTCTCGATTATGTGGTCTGTGATGTTCTTTACAACCTCGGCAATTTTCTTCTTTTCCTTCTTGTCAGCAACAAGGTCAAAGTAAATGCCGTATGCAAAATAGTGACCCGTCATTTCATCGGAGGAGGTTTCACCAAGCCATTCCATATCGGGATTACCCTCAACGTAATGCCACTCCTCACGGCTCTCGGTGCCGAAGTTTTCCTCGTGTGAATATCTTGTAGCTCTTGCGGTAAAGCCCTTCTTGCCTGTGATTTCGGTAAGCTTTATCATAGCCTCAACTGCACGCTTTGCATTTTCCTTTGCCTCGGCTTCACCCGTTACCTTGTAACGGAAGCACTGGGAAGCACAGTAAAGACCCGTGAAAAGACCGTCGTTATCGGAATTGGGAAGCCAGCCCGACTCAAGGTCACCGTATTTGCGAAGAACACGGCTTACCTGATAGCCCTCGTTACGGGTAAAATATTTGACAGCCATTTCGTCGTAATGCTTTGCCTTTTCCTGAAGTGTCATAAGCTGCTCTGTGATAACGCTTATACCTCTGGGGGTTACTGCGGCAATGGTGCCCTTTGCGGACACTGCAATTTTTGTAACAACGGGGTGCATAAGCCATGCCCCGTAGGAGAAATATCTGATTTTGCCCTCAATAAGAGCAATAACACCGGTGTTTGAAGCAAAATATTTTTTGCCGTCCGCCGTAAAGCACATATCGTTGAAGGAGCCTGCAGGCACGCTGTAGAAATCGTTTCCGTTGTACCAGTAGTTTCTGCCGTCGTAGATATTAAGTCCGTCGTCAGAGCCTACCCACAGATGACCCATACCGTCAAGTGCGAGGCAGTTAACCTTCTTTGCAAGCACACCTGACATATCGGGAGTCATTTCAGCAAAGTGACGGCGCTTGCCCTTCATTGAAAGAAGCCCCTCAATAACACCGCCTACGTATACGGTTTCGCAATACTTTGAAAGATTATCCTTGGCACATAAGCATACGGCATCCTCAGGTACGCCTACGATTCTTGTGAAGCCCTCGTCACCGTAAAGATAAAGAGCCTTTTCAGTCATAAGCCAGAGAGATTTGTCCATTGCAACGGAAACGTCCTTGATGTCGCAGTCAAAGTCTGCAAGCTTCTTCACCTTGCCGCCTTTAAGCTCACCGAGGCTCTTGCCCGTGGAAACAAAAACTCTGCCATCCTTACCGAAAAGTCTTTCAGCCTTCACGGAAAGCTTCTTTGCCTTACCGTCGTTATATTCATAAAGACTGCCCTCAGCAGTGAAATAAAGCACTTCACCGAGGAAAGCCACGGAATTTACTGCTGCTGTGTCAATGCCGTTCTCGGCAGTAATAAACTTCTTGTCATACTGTCTGAACTGACCGAAATTAAGAGTATATTTTTTCATATTTATCTCCCGTGAATTATTTTTTTCCATTCTATCACATTTTTTATAATATGTCGAGATATTTTAATGAGGGAGTTTTACGTAAACAAAACTTTAATATTTATTTACAATTTATTTTTTTTCAATTTATGCATATATGCTAATATATGTAGATACGGATATTTTTTCGGGGTGAATTTATAATGCTGCAATTAAAAAATATAGTTAAAACCTACCGCACGGGAGAGCTGACTCAGGATGCCCTCAAGGGAATCAGTATATGCTTCCGTGACAATGAATTTGTTTCAATCCTCGGACAGAGCGGCTCGGGAAAAACCACAATGCTTAATATCATCGGCGGACTTGACCGTTATACCTCGGGCGACCTCGTTATAAGCGGTGTTTCAACAAAGAAATATGCCGACGCCGACTGGGATATATACAGAAATCATAAAATAGGCTTTATCTTCCAGAGCTATAATCTCATTCCCCATCAGAGCGTTCTTTCAAACGTTGAAATGGCACTTACCCTTGCAGGTGTCTCAAAAAAGGAAAGAAGAGAAAGAGCCGTCGAGGTGCTGAAAAAGGTAGGTCTCGGGGAGCATATTCACAAAAAGCCCAATCAGATGTCCGGCGGACAGATGCAGAGGGTTGCCATTGCACGTGCCCTTATAAACAACCCCGAAATTCTTCTTGCAGACGAGCCTACGGGCGCACTTGATACCGAAACCAGCATACAGATAATGGAGCTTCTTAAGGAGATTGCAAAGGATAAGCTTGTTATTATGGTAACCCATAATCCCGAGCTTGCCGAAGAATATTCAACGAGAATCGTGAGGCTCTCCGACGGCAGAATAACAGATGACACAGCACCCTTCAGCGAAATCCGGAAAACGAAAAGAATCAAAAAAACCAAAAAAATTTCAATGTCCTTTTTCACGGCACTGTCACTTAGCTTCAACAATCTCAGAACAAAAAAGGGCAGAACCCTTTTAACATCTATGGCAGGCTCAATAGGAATTGTGGGAATCGGTCTTATTCTTGCGGTTTCAACGGGTATGACTCAGTACATAAACAGCATACAAAAGGACACAATGTCGCAGTACCCCATCACAATCGGCACCGAGGCTATTGACACGGGAGCACTTTACGGAGAATCCCCTCAGGAGGAAGGCTCCGAGGAGATGACAGAGGAGGAGACAACCGAAGAGACTGTCTATACGGGAATATATTCAAATCACTCCGAGCTTCACAGAGAAAATATACTGAACACGGTTATAAAGGAAAACGACCTTGCCTCATTCAAGACATATCTTGACAACACAGACAGTGAAATACACAAATATCTCGGTGAAAAAGGTGTTGAATATTCCTACGACATACACTTCAACGTTTATTCGGACGATATAAGCGGAGCCCTTATTGATACGGATGTATCCCCCGAGAAGCCCGAAGCATCTACGGGCTCGGGCAGCTTTCTCAGCACTCTTTTCTCAGGGGGGCTTTCGGCCCTTATGGGAGGCGGTACCGAAACGGGAAAAAATTTCAAGGAGCTTCCCGAGGGTGAAAACGGAGAGCTTTTCAACAGTGAGCTTATTAACAATTACGACCTTCTTTACGGCGAATGGCCCCAAAATTTCACCGATGCCGTGCTTGTATTGAACCGTGAAAACAAAATTGCACTTGAAGAAATGTTTTCACTGGGACTTATATCCCACGAACAGTATTTTGCTGTTGCCGAGCAGATAATTCAAGGAATCGAGACACCGCCTGTAGTTCTTGACTATTCTTCGGTTTACGGCAAAAAATTCTACCTTGTAACCCCCGGCAACCGATACATAAGAAATGCAAACGGAACCTTTTCATATATAGAGGAAATTGAAGGAAATGAAGCTTCCCTCAGAGAAAATGCAATTACACTTACAATCACGGGAATAATAAAAAGAAAGGCCGGCGCCGAGGGAATTTCCGCCTCGGGTCCTGTTGCCTACAGCCCGCTGATAAAGGATTACATAATTGAAACAAGTGCCGAAACTTCAGTTGTAAGGGCTCAGCAGGCAAGCCCCGACGTAAATATACTGACAGGCATCAGCTTTACGGTTTCCGATGAAAACGAAAAAATCTCCGCAATAAAAACATATCTGAAAAATATGAGCGAGAATGAAAAAGCCTCGGTCTATAAAATGATTTCCATTCTCGGAATAGGTATGACCGATAACAAGAATTCCGCATCCTCCGAGGAAAGCACAACTCTTCCTCCTCAGGAGCCTGTCACTCAGCCTCCTGCACCTCAGGCTCCCCCGTCCGAGCCTGCAAGAACGGGCCTACTCGGCTTTATTGCAGGAATACTTTCCGATATCCGTTCATCCGTACAAAACATATCAAAGCTTTTTGAGCTTATGCGGCTTATGAATACTCTTACCGAAAAATACCCTGAATTCAGCATGGAGAACATCGGTGCACTTTTCGAAAATTTTCAGAAGCTGCAATCGGGCAATATTGAAGATATTATTTCGGGCCTTGATATTGAAGCAATTATAAAGGATTATATCGGCTCCGACTTATCGGACCTTGCTTCAAACGATACATATTTCGCAGAGCAGCTTGACAAATGGCTGGCTTCTTCTCCCGATACAAAAATGCTTCTTACAATTTATGACCAATATATAACGGAAACCTCTTATGAGCAGAATCTTAAGGATTTCGGCTATATAGACATAAACAAGCCCTCTTCTGTCAGTCTTTATGCGGATAATTTTGAAAACAAGGATATGCTTGCACAGTGTATCTCAGATTACAATACCTCAGCAGGTGAAGAAAAAGCCATAAAATACACCGATTACGCGGCAATGCTTACATCCTCTCTTACCTCCATAATAAACGGCATTTCCTACGTGCTCGTTGCCTTTGTTGCAATTTCACTTTTTGTTTCGGGAATTATGATAGGAATCATAACACACATATCGGTTATGGAAAGAACAAAGGAAATCGGTATTTTACGCGCCCTCGGAGCATCAAAACGAAACATTTCTCAGGTTTTCAATGCAGAAACCTTTATAATAGGTCTGTTTTCGGGTCTTATCGGTATTCTTATCACACTGATAGGAATAATTCCTATTAACGCTGTTATTGAAATGAAAACGGGAATTGAAAATCTTGATGCCCAATTACCATTTTCCTCACTTATCAGTCTTATGATAATAAGTATAGTAATAACCCTGACAGGAGGACTTATTCCTGCACTGAATGCGGCGAAAAAGGATCCCGTCGTTGCTCTCCGTACAGAATAAAAAACGGCACAAGGCTGATTTTTCAGCCTTGTGCCTTATCTTTTTTCTGATTACGAAGCCCAGCTTATAACCAGCTCGCTTATATTAAGACCGTTGTTTGTGGGATACCACTTATCCCCGAGGGTAAGCTCCTCTTCAGGAGAGCCCACGTTGATTTCGAGAAGAGAGGTGCAGTTATAGAAAGCATATTCTCCGACAGTCTTCACGGAGGCAGGAATATCTATGGTCTTAAGCCCCGTGTAAGCGAAGGCATCCTTTCCTATTTCCTCAAGACCCTCGGGAAGAAGGATTTCACTTATACTGCAACGGAAAAATGACTTTTCCTCAATGATTTTAAGAGTTGAAGGAAGCGTAAGCTCTCTTATGTCCGAGCATTTATAGAAGGCCTTTGTTCTTACGGTCTCCACTCCCTCAGGAATTGCATAGGAAATGCTTTTTATCTTATTTCCGTTTTCGTCCGTCGTGTCAACGGCATTTCTTGCCATGGGATAGAAAAGAAGAGTTTTCATATCCTTTGTAAAAAGAACGCCGTCCGCGTCACAGAAATATTCATTTTCGTCGTCTACCTCAATTGCAAAAACCTTTTTGTTGTTTTCCAATGCCCATAAGCCGATTTCTCTTACGTTTTTGCCTATGGTGATTTTCGTTATATTTTCAAGGTTTACCATAGCAAAATCCGCAATTGCAGTAACGGGCTTGCCGTCGTGCTCGTCGGGAATCACAATTTCGGGAACCGTAGCGTTATCGGGCACAGCCGTAACCGTAAGTCCGTCGCCGTCGGACTTGTACGTTATTTTGAGGCTTCCGCCCGTTATATCCGAAATATCACAGGAGCAAAGAAGTGTGCAGAGAAGCACAAGAACAGCTGTAACAGAAATTATCCTTTTCATACGGCAGATACCTCCTTTTCGGCAGCTTCGGCTTTTTCAAGGCGCTCCTTAAGCTCTCTTACGCACATATCGTGCTTTTCCTTTGTAAGGTCGTAGAAGAAATAGGGCAGAGCAAACAGTGCAGTGGAAATAATTGCCGCCCAGATGTAAACGTAGAAAACGTTATTAAGAACGGTGGAATCGTAATAAACGTCCCAGTCTGAGGTAAATCCGCATTCCGCAAGAATCCAGGGAAGAAGGTAACCGAGCCCCATATTGAGAGGATTAAGAAACCAGCTGAAAATGCCCGAAACGGAGTCGGAGCGTTCACCGTACTTCCAGTGGTGATAGTTCTGAATATCAGCACCAAGTCCCAGTGCAACACCCGTTTCAACGGGCTGAATGGTATTGCGGAGGAACATAAGAATAAGATAGATTATAAGATTTTCGCTTCTTACCGCAAACAAAGCACCGAAAAGAATTACAAGAGCCACAGCCTTTGAGGCAAGAAGAATATCCCTTTTCTGGAATTTTGCCGTAAGCACGGGGCAAAGGATGTTACCTGCGGTCATACCGATAACGACAAGGTTCTTCGCGACACCCATAATGGATTCCGTTCTGAGAAGATAAATGAACCATAAATCAAGGATCGAAGCCATAAGCCACTGCCACTGACCGACGATGTTTGAAATGTTCACCATCCACAGATACTTGTTCTTAAGGGCATTTTTTGCACCCTCGAAGAATTTTACCTTCTTTCTCTTTTCAATGCTTTCTTCAATAACTCTTTCCTTACAGAAGAGAGCCGCAAGAGAAACAACGGCACCGATTCCTGCAAAAATCGGAACAAACACCTTATAAGTAGTAATATTAAGATATCCGCCCGTGATTGAAATCAGGAAGGGGAAGAACATATTGATAATTGAGGGGAAAAGACCCGTGATTATGGGGACGATTGAATGAAGCTTCTGTCTTTCCTGAGAATTGGGTGTCATAAAGGTGACCATACCGTTCACACCGATGAAATTATTGTAGAAATAATTCATAAAGGTGAAGGCGCCGTGAAGAATAATAAGCTTCATTGCATAGGAAAGTCCTTCAACGGGAAGGAAGGGAATTATTGAAACAATAATTGCCGAGGGAATGGCACAGATTACGATAAAGGGCTTTACTCTGCCGTATTTTGCGCAGAATTTCCACCTGATGAACCATGTGATGTAGCTTGTGATACCGCCCACGAGAAGAATGTTACCGATTATCTGCGGAAGACCCGACATCACAACGTCAAAGGTATCCACGGGTATAAAATAGCAGCCGAGACCGATAAGAATCTGCCCGAGATATGAAATATGGGCAAATCTCTTCATACCCTTGGAAAGCCGTCCGTGGTTTTCATAGATAAGCATTCCCACGGGATTCGTGAACATCAGCACGTAGCCGATAATTGTGGAAACAAGATTGATAAGATAAAAGTCCATTGCGGCAATACCCATAATGGAGCCGCAGAAATAGGAGGCGGAAAAGGTCATAAGTCCGCCTGCAGTGGAATAGATATACGTGCCTGCCTGAGAAACGGTGTAAGCCGCCATTTCCTTAAGCGTCAGATATTCACCCTCCGCAGGGGTATTCCAATGCGACTTTACGTAGGCAGGTGCCTCTTTTACCTTACCGATAATTTCAGTAATGTTCAAATTTATCATCCCCTTTTGTCTTACATTATATAATTTTGCTTAATGAGAATAAAGAGATTTTCAGGAATAATTCATTTTTGTAAAATATAAACATAGAAAAAAGCGATTTTATGTAAAATATACTGATGACAATTTCGTTTTTCCGTGTTAAAATCTGTAAAAAGGAGAGATTGTTATGAAAAAATATCTTTTGCCCGAAAACGGGAATTTTTATAAAGCAAACCTTCATTGCCATTCAACCTTTTCCGACGGCAGCTGGACTCCCGAGGAGCTTAAGGAGAGATATATGCGCCACGGCTACAGTGTAATAGCCTTTACAGATCACCGCAAAATGCACTCTCAGGCTCACCTTACGGATACGAATTTCCTTGCTCTTGACGGCTACGAAATTGACGTTAATGAAAAGGAAACCAACAAAAACGGCTACAGAAAGACCTGTCATTTCTGCCTTGTGGCAAAAAAGCCCGGTATGACCCAGCCCGATTTCGGTGACGAAGACACCTACACCCCCGAAAACATCTCAAGAATTATGACGGAAGCACGCGAAAAGGGCTTTTTCGTTACGTACAACCATCCCAACTGGTCACTTGAGGACTTTTCCGATTACATAAACTATCACGGAATGGATGCAATGGAAATCTGCAACTTCGGCTGTGTTATTGTAGGCTATGCCGATTACGTGCCTCAGTTTTATGATGAAATGCTTCGCTACGGCGAAAGAATTTTCTGTGTGGCAACTGACGACAACCACAACCGCCACCCCGAGGACAGCGTTTACTGCGACTCCTTCGGCGGCTTTACCGTAATCAAGGCAGATGCTCTTTCCTACGAAAGCATAATTTCCGCAATGGAAAAAGGACATTTCTATTCCTCTCAGGGCCCCGAAATAAAGGAGCTTTGGTACGAGGACGAAAAAATTCACATAAAGACCTCTCCCGTAAAGAAAATCGACTTCGTTTTCGGCTCACGCCGTGCAGAAACGAGAGTAGCGGAAAAGGACTGTTATCTTACCGAAGCGGAATGTGAAGTACCCGATAACTCAATATTTGTCAGAGTATCCGCAAGGGACGAAAACGGCTTCCCTGCCGATACGAACGCATATTTTGTTGATGAACTGAATAAAGAAAAGGAATAAAAAATGAGATTAGTAATACTTACTGCCCTCGGAGTGGGCGGAGCTACGGTTATCGGCGCTCTTCTCGGCTTTGTTTTCAAAAAAATATCCCATAAATTTGAGGACATCATTCTGTCCTTCGCAGCAGGCATTATGCTTGCGTCATCGGTTATGGGACTTATTCTCCCCTCAATTGAGGTAGGGGGAAAATTCGCACTGATAAAAACCATTGTCGGTCTTTTTGCAGGTGCTGCCTGTCTGAATCTTATAGATAAGTTAGTTCCCCATCTTCACAACCTTGTGGGGCATGAGGATATGGAAACACATCAGAAATCAAACCTCAGCAAGGTGCTCCTTTTCGTGCTTGCCATCGGTATACACAATCTTCCCGAGGGCATTGCCGCAGGCGTGGGCTTCGGCTCGGGAGATACCTCGGGTGCTATGATGATCGCCATAGGCATTGCCCTGCAGAACGTTCCCGAGGGTATGATTATTATAGGACCTATGCTTTCGGCAGGCGTAAAGCCCGGAAAGGCATTCGTAATTGCCCTTATTACGGGACTTGTTGAGGTTGTGGGCACGCTTCTCGGCTATTTCGCAGTAAGCATTTCATCCATTGTTCTTCCCGTGGCACTTGCCTTTGCAGGCGGTACAATGCTTTACGTTGTCAGCGACGAAATGCTTTCCGAAACTCACGGTCACGGCAGTCAGCGCGGTGCTACCTATGCACTGCTTATAGGCTTTACGGTAATGCTTGTAACCGATACGCTGTTAGGATAAAAAGCTGAACAGACAAAAGGGGTTCCTCAGGAAAAATTCCTGAAGAACCCTTTATTTTATTACTGTTATTTACACTCTTCAAAGGCTTCCTTCACTGCATAATAAGAGGGCTTGGGCTTTTTATTCACGTCCACAAGTCCCCACTTCGTTTCCGTGGGGCAGTCGCTCTGTCCGCAGTAGCCGCAGGAATGAAAATCGGAATAGCAGTAAATTATTGCACCGCACATAAAGGGAAGCTTATAAAGACGGCGGATAACCTTTCTGAAAAACCTTGCCTGCCCCTCGGGAGTGTGAGGCATACCGGGAATAACGGTTATGCGCGGCAGCTCCTTATAAAGGTGGTTGGTCATATCCCCCGAGAACATAAACTCCGTCATCATTTTTCTGTCGTCACCGCAGACGAATTTCACGTGATTGCAGAAATGCTCGGGAAGGGCCTCAACGAATTTCATAATATCCTTCTTTGCTTCCTTTTCACTTGCGAAGCCGTAGGATTTGAGAATTTCGTCCTTTTCCTTTCTCGTTCTCGGCTTTCCGTCACCGATATAGCCGAATTCCTGCATAAGAATGGGCTTTCCCGTGAACGCCCACAGATACCTTACCATAACGTCAAAAAGCCGGCAGAAGCCCGGTAACGAGAAGAAGCAGCCGAGATACATATCCATTCCCACGTAATCGCAGAAATCAAGATAGGGCTTCATTCCGAGGTGCAGGTCAACCTGAGGTCCTGCAGAGTTATAGCCGATGATGCAATCCCCTCTCAGCGGATACATTTCCTCCATCTGCACACCCAGGAATTTTATGCACTCCTTCATATTGTATGGAATCATAAAACGGGGCATACCAAGCTCGTTTGCAATCTGAAGCCCTGCCACAAGCTCCCTTACGTCCTCCATAATGAAGCGGGACACCTGACGGAGCTTTTCCTCACCGCCCGCTTCTCTCAGATCAACTCCGCAGCCGAGATATTCGTTGGGAAGAGGCGTTATACCCATAACCTTAATGCCGTGCTCCTTGTATCTTAAGCACTGCTCCTTGAACTGAGTATATCTTTCATTGACACTTCCGTCCTTATTGAAGGGAGCAGGAAGCGACAGCCTTACCCATTCTATATTGGCACCGAGAAGCAGGTCATAGCCCTCATCCGCAGAGGATACTCCCCTTATGAAGCCTGTTTTTTCGCGGAAAGCCCTGGTCTCCTCTGACCACGGCTTTATAAAATATGATTTTATAATATTAGAAGGCAGGTATTTTATGCAGTTTATAATCTGCTCCTTCAAGAAATCATCCATATATTTATTCCCTCGTATTTTCTCTTATAAAAAAAACCGGCTGAATTATTTCAACCGGTTCAATTCATTATTTATGCGGCAAGACCTAATAATGCAAGAATCTCTGCGAAGAAAGCGGAAATCATCTCGAAGATATTCTTAACCATATCAAGAACGTTACCAACCATAAGGAGAGTTTCGTTTGCAACAACGCCTACAACGTAAACAGTGTGCTCACCCTTGATATTTGAAATTGTGTAGTAGCCGTATTCATCGGGCTTTGCAGGCTCGATATCAGCAAGATCCTGAGAGGGATCAAGGTTTGTCCAGCCGTAGCCGTTGTAGATATATACCTCGTATGCGGACATATCGTATTCGGGATCGATTTCAACCTTGAAGGAGAAGGTCTGACCGTACTTGAGCTTTACTGTCTCACCGAGAGCACTCTGCTCACCCTCACGGCCGTATACTGTGTAGCCTTCACCTGTGGGAAGATAGATATTGAAGGTTGAAAGGAAATCGTTATCTGTTGTCCAGGGAGAGTAGGAAATTTCTGATGCTGTTACAGCCTTGAAGCTGTAAACGCCCTGGCCGTATGACTGAGGAGCATTGTTTACGTAAACTCTCATAAGAGAATCGTCGAACTTATCGTATGCGGGATCGGGCTCAATGATAGAAGCCTTTACGTATACGTACTGATTGAGAGAAACGTAGATTGTTTCACCTGCAGCAGCAACAGACTTGAGAGCAAAGCCCTCCTGAAGATCTGAGTAGGGGTCACCTGTTTCGGATTCACCGTAAGCAACCTCGATTCTGCCTGAAAGACCTTCATCTGCAAGAGCGGGGAAGTGAACTGCAACGAAGGTTGAGCCTGAATCGTCAACAGTGATTTTTTCTGCGCCGCCTCTTTCAATAAGACCTTCAATACGAAGCTGACCCTGAACAACCATCTTACCGTAAACACGGAGAGATGCGCCCTCTTCAACGATAAGAGTACAGCTGAGAGGAACAATTACGGTAACGTCAGAAGCGATAGTAAGAGTATAACCTCTCTTTATAGTGTAGTTCACGTTGGACAATAATTCATTGGTTGCTGTGATTGTGTGGTTTTCGCTCCATTCAACAAGATTGCCTGCGGGAGCATCTGCTGCATTTGCTGCAAAAGGAACACAGCAAAGAAGCATTACAAGGCTGAGAATAACTGCCAATGTCTTTTTCATTTTATTTGCCTCCTGAATTTTCGGACATAAGTCCATATATGCAGATTAATTATATTATAAAAGAATTAAAATGTCAACATTCGGAATAATCTGCAAAGATAAATTTTTATAAAGCTTTTTTGTGCATTTTTCCGTTTTATCGCGTCATGTATTGAATATTCTTTTACGGGATGTTATCATTGTGTTAACAAAGCCGACAACTATAATCAAAAGGAGACTTCTGAAATGAGCATAAAAGCAAGCCTTTGTTCGTCACTTGAAAAAGTTTTCAGCACGTCTGACGTCAATTACAATTTCAGCGGAATTTCCCTTCTTTCGGGAGAAAAAGGAAATTTTCAGCTTGTCCTTAAAAGTGATAAGGACACCACGGCAGGAATTACCTGCTCCTGCCCCGACGCAACGCTTTACGAGGTAAAGGAAATTTATTCCGGCAACGCAATTGACAAGGAGGACTGCGGCGATACCCTTCTTGTGGGCGGCGGAGACTCAGGCTTCTATCCTGACCTGCTGGATAATTTTGACGGTACAGTTTCTCTTGAAGCGGGAAAGACCCGTGCAATATGGATACATATTGACACCGAGGGCGCAAAAGCCGGCGAATACAATTTCACGGTTACAGTTTCGGAAAACGGAGAAAAGCAGACTCTTTCAGCACCCGTAAAAATACTGAAAGCAGCTCTTCCCGCTCAGAAGCTTATTCACATAAACTGGTTCCATACAGACTGCCTTGCTTCCTACTACAAGAAAGAGGTTTTCAGTGAGGAGCACTGGACAATTGTTGAGAATTTCATTAAAAATGCAGTCCGCCACGGCGTAAACTGTATTCTCACTCCCCTTTTCACTCCCCCTCTTGACACCGAAATCGGCGGTGAAAGACCCACAGTTCAGCTTGTAGGCGTCAGAAGATGCAGAAATTACACCTATGAATTTGATTTCAGCCTTCTTGACCGCTGGGTTGATATGTGCCTTAAGGCAGGAGTTGAATATTTTGAGCTGTCTCACCTTTTCACCCAGTGGGGAGCAAAGCACGCTCCTAAAATTATGGCTCAGACGGGCTCAGGCTACAAGAGAATCTTCGGCTGGGAAACCGCTGCGACAAGCGCTGCCTACAAAAATTTCCTCAGACAGCTCGGAAAGGCGCTTAAGGAATACACTGACAGAAAGGGCATTACCAGCATCTGCTTCGTGCATTGCTCTGACGAACCGGGACTCGATGATATAAAGCAGTATAAAAAGTCCTCTGACCTCGTAAGAAAATATTTCGGAGCCTACGAGCACATTGATGCCATGTCAGATTACGACTTCTTCAAGGAGGGACTTATCGGCACACCCGTTCCCGAGGAGGGCAACATTGAAGCCTTCAGGGGTAACGTGGACAAGCTCTGGACATATTACTGCTGCGGTCAGTATAAAAACAATCTTCCCAACCGCTTCTTCTCAATGCCCTCAATCAAGGCAAGAATCCTCGGCGTGCTTCTTTACAAGTACGACTGCACGGGCTTTTTACAGTGGGGCTTCAACTTCTACTATTCACAGCACTCCAAGAGAGAAATTGATCCATTCAAGGAAACGGATGCAGGCGGAGCATTTCCCTCGGGCGACTCCTTTGTGGTATACCCCGGAGTTGACGGCAAGCCTCTTTCCTCTCTCAGGCAGAAGGTTTTCTATGACGGCTTTCAGGACATTTCGGCACTGAGAGCCCTTGAAGAAAAGTATTCGAGAGAATACGTCCTTGATTTCATCACCGAGACCCTCGGAGATATAAGCTTCACAAGCTATCCTCTTGATAACGAAGCCTTCCTTTCTTTCAGAGAAAAGCTCTGCGACAAATTAGCATAAAGAAAACGGACTGCATTTCTGCAGTCCGTATTTTTTGTTATGCATTCACAAAATCCTTGTCGACGGTGATTACCGTGAAAAGCTTTTTGTCGTGCTCCTGAATTTTTTCCTGAATTTTTGCCTTGATTTCCCCGTCGGAGAGCCTGAAGGCGTGGGGTACGACAACGTCAAAAATGAGATTCGTATGAGAGGTACCCTCAACGATTCTGAAATCGTGAAGCTTCATTCCCTCGTAGACCTCGTTGCAGGCATTCACCGCAATCTCCTTAAGGCTCATAACGATTTCGCTGTCTGTCTGAATGGGGTCCATGTGAATCACGGCAACGCAGCCGAGCTTTTCACCGAGCTCCTTTTCAAGATTATCAATTTCATCGTGGATATCAAGGATATTTCCGCTTGCAGGAACCTCAGCGTGAAGAGAAATTATACATCTTCCGGGGCCGTAATCGTGCACCATAAGGTCGTGAACACCGAGAATATCCTTGCCTGCAAGAACAATCTTCTCAATTTCCTCAACAAATTCCTTTTCGGGAGGCTGACCGAGAAGAGGACCTATGGTCTCGTACGCGGATTTAAGTCCTGCAAAGAGGATGAATATGCTTACTGCAAGACCGCAGTAGGCATCAATGTTTACGTTTGTGAAATGGGTCACAATCATTGACACAAAAACGACAGTGGTGGATACCATATCGGAAAGGCAGTCCGTAGCAGTAGCCTTCATGGCGGCGGAATTACATACCTTGCCGTACTTTCTGTTATAAAGGAACATATAGAACTTTACAAGAATACTTATGCCGAGAATAACGAACACAAGAGCTCCCGTTTCGGGAAGAGCGGGATTTCTTATCTTGTCAACGGAATCCGTGAAAAGCTCGAAGCCCATAAGAACGATAAGAATTGACACGGCAATACCCGAAAGGTATTCTATTCTGCCGTGTCCGAAGGGGTGACCGGGGTCGGGCTTTTTTGCCGCAAGGCGGAAGCCCAGCATTGTGATGAGAGAAGAGCCCGAGTCGGAAAGGTTATTGAAGGCATCCGCAGTGACGGAAATGGCTCCCGAGAGGGAGCCTGCCGCAAACTTTATTATGAATAACAGTATGTTCAGCCCGATTCCTGCGGCTGAGCATATCATACCGTATTTTCCGCGGATATCCTCTCCCGGTCCTTCATTTTTAATGAATATCTTTGAGAGAAGCTTTATCATACCGCACCTCAGTCATCAAATCCGTTGGGATTCTTCTTCTGCCAGTTCCAGGTGTCTCTGCAGGCATCAAATGCGCTTCTCTTTGTCTTCCAGCCAAGCACTCTTTCAGCCTTTGAAGCATCGGCATAAGAGGTTGCGATGTCGCCGGGACGGCGGTCTGTGATAACATAAGGAATTTCCACGCCCGAAGCCTCTTCAAAGGCCTTTACAAGCTCAAGCACGCTTACGCCGTTGCCCGTACCGAGGTTATAGATCTCACAGCCCGTAACGGAGAGAGCTCTGTCAAGTGCACATACGTGACCGTCTGCAAGGTCTGCAACGTGAATATAGTCTCTGACACCCGTTCCGTCGGGAGTGTCGTAGTCGTTTCCGTAAATTGAAAGCTTTTCTCTCTTGCCGACAGCTACCTGAGCGATATAGGGCATAAGATTGTTGGGAATTCCGTTGGGAGCTTCACCGATTTTTCCGCTTTCGTGTGCACCGATGGGATTGAAATAACGAAGAAGACAAGCGCTCCACTCCTCGTCGGAGGCACAAAGATCCTTAAGAATCTGTTCAATGTAAAGCTTTGTTGTGCCGTAGGGATTGGTTGTTCCGCCGGCTTCCATTTCCTCGTTGAAGGGAACAACGTTCTTTTCACCGTAAACAGTAGCGGATGAAGAGAAAACAATGCACTTTACACCGAATTTCTTCATAACGGAAAGAAGCTTTACCGTACCGCCGATGTTATTGTCATAATACTCGAGAGGCTTACGGCAGGATTCACCTACTGCCTTGAGACCTGCAAAATGGATAACAGCCTCGATTTTATACTGTGTGAAAATTTCGGAAAGCTTCTCCTCATCCCTGATATCACATTCAATGAGGGGAAAATCCTTTCCCGTGATTTCTCTCACAGCCTGAGAGGATTTGGGGGAAGAGTTTGAAAAATTGTCAATTACAACAATTTCCTTACCTGCTTCAAGAAGATGAACGCAGGTCTGGGAGCCTATGTAACCGGCTCCGCCCGTAACAAGAACAGCCATAATATCTCCTTTTTGTTCAGCTAACAACAGCAATTTCAACCTCTCCCGAAAGAAGAGCCGAAAGCACGGGAAGTGCGCCGTTGTAGTCAAACGCTGTAATATTGGTATCAACAAGGTTTATGAGCGTTGAAAAGAAGCTCTCACCCTTGCTGAGGTTTTCCTTTGTGAAATGCTGTCTGAAAACAGCCGCCGAGGCATTTGCCTGCAGTCTGAGCTCCGATTCGCCTGATTCGGAGTG
Organism: Acutalibacteraceae bacterium; assembly: GCA_045651625.1. Lineage (GTDB taxonomy): Bacteria > Bacillota > Clostridia > Oscillospirales > Acutalibacteraceae > RUG806. The sequence continues at coordinate 948 of JAZRST010000009.1, read as the reverse complement.
CTTCATATACTTTATGAGAGTATCGGGCGCCATATGCTGAACCCCGGGAGCAAAAGTATATTTCACCGCATCTATATTGAATTCGTAGCTTCCCGTGACCTCAATCTCAACAGAGCCGAGATTGCTGAGAAGTCTTCTGAGATTATCCTCAGTCACGTGGACGTATTTCTTGATGTTGATGCTTCTTGAGGCAAAGGATGCAGCAAGTATGCTTAAGGATTCCTTGCTGAAAACCTCACTGACAGTGGCTTCGCCTGACGGAAGCACAAGGGTATAATCCGTTGGAAGAGGCTTGATTCTCACCTTTTTGCCTGCAATATCAACGCCTGCAAGCTGACAGAAAACAAGTCCGTCGTCATCCGAGCAGAGAATCAGAAAGGTAAGAGATTCTCTGAAATCCCCGGTATCCGCAAGCACGTCCTCAACGCTTTCCTGCGCCGTGGTTTCCTCTGCAGCCACCGTTTCCTCTCTCGCACCGAGAGCTTTTCCTATATCAAAATCATTTACGGCAAGAATCACAAAAACGGACACAAGAAAAGCGGCAGCACACAAAGCCACGCCGAGAATCACGGGATGGGGTACACTGTGCTTTTTCTTTTCTCCGCCCGGTGCAAAGCTTACCACGTTATGCTTATCCATCTGTTTCACACCTTTACGGGATAATTATAGTTTTTTTCCGTCAAAAACACAATAGGTTTACCGAGAAATTTAACATTTTGTGATTTTTATATCGAATTTATATAATTTTTGCCCGTGAAGCCGCCCGTTTTTATAATAAAATACTCTATTGACATATTTCTTAGTATGTGTTATTATACATAAGCCGCATATTCAGGGTTATAAGCGGTTCGTCCCACCCTGCGTAGCGAGACTTATAAAGGAGAAATATCAATGTACGCAATTATCGAAACAGGCGGTAAGCAGTATAAGGTAGAAGCAGGCGACGTT
>JAZRST010000008.1:0-11304 GCA_045651625.1 Acutalibacteraceae bacterium | reverse complement strand
TTCGGCGATATGGACTTCAAGGTTGCAGGTACAAAAGCAGGTATCACAGCAATCCAGATGGACCTCAAGGTTCACGGTCTTACTCCCGCTATCATCAAGGAAGCTCTTGAAAAGACCTATGATGCAAGATGCAAGATTCTTGACGAGGTTATGCTTCCCTGTATCGCAGAGCCCCGTGCAGAGCTTTCAAAGTATGCTCCCAAGATGCTTTCCACAAAGATTGATCCCGAAAAGATCGGTGACGTTATCGGTAAGCAGGGTAAGGTTATCCAGAAGATCTGTGCAGAATGCAACTGTAAGATTGACATCGAGGACGACGGCAGCGTATTTATTTCTTCTACAGATATTGACGGTGCAAGAAAGGCTCTCAGCATTGTTGAAACAATTGTAAACGATCCTGAAGAAGGTGCAATTTACAAGGGTGTTGTAACAAGACTTATGAGCTTCGGTGCATTCGTTGAAATTGCTCCCGGCAAGGAAGGTATGGTTCACATCAGCCACCTCGACGTCAAGAGAACAGAAAAGGTTGAAGACGTTGTAAACGTAGGCGATGAAATCATCGTTATGGTTCTTCCCACAGACGATCAGGGCAGACTCAACCTTTCCAGAAGAAACGCTCTTATCGCTGTTGAAGGTCTCACTCCCGAAAACGAGCTTGACGACACACCCAGAAAGCCCAGACGTGACTTCGGCAAAGGCCCCCGCCGCGACAAAAGGAACTAAGTAAATAAAAGAAACCTCCGGAGATAAAGTCTTCGGAGGTTTTTGGTATCATAAAAAAGAAAAAGCGGATGCTCCGATGAAGGAGCATCCGCTTTGCTGTTTAGATTGGGAGTTAGTTCTTGCCCTTGATTTTGTCAAGCTCTCTTTTGTATTTGTCTCTTTCGATTGTTGCCTTTTCGACGTCTTCAAGGTAGCCTGCCATTTCGCTTTTGTACTTTGAAACGATGTCGGCACTTTTCTTCATGCCGTTTGCAAGGTCAAGGGAAACAAGCACAAGAGCCTCCGTAAGAGAAATTCTGCCGCCCGTACCCATAATGTCACCGAGCTTCTTATCAATAACCTCGGAAAGAAGCCTGATATCCTCGGGGGATTCCTCGGAAACGATGGTGTACTGCTGATTTCTTATGGTAATGTTTACTTTATTCTTTTCCATAACGTATTTTCCTTTAGTTTTTCTTGAACTGCTGCTTCATGCGCTGTTCCTTGGAAAGAATCTTCTTGCGAAGACGAAGGGAAACGGGAGTAACCTCAAGGAGCTCATCGTCGCTTAAGAATTCCATGCTCTGCTCAAGAGAAAGTGTTGAGTGGGGGACAAGACGAAGAGCATCGTCGGAGCCTGATGCACGGGTGTTTGTCATCTGCTTTTTCTTGCATACGTTGCAGACGATGTCCTCTGCCTTTGCGCATTCGCCGACAATCATACCCTCGTAAACGGGAACGCCGGGTCCGATGAAGAGTCTGCCTCTTTCCTGAGTGTTCCAGAGACCGTAGCCTGTGCTTTCACCGGTTTCGTGAGCAACAATTGAGCCTCTTTCTCTTGTCTGGATATCTCCCTTGAAGGGCTCATAGCCCTGGAAGAGGTTGTTCATAATGCCATAGCCGTTTGTGTCGGTAAGGAACTCGGAGCGATAGCCGATAAGTCCACGGGCCGGGATTCTGAACTCAAGGTGAGTTGTGCCACCGTCACGGGTACCCATATTTTCGAGCTCGCCTCTGCGAGAGCCTATTTTTTCCATAACTGCACCGACGTAGTCGGTGGGTACTTCAACGATAAGAAGCTCCATGGGCTCAAGAAGAACACCGTTTTCCTGCTTGTAAATAACCTTGGGACGGGAAACCTGGAATTCGTAGCCCTGTCTTCTCATTGTTTCAATAAGAATTGAAAGGTGTAATTCACCTCTGCCCGAAACCTTGAAGGTGTCGGTTGAGTCTGTTTCCTCAACTCTCATGCTTACGTTTGTTTCAACCTCCTTGAAAAGGCGGTCGCGGATGTTACGGGATGTAACGAACTTGCCTTCCTTGCCTGCGAAGGGGGAGTTGTTTACGTGGAAGGTCATAGCAAGGGTGGGCTCGTCAATTTTGATGAAGGGAAGGGGTTCTACACAATCGGGAGCGCAGATTGTTTCCCCGATGTTGAGATTTTCAATGCCCGAAACCGCAACAATGTCGCCTGCACTTGCAAAATCTGTTTCGGTTCTGCCAAGTCCCGTGAAGTGGTAAAGACGGGAAACCTTTACGTTTCTTCTGCCTCCGTCAGTCTGGCAGAGAACTACTGACTGACCTGCCTTTACGGAGCCTCTTTCAATTCTTCCCACACCGATTCTGCCTACGTAATCGTCATAGTCAAGGGCGGAGAAAAGAAGCTGAAGGGGAGCCTCTGCGTCGCACTCGGGAGCAGGAATATTATCAATAATAGCCTCAAGCAGGGGCCGCATATCACCGCTTGTTGCAGTTTTGTCGAAGGAAGCAAAGCCTTCTCTTGCAGATGCGAAAATTACGGGGAACTCAATCTGATCCTCGTCTGCGCCAAGCTCAATGAAAAGGTCAAGAACCTCGTCAATAACCTCATTAGGACGTGCACCGGGGCGGTCGATTTTGTTGATGACAACCATAGGAGTCTTCTTGAGTGCAAGTGCCTTTGAAAGAACGAAGCGTGTCTGGGGCATACAGCCTTCAAAAGCATCAACAAGAAGAAGCACGCCGTCAACCATTGTCATAATTCTTTCAACCTCACCGCCGAAGTCTGCGTGGCCGGGAGTGTCAACAATGTTGATTTTGATTCCGTTGTAGTTAACAGAGGTATTCTTTGAAAGAATTGTGATACCTCTTTCTCTTTCGAGGTCGTTTGAGTCCATAACTCTGTCTGCAACAACCTCGTTTTCTCTGAAAGTACCGCTCTGCTTGAGAAGCTTGTCAACAAGTGTGGTCTTACCGTGGTCAACGTGAGCGATAATTGCAATATTTCTTATATCTTCTCTTTTGCTCAAAAAATTCACCTTCAAAAATTTAATACAACTAAATATATTAACACCGAAAATGACGAAAATCAACAAATTTATATATTTTTACGGCTTTTACATATTTTTTCATTTTTAGACTACCATTTTTATTCATAAAATGCTAAAATACCAGAGATGGAACAGGAAAAGAAAGCGAAGAGCTCTTTTCTCTGAATTCCGAATTCCGAAATCCGAATTTGATACGGAGGTATTATTATGAATTTCCCTATGACTGATCAGTTGCTCAACTACGACGTGTTCCCTCTTGTTTTCCCCGTGGGCAAAGAGGTAACAGTACACATAAGACCTACAGGCGGAAGACCTGAATTCGTTCCCGGAAAGGAATACAAGGTGCTTATCTGTGCACTTGAGGGCGGAAAGCCTTACGATTATCCCGCATCCGGTGATTACAGAGAAAAAACTCTTGTCTGCAACGAAATCGGCGGCTTTGACGTAACTCATACCTACGACAGTGAGCAGCAGTATTTCATCCGTGTTGTGAATGAAGAGGGAAGAAGAATCAATCAGTTCCCCGTTTATGCGGTTGAAAGTGACCTTGCAGGACGTTATCCCTTAAGAGGCGACCTTCACATGCACACAAACTGCTCCGACGGCAGACAGACCCCCGAGGTTGTATGCGGTATGTACAGAAGCCACGGCTACGACTTCTTCGCAATTACGGACCATCACAGATATTATCCCTCAATCCGTGCTATGGAGTTCTTCAAGAATATTCCCACTGAGTTCAATATCGTTCCCGGAGAAGAGGTACACCTTCCCGACGTTCACGGCAAGGAAGCAGATGCACACATAGTAAACTTCGGCGGTGAATATTCTATCAACGCTCTCGTAAAGGACGAGCATTTCGGTGAGACGGGAGATGACTGGGTAAGAGCAATGCCCGGTGTGACTCCTCCCGAGGCTGACACGGTCGAGGTATGGCAGGATAAAATGGAGGCTCTCGCAGAGGCTACTCCCGTGCCCGAAAAGGTTGACAAGATTCCTGCTGCCGTTATGAAGTGGGCATTCGCAGAAATCAAGAAGGCAGGCGGTCTTGCAATATTCCCCCATCCCTGCTGGATAAGTGACACCTATCACGTTCCCACTCCTTATCTTGAATACATTATGGAAAATCAGGATTTCGATGCTTTCGAGGTTCTCGGCGGTGAAAGATATTATGAGCACAACGGCTTCCAGACCGTAAGATACTATGAGGACAGAGCAAGGGGCAGACGTTATCCCATCGTCGGCAGCACCGACAGCCACTCTTCCTACGTATCAAACGAGGGCGCTCTTATCTGCTCCACAATTGTTTTCTCTCCCGAAAACGAAAGAAAGGCTCTTATCTCCTCAATCAGGGATTTCTACTCCGTTGCTGTTGATACAATCAGCAAGGAATTCCGTCTTGTAGGCGAAAACCGTTTTGTAAGATACGCCTGCTTCCTTCTCAATAACTACTTCCCCCGTCACGACGAGCTCTGCAAGGAAGAAGGCAGACTTATGAGAATCTGTGCTGTTGGTACTCAGGAGGAAAGAGAAGATGCAATAAAGCAGCTTACTGCTATGAACGGCAGAATGAAGAAGTTTATGACGAAGTATTTCAGCTTCTGATTTGTTAAGTTTATACATTTTTAAAGGCAGGTAAATTTACTTTACTTGCCTTTATTACAAAATTTCCCCCGAACGGATATTTTCCTTGTAAAACCCCGTGTTTTTTGTTATACTTTTTTCATTATTATATGTATTGATGAGGGGTTGTGTTTATGGACACGATGCTTCTTGTGCTTGAGCTTATCGGTACCTGCGCATTCGCCATATCCGGTGCGGTGCTTGGTATTACGAAGCGCTTTGACATTTTCGGTGTGATTTTTTCAGGTATCATAACCGCTCTCGGCGGCGGTACGATAAGAGATCTTCTTTTAGGAAATCTTCCGCCTGCAATGTTCAGAAATTACATATATCTTATTTTTGCGGTTGCAACCTGCCTTCTTACGTTTATTATTGCAAGCATTCTCAAGAATAAGTTTTCCGAAAATATCGTTGTAATTGATAAGGTCAACAATATTTTTGATGCTATCGGACTTGGTGTTTTCACCATTGTCGGTATGAACGTGGCAATAAACAGCGGCTTTGCCGACAACTTCTTTTTCGTTGTATTTCTCGGAATGACAACGGGCTGCGGCGGCGGTATTTTAAGAGATGCCATCGTCGGAGAGGTTCCCTTTGTGCTAAGAAAAAGGGTATATGCAGTAGCGTCTATTGCAGGCGGTATTGCCTATTACGTAATGTACATCATGTTCGAGCAGGGTGTTGTTATTTCCGCTGTTGTGGGTATAACTCTTATATTTGCCCTCAGAATTCTTGCATCTGTATTTAAATGGGATCTTCCCAAAGCTATATAAAACCATATCGGAGGAAGAAAAAATGTTCAATGTTCAGAATGTTACTGATTACATCAAAGCCTGCGATCCCGAGGTCGGAGCTGCTGTAGAGCACGAGCTTCAGCGTGAACGCAGAAATCTGGAGCTTATCGCTTCCGAAAATATTGTTTCCCCTGCAGTAATGGCAGCAGTGGGCAGTATTCTTACTAATAAGTATGCAGAAGGCTATCCCGGAAGAAGATATTACGGCGGCTGTGTATGTGTTGACGAATGTGAAACAATTGCAATTGAAAGAGCAAAGAAGCTTTTCGGCGCAGAATATGCAAATGTTCAGCCTCATTCAGGCTCTCAGGCAAACTTTGCCGCATACTTTGCAGTGCTTCAGCCCGGTGATACCGTTCTTGGTATGTCACTTGCAGAGGGCGGACATCTTACACACGGCTCACCCGTAAATATGTCCGGTAAGCTTTATAATTTCGTTCCCTACGGTGTGGATGCTGAAACCGGCAGAATTGATTACGAGGCTTTAAGAGAGCTTGCTCTTGAGGTTAAGCCCAAGCTTATCGTTGCAGGTGCCAGCGCATATCCCAGAATCATTGATTTCGAAAAGATTTCTCTTATCGCCAAGGAAGCAGGCGCTTACTTTATGGTTGATATGGCACATATTGCAGGTCTTGTTGCCGCAGGTCTTCATCCCTCACCCGTGCCCTATGCAGATATCGTAACAACCACAACCCACAAGACCTTAAGAGGTCCCAGAGGCGGTCTTATTCTCTGCAAGGAAGAGCTCGGCAAGGCAATTGACAAGGCAATTTTCCCCGGCTCTCAGGGCGGACCTCTCGAGCACGTTATTGCAGGTAAGGCTATCTGCTTCGGTGAAGCACTTAAAGAGGAATTCAAGGAATATCAGAAGGGTGTAATTGAAAATACCGCTGCTCTTGCAGATGCACTCAAGGAAAAGGGCTTCAACCTTGTTTCCGGCGGTACCGACAACCACCTTATTCTTCTTGATTTACAGAATATGAACATCACGGGCAAGGAGCTTGAGCACAGACTTGATGACGTTTATATCACAGTAAACAAGAACGCAGTTCCCCGTGATCCTCAGAGCCCCTTTATCACAAGCGGTGTAAGAATCGGTACTGCAGCAGTTACAACAAGAGGTCTTAAGAAGGAAGATATGAAGGTTATTGCAGAGTGCATTTACCTTGCAACCGTTGATTTTGAGAACAAGGCTGATGAAATCAGAGCAAAGGTCAACGAGCTTCTTGAAAAATATCCTCTTTATTGATAAAAATTTCAGAAAAAAATATACAAACTTTTTTGCGGAGAGCTTCACGGCTCTCCGTTTCTTCGTTTAAAAGCGACAATCGGGAAATAAATCATTGTGCATATTGCACAGAAAATACATCATTGGTTTAGGTAATATGTCAGGGGTGTGAATTTTTGGTCAAAAACACCCGTTGTGCAAAGTGCACAAATGCCAAGATGATTAATTGTGCAAAATAACTTGACATTTTTAAAAAATCGTATATAATGTGGATGTAAACAAAAAACACAAATGAAAGGAGTACTTGAATATGTCAAAGTACAACAGAGAAATGCGCAAAGCAGAAGAAAAGCTCATCAGCGAGATTGCAGGAATGAAGTTTTCCATCAAGAAGCTCCTTAAGGTTATGGAACTCAATGCTCTTTTAAGCTACGAAAACGCTTAAGAACACGGGTCCGGCCTTTAAAGGCTTCCGACAATAATGCCCGTAAGGGCTTACATATAGAAGGCTTTACGCCTCGTACAAACGGACTGTATTTTTACCTTATCTGAGTAAAATACGGTTTTTTTGTTTTAAATACAGTTGCACTTCGCTTTTTATAATGATAGAATAATTTTTAAGTATTTCTCAGGAGGCGAATTATGAAGCATTATCTCCTGCCCGCAGACGGACAGTTCTATAAAGCGAATCTGCACTCTCATTCCACGGTTTCCGACGGAACACTGACACCTGCGGAAATGAAGGATTTGTATAAAGCCCGCGGCTACAGTATTCTTTGCTGTACTGACCACGAAATTATGGTGCCTCACCACGACCTTACGGATGATGAATTTCTTATGCTGACGGGCTTTGAGCTGGGCTTTGACGAGGAGTGTGAGGATTTTCTTCATGCCCGTGTGTGCGATCTGTGCATTATCGCTCTTTCTGCGGATAACGTGACACAGCCCTGCTTTCACAGAACGAAATATCATAATCCCGAAAGAAACGGCGAAATTGTTTTCGATGAAGGAGAGCCTGATTTTGAAAGGTGCTATGACGGAGACTGCATAAACAAGGCAATTGAAATCTGCCGTGAAAAGGGATTTTTCGTGACCTACAATCATCCCACATGGTCACTTGAGCATTACGAGGAATATATTCGCTACAAGGGTATGAACGCTATGGAAATATGTAACTTTTCAAGCTTCATTGACGGATATGACGAATATAATTCCAAGGCTTACGATGACCTTTTACGGAAAGGGGAGCGTATTTTCTGCATTGCGGCAGACGATAATCATAACCGCCGTGACCCTGCCTGCCGTATGTGGGATTCCTTCGGTGCTTTCACAATGATAAAAGCAGGGAGTCTTTCCTATGAAAGCGTTGCGGATGCTCTTAAAAAGGGCAATTTTTACTCCTCGCAGGGTCCCGAAATTTATAGCCTTTATCTTGAAGACGGCAAGGTTTGTGTTGATTGCTCCCCTGCAGATAAAATAATCTGTACCGTCAACAAAAGACGCTGTATGTCAAGGTACAACGAGGAAACGGGATATATCACCCACGGGGAATTTGAGCTTTATCCCGAGGACGGATATTTCAGAATAACAGTAGTCGATAAAAACGGACTCAAGGCAGACACCAATGCATATTTCACGGACTGCTTCAGTCTTTAACGGAGAATAATATGAAAAAATTTTTTGATGCAAGGCTTATGCTGATTGCTTCAATGGCAATTTTCGGCACAATAGGTCTTTTAAGAAGAAGCATAGATATATCGTCAGGGGAGCTTGCCTTTTACCGTGCAGTGCTTGCAATGGTGTTTATCGGTCTTTTCCTGCTGGTGACAAAAAGCAGAATCCCATTCAGAAAAATCAGCAGGCAGATTCCGCTTCTGATCCTTTCGGGTGCGGCTATGGCATTCAACTGGATTCTTCTTTTTGAAGCCTATAACTATACCACGGTTTCTGCGGCAACGCTGAGCTACTATTTTGCACCCGTTCTGGTAACCCTTCTGTGCCCCTTGCTTTTTAAGGAAAAAATGACGGCGAAGCAGTGGATATGCTTCATTATGTCAACTGTGGGAATCGTGCTTATCACGGGTATCGGCTCCTTCGATTCCGGCAGTAATCACTTCAAGGGGATTCTTTTCGGTCTCGGTGCCGCCTGCCTTTACGCTACGGTAATACTTCTCAATAAGTTCATTAAGGGCGTTGACGGAATTCACCGTACTTTTATGCAGTTTGCGGCTGCGGTTGTTGTGCTTTTCCCTTATGTGCTTTTAACGGACGGAATAAATATAACAAGCCTTGACACGAAGGGACTTCTTCTGCTTCTTGTGGTAGGTCTTGTGCATACGGGAATTACATATTGTATGTATTTCTCATCCCTTAAAGAGCTTCCCGGACAGAAGGCGGCAATTTTGAGCTACATTGACCCTCTTGTTGCAGTTATCTGCTCAGTGCTGATTCTTCGTGAGGAAATGACTGTACCTCAGATTATAGGCGGTGTACTCATTCTCGGCTTTACATTGTGGAATGAAATAACACCTAAAAAGGAGAGAAAATAATGAACGAAATTACAAGAAGCCTTAAAAACAGAAAATCCGTGAGAGTTTTCACGGAAAAGGAAATTGATGAAAAAATAAAGGAAGAAATTCTTCTTTGTGCCGTAAATGCTCCCACGGCAGGCAATCAGCAGTTATATACAATTCTTGATATCAGAAGCAAGGAGCTTCTTGAAAGGCTTTCCGTTACCTGCGACAATCAGCCTTTTATTGCAGACTCAAAATTCACTCTCATTTTCTGTGCTGATTTCAAAAAGTGGTACGATGCCTTCAATTTCGCAGGCTGTGAGCCGAGAGCACTCGGTGAGGGAGATTTTCTTCTTGCCGTAAATGATGCTCTTATTGCCGCACAGAATGCCGTATGTGCCGCCGAAAGCTTCGGTATCGGCTCCTGCTACATCGGGGATATTATGGAAAACTGTGAAATTCACCGTGAAATGCTTCAGCTTCCCGAGTACGTTTTCCCCGTTGCAATGCTTGTTTTCGGCTATCCTGCCGACAGTCAGATAAGAAGAGAAAAGCCCGAAAGAGCCGAAATGCGGCACATTGTTCACACGGACACCTATCGGACTATGGAAAAGGAAGAATTAAAGGAGCTTTTTTCAGTCAAGGCAAAGGAAAAATCCTACGAGGACTGGATGAAGGCCTTCTGCAACAGAAAATATAACAGCGATTTCTCCGTTGAAATGACCAGAAGCGTAGGAGAATATCTCAAGCAGTGGAAATAAAAATCAAAGGATAGCTCCCGTAAAAGAGCTATCCTTATTCTTTTGTTTACTTTCTTTCAATTTCGGCAGATTCAAATTCTACGGCGAAATATTCTGTGTTACCTCGGGCATCTTCAATTTCTATCTGCAACAGATAGAGTTTATTGTCCTGCTCTTTGATGGTGTCACTTATCCACCAGGGCTTCGCAATACTGTTTATGTCAATTTCAGGTGTTTTTATTTTATAGTTGTATAAGCGGATCGTTTTGATATCGCGCTCATATAAGGCCATTCTGCAATCCAGTTCAATTTCCAGACAGTTGTACTTATAATTTTTTTCTTTGTAATCGGGAATTAACTGCAATTCGGTGACAGAGCGTATAAAAGCATCGTGAAGACCGTACTTCCAATACCAATCAGGGAGCTGAGCACAATTTTCTTCAACATTTTTTGCTGAGTTCTTAATTTTATTTCTGCTCATAAAAACACCTCTCTTTACTGCATTATACCACGCTGTAGATCTGATGTAAATATTTTGCAGAATTAATTTCTGCTTTAAAAAGATGAAGGGTACCGACGTTTTTGCCGTTACCCTTATTATGATTATCAGAATTCAAGCTTCTTTGAGATGTAATCTGTGAGCTCTGCTATGGGAAGTCTTACCTGCTCCATAGTGTCACGGTCACGGACTGTTACGCAGCCGTCTTCTTCTGAGTCGAAGTCATAAGTGATGCAGAAGGGAGTACCGATTTCGTCCTGTCTTCTGTAACGCTTACCGATAGAGCCTGCATCGTCAAATTCGCACATAAAGTTCTTCTGAAGTGCGTGGAATACCTTCTCTGCTCCTTCATTCAGCTTCTTTGAAAGGGGAAGAACTGCACACTTATAGGGAGCAAGAGCGGGATGGAAGTGAAGAACAACTCTTGTGTCGTTCTTTTCTGCGTCAACAACTTCCTCGTCGTAAGCTTCTGTCATAACTGCAAGGAAAAGACGCTCAACACCGAGAGAGGGCTCGATAACGTAAGGAATATATCTTTCGTTTGTTGTGGGATCAAAGTAATCGAGAGTTTTGCCTGATGTGTTGATGTGCTGAGTAAGGTCGTAGTCAGTTCTGTCAGCAACACCCCAGAGCTCACCCCAACCGAAGGGGAAGAGGTATTCGAAGTCTGTTGTAGCCTTTGAGTAGAAGCAAAGCTCGTCTGCATCGTGGTCGCGAAGACGAAGGTTTTCTTCTTTCATGCCGAGGCTGTAGAGCCAGCCACGGCAGTATGCTCTCCAATAGTTGAACCATTCAAGGTCTGTGCCGGGCTTGCAGAAGAATTCAAGCTCCATCTGTTCAAACTCACGTACACGGAAAATGAAGTTACCGGGAGTGATTTCGTTACGGAAGGATTTACC
>JAZRST010000007.1:0-21315 GCA_045651625.1 Acutalibacteraceae bacterium | reverse complement strand
AGCCAGAAGTACATATACTTTCTCTGTGCGGGAGTGGGGATAAGCTCCTTGTCTGCACCGTGACCTACGGGCATATAGTTGAAATACCAGGCATATTTTACGCCGCTTTCAATCATAAGGTCAACGAACTCGTCACTTGTAACGTAATCAACGTTGAGTCTTGTGTAGCATACGGAAATACCGAAGAGGCACTTGTGCTTCCTGAGCATTGCCATAGCCTCCATAGTTCTCTTGTATGCACCCTCACCGCGGCGGAAGTCGTTGCTTTCCTCAGTGCCCTCAATGCTCAGCGCAAAGGCAAGGTTTCCTACTCTTCTTACCTCCTCGCAGAATTTATCGTCAATGAGTGTGCCGTTGGTGTAAGCCATAAATGCACAGTCAGCGTGCTCCTCACAAAGACGGATGATATCGTCCTTACGGATAAGGGGCTCACCGCCCGTGAACATATAGAAATGTGTGCCGAGTGCCTTTGCCTGGGTTACGACAGAATTCATTTCATCGTAGGTAAGGCTCTGCTTGTAGCCGTATTCAGCCGCCCAGCAGCCCTTGCACTTGAGGTTACAGGCACTTGTGGGGTCAATAAGAATCTGGAAGGGTATGTTACAGTCGTACTTTTCGCGGTTCTCTCTTACTTCCTTGGTTCCGAAGTAGCCTGCCTCAATTCCAAGTGACAGAAGCATATGCTTGAGCATACCGCGGTCAATATCGTTAAGAATGCTCTTGCCGAGCTTTACGTATATGTTATCGGGATCCTCTGCACCCTCTTTAAGCTTTACAAAGTTTTCGGGAGGGAACATATTTCCGATAAGCTTTTCTGCAAAGGTGAGAATATTGACAAAGCCGTCCTCGGGTCTTTTATCAATATATTTAAGAACACCGTCAAGAGCGACGGATGCACCTGCAACAACTGCTTTTTTCTTTAAGGACATATTATTTTCTCCATTCAAAAAAAGTGTAATCCGACAAATAAGTATAACACAACAAACGTTGCTTGTAAACATTATAATTCGTACAGATTACAATATATACAAAGTTTTTTCTTTTACAATATCCTTGTAAAAAATGCTCTTGTTAATGTAAATTTTGTATGTTAATATAAATACAGTATATGGTAGAATATTGAAAAGAATATTAAATGAAAGTGAACTTTTCTATGAAATTAAAAATTTTCTCTCTGATTATATCGGTTACGGTGCTTTTTTCGGCATTTATCCCCTTTGCCTCTGCCACCGTGGAGCCTCAGGACAGAATCTCCCTTTCAATGGACAGCTTCCGTGACCCCGAGGGCGGTATTCTCGGTGTTTCCTCAAAGGGTGAATGGGGCGAATATCCCGAAAACTCTCTTCCCGCAATTGAAAAGGCGGCTCAGACGGACATTGATTTCGTGGCTGTTGACGTAAAGCGTACCGTTGACGGAGCAATTATTCTTTTTTCCGATGACACAACTGAAAGAATGCTTGACAGTGAGGATATCTTCACCGTTGCCAATACCGCTTATTCCGTGCTTTCGGCATATAAGCTCAGAAATGCGGCAGGCGGCAGTAACGAAGGTGTGACGGACGTCACGATTCCCACCCTCAGCGAGGCTGTTGACACCGCAAGGGAAAACGACATCCCCCTTATGATAAGATGTGCTTCAGCTCTTATTCCCGAGGTAACGGCAGTGCTTACCGGAAAGGATGCACTCGGACTTTGCGTTATTCTCACTGACGGCAAAATAAAGGAAATCGGCACCGTGCTTTCCGCACTTTCCGAAAAGCCCGTCCTTGCAGGCTCAATAAAGGGTAACGTAATTTTCAATATTCTTTCCTACGTAAGCGGTCTTGAAAAGATATCAGCATCCGCAATTCAGCTGAAAACGGGCAACCGCTACGGTATAAATTACTACAGAAGTCTTCTTTCCTCCTACGCTGAGAATATGAGAATCATATCCGACCCCACAACACCCGAGGTGTCAGGCTACAGAGAAGACAGTGAAATGTACTGGAACGACCTGATTTCAAGGGGCTACTCCGTGATTATAACAGACCACGCAGAGCGCTTCTCGGAATACAAGGCTGACTGCCTTGAGGCAAGAGCAGAGCTTCAGGAAATTTACGACAAGTACGTAACGAATCACACACTCCCCGATTTCAAGGATGAAATTCTTTCGGACATAAAAAAAGCATACACAGATGCCGTGGCAGGTGCTGAAGCTCTTCTCGCTGACAGCTCCTCGTCACTGCAGGATCTGCAGGAATGCTATTCAAGGCTCTGGAAGGCTTCAAACGACGTAAACAAAAACTTCTCCTCCCTTGAGGACGGCAGCGCAGGCACCACCGTGACACCCGTGAGAATCGGGCTTTGCATTATTGCCGTTGCGGTTGTTGTTTTCGTGCAGGTTTATTTTTTCAGGAGAAGAAAAAAGGCGGTCTGATTTATGGTGCTTAAAATTTTAACAGCTCTTATTGCCGTTGGCGTTATTGCAATTACTTATCCTTACGTTGCGGCACAGAAGGACGGTGCCTGCCCCAAATCCCTGCTTCTTAAAATGCTGGGTGCTACGGGCTATATGGCTGTGGGCGTTCTTTGCGTTATGATTACGGGGGAATGCTCGGAATTCGATAAGGCTATGCTTCTTGCCCTTCTGCTTTCCTGGCTCGGTGACCTTTTCCTGCATCTGTGGTTTCACTTTGTGTGCACGGCAATCGGCTTTACCTGCTTTCTTGCCTCACACGTACTGTTCATAAGAGCCTACATAACAGGAATCCGCTCAATGACGGTATATTTCCCCGAAAAGCCTCTTTACTCCGTGCCTGAGCTGATTATAATTTTTACCCTCGTGGGACTTTTCCTTTTCCTTATAATAAAGTCGGATATGAATCTTCACGGCATTATGCGACTGCCCATTATAATTTACGGCTTCGTTATTCTTACAATGCTTTGCAAGGCAAGCATTCTCAGCATTGAGGCTGTGAAATTCGGCATCACTCCCCTTATGGCTGTGTGCGCAATCGCGGGTGCCTTGAACTTCGTGGCATCGGACTTTTCCATTTCAATTCTGATGTTCGACAGACGGCAGAAAAAGAATTTCAAGTTAAAGCTTTTCAATATGTATACATACTTTATTGCAGAGATTCTTTTAGCATCGCTTATTTACTTTATATAAACAAAAAACGGGAGGAAAAATCCTCCCGCTTTTTATTATTTTACTATCGCAAAATATTCTGTAAAGATGTGATCCATATAATCGATACCGATTTTCGGGCCGTAGCCTCTCAACCACTGAATAGTCTCGTAAACTGCCCCCTCCATCATCTGCTTGTACAAATTATCCATATCACCCATACCGGAAACTTCTTCATGTTCAACAATTGAAATTGAATCACCGTCTGCTGATTCATCTACTTTCGCAGGGTGAATTCTGCCGCGGGCGTAAGCTACCGGAGTTTCATCGGCATATATCATAACTTCAACAGAACATCTTTTAATGTCAAAGTTAAAATCGTAATAAACTATGGTGCCGTTTGCATCTACACCAAAACCGCAATAGGCATACGTATAGCCGAGCTCCTTGTCGTAAATAAGAGCAAATGCCATAGGGTCTTGATAATCTTCAACATAGTAGTAACCCTCTCCCTTGATGCCGTTTTCAACAAGGTATTTTTTTGAATCCTTTATAAAGGTATTCATTATATTTTTTCCGCATTCGCAGGCAAAATCGTAAACATAGCGATGAACGTGATTCAGAGGCTCCTTATGACCGCATACAGTACACACTTTTTTATCGGTTTTGTAGTTATTAATAAAAGTGTGGTTTATTTCTACAATTAATTCTTCACCACATATGTTGCAATTCCCTTTTCCCGTACAAGCGCTTCCATGGGGAGGTATATGATTTGTTTTTGGTTCAATAATAGCTATTTCCTGACCCGTTAAGACACATTTTCCTCTGATAATACCTTCCGCTGTGCACGTACCGCGTCTTTCTTCGATTATTTCAAATGCGTGCGCTTGTTTTTTTTCAAGACCTACGGCAGTACGAAGCGCAAGACGGGCATCGGCAGCAGTTATTTCTCCGTCATAGTCCGTATCACAGTAAAAAAGCGGCATATAGATGTACTCATCAAGTCCTACTGCTCTGCGGAGAATAAATCTTGCATCCGTGGCATCAACATAGCCATTCTCGTCAAAATCACCCATATAATGGGTTTTGATGGGCTCGGTTGTCACTTCGGGAGCAGTTGTCTCTTCGGGAGCAGTTGTCTCTTCGGGAAGCTCTGTGGCATAAGCCGTAAAACTCATACTAAAACACAGAAGCAGTGAAATAAAAACAGAAAGTATTTTCATAAAATATTCTCCTTTCACCGAAAAATCTTTCTGCTTTAATAATAACATAATAAAAAGGAAAAGTAAATAGTCGGCGATAAGTGATGAAAAAGCAGGAATAAATGATAATAAAAACGGAGCTGCAAGGACTCACGCTTTCACAGCTCCGTTGAAAATTATTTAATCAGAATATTGAAGTTATAGAAATTGCTTCGTTTTACAAGCTCGTCATTGACGTAATCCACACCGAATTCCTCGAAAACCGTGTCACGGTCGGAGAAGAGATTCGTGCCGATGCCAAGGCGTTCACCCTCAATCTCACAGCCGATTGATGCTAAGATTGTGGGGAACATATCGAATACCGCCCAGTCACGGGAGAAGCGTCTTTCAGAGGGCAGCTCACCGAGGTCGTCAGCAGGGTTAATGATGAGATTGTAGCAGGAGCGGTGATATTTCTTTATACCTTCAAGGCTTTCAATGAATTTCTTTGCCATTGTAAGGTGGTCACCGATAATGACGATTGTTGTATTTTCATAGAAGGGCTGAGCCTGAATCCAACGGATGAAATTCACCGTCTGCTCCTGAGAATATCTGACGGCATTCGCATACTTGCTGTCATAGGGCTTGGGAGCCGAGGGGCTTAAGTAGCCCTCGGGAGTGTGGGTATCCGCAGTTTCCATCATAAGGTGGAAGGGCTTGCCTGTTTCGTAAAGACGGGTAAGCTCATCCTTTGCGTATTCATAGAGCTTGTCGTCCTCATAGCCCCAGAAGACCTTGTAATTCTCGGGCACGTAGCCTCTCTTCTTTACTTCCTTGTGGTCGATTATTGTGTAATCGCCGTGTGACTGGAAATAGTAGGTAAGTCCGCCGAAATCGGCATTTGCACCGAACATAACAGTCTGCTCATAGCCCTGCTCTTTAAGGATATCACCGATAGCCGTGGCACCGGGCAGGAAGTTTTCGGCATCCCCGTACTGATTCTGCTTATCGGGCACCTTCATGGGAAGACCCGTGCCCATATTGACCATTGAGGCAACTGACCAGCCGGCACCCGTGGACTCCCGAAATCCGCCGGGAAGAGCTTCATCGTGGGAGAAGCTGACACCCTCCTTAAGAAGGTCATAAAGGTGGGGAATGAGATTATCCTCACAGAAGCCGCCAAGCTCCTTGGAGAGGAAGGTATTTTCCATACTTTCAAGATAAATATGAATAAGATTTCTCTTCTTTTCGGGGAAGGTGATTTTCACTGTATCGGGGTCTGCAAAATTATCTTCAATAAAGCTTGAAGCGGTAAGGTAGGAATGGTAAAGGTCAACAAGCTGAAATTCCTGAATACCGAAGCCGCAGCCGCCTACAAGCATTGAAAGTGCAATTACCATAGAGGCTGTGCGCATAGCAACACGGGGGAAGACGGTTACTGCCTTTTCCTTTAAGGTGAGCACAAGCTTTTTGTTGGTTGAAGTAAGTATTATGAATATTGCGGTGAAGAGCGCCGTTACAAGCACAACGTTTTCAACACCCGAAATATAAACACTTGCATCCGTACCCTCTGTGGGGGAATTGAGGTTAATAAGAATCTGGTCGGGGGTTAAGTCTCCGAAAAAGTCCTTACCCCATACTGTACCCGTAAGGGCAGCTGTACCGAGGCAGAAGAAAACGGAGGAAAGCACCTTTACGGCACGGTTGCCGTGAGGTCTTTTAACAGCATCTTCTTCGCCCAGGGAAAATTTCTGACAAAGGGTGTTAACAAGAAAATACACCGCACCCGTAAGGAAGCAGAAGCTTATTGTATTAAAAACGTAGGCTCCCTCGTGTGCCGAAGCAGAATACACATTTTCAATCTTAAAAATATACTTCATCACACCGAAGTGGAAAAGAAAAACAAGAAGCGTATCACGGAAAAGGGTGTGAATCACCTTGCCTGCCTTTTTCTCCTTAAGATTCAGCACTACGTCAGCTACAGCTATCAGGACTGCAATGCCGATACAAAAACCAAGTATCATATTGATTTCCTCTTTTTATAAATTTGCGGTAATTATACTACAGAATTTCAATAAAAACAAGTACGGGAAACGGCAGATGTAAAAATTAATGAATTTACAACAAAAAAGGACTGCTTTCACAGTCCCTTTTATTATCAGTTGTTCATTGCCCTCGCATATACCTCGTGGAATGCCTTGCAGGCGGCATCGAATGCATCGCGGTTGGTGGGATATTCGAATTCCTCCTTAACGGATTCGGCGCCTCCCGTAAGCTCAAGGTCCTTAAGACCGTCAAATACCTTGAGGTGAGGCTCAAGGGTCAGGAAGTGCTTGCCTTCCATCTTACTGAAACGTCTTATAACCTCTTCAATGTTGCCGTCACCCTTACCGCAGGGTACTACGAAGCCGTCGGACATACGGCAGTCCTTGACGTGCATATATTCGATGTAGTTTTTAAGCTTTTCGAATGCAGGGAGAATTTCAACCTTGCACTGAATGAAGTTTGCAGGGTCAAAGATACCCTTTATCTTACCCTCGAAGGTTGTAAGGATATCAAGGCATCTTACATCGTTGTCACCGAAAATACCCTTTTCGTTTTCGTGACAGCACCAGATGTTACCGCTTCTTGCATAGTCAGCCATTTTTTCAAGACGCTCGAAAACCTCGTCACGGTAGGAATCGTAATCCTCGTTTTCGTCAATGTAGAAGCTGAACATTCTTATGTTTTCGGTGCCGAGAATTGCAGCATTTTCAACACACTGCTTGAAGGAATCGAAATGCTCCCCGAAGGCATCCTTTATGTTGATTTTACCGAAGTGAGAGCCGACGGAGGAAACTCCGATGCCGTGCTCGTCAAGAATCTTCTTTACTTCCTTTGCCTGAGCGGCAGAAAAGGTTGAAATATTACCCTCATCAAGACCTCTGGGCTCTATGTGAGTAATACCGTTAGCCTTGAGAGCCTCAATCTGATGAAGTAATCCTCCGCCTGCTTCATCTGCGAAAGCGGAAAAAATGAATTCTGCCATTTATTTATTCTCCTTTGATAAGCGATTTGTAAAGCTTGATATATTCGTTTGCACTTCTGCCCCAGGAATAGTCACATTCCATAGCGCGCTTTCTGAGAATTGCCCAGCCTTCCTTGTCCTGATAGCCGTCAAGGGCACGTCTTATGGTGTGGAGCATATCGTGTGCATTATAGTCTTCAAATACGAAGCCGTTACCCTCGTTGTCACCGGAATCCTGAACGGAGTCACGAAGACCGCCCGTAGCACGTACAACGGGGATTGAGCCGTATCTGAGAGCGAACATCTGTGAAAGACCGCAGGGCTCACTCTGTGAGGGCATAAGGAAGATGTCACTTCCGCCGTAGATTTTACTTGCAAGTGTGGGAACGAAGCCGATTTTAACAGCAAGCTTTTCGGGATACTTCCAGGCGAGCTCAGTAAAGAAGGTCTCATACTGCCAGTCACCGGATCCCAGAACAACAACCTGCACGTCGCTTGTGGAAAGAAGCTCCTCAAGAACACGCTGAACAAGGTCAAGTCCCTTGTGGGAAACAAGACGTGTTACCATACCGATAAGGGGTGTATCGGGCTTTACGGGAAGTCCCATAGTCTTCTGAAGGTCTTCCTTGCAAAGAGCCTTGCCCGAAACGTCCTCAGAGGAGAAGTTCTTTACAAGATTCTTATCTCCGCCGGGGTCGTTGGAAACAGTATCAATACCGTTGAGAATGCCGTGAATCTTCCAGCTTCTTGCGGCAAGGATGTTATCAAGACCGTGTGAATAATAGGGGTCAAGAATTTCCTTTGCATAGGAGGGGCTCACCGTTGTTACTGCATTTGCACATTCAATTGCACCCTTCATAAGGTTGATGCAGTCGTCGTTGTGCAGAAGTGATGAGTATTCGTAGGGCACGCCGATAACGTCCTCAAGGATTTCCTCGCCGAATTTGCCCTGATACTGAATATTATGGATTGTGAAGGCAGTCTTGATGTTTTCAAAGCCGGGCTTGTTGCCGTAGTAAAGAGAATAGTAAACGGGAACAAGGGCTGTCTGCCAGTCGTTACAGTTGATAACGTCGGGCTTGAAATCAATGTAGGGAATCATTTCAAGCACTGCACGGGAGAAGAATGCAAATCTCTCGGCATCGTCGTAATGACCGTAAATGCCCTGACGCTTGAAATAATACTGATTGTCAAGGAAATAGTAGATAACACCGTTATACTTTGCTTCAAAGATACCGCAGTACTGACGTCTCCATGCAACGGGCACGGTGATGTGTGTTATAAACTTCATATCCTGCTTGAATTTGTCGGGAATACCCTCGTAAAGGGGCATTACGACTCTGCAGCCGATAAGTCTTTTTCTGAGAGCTGCAGGAAGGCTTCCCGCAACGTCTCCGAGGCCGCCCGATGCAATAAAGGGCTTGGCTTCGCTTACAGCATATAAAACTTTCATAATTTACTCCTTAATCAGATATGGATATTCTTTCCGATATAAACGGGGTATGAATCCGCACCGGAGAGATGCTTGCCGCTTCTTACGGTAACAGCCTTGTCGGCAATGCAGTAATTTACGGATGCATCCTCTGCAACAAAGCCGTGAGGCATAAGAATTGAATTCTTCACAACAGCGCCCTTTTCAACACGGCAGTCTCTGAAGATAATGCAGTTTTCAACCTCACCGTCAATAATACAGCCGTCAGCAATAAGAGAATTCTTAACGTCGCACTCGGGAGCGTAAACCGTGGGCATATCGTCGTATACCTTTGTGTAAACGGGTCTTTCACGGTTGAAGAGCTCACGGTAATTCTTTGAATCAAGAAGTGAGAAGTTTGCATCGAAGTAGCTTGCAAGAGAATCGATTACCTTGCAGAAGCCCTTTACCTCGTAAGCGCCTACGCTGAGCTTCTTGAGATTTTTCATAATGATGTCCTTTTCAAAGGATACGAGACCCTTTGCATAGGACACGGATACAAGGCTTTCAAGAAGTGACTTCTTGATGATGATTGCCTTGAGAGCGAAATCGGTGGTCTTGCCCTCACCCGTGCCGAGAGACATCTTTGTGATTTTCCCGTCTTCAATCTTATCGAGTACGGGATTGTCCTTTATTGCGGGAGTCTTGCCGTGCATATAAAGCTGAGTCATATCACAGCCGCTTTTTTCGTGGTATTCAAAAATCTCGTTGAGGTCGAGATTTGCAACGTAGGTGCAGTCTGTCATAAACACGTATTCCTTGTTTGACTTCTCAAGGAAATGAAGAATGTTCTTGAGTGCGCCGATTCTTGAAGCATTGTAGTTTTCAACTGCCTCGGCATTGAAGGGAGGCAGGAAATAAATTCCGTCGTTCTTTCTTGAAAGATCCCAGTTCTTGCCGGTGCCGATATGGTCCATAAGAGACTGATAGTTATTGTTTGTAACAACGCCCACCTTGGTAACGCCTGCGTTTACCATATTTGAAAGAACAAAGTCAACAAGACGGTATGCACCGCCGAAGGGTACGGATGCCATTGAGCGCACACCGGTAACTTCGCTTATTACATCATCGTCTGTATTTGCAAAAATCAGACCAAGTACATCTTTTCCGTTCATCTTACTTCGCCCTCCTTGATATTTTCGTCAATCATAAGATTTGCTGAAATTTCAGCCTTTTTGCCGATAGTGATATCGGAGCCGATAACGGTAACGCCCCACTTTTCCAGGTCCTTGATTTCCTCGGGAGCTTCACCTACAACCGCATTTTCGTCAATCACGGCATTTTCTGCAATCATTGCATACTTGACCTTTGCGCCCTTTCTGATAACGGCGCCGGGCATAACGATTGAATATTCAACGCTTGCGCCCTTTTCAACGGTAACGTTGGAGAAAAGAACGGAGAAATCAACCTTACCGTCAATCACACAGCCGCCGGATACCATTGAATTCTGGATATCGGAAGCCTTTGATGCGAAATGAGGAGCAAGAGCAGAGTTCTTGCAGTAAATGGGCCAGTCAGTATCGCTGAGGTCGATATTGATTCTGGGATTGAGAAGGTCAAGGTTTGCCTCCCAGAGGCTGTCGATTGTTCCTACGTCCTTCCAGTAGCCGTCGAACTTATAGGCAAACATTCTCTCCCCTGCCTCGTGCATTGCGGGGATAACGTTCTTACCGAAGTCGTTTGATGAGCCGGGTGTGTTTTCATCGGCAATAAGATATTCTCTGAGCTTCTTCCAGGTGAAGATATAAACACCCATTGAAGCCTTGTTTGATTTGGGCACCTTGGGCTTTTCCTCAAAGGCTGTGATAGCTCCGTCGTCGTTTACGAACATAAGACCGAAGCGGGAAGCCTCCTCCCACGGAACCTCAAGCATTGCAATTGTGCAGGCTGCATCCTTTTCCTTGTGAAAACTGAGCATCTTTGCATAGTCCATCTTGTAGATATGGTCACCTGAGAGAATTGCAACGTATTCGGGGTCGTAGCGGTCAATGAAGTTTATGTTCTGATAAATTGCATTGGCTGTGCCCTTGTACCATTCGGTTCCCTTAATCTGCTGATAGGGAGAAAGAATGTGAACACCGCCCTCTGCACGGTCAAGATCCCAGGGCTGTCCGTTGCCGATATAGTCGTTGAGTTCAAGGGGCTGATACTGGGTAAGAACACCTACGGTGTAGATACCTGAGTTTGCACAGTTTGAAAGGGGGAAGTCAATGATTCTGTACTTTCCGCCGTAGGGTACTGCGGGCTTTGCGATATTCTTAGTAAGAATTCCGAGTCTGCTGCCCTGTCCGCCTGCGAGCAGCATAGCTATACATTCTGTTTTTCTTGCCATCTGGGGGTCGTCCTTTCCGATTTTATTTAGATTTTGTTTTGTAGGGTTTATATCTCAGGTATATGCAGGAAAGCCCCGGGAGTGTTACGGGGAAGGAATGCTCCTTGCCGTGCATAGGCACCTTTTCCGTGTATATACGCTTTTTAGAAATTTCCTCCGTACCGCCGAATTCCGTGCTTTCGGAATCAAGAAGATAGGTAAGCGAGCCCTTTCTCTCAACACCGATTCTGTAGCTTTCGCGGGTCACGGGAGTAAAGTTGCAGATTGCTATGATTCTGTCACCGTTACTGTCCATTCTTTCAAAGGCGGCAACGGAGTTCTGATTGTCGTCGCTTACAAGCCAGGTAAAGCCGTCCCAGGAATAGTCAATCTCCCAGAGTGCGGGAGTATCCTTATATACCCTGTTGAGTTTCTTTACGAAGGCGTGAAGGCTCTTGTGAGCATCGTAGTCGAGAAGGAACCAGTCAAGCTGCTTCTTCTCGTCCCATTCAATGAACTGACCGAATTCCTGACCCATAAAGAGAAGCTTCTTTCCGGGGTGGGAATACATATATCCGAGGAATGCCTTGAGACCTCTGAATTTCTCCTCGTAGGTGCCGGGCATTTTATCAAGAAGGGATTTCTTGCCGTGTACCACCTCGTCGTGGGAAATGGGAAGCACGAAATTCTCGGAAAATGCGTAGAACATTGAAAATGTTATAAGGTCGTGATTGTATTTTCTTGAAAGACCGTCAAGCTCGGAGTAACGGAGGATGTCGTTCATCCAGCCCATATTCCACTTGAAATTGAAGCCGAGACCGTCAACCGATACGGGCTTTGTGACAAGCGGCCAGGCGGTGCTTTCCTCCGCAATCATAAGAGCGTGGTTATATTCCCTGAAAACGGTTTCGTTGAGATATCTTATAAAGGCTACAGCCTCAAGATTTTCGCGTCCGCCGTAGATGTTGGGTCTCCAGCCGCCGTCCCGTCTGCCGTAATCAAGATAAAGCATTGATGCTACCGCATCGACTCTCAGTCCGTCTATATGGTATTTATCAAAGAAGAAGCAGGCACTTGAGGTAAGAAAGCTTATGACCTCGTTCTTGCCGAAGTCGAAGATTCTTGTTCCCCAGTCGGCGTGCTCACGCTTAAGAGGGTCGGAATACTCGTAGCAGCACGAGCCGTCAAACTCGTAAAGTCCGTGGGCATCCTTCGGGAAGTGCGCCGGCACCCAGTCAAGGATAACACCGATTCCCGCATTATGAAGCTTGTTGACGAAATACATAAAATCGTGCGGTGTGCCGTAGCGGGAGGTTACCGCAAAATAGCCCGTAACCTGATAGCCCCAGCTTCCGTCAAAGGGATGCTCCAGCACGGGAAGCAGCTCCACGTGAGTATAGGACATTTCCTTAAGATAGGGCACAAGCTCGTCGGCAAGCGCTCTGTAGGATAAGGGCTGTCCGTCGGGATAGGTCTTCCACGAGCCTGCGTGAAGCTCGTACACGTTCACGGGAGAGGAATAGATATCTTTTTTGTAAACGCCCTGAAAATAGCTTTCGTCCGTCCATATAAAGCCTTCAAGGTCGTAAACCTTTGAAGCGTTTGCAGGTCTTGTTTCGCCGTGGAAGGCATAGGGATCGGACTTCATTCTTCTTACTCCGTCTTCCCCGAGGACCGAGTACTTGTAGCTGTCGTACTGACGTACGCCCTCTGCGGTGACTTCCCAGATGCCGTCGGCAATCTTGCTCATAGGATGAGCTTCCTCATTCCAGCCGTTGAATTCACCCACAACGCTGACAGTAACCGCTTTGGGAGCCCATACCCTGAAGACTACCTTGTCCCCCACAATATGAGAACCGAAAAATTCGTAGGCTCTGCAGTTTCTTCCCTGCTTGAAGAGATAAACGGGAATATCAGAGCTTTTTTCATTTGCGATGTTCAAGTTAAACACCTCCGTATACAATTTTATCAAAAGTCGATGTCAATTTCAAGCAAAAATTTGACTATTTTGTTAGAAGCCCTGTTACAAGTTTTTTCAAAATTTTATACAATATGCACAAAGACATAATTCGGCAATGCTGACAAAATAAGAAATTGACAATTTATTACACCCGTGGTATACTTTATGTGATTAATTTTTTACGGAGGAGATTTGTAATGAATCAGACTTTCAAGAAAACACTTTCCGTTATTCTTGCCGTTATGATGCTCTTCGGCACCTTTGCCTTCGGCGCTTCCGCTGACGAGGTAAAGAGAATTGCCTGCACAATGGTTGAAAACGGCGCATCAGGCAGAGGCTTTTCCTGGTACACCTATGAGAACGGTGCATCTGACCTTCAGATTATGAAGACAGAGGATTTCAACGGCGACTTCACGGGCGCTATGAATTACACGGGCTCCACCTCAAAGTTCAGAGATCAGTATTTCCACAAGGTATACGTAAACACTCTTGAGGCAGGCACGTCCTACACCTACAGAGTCGGCGACAAGGCAAAGAATCTCTGGGGTGAAACCTGTACCGTTACAACAGATGACGGTGACAGCAAGTTCTCCTTCATCGTATCTGCAGACGTTCAGGCAAGCAGCGACGAAAACTTCAGAGAAGCCTCCGAAACACTCGAGGGTGCTGTTGCTACCGCTCCCGAGGCAGGCTTCGTTGCTCTTCTCGGTGACTATGTAAACGACAACACAAATGAGGAATGGGACTGGTATTTCAGCAATTTCGAATTTATGAACAACGCTTACACACACGTTCCCGTTGCAGGCAACCACGACGGCAACATCACCAACAAGTTCAACACCAACGTTTTCAAGCACACCTTTGCTCTCGATGAAAGCGACAATCAGTCAATTGAAGGTGTTTACTATTCATTTGACTACGGCAATGCTCACATTGCAGTTCTTAACACAAACGATATGTATCCCATGACCCAGGCTCAGAGAAACTGGCTTATCAACGATATGAAGACAAGCGATGCTACCTGGAAATTTATATTCATGCACCGAGCACTTTATTCCGCAGGTAAGCACTTCAACAAGCCCGACACAATTATGATGAGAAATATTCTTCTTCCCATTATTGACGAGCTTGACATTGATATGGTATATGCAGGTCACGACCATATGTATCTCAGAACAACTCAGGTTTATAACGATGCGGCGGTTGAAGGCACAGAATACGTAACTGAAATGGTTGACGGTGAAGAAATTACCTTTGCCGTAAAGCCCGAGGGTACCGTTTATATTCTTCCCTCAACAGCAGGCACTAAGAGATACGGTGTAAATGCCGATGCAACAAATCCCGTTACCGACGTAGCAGCAAAGCTCTTCTCAACAAGGGATGAAGAGTTAGGCGGCTGCTTCACCGTAACAGAAATTGACGGCGGCAAGCTCACTTATAAGGCTTACATCGTTGATGACGAGACAAATGAAATCAGACTTGTTGATACATACGGTATCATAAAGGATGAAGGCGGCAAGGCTGAAGAGTCCGACCTTGACCAGTCACTTATGGCAACAATAGTAAATTACCCCGTTAACTTCGCAAAGGCAATCATCGATATGCTCAAGTCATATTTTCAGATGCTTTTTGACCTTATCGGACTTTAATAAAACGGCATAATTTTACCGCAGTACAATCAACGTACTGCGGTATTTTTATTTCTTCGGAAAAGAAGCTTTAACCGAAAATTCTCCGTTTGACGGGAAATGTTCATATTTTATCCGTATGTGCCGATTATCCGCAGATAAGCGGTGCCAGACGGGTGAAATATGGGCATTTAGCGGAAACACATCACACTCTCCTTCTGCGCAAGGTAAAACTAACTTCATAAAATCTGCACCAAGACGGTGTAAACGGAGCAGAAATTGCCGTATTTATTGTTTTCGGCGGTGGCAAGGCGTACACAGGTACTCCGAACCGCCGCAAACAAAGCACATTACAATGCTCCTTGCGGCAGAACAAAAAAATATTCCTGCCATTTTAAACGGTGGCAGGTATTATTTATCCTTTTGTGCGTCAAAGACGGTGATTTATGCCTCGTTTACAATGATTTATGCTTCGTTTACAAAGAATACGGGATTGGTGAAGGAGTAAAGCATATCGGGAACGGGCTCACCCTCGTCGTGCATACCGAAGCCCTTGCCTGCTACCTTCACGTAGCCTGCCTTCACGATTGCGTTGTATGTAAACTTTACGTCGGCTCTCACAAAGCCCTCTGCGGGTACCGTGGCGGAAGCAGAGAAATTCTTTTCGTTCTTCTTTGCGGTGTATTCGAAAATCACGTTCTCGTTGTGGTAGATACGGGCGGTCTGTCCCTTTTTAAGATTTTCGATATTGAGCTCAACCGACATTCCCTCAGAGAATTTCACCTTATCACCGGGAATTGCATCACCTGAGGTCAGGAAGATTTTCGGTGCCTTGGGGGAATTGGTAACGAAGATATGACCCTTCTTGATAGCGGCAAGAACGTCCTCTATTGAAGCGGATTCTGCACATACGTAGGTTGTGGGCACACCGAGAAGACGGGTTACCACGTAGTCCTCGTGATAGTCACTGCCGCCGACGGCAGGGATGAATTCACCGTGCATAAGCTTATCTGCCCACCACTGCTGACAGTAGATATTGTCGGTGTGCATAGGTGAATTCCATACCTCAACGGAATCCATCTTAAAATTGTCGCGGTCTATTTTCCAGGAAAGCTTTCTGTCAAAGGGATGGTTTACGCTTACGTGACAGCCTGCCTCCCTTACCTTTTCAATGAGAGTGTAATATGCCTCCTCGGTGTCGGGACGGGGAATTCTTTCAAAGGGAAGATTTTCACCCCAGATGTTCACGTGACCGAGATTGCCCGAAATTTCCATACCGGGGAAAATTGCCACACCGCGGTGAGTAAATGCTCTTCTGCCGGGAGTGTTAACGTTGTGGTCGGTAATGAATGCGAAATCAAATCCGCAGTCGTAAAGCATATCGTAAAGCTCCCCGGGAGTGCACTTTCCGTCGGAGTTCACGGTATGCAGATGGCAGTCGCCCTTCAGCCAATGTCTCTTCTTTTCCATAAACGATTACTCACTTTCTGTCATATACTTGCTTTGCACATTGCACAAAGGCTTCCATAGCCCTTGAAGGATATCTCTTCTTTTTATAACCCATAGCAAGCTTTCTTCTCGTGTTGTCACCCGAAAGCTTGTAGAAGACGCATTTTGAGGCTCCGCGCTCGGCACGGAGAAGATTGTCGGTAACGATTGTGATTCCCAGTCCCGCTCTCGCCATATTGTAGGCGGTAAGAAGCTGATCGGGATATATCTTTACCCTCGGCAGAAAGCCTGCGTTTTCGCAGAGCTGCATTGTACGGGTAAACATATCGTTGCCCTTTTTCAGTACGAGGAAATCCTCGTCGGAGAATTCCTGCAGGTCAACCGTGGGACAGGCCTTATCAAGATATTTCTTGTTCTTCACGTCCTCGTCCGTCAGGCTCTTGTCCGTAAACCTCTCATTCACGGGGAAGGACACGGGCACTGCAAGAAGAAGGGTTTCATCAGCAAGGGGGAAGGAGGTGAAAAGCTCGGGGTCAAAGTCGTGCGCCACGAGGATATCCACCTTTTCCTCAAGAAGCTGATTCTTAAGGTCGTGGGAGTGTGATTCCACAAGCTCCACGGTGATACCGCTGTAGGTATTCATAAACTCAATTATAATGTCGGGAAGAATGAAGGAGGAGATGAAGTTTTCCGCACTGACGATAACGCTTCCGCTTTTCATATCGGAAAGGTCGTTGAGCTGATTGAGCATATTGTGCTGAAGAGCCTTCATCTGCTCTATGGATTCAATGCACACCCGTCCTGCCTGAGTAAGGGAAATGGGATTGGTGCTTCTGTCAAAAATCGTGATGCCCAGCTGCTTTTCAACCTTCTTCACCGCGGCTGAAAGAGCAGGCTGTGAAACGAAGAGCTTCTTTGCCGCACCCGAAAAGCTTTTTTCGAGATACACCTCGTAAACGTAATCCATACCGTCAAGCATAAATTCACTTCCCTTCCGAAAAATCATCATATACTGCTATTATATATGCAGAACGGGGAAATTACAAGAAAAATCGCAGAGCATAATGCACATAATATGTAAAAAAATTTATATCTTTTCAATAATTATAAATTTTATTTATATCATCCATATATTATTTATATTTTACATATACATATTTTTATGCTAATATAAGCAGGACTAAATTTTTAGTGCAAAAATACAAACAAAAGAAAGAGGTAACCAAAATGAAGAAACTTATTGCTATTCTTCTCGCACTCACCTTCTGTGTAGTATGCTTCGCTTCCTGCGGCGGTACAACAGAAGAAACAACAGCAGCCGGTGAAGAGACAACAGCTGCAGCCGCAGACGTAGTTTACGGCGACACAACATTCACAACAATTAAGGTTGGTACCGGCGGTACAACAGGTACTTACTATGCATTCGCAGGTGCTTCCACTCAGGCAATTACAACAGACGCTTACGGCTTTGAAGTAGTTTCCACAGGCGGCTCACAGGCTAACATCGAAGGCATTGACGACGGTGACTACCATATGGCTACAGTTCAGAACGACGTTATGAACTATGCTTACAACGGCACAAACGGCTTTGCTGCTCCCATCAAGAGCTTCTCCGCTATCGCTTGCATCTATCCCGAGGTTTGCCAGCTTATCGCAACTGAAGCTTCAGGCATCAAGACTGTAGCTGACCTCAAGGGCAAGAACGTTGCTATCGGCGACGCAGGCTCAGGCGTATTCTACAACGCTACTCAGATTCTTGCTGCTGCAGGCATCGACTACGAAACAGACATCAAGGCAACATTCGCTTCCTTCGGTGACAGTGCTACTGCTCTTAAGGACGGTGCTATTGACGCTGCTTTCATCACAGCAGGTACTCCCACAACAGCTATCACAGAGCTTGCAACTGCAACTAACGTTGTTGCTGTTGACCTTGGAGAAGACGTTATTGCTAAGCTTATGAACGACTTCCCCTTCTACACCAAGTATGAAATGACAAGCGCTGACTACGGCTTCATCACAGAAACAGTAAACACAGTTGCTATCATGGCTACATACGTTGTAACAAACGAAATGAGCGAAGATCAGGCTTACGAAATCACAAAGAACCTCTGGGAGGTTGAAGACGTAGCTACATGCCACGCTAAGGCTGCTCAGATGGACATCAACACAACAGTTAACGGTATCGGTGACGTTCCCCTTCATCCCGGCGCACTCAAGTACTACGTAGAAAAGGGCATCGTTGAAGCTCCCGCTGATGATACAACAGAGGCTGCTGACGAAACAACCGAAGCTGTTGAAGATACAACAGAAGCTGCTGAAGAAACAACAGAAGCTGCTGCTTAATCTGAATTTACGGTAATACAAAGTGCCGCAGTTTTAACACCTGCGGCATTTCTGTTTTGATAAAATAAAGAAAGGGGAAAAATCTTATGGATGAAAATACTGCAAAAATCACCGAAGTTGAAGAAGTGGTTGATGCGGATAAGATAATGCAGGAATTCGACCGTGAAAGCAACACAAGAATCTTCACGGGCTGGAGAAAGCACGTTATCACCGGTCTTCTTTGTTCATTCAGCGTTTATATGATTTCCATGGCGCTGATTTTTCCCAATGCCACAAAATACACCAAGCTGACAACCTTTATGGCTTTCATCCTTTTTATAGGCTACATAATTTTCCCTGCCTATAAAAAGCAGACAAAGCGCATCAACTACGTTCCCGTTTACGACATATTCTTAGGTCTTGCAGGTGCGGCTTCCTTCCTTTATTACACAATAAATCAGGAAGAAATCGTTATGATGTCAAGACGAATCGGCACCTTACAGATTGTTATTGCATTCATAGCAATAATACTTCTTATTGAGCTTGTAAGGCGAGCCGTCGGTCTTCCCATTATTTTCGTAGCAGGTGCGTTCATAGCTTATGCGGCAATAAAGGCTTTCACGGAAAATCCCGATAAGGCATTGAGAAATCTTGCATACGGTCTTTTCTACGACGTAGCAAACGGACTTTTCTCAACTCCCGTTTACGTATGCACAACCTTTATCGTACTCTTTATTATCCTTGGTGCTCTTCTTGAAAAAACAGGTATCGGTACCTTCTTCGTTGACCTTGCAAACTCAATTGCGGGCGGTACCGTGGGCGGACCTGCAAAGGTTGCCGTTATTTCAAGTGCACTTGAGGGTATGTACTCAGGCTCCTCCGTTGCAAACACGGTAGGCTCAGGCTCAATCACAATCCCCCTTATGAAAAAGACGGGATATCAGCCCCACTTTGCGGCAGCCGTTGAGGCGGCGGCTTCTACGGGCGGACAGATAATGCCCCCCATTATGGGTGCTGCAGCCTTCCTTATGGCTGAAATCACGGGTGTACCCTACGCAACGATTGCAGTTACCGCAATTCTTCCTGCTGCCCTTTACTTCACGGGAATCTTCCTTATGATTCACTTTGAAGCAAAGAAGCTGGGACTCAAGGGGCTTCCCAAGGATGCAATTCCCAACTTCCTGAAGCTTATCATCTGTAACGGCTACCTTCTTCTTCCCATATTCGTGCTTGTTATCTGTATGAATTACTTCAGCGCAGGTGTTTCGGCCTGCTTCGCAATTTTAGCTTCTCTGGTTGTAAGCCTTATTCCCAGAGAAATCACCACAATGTTCAACATTGAAAAAATTGCGGCTGACACAAAGAAGGGCTTCAGAAATAAGTTCTCTATAAGGATGCCCGAGGCAAAAACCCTTGTAAAGCTTCTTTTCCCTGCAATTCCCGTTGCAGTAACACTTGGCTTATGGCTTCCCTTCGGTGCTTCAATGATGACGAAGGCTGTTTTCTGCGGTATTGCTGCCTGCTTTGCAGTATCCTTCATTGCAAAGAAGGACACCGCACTTTCACCTGCAGTTATTATTGAATCACTTCACAACGGTGCAAAGAACACCATAGGCGTTGCAGTTGCCTGCGGTATGGCAGGTCTTATTGCAGGTGTTGTTACAATGACTGCTCTCGGTCAGCTTCTTCTCAACACACTTGTTCCCATTGCTCAGGACAGCATGTTCCTGGCACTCTTCCTTACAATGCTTTGCTGTATCGTTCTCGGTATGGGTGTTCCCACAACGGCAAACTACGTTATTATGGCAACCATCACGGCTCCCATTCTTATCAAGATGGGCATCCCTGCTCTTGCCGCTCACATGTTTGTTTTCTACTTCGGTATCGTTGCGGACATCACTCCTCCCGTAGCACTCGCAGCCTATGCGGGCTCCGCTATAGCAAAGTCAAATCCGCTGAAAACGGGTGTTACGGCAACGCGACTTGCAATTGCCGCATTCATCATCCCCTATATGTTCGCATATAACCCCAAAATGCTCTTCATTGATGCAGGTGCATTTGACGTTATATCAATTATCATAACCTCATTTATAGGCATTTATGCGGTCGCCTCGGGCATGGAGGGTTACCACTCCGTAAAGCTTCCCTGGTGGCAGAGATTTATGATTCTTGCAGGCGGTATGATGCTGATTGTTCCCGAAACAATCACCGACATTATCGGTATTGCTCTCGTTGCGGCAGTAATCGTTCTTCAGGTTATTGCAGACAAAAAAGCAAAAGCACAGCCGGCAGTATAACAAAGAATTACGGTACATCTTTCGGTGTACCGTATTTTTTCTGTCCTTTTATAAAAAATATGACCTCAGGCAGAATATCTGTCCGAGGTCTCTCTTTATATTTACATTATTCAGCCTTCTGATAGATTTTTACGTAATCTACAACCATTTCGCATTTTTCGGATTTGTCTCTTCCTTCAAATTCCTCTGCTGAGGGAACACAAAGAGAGATGATAACCTCTTCCGCATTTCTGCATACACCCTCACCGAAGGAGGAGCGGGTTGTTTCAACACCGTTTACGTAGAAAATATACTCATCCTCAGTCCATTCAAGACCGTAGGTGTTATACTCGTCATAAATATTATTGCCGTTGAAGAAGCCGAGAATTCTTGACTGGAAGCCTTCGGTTTCACCGCCGACGCCTGCACAGTGGATTGTCTGTGTTACAGCGTTCTGTCTGCCTCTTTCACCGTAGCCCATAGCCTCGAAAATGTCGATTTCACAGCTTTCAAGACCGCCCTGGGAAATAGCCGCATCATAGGGAGATTTCATACCCTGAATCCAGAATGCGGACCAGAAGGCATCGCTTGCGGCACACTTGCA
>JAZRST010000006.1:0-3044 GCA_045651625.1 Acutalibacteraceae bacterium | reverse complement strand
CTCTTCGATGCAACTCAGACAATGGTTGCTAAGATTGCTGATGACCTCTATGAGGTTCAGGTTGTTTCATGGTATGACAATGAAAACAGCTACACAAGCCAGATGGTAAGAACCATCAAGTACTTCGCAGAACTTTAATTTGTAAAAAACGCACAAAGAACCCTCTTTGACGCACACAAATTATACTACAGAGCCTGCCACGATATTTGTGGCAGGTTTTTGTCATTTTTACTCACGACTTTACTTCGTTTGGTGCTTGATTTTCGGCGGTTCGGAGTACAATTGTACGCCTTGCCACCGCCGAAAATCACAAATAGGGCACTTTCTGCGCTTTTTACGGCTTCGTGCCTCTCAGGCAGCTTGCTTCTTTGGAATCTGCGGACGGCTCACCGCCTTACCGCATCTAAGTTCTTTCTCAAAAAAAGGAAAATGAATCTTTCTCTGATAATTATCCATATTTCACGCCATAGCATCCGTTTCACAAAACGGCGCTCTGCCATAAAATATGAATAATTCTCATTCGCACTTACAGTTGGTGATTTATGCACGTATTTTAACAAAATTTAATAATTTGTAACCATATTTTTTATTGACTATACTATAAATATTGTGATAAATTATTAATAGGGAAGGAAATTTCCCATATATCTTGAGGGAGGCGGTTTTATGACAGGTTTTACACCAATTAAGAAGTTTTTACTCAGCATCGGCTGTGCATTTCTTCTTATCCTGTATGTTCCCCTCGCCTGCCTTGTAGGTAACGACACCTCAAGGGATACGGGCATTGCTATTGCAGAAACCGAGTCTTCTCCCGAAGAAACCACTGCAGAAATCATAGAATTTGACTTCTCGGAAGCCGTATAAAATGTATGAAATGACGAAATAAAAAATTTCCTGCAAATACCTATTGACAATATATCCTATTTAATATATAATACCGCCTGTAAAGTTTAAGACTTTACAGGCATTTTTGATGCAGAATTTACGGGAAAGAGGTGCTTAAGGCTTTGGCAAAAAATCTTGATATTACCATACTTCTTGATTTTTACGGTGATATGCTCACTCCCAAACAGCGCGAATTTCTCGATTATTACTATAATGAAGACTTATCTCTTTCGGAAATTGCCGCAAACGTGGGCATTACCCGTCAGGGCGTAAGAGATGCAATAAAGAGAGCTGAAGCACAGCTTATGGAAATGGAGGACCGCCTTGGTCTTGTGAAGAGATTCAAGGATATGCAGACCGGTCTTGAGGAAATAATTGAGTGTGCAACAAAAATCAGCGCAGAAAACAGAAACACGGGTCTTTCAAGAGAAATCAATGACCTTTCTGTAAGAATCAAATCAATAGCTTTATCATTGTCCGAATAATAAAGCTGTAAACCGAAAGGAAGTGACCTTATGGCTTTTGAAGGCTTATCAGATAAACTCGATTCCGCGTTTAAAAAACTGAGAAGCAAGGGTTCACTTAACGAAAGCGACGTAAAAGAAGCTATGCGAGAGGTCCGTCTTGCACTTCTTGAAGCAGACGTAAGCTATAAAGTTGCAAAAGACTTTACGGCGAGAGTAACCGAAAAAGCAATCGGTGCAAAGGTAATGGAAAGCCTTACCCCTGCACAGATGGTTATAAAAATTGTTAACGAAGAGCTTACTGCTCTTATGGGCGGAACTCAGGCAAGACTTGCAAGCGCTTCCCACCCTCCCACGGTTGTTATGATGTGCGGTCTTCAGGGTTCAGGTAAGACCACTCACAGTGCAAAAATCTGTAAAAAGCTGAAGGCTGACGGTCACAGACCTCTTCTTGCAGCCTGCGACATTTACAGACCTGCTGCTATCAAGCAGCTGCAGATTGTCGGTGAGCAGGCAGGCGTTCCCGTTTTCGAAATGGGCACCGAAAATCCCGTAACAATTGCAAGGGAAGCAGTAAAGCTTGCAAAGGATAAGGGCTACGATTACGTATTCCTTGATACTGCAGGCCGACTTCATATAGACGAACAGCTCATGCTCGAGCTTAAGAACATCAAGGCAGAGGTAAAGCCTCACGAAATTCTTCTTGTTGTTGACTCAATGACAGGTCAGGACGCGGTTAACGTTGCATCCACCTTCAACGAGGCTCTGGGAATTGACGGTCTTGTTCTTACAAAGCTTGACGGTGACACCCGAGGCGGTGCGGCACTTTCTGCAAGAGCAGTAACGGGCAAGCCCATCAAGTTCGTCGGTGTAGGTGAAAAGCTTGACGACCTTGACGTGTTCCATCCCGACAGAATGGCTTCACGTATTCTCGGAATGGGCGACGTTCTCTCCCTTATTGAAAAGGCAGAAAACACCCTTGATGAGAAAAAGGCGGCTGACCTTGAAAGAAAGCTTAAAGAAAACAGATTTGACCTTAACGACCTTCTTATGCAGATGGAAGAAATGAAGAAGATGGGCTCCATCAAGGACCTTCTCGGAATGATTCCCGGCGTAGGCAAGAAGCTCAAGGATGCAGATATCGACGAGAGAGCGATGGACAAAACAAAGGCAATCATCCTTTCAATGACACCCAAGGAAAGAGAAAAGCCCGAAATCATCAATCCCTCAAGAAAAAGAAGAATTGCGGCAGGCTGCGGTATGCAGGTTGAGGACGTAAACCGTCTTCTTTCCCAGTACAAGCAGATGCAGAAGATGCTCAAGCAGTTCGGCGGCAACAAGGGCGGCAGCAAAAAGAAAATGCGCCGTATGATGCCTCCCGGAGGCTTCGGCGGAATGGGCGGCGGAATGCCCGGCGGCTTCCCCGGCTTTTAATCGGTACCAATCACGGTATTAGACACTCGTTGTTTATTATATTACAAAAAAATTTATTTATCGGAGGAAATTAAAATGGCAGTTAAAATTCGTCTTCGTCGTATGGGCGCTAAGAGAGCTCCTTTCTATCGTATCGTTGTTGCAGATTCAAGATATCCCCGTGACGGCAGATTCATCGAAGAAATCGGCTACTACAACCCCATGACAGAGCCTAAGACCATCAAGGTTGACGGTGAAAAGGCAAAGCAGTGGATCGCTAAC
>JAZRST010000005.1:0-52347 GCA_045651625.1 Acutalibacteraceae bacterium | reverse complement strand
ACTTATCGTTATGGACGAAGATACCTGTATGGTTGATATTGCTAAGTTCTTCCTTGAGTTCACAGTTGATGAATCCTGCGGTAAGTGTACTCCCTGCCGTATCGGTACAAAGAGACTTTATGAAATTCTTGAGAAGATCACCAAGGGTCAGGGTACTCTCGAAGACCTCGACGAGATGGAAACTCTTTGCAACTACATCAAGGACAACTCCCTTTGCGGTCTCGGACAGACAGCTCCCAACCCCGTTCTTTCCACATACAAGCGCTTCAAGGATGAATACATTGCTCACGTAGTTGACAAGAAGTGTCCTGCAGGCGTATGTAAGGATCTTCTTTCTATCACAATTGTTGAAGATAAGTGTAAGGGTTGTACTCTTTGCTCAAGAGTTTGTCCCGTTGGTGCAATCTCCGGTACAGTAAAGAATCCTCACGTTATCGACCAGGCCAAGTGTATCAAGTGCGGTGCTTGTATTGAAAAATGTAAGTTCGGCGCTATCATCAAGAAATAAGGAGGTACGGAAAAATGGCTGATGTAAATATTAAAATCAACGGCAGAGATTTTACAGTTCCCGCCGGCAGCACAATTCTTGAAGCTGCACGTCTTGCAGGAATAGAAATTCCTACTCTCTGCTTCCTTAAGGAAATCAACGAAATCGGCGCTTGCCGTATCTGTGTTGTAAAAGTAAAGGGTGCAAGAAGCCTTGTTGCTGCTTGCGTATTCCCCGTAAACGAAGGTATGGAGATTTACACAAATACTCCCGACGTTATCGAAGCAAGAAGAACAACTCTTAAGCTTATACTTTCAAACCACAAGAAGGAATGTCTTTCCTGCGTACGTTCAGGCTCCTGCGAGCTTCAGAAGCTCTGCCACGATTACGGCATTGACACTGAAACTGCTTTTGCAGGTGCTAAGACCAGCTATGATATTGACGCTTCTGCTTCACACATGTACAGAGACAACGAAAAGTGCATCCTTTGCCGTCGTTGTGTAGCTGTTTGTGAAAAGAATCAGGGTGTCGGCGTTATCGGTGCTAACGCAAGAGGCTTTGATACTCATATCGGTTGTGCATTTGAAATGCCTCTCGGTGACGTTTCATGTATTTCCTGCGGTCAGTGTATCACTGTTTGTCCCACAGGTGCTATTGCTGAAAGAGACGATACACAGAAGGTTCTCGATGCTATCAACGATCCTGCAAAGCACGTTATCGTTCAGACTGCTCCCGCTGTAAGAGTAGGCTTAGGCGAAGAATTCGGCTATGAAATGGGTACAGTTGTTACCGGTAAGCTTGTTGCTGCTCTCAGAGCTCTCGGCTTTGACAAGGTATTTGATACCAATTTCTCCGCTGACCTTACAATTATGGAAGAAGCAACAGAGTTCCTCGGCAGATATACAAAAAAGGAAAATCTTCCTCTTATCACATCCTGCTCACCCGGTTGGATCAAGTTCTGCGAAACATATTATCCTGAATTCATTCCCAACCTTTCATCCTGTAAGTCTCCCCAGGGTATGTTCGGTGCAGTTGCAAAGACATACTATTCTGAGAAGATGGGCATTGATCCCAAGGATATCTACGTTGTAAGTGTAATGCCCTGTACTGCTAAGAAGTTCGAGGCTGAAAGACTCGACCACACAGCAGTTGAAGGTCTTGCTGACATTGATGCAGTTATCACAGTTCGTGAGCTTGCAAGAATGATCAAGAAGGCAGGCATTCTCTTCAATCAGCTTGCTGACGATACATTTGATGCTCCCTTCGGTCTCGGTACAGGTGCAGGTACAATCTTCGGTGCTACCGGCGGTGTTATGGAAGCTGCTCTCAGAACTGCTTACGAAACACTTACAGGCGAAGAGCTTGCTAACCTTGAATTCAACGAGGTAAGAGGTGTTGAGGGCATCAAGGAAGCAACCTACACAATTGCAGGCAACGAAATCAGAGTTGCTGTTACTTCCGGTACTGCAAACGCCAAGAAGCTTCTTGAAATGATCAAGTCCGGCGAAAAGACCTATGACTTCATCGAGGTTATGGCTTGTCCCGGCGGTTGTGTAAACGGCGGCGGTCAGCCCATTCAGCCCGCATCTGTTCACAACAATGAAGACATCCGTGCTAAGCGTGCTGCAGGTCTTTACAATGACGATAAGAACCTTCCCTTAAGAAAGTCTCATCTCAACCCTGACGTAAAGGCTATTTATGCTGAGTATTTCGGCGAACCCAACTCACACAAGGCTCACGAAATCCTTCACACCGGTTATACAGTTCGTCCCAAGTATTAATTAAAAGAATAACGCTGTCAGTTAAATGCTGACAGCGTATTTTTTATAGTTATTGAAATAAGTTACTGAGTTATTTCTTCTGCTACTGAAACTGCAGCAGTATCGGCATCGGGCTTTCTGCGGTGCCGCTTTTTTATTCCTGCAATTTTTATAAGCTCTATCATTGAAAAATAAATAAAGATAATTGCGAAGAAGCCTGCAATCATTGCGAAGGTGTTCATAAGATAGTGTGTTCTGTTGATAAAAATAATGATTCTGAAAAAGACAGCAAGAACCGCAAGCACAATACCGGCACAAACGAGACCCACACTGAATACGTGTAAAACTATATCTGTAATCTTTTTGAATTTATTTGTTGCAACACAGACACAGAAAAATGCATAGGGAATCATTTCAATCATTGTGATAAAGGGATATGTATCCTTGACGCCGACCTCAACGAGAATCAGTTTATTAAGCAACAGTGAAACAAAGTATACAGTGGGTGGGCATATCAGAATTATGGGTCTGTCCATTGCCATTGTTATGGAATAACAAGCGAAGCATATTGCAGCTGAAAAGGGTATTATAATATCAAACACAATATTGATTACGTTCTTATCCATAAGCAACAGCTGAACAACGAGACACGTGCAGCTGAGAATACAGAAAATCAACGAATTCTTTACATTGACGTTTGATT
Source organism: Acutalibacteraceae bacterium (assembly GCA_045651625.1). Taxonomy (GTDB): domain Bacteria; phylum Bacillota; class Clostridia; order Oscillospirales; family Acutalibacteraceae; genus RUG806. The sequence continues at coordinate 49,397 of JAZRST010000005.1, read as the reverse complement.
TTATAAATGCCGGCATTTCTTTGATTGGCATTATAATCTTCCTTAATATTTTTTTGCTATTATACTACAAATTTCAGATTAATTCAATATTAATAGATTTTTTTAATTCTTTTGTAATAATTACCCCTGAAAGATTAAAAATATTGGGGGTGACATTATGAAAAATACAGTTTATAAGCGGACATATACGGTGTTTTTTGCTTTTCTTGTTCTTTTTGCAGGACTTTCTGCAAGAATATATTCAATACAGAAAAGTAATTACAGCTCTGTGGTCGATATTCAGTTTTCAAGAGAGATTACTCTCGGCGAAACAAGAGGATATATCTACGATATGAATATGAAGCCATTGGTTAATGAAAATTCTGAAAAGCAGTATATTGTTATGGCAGATGAATCTACAGAAGATATAATAAGCAGTGATAAGCTCAGTCAGATAAAAAAAGGTATATTTGTGAAGCTTGAGGGAACTGATGCTATTGAAGAATCTGAATTTATCAAAGAATATGATATCTTTACAAGATATTCCGATGATCTGATTTGTCCGCATATAATAGGCTACACAAATTCCACCGGAGCAGGTGTAGCTGGAATTGAAAAAGCATTTGATAAAATTTTAACTGATGCTTCGGGTAAAATTACGGTTACTTTCAATGCCGATGCGACAGATAATGCAATATCGGGAGACGGAATAAAGCTTAATGATTATAATTATAATTCTCCTGCAGGCGTGAGGCTTACTATCGACAGGGATATTCAGGAAATTGCCGAAAATGCTCTTGAAGGCTCTGAAATCCAATGCGGTGCTGTTGTTGTGCTTGACGTAAATACGGCTGAAATCAGGGCTATTTCAAGCATTCCTTGCTATGATGTAAAAAATATGGAGGTCTCTTTATCAGATAAGAATCTTCCGTTTCTTAACAGAGCTCTCAGCTCTTATCCCGTCGGCTCTGTTTTTAAGCCCGTAATAGCAGTTGCATCGCTGAAAAACGGATTGAATATTTCGGATGGCTTTGAATGTAACGGCAGTATCGCAGTCGGTGAAAATACTTTTTCCTGCTATAATTATAATGCACACGGAAAAGTTGATCTGAATTTTGCAATCGAAAAATCCTGTAATACGTTTTTTATAAATCTCGGTATAAATACGGGTGCCAAGGCTATCTGTGATACTGCTGAGCTTTTCGGCTTCGGAAAAAGAATCGGATTATGCTCGACTCTTGTGTCGGAATCGGGAAATCTTCCGTCAGCTGATGCAATATTATCGGATTCTGATATTGCAAATATCTCCTTCGGTCAGGGAAGTCTTCTTGCAACACCACTGCAGTTAGCCGCTGCTTATAACGTTTTTGCGAACAAGGGTATATATACTGAGCCTTACATTCTTAAAGAACTGATAGATTCCGAGGGAAAAGCATACGCTTATTATAAATCTGAAGATACACATTTTGTTGCTGATAAAGATATAATTGAAACCGTCAATGATTGTCTTTACAATAATATGCTCAACGGAACGGGTATTAACGGAAAGCCATCTTGTGTTTCTGCGGCAGGAAAGACGGCAACAGCGCAGACGGGAAGATATAATGATGACGGAACGGAAATTCTGTGCACTTGGTTCTGCGGCTTTTTTCCTTACGAAAATCCTCAGTATACTCTTGTTGTGTTTAATGAAAACGGAAAATCTGCGGCAGATGACTGTGCTCCCGTATTCAAAGAAATTGCCGATAAAATTGCAGAAATAAGAATACAGCCTTCGTATTGAGCGAAGGCTGATTTTTTTGATGAACTATAAAATAAGCGGCTGAAGCTGTTTTCCCTTTAATGCTGAAAGCATCGCTTTTTCCGTAAGCGAAAAATCCGCAACAATTGACGTTGGTTTATTTTCGGGATCATCCTGATTATAGGGAATGAAAAATACGTTTTTGTAATTAAGGAGTGCGCCGATATTTTTTGATGCCCCTGCAAGTGCATCGTTTGTAGAAATTGCAATAAGAAGGGGTCTGCCGTTTCTGAGGTGGGATTTCGCCGCAAGTGTCACGGGTGTATCTGCTATCGAATTTGCAAGCTTTGCAAGTGTATTGCCCGTGCAGGGCTCGATAATAAGCACATCAAGAAGCTTTTTCGGTCCTATGGGCTCAGCCTCTGCTATTGAAGAAATTATCGGCTTTTCGGAGATATCTTCTATCTCTTCACAAAAATCGTGCGCGTTTCCGAAGCGTGTGTCTGTTGAGCAGGCATTATAACTCATAATCGGAATAAGGTTATAGCCTGCATCTTTCAGTGATTTCATTGTGTTGATTGCTTTTCTGAAGGTACAGAAGGAGCCGGTCAGAGCAAAGCCTACGTTGAGCTTTTCCATTATTTCACCTCCTGTAGCTGATTGTGAATTGTTTCTCCTATAATAATTCCTGCACTTTTGGGTGCAGTTTTTCCGGGTAGTGAGAATGCCTTAATGAGAGTTCTTCCGTATTGAGAGCAGGCTTCAGCATCTATTCCGTAGGGTGCGCTTGCTGTTTCTATGAAAACACAGCTGTAATTACTGTTTTTTATGACCTTGCTGTCGACAATGATATGAGGAACGGTGTTTATAATAACGTCAAAATCAGGTGAAAAATTGCAAAGCTCTGATATGTTGTGTGAGCTTATTCCGCTGAGATTTGCTTTTAACAGCTGAATTTCATCTCTTGCAAACACCGTAACGTCTGCACCGAGCCTTTTGAGCATCTCCGCAGTAAAAGCCCCTATTCTGCCGTAGCCGGTTATTGCAGTCTTTAATCCGAAAACTGTCAGAGGCAGTTTTTCAAGAATTATTGAAAGGATGCCTTCAGACGTCAGAAGAGCATTTTTGTAAATGAGACTTTCAATATTGAAATAATCGCAGGAATAATATGCTTTTGCCTGAACGTGCTTCGGGAAATTTCCCGTACCCATTCCGTAAAACACGAAATGGTTTTCATTTATTCTGTCCGTAATATCCTTAAGTCTTATTTCATAAGAAGAAAGAGGAGTATTAAGAAGACTGCCGTTTTTGCTGACAGGCAGGGGAAGTATGATAATTTCCGATTCCATAGCTTCATCGAGGCTTAAGCATTCCTTTATACCGTCAGGATATTTTCCGTGCTCGCAGGCAAATATTTTTACATCGTATCCTTTTTCTTTAAGATATCCTGACATATACAGCTGTCTTGAATCTCCTCCAGTAACAGTAATTGATTTTGTCATAGATTTTTCCTCCTCGCTTTATTCTATGATAAGAGCCTTGTGCAGTGACATAAAAGGAAAAAATACTTGACAAAAGACAACTATTACTTTAATATATATGCGTATATAAATAAATGTAATGATGAAGAGAGTAGGTACTGCGCGAAAGCCAAAGCGAGCAGGGGAGGGTGTAAGCCCTGTGCCGGTAGCCTTTACTGAAAATCACTTCTGAACAGCTGTCCGGAAATAAGTATGGACAGTCGGTAGTTCACCGTTATCGGAACAGCATATGTCAGTATGTTAATAGGTGGTATAAAAACAAGCTCCCTTGTCCTGTTACGGTCAAGGGATTATATTTTTTCAGGAGGAAATGAAGATGTACGAAAAGGTTTCTACCAATCTTAATTTCGTTGAACGCGAAAAAAAGGTTGAACAGTTCTGGAAAGACAACGATATTTTCAGAAAGAGTATGGCATCCCGCGCTGACGGTGAGTCCTACGTTTTTTACGACGGACCTCCCACAGCAAACGGTAAGCCTCATATAGGTCACGTGCTTACCCGTGTTATCAAGGATATGATTCCTCGTTATCACACAATGAAGGGTAAGATGGTTCCCAGAAAAGCAGGCTGGGATACTCACGGGCTTCCTGTTGAAATCGAGGTTGAAAAGCTTCTCGGTCTTGACGGTAAGGAGCAGATTGAAGAATACGGACTTGCTCCCTTTATTGACAAGTGTAAGGAAAGCGTATGGAAATATAAGGGTATGTGGGAGGATTTCTCAGGTACTGTCGGCTTCTGGGCTGATATGGACGATCCTTACGTAACATACGATAATAACTTTATTGAGTCCGAATGGTGGGCTCTTAAAACAATCTGGGAAAAGGATCTTCTTTACAAGGGCTTCAAGATTGTTCCTTATTGCCCCCGTTGCGGAACACCTCTTTCTTCTCACGAGGTAGCTCAGGGTTACAAGTGTGTAAAAGAGCGTTCAGCAGTTGTACGCTTTAAGGTTAAGGGTGAGGATGCGTATTTCCTTGCATGGACAACCACTCCCTGGACTCTTCCTTCAAACGTTGCTCTTTGTGTAAATCCCGACAACGAATACTGTAAGGTAAAGGCTTGCGACGGATACACATATTATATGGCTACTGCTCTTCTTGATAAGGTTCTCGGCGGACTCAAGAGAGAAGAGGGTGTTGCTGCTTACGAGATTATCGAAACCTTCCCCGGCACAGCGCTCGAAAGAAAAGAATATGAGCCTCTCTTTGAATGCACGGGTAAATCTGTTGAAAAGCAGAAAATCAAGGGTCACTACGTAACCTGCGACAGCTACGTAACACTTTCCGACGGTACCGGTATCGTTCATATTGCACCTGCCTTCGGTGAGGACGACGCAAACGTCGGCAGAAAGTACGGTCTTCCCTTTGTTCAGTTTGTTGATTCAAAGGGTGAAATGACGGAAGAAACTCCTTATGCAGGCCTTTTCGTAAAGGATGCCGATAAGCCCATCCTTGTTGACCTTGAAAAGGAAGGACTTCTTTTCGATGCTCCCAAGTTTGAGCACGATTATCCCCATTGCTGGAGATGTGACACACCCCTTATTTACTATGCAAGAGAATCCTGGTTCATCAAGATGACAGCCGTTAAGGATAACCTTGTAAAGAATAACAATACTATCAACTGGATGCCCGAAAGCATCGGTAAGGGCAGATTCGGTAACTTCATTGAAAACGTTCAGGACTGGGGTCTTTCTCGTAACCGTTATTGGGGTACTCCTCTTAATATCTGGGAATGTGAATGCGGTCACAGACACTGTATCGGAAGCATCGAAGAATTAAAGTCAATGTCCGATAACTGTCCCGACAATATAGAGCTTCACCGCCCTTATATTGATGCCGTAACTCTTAAGTGTCCCGAATGCGGCAAAGAAATGAAGAGAGTTCCCGAGGTTATTGACTGCTGGTTTGACTCAGGCTCAATGCCCTTTGCACAGCATCATTATCCCTTTGAGAATAAGGAGCTGTTTGATTCTCAGTTCCCCGCAGACTTCATTTCAGAGGCTGTTGACCAGACAAGAGGCTGGTTCTATTCACTTCTTGCTATTTCTACTCTTATTTTTGATAAGGCTCCCTATAAGAACGTAATTGTTCTCGGTCACGTTCAGGATGAAAACGGACAGAAAATGTCCAAGTCCAAGGGTAATGCAGTTGACCCCTTTGATGCACTTGAAACCTACGGTGCTGACGCTATCCGTTGGTATTTCTATACCAACTCCGCTCCCTGGCTTCCCAACCGCTTCTACGGCAAGGCAGTTCAGGAGGGACAGAGAAAGTTTATGGGTACTCTCTGGAATACTTATGCTTTCTTCGTGCTTTATGCAAATATTGATAAGTTTGATGCTACAAGGTATGAGCTTGATTATGACAAGCTTCCCGTAATGGATAAGTGGCTTCTTTCCCGTCTTAATTCAACTGTCAAGGAGGTTGATAACCACCTTGCAAACTACAGAATTCCCGAATCTGCAAAGGCACTTGAGAGCTTTGTAGACGAGCTTTCCAACTGGTACGTAAGACGTGGCAGGGAGCGTTACTGGGTACAGGGACTTCCCGAAGATAAGATTAATGCTTATATGACACTTTATACGGCACTTGTAACGATTGCAAAGGCTTCCGCTCCTCTCATTCCCTTTATGGCAGAGGATATTTACAGAAACCTTGTTTGCTCACTTGATTCATCTGCGCCCGAAAGTGTTCATCTTTGCGATTATCCCGAGGTCAATGAAAAGTTCATTGATGCAGAGCTTGAAAAGAATATGGATCAGGTTCTTAATATCGTTGTTCTCGGTCGTGCAGCACGTAACGGCGCAAACATCAAGAACCGTCAGCCCTTAAGCACAATTACCGTTGTCTCCGAAAATAAGCTCAGCGAGATGTATGCTGAAATTATCCGTGATGAGCTCAACGTTAAGGCTGTTGACTTTGCAGACAATGCAGACGGACTTGTTTCCTATACCTTCAAGCCTCAGCTTAAGACTCTCGGACCTAAGTACGGTAAGCAGCTTGGTGAAATCAGAGGGCTTCTTGAAAATCTTGACGGCTCAGTCGCTAAGAAGGAGCTTGATTCAAAGGGCTTTATCACACTTTCAATTTCAATCGGTGATATTGAGCTTACCGCTGATGATCTTCTGATCACTGCAACACAGATGGATGATTCCTTCTCACTTTCCGATAACGGATTCACCGTTTCTCTTGATACAAAGCTTACAGACGAGCTTATTGCTGAGGGCTACGTAAGAGAGCTTATTTCAAAGATTCAGACAATGAGAAAGGATTCCGATTTCAACGTTACCGACCATATCAAGGTAGGTATCACTGCAGGTGAAAAGCTCAGTGAAATCGTAGCTGCAAATGCTGCTGAAATTGCAGGTGACGTTCTTGCAGACAGCGTTGCAGTCAATGAAGCTTACGCTATATCCAAGGAATGGGATATCAACGGCGAAAAGGCTGTTATCAGCGTAGAAGTTGTCAAATAAAAATTATCGGGACTGTTTTTTACAGTCCCGGTTATATTAAGGAGAAAATTAAATGCCTTTTATTGATATTAAGCTTACTAAAAGTATAAGTGATGCTCAGGCAGCAGAATTGAAAGCACAGCTCGGTAAAATGATTGAGGTTTTCCCCGGAAAAAGTGAAAGCTGGCTTATGTGCAATATTGATGCAGGTCAGAAAATCTGGTTCAAGGGAGATAATTCCTCCGACAGTGCTTTTGCTGAGGTAAAGCTTTTCGGTACTGTTAATCCCGAATGTGCAGATAAGTTCACGGGTCTTCTCTGTGATTACCTTGAAGAAGCCTTTTCAATTCCTTCATCAAGAACCTACATCCGCTATGAGGGCGGCACTGTATGGGGCTGGAACGGCTCAAATTTCTGATAAAAAAGAGGTCTGCAGATATCTGCAGACCTTAATTTTATATGTCGAGAATAATTGTTGCAAAATAGAAATACACAAGAAGAGAAACCGTGTCGATAAGAGTTGTGATAAGGGGACTTGCCATTACTGCAGGGTCAAGACCCGTTTTCTTTGCAAGCAAGGGGAGTGCACAGCCGATGATTTTTGCTGAAATAATCGTTGCAAATAAAGTGATACCAACAACAAGGGCTACGAAAAAAGTAACCTCGGGATTTCTCATAAGAAGATTGTCAACAAGCATTACCTTACCGATTGCGGCAACACCGAGAACGGCACCGCAGAGAAGGGAAACCCTGCATTCCTTCCACAGAACCCTGAAAAAGTCTCTGAATTCAACCTGACCGAGTGATATACCACGGATAACCGTAACGGAAGCCTGACTGCCTGCATTACCTCCGGTTCCCATCAGCATAGGAATGAAAGCCGTAAGAATGGGTAAAACTGCAAGTGCACTTTCAAATTTTGAAATAATCATCCCCGTAAAGGTGGCTGAAATCATAAGAATCATAAGCCAGGGGATACGGGATGCCCATAATTTGAAAACGGAGGTTTTAAGGTATTCCGTGTCATTAGGGGTAATAGCTGAAATTTTTGAGAAGTCTTCTTCTGTTTCCTCCTGCATAACGTCAATAGCGTCGTCAACGGTGATGATACCGACAAGACGCTCCTCGTTATCAACAACGGGAAGAGCAAGGAAGTCGTATTTGCCGAACATAAGAGCAATGTTTTCAGTATCTGCGAGAGTGTTAACGGAAATGACGTTGTCTTCCATTATTTCATCGATGATTTCGCTTCTCTCGGAAAGAAGAAGATCCTTTGCTGTAACAATACCGATTAGGTGATTCTTTTCATCCGTTACGTAGCAGGTATAAATTGTTTCTTTGTTTACACCGACGCTTCTTATGATTTCAAGGGACTCCTCGACGGTGAAGGATTTTCTGAGTCTTACAAACTCTGTTGTCATAATGCTGCCCGCGCTGTCCTCGGGGTATTTAAGAAGCTCGTTAACAGCCTTTCTTACGTCAGGGGAAGCAACCTTGAGAATACGCTTTACAACGTTTGCAGGCATTTCTTCAATAATGTCAGCGGTATCGTCGTAATAAAGCTCGTCTAACACATCCTTCAGCTGTGAGTCACTGAAGATGTTTATAAGATATTCCTGCTTGTCGCTGTCCATTTCAACAAATACCTCAGCGGCAAGCTCTTTTGGTAAAAGTCTGTAAATAAGCACCGATTTTTCATCGGAAAGCTCGTCAATAACGTCGTTGATATCAGCAGGATTCTGCTCTTCAAGAAGAGAACGAAGCTCTGAAAATTTCTTGTTTTCAAGAAGCTCGAGGGCTTGCTCAATCAGCTTTATATCAACAATTTCAATATCAATAATTTCGTCCATCTGTATTCCTCCTTAAAGTTTTTGGCACTGATGCCGATTACAGGAGCAACACAAAAACGAGTGGGGAAGGGAGCTTATGCTCCAATGCCCTGCGGTGAGTTTAAGATAATAAATTCATCGTAACAGAAGCTGGTACTTCGTCCGCCCGCATTCGTGCTACTATCGCCTGTATCCATAAACTCACTTCCTTTTCTTGTAAATAAAATAACCGCAGGCACACGGCTTGCGGTTAAGCATAGTAAATCATAACGACAGCCGTCTGAGCTTTAGCTTTGCGGGGCGTGGTAAAATTACCTTGTAACTGCGTTGGAATATACCTTCTTGTTCGATATATCCTGTTTGACCGGCGCACGTTGTCTCCACCGTTTTGCGGCCGCAGTCCATATCCCCGTAGTAGCCTCACCTATCGGATAATATTATTATATAAAACAAAGGTATTTTCGTCAAGAAAAACTTTATGTAAATAATTATTTTACCTCATATATTCCTTGACAAAATTAACTATTTTTGCTAAAATACAAAAGTCCTGAGGGATAATATATGGAGAGTTGTCCGAGTGGTCGAAGGTGCAGCACTCGAAATGCTGTGTGGGGAAACTCACCCAGGGTTCGAATCCCTGACTCTCCGCCAGAAATAACCGTTCACTTAAGTGGGCGGTTTTTTCTTTATAAAAATTTTGCTTATGGTTGAAAATATATTATTTTGTAGTATAATACTATAAAATGATTTATGGAGTTGAAGCTATGGCTTTTACAATGCCCCGATATATTGAACCTGATTTTTCTCAGGAAAAATTCTTAAATTCACCCGATTGTGAGTCCGCCGCTGCCGATGCTGACGGTGTTGCTCCCGAAAACTTTCACAGCACCTCAATGTTTCCCGAATATTTCAAAATTGAAGGGAAGTGGCATCTTGCCAAGGAGAGCAGAATGGACTCTTGTGTCGTAATTGCTCCTGACGGTGAGCTGAAGGTCGTTGAAGCCCGTAATCTCAGAAAGGGTGATAAGGTAATTCTCGGCAGAACGGAAAATTGTGAAGAGGGTATATTCCTTCACGCTAACGGCTTTGTCACTGATGATGAGGCTATCAGCGATCAGTTTGTTTTCCGTCAGGGAAGAAGCCGTGAAACCTCGTATTCAAGGGATTATGACAATCTTTTTGAGCTCCTTAAGTATGAGAAGGAGCACGGTAACATAATCTGGGTTATGGGTCCTGCCTTTTCGTTTGATGCTGATGCAAGAAGAGCTATGTCACTTCTCATTGATAACGGCTATGCACACGGTGTGCTTGCAGGAAATGCTCTAGCAACACATGACCTTGAGGGCGCCTTACTGCATACTGCTCTCGGTCAGGATATCTATACACAGAAGTGTCAGCATAACGGTCATTATAATCATCTTGATATCTGCAATAAGGTTCGCAGAAGCGGCTCTATTCCCCAATTTATCAAGGATTATAAGCTTGATGACGGTATTATCTGCAGCTGTGTGAAAAATGACGTGCCTTTCGTTCTTGCAGGCTCCATCCGTGACGACGGACCTCTTCCTGAGGTTATCGGTGACGTTTATAAGGCGGCTGATGAAATGAGAAAGCTCGTCAGAAAATCAACGACCGTTATTTGTATGGCAACTATGCTTCATACCATTGCAACGGGCAATATGACCCCTTCCTTCAGGGTAACTGAGGATGGTTCTGTGCGCCCCGTATATATTTATACTGTTGATATAGACGAGTTTGTTGTAAACAAGCTTCTTGACCGTGGAAGTCTCAGTGCAACAACCGTTGTTGCTAACGTTCAGGACTTTATCACACTTGTTGCAAAGGGCTTAAAGCTTATGTGAATTCAGTTATGCGGAGTTATTACTCCGCATATATTTTTACTGTATTTATAAAAATGTTGACAAAATGCATAAAATTATGTTAATATGTTATAGGAAAATTGTTACAAGTGATATTGATTCGCTGTGTGACGTATTCTGAAAAATTCTTATAAGGGAGAGCCAATATGAAAAAGTTTTTAGCAGTTATTCTTTCAGTCTTAATGATTTTATCAGTGTCCTCTATGGCATCCGGCCTTGAGCTTGAAGCTGATTATGTTATTGAAGCATATGATACAATTACGGTTACTGCATCTGTATCAAATAATCCCGTAATTAAATTTGTGCCCGAAGAATCTGTTTCACTTATCGTTGCTTCATTTGCTGAGGAAGTTGACCCCTACTGTGATATTGAAAGCGGTGATGGTCTTATTTCAATGTCTATTGATGATTCGTCCGGTTACGGTTATAATTTCCGTGAATTTTTTGACTTTGAAGCAGGTATTGAATACTATATAACAATTCGTACATATGCAGAAGAGGATGCAAGCTTTGACGTGGCTCTTCTTTGTAATCACGATTTTGTTGATGAAACTTGTGTTCTCTGTGAAGCCGTTTGTGATCACGATGCAGAAGGCACCAAATTCAGCACTTGTGCTTGCGGTAAGGTATCCGATTGTAAAAAAATTACCTTAGGTGAAACAGTGAATGATACGTTTAACGGTTTTGAACCCATTTACGTATGCTTTACTCCGGATGAAGACGTTACAGCAATCTTCTACAGTGAGACTGACCTTGACGTCAAGGGCACAATCTTTGATAAACGCGGAAACTTTATTATTGAAGACGATGATTTTGCAGGTTCATATAATTTCTGTATTATTTTTGAATTTGAAGCAGGTGAAACTTATTTCCTTGAAGTTTATACCTATTATGAGTCTGTTGATATAAAATTTACATTGGATTATGCTGTTCATACGGCTGATGATGGCGAAAAACACGCCCTGACTTACATTGAAGAAAGCTGGGGTAACTGCTCTGAGCTTGCATTCTCCGAGGCCCTTTACTGCGCTGAATGCGATGAATATATTGCAGGTCACGATGATAACGGCTACGGCTTCTGTTGTGATGATGACTGGGATGATTATTGTGACTACTGCGGTGAATATATGTATGAAGAAGATCCTGACGTGAATCCTGATGACGATACTGACACAGATGCTGATGAAGAGGCAGAAAATGCTTTACTTACAAAGGTCTATAATATTTTCATGATTTTTGTTGAGTTCTTCCTTGAAACGCTTTCAGTTCTTCTTTCAAAAATTTAATCACATTATTATTTGAGCTATAGTTAGATTTTACACATAAAAGCGACGGATATTTTTGTGCTGTTAAAGAATAAAAGCGAGGTGAATTTCACCTCGCTTTCTATTTTAAAATTTTTCTATATTGGCTTTGATATAATTTGTCATATAACTTTGTAAGGTGGGCAATTCTATATATTTATTATCAAAAGTTTCAAAATCATATAGCTTTGTTTGTGCTTCGTATTCATCTATATCAGATATAATAAAAGAATCGAGATTATTAATATCAATATTGTTGCTTTGAATAAAATCAGTAAATAATTCATTGTGCCCTGTTGCTCCAATTATACTAAGATTTTCTTGTATGTACGGAGCTAAAGAACGAGAGGAGTTTACAAAGAACTGGCATAAACCACCATTTTGAATTTCCATATCGTAAATGCTCAAAATATAAAATGTTTTCTGTTCAACACTAATCTTGGAAAAAGCCGTTTCTTCGTCAGAAAACGTTTCGACAAGGTCAATGGTTTGAAGGTATACTGTTTCATAAAGTTGTTCATCAGAAAGCTTTTTTAATTCTTCGCCATGTAATTCGTTTGTCCTTAAAATTCCGCAAGATGTTAAAAACAACATAACAAAAGATGATAATAACACTGAAATGGATTTGAGTTTGAAAAAGATTTTTCTCATATAATCACCGCCTTTAGTTTATTATAGCACATTTCATTTAAAAAGTAAATCTATGCGGAATATTTCTTCACTAATTACAGATAATAACTACACAATTTGCAATTTAAGGAGAAATGTATATATGAAAGCAACTGGAATAGTTAGAAGAATTGACGACCTTGGTCGTGTTGTTATTCCCAAAGAAATCCGTCGCACTATGAGGATAAGAGAGGGAGACCCTCTTGAAATTTACACGGATATTGACGGTGAGGTAATTTTTAAGAAATATTCACCTATGGGTGAATTGCAGGAATTCACGGCTCAGTATTGTGAGGTGCTTTATAAGGCAATGGGTATGCCGGTTCTGATTACAGACCGAGATCACGTTGTGTGCTGTATGGGTATTCCCAAAAAGGATGCAATTGAAAAGAGAATCTCATCAGCTCTTGAAAAGGTAATGGAGAACAGAAGTGCCTTTATTGCTTCAGCTATGGACAGGGCTGCACTGACTCCCGTTGACGCTCTTGAGAGAAATGCCTGCATTGCCGTGCCTATTCTCGGAAACGGTGACGTGTCGGGCTGTGTTGTTGCACTTTTCAATGAAAAAAATGAATATCCCTCTCAGGCGGAAATTAAGCTTGCTGAGGTTGCGGCACAGTTTCTCGGTAAGCAAACAGAGGAATAAAATTACTTGACAACTTTTTCATATTTTGTTATTATTAATTTATTAACAGAGCTTGAGGGAGTAGTTTGCACCGATTATCGGCGTGATATGTCAACATGCATGGCTGTTTTCAGTCTGGCATATCTTAAATAACGAGACTCACAGACATTATTTGCTGTGCAGGGTCTCAATTTTCGGACTTTGGTACAGTTGGATGTGCTGAGGTCTTTTTTTCTTGCTCTGAATAAGAAAATTGTAAAGGAGTTTTTCCCAATGAAGCACTATCTGGAAAACGTTGAGGCAGTATTTTCTGACGTTCAGTCATCTCCTCAGGGTTTAACCGCTGAAGAAGCAGCAAGCCGCTTACAGAGAGACGGTAAAAACAAGCTTGCAGAAGCCAAGAAGGATTCAATGATCAAAAAGTTCTTCGATCAGATGAAGGACCCTATGATTATTATCCTTATTATTGCTGCTGCTATTTCCGCTGTAACAGAGTACATTGAAGCATCTGCTGCAGGTCACAGCTTCTTCCCCACAGATACATGTATTATTCTCGCTGTTGTTCTTATTAACGCTCTTCTCGGTGTTATTCAGGAAAACAAGGCTGAAAAGGCTGTTGAAGCTCTTCAGAAGATGTCTGCGGCTACCACCAAAACACTCCGTGACGGTAAGGTAGAGACAATCAAGAGTGAAGACCTTGTTGTCGGTGACGTTATTCTTCTCGATGCCGGTGATGCTATTCCTGCTGACTGCCGTATTTTTGAATGCGCAAGCATGAAGATTGAAGAAGCAGCTCTTACAGGTGAATCAGTACCCGTTACAAAGCTTGTAAATGCTCTTATGGGCAAGAACAATTCTGACGAAGTTCCTCTCGGTGACCGTAAAAATATGGCTTATATGGGCTCAACACTTGTTTACGGTCGTGGTAAGGCTGTTGTTACAGCTACCGGTATGAACACCGAAATGGGTAAGATTGCAAACGCTATTGCACTTGCAGAGCAGGGTAAGACTCCTCTTGAAATAAAGCTCGAACAGCTTTCCAAGATTCTTACAAAGCTCGTTCTTGCAGTTTGTGTAATTATCTTCGGTTATAATATTGCTATGTACTTCATTTCAGGCAGCACCCAGGAATTCTATCAGGTAGCTCTTAACTCCTTCATTACGGCTATTGCTCTTGCTGTTGCCGCTATTCCCGAAGGTCTTGTTGCCGTTATGACCATCGTTCTTTCTATCGGCGTTACCAATATGTCAAAGAAGAACGCTATTATCCGTAAGATGAATGCAGTTGAAACACTTGGCTGTACTCAGATTATCTGCTCCGATAAGACAGGTACTCTTACACAGAACGTTATGACCGTTGTTGACCACTATGCTGAGGACGAAAAGGTTCTTGCAACTGCTATGGCTCTTTGCACAAATGCTGAGGTTGATGAAAACGGCAAGGGTACAGGCGAGCCCGACGAGGTTGCACTTATCAACTATGCAAAGTCAATCGGTCTTGCAAAGGCTGACCTTGTAGCTGCACAGCCCAGAGTCGGTGAGGTTCCCTTTGACTCAGGCAGAAAGATGATGAGTACCGTACATCAGTCAAACGGAATGTACGTTCAGTATACCAAGGGCGCTCCCGATGAAATTCTCAAGAAGTGTAACCGCGCTCTTGTAAATGGTAAGGTTGTTGAAATCAACGACGAAATCCGCGCAAAGGCTGCAGAAGAAAATACCAGAATGGGTAATAAGGCTCTTCGTGTATTTGCTGTTGCTTTCAAGGAATATTCAGCAGAGCCTTCTGTTTATGAATCCTCTGAGCTTGAATATGATATGATATTCATCGGTCTTACCGGTATGATTGACCCTGTTCGTCCCGAGGTTAAGGACGCAATCGTTGAATGCCGCGGCGCAGGTATCACTCCCATTATGATCACCGGTGACCACATCAATACAGCTAAGGCTATCGCAAGAGAGCTCGGTATTCTTACTGATGACAGCCAGGCTATGATGGGTGCAGATATTGATAAGTATTCTGATGAAGAATTTGAAAAGATTGTCGAAAACATTTTCGTTTATGCTCGTGTTCAGCCTGAGCATAAGACAAGAATCGTCAATGCCTGGAGAAGCAAGGGTTACGTTACCGCTATGACAGGTGACGGTGTTAACGATGCTCCCTCTATCAAGAGTGCTGATATCGGTGTCGGTATGGGTATTACCGGTACAGACGTTACAAAGAACGTTGCCGATATGGTTCTTACAGATGATAACTTTGCAACTATCGTTTCCGCTGTCGGCGAAGGCAGAAGAATTTACGACAACATCCGTAAGGCTATTCAGTTCCTTCTCGGCTCAAACCTTTCAGAGGTTATTTCAATCTTCTTTGCTACAATTATGAGCTTTACAATTCTTGAAGCTCCCCACCTTCTTTTCATCAATCTTGTAACAGACAGTATTCCTGCTCTTGCTCTCGGTCTTGAAAAGCCCGAAAACAACATTATGAAGAGAAAGCCCAGAAGCAAGAATGACGGTATTTTTGCAGGCGGTCTCGGCTTTGACTGTGCATATCAGGGTGTTCTTGTAAGTATTCTTACAATTGCCGCCTTCTATATCGGTGAATTCCTTGAAACCGGTCATCTTGTATTCAGAAACATTCCTGACAGTTCTGAAGGTATGACAATGGCATTCTTCACAATGGCTATGTGTGAAATCTTCCACTCCTTCAATATGCGCTCACAGAGAGGCTCTTCTATCGCAATGATATTCAAGGGACATCATAACGTTGCACTTTACGGTGCTATGATCGGCTCCTTCCTTCTTACAACAGCAGTAGTTGAAGTTGATTTCCTTTCAAATCTCTTCGGTTTTGCTCACCTTGATATGAAGGCATATCTCATTTCTCTCGGTCTCTCAGTTCTCATTATTCCCGCAGTTGAAATAATGAAGGCTATCCAGAGAGCAGCATCCAAGAACAAGGAAGCATAAATTACGACATGAAAAAGGGGAGTCCCGGACGGACTCCCTATTTTTTTATGCAAAATTATTCGAGAATATTTGAAGTAATATAATCAATATTCCAGCTTGCAAGATTTTCGCCCCACTGCTTATCATCGCAGGTCCAGCAGTTGATTTCAATGCCGTTTTCGTGAAGAAGACTGATTCTTTCTTCAGAAAGCTCCGTGTAGAGGATATCGAGGTCAAATTTGTGCTTTTTAAGAAGCTCTGGCAGTTCGTTGAAGTAAACGCTCGTTAAGAACTGAACCTTCTGTTCAGGGTAAATTTCGCGGAGTTTTACAAGATTATTAAAAGCAAAGGAAATAAAGATTACGCTTTCAAGATATTCGCATTCCTTGATTTCGTCGCAGATTTTTGCAATATCTTCTTTTTCGAATTCATTCTTTAATTCGAGCACTGCAATTTTTTCATATCTCTTGCAGGTTTCGATGTATTCCTTGAGAGTGGGGATTTTAAGATCCTCTCTGCCTTTAAGACCGTCTCTGTCCGTAAGAAGAAGCTTTCTTAAGGTATCAAAGGTTGTTTCTTCAATCACCATATTGTCAATTGCAACTCTGCCGGTGGTGTCATCGTGGAAGCAGACAAATTTTCCGTCAAGAGTTCTGTGAACGTCTGTTTCAATGCCGAAATAGCTTCTGTTACCTGCGGCAATAAAAGCTGCATTCGTGTTTTCCTTTTCAATGCCGCTGAGACCTCTGTGGGCTACAACCTTAGTATTTTTTGAATCAAATTTAATAGTGTTCATAATTATCCTCCTTTATGAAAACATATTAGCACAGATATTCTGATTTAGCAATAATAAAAAGAAAAACCCACCCGGAAATCGGATGGGATATATGGCGGAGAGTAAGGGATTCGAACCCTTGATACGCTTATGACGTATACACGATTTCCAATCGTGCTCCTTCGACCAACTCGGACAACTCTCCAAAGGACGAGTGCTATTATAACCGAACAAAATAAAAAAATCAAGTCTTTTTTTAATTATTTTTCAAGATATTCAGTCTTTTATTTCCGTTACCTTTTCTGCAAGGAGCTTAAGCTCTTCATAAGTCTTCACAACGCTGAATTCGCTTCTGAGCTTTGCGGAGCCTCTGAGGCCCTTTGTGTACCACAGTGCGTGCTTTCTGATTTCGCACATGCCGTTGAGCGTGCCTCTGAGCTTACAGATAGCGTCAGCGTGACGAAGCATTATCTCCATTCTTTCTTCGGGGGAGGGGTCGGGTGAGTAGCTGCCTGTTGTCAAATAATCGTTAATCTGTGTAAAAAGCCAGGGGCGGCCCAGTGAGCCTCTGCCTATCATAACAAGGTCAACGCCCGTCTGCTCATACATATTTTTTGCATCCTCGGGAGTGAAAATATCACCGTTGCCGATAACGGGAATTGAGACAGCAGCTTTAACAGCCTTAATTGAATTTAAGTCTACGGGAGGGGCATACATCTGCTCCTTGGTTCTTCCGTGAATTGTTATGAATGATGCACCGTTTGCTTCAGCAATCTTTGCAAATTCAACACAGTTTATGCTGCTATCATCCCAGCCTGTTCTGAATTTTACTGAAACGGGAATATCGACAGCATCTGCTACGGCTCTTGTGATTTTGCCTGCAAGAAGAGGATCCTTCATAAGAAAGCTTCCCGATTTGTTTTTTATGATTTTAGGGGCAGGACAGCCCATATTTATGTCAATTATATCTGGGGAGAAGGAGAGTGCATATTTAGCCGCTTCTGCCATAATTCCGGGCTCGTTTCCGAAAATCTGAATAGCCGAAGGGTGCTCCTTTTCATCGATTTTCATAAGCTCCTGCGACTTTTTGTCGTTCATGCTGACACCCTTTGCGCTTACCATTTCACCGACAGTGTATGCCGCACCGTATTCCTTGCAGATAACACGGAAGGATAAGTCAGCTACCCCTGCCATCGGAGCGAGAGCAGCAAACCCGTCAATTTTTACGTTCTTGATTATCATTTTATCACCTATGGGAATAATAACACAAAAAATTATAAAAATAAAGTAGCCTTTTTATATTTTTTGTGTTATAGTATCATTGACTAAGTATGTAAGGACGTATGGATATGAAATATCTTGTTATAGACGGCAACAGTATTATTAACCGTGCCTTTTACGGAATCAAGCTTCTTAATGCAAAGGACGGTCATTTTACAAACGCCATTTACGGATTTTTTAATATACTTCTCGGTCTTGATGAAAAATATCATCCCGACTGCATTGTTGCGGCATTTGATGTGCATAAGCCTACCTTCCGTCACGAAATGTATGATGAATACAAGGCAGGCAGAAAAAGTCCTCCTCCTGAGCTTCTCGAACAGTTTGAGCCTTTGAAGGCTCTGATTACTGCATACGGCTGTAAAATTATTGAATGTCCCGGTTTTGAGGCTGATGATATTCTCGGCACTCTTTCTGTATCTGTTGGCGCAGATGATCACTGCTATATTGCGACGGGAGACCGTGATTCTCTTCAGCTTGTAAGTGATAACGTATCCGTCCTTCTGGCTACCACAAAAATGGGGAAGACTCAGACAGTTGAATATGACAAGGCTTTGCTTTTTGAAGAATACGGTGTTGAGCCTTCGGGTATGATTGAGCTTAAGGCCTTGCAGGGGGATACCTCCGACAATATTCCTGGTGTTGCAGGGATCGGTCCTAAAACTGCAGGTGACCTTATCAGAAAATATAAAACCATTGACAATATCTATGCTGATCTTGATGCAATTGAAGCTACGGCAGGTGTTAAGGCAAAGCTGCTTGCAGGTAAGGATAGTGCATTTTTCTCAAGAAAGCTCGGCACAATCTGCCTTGAAGCACCCGTTGATACGGAGATGAAGAATTATCTTACCGATACACGCGATAACGCCGTGCTTCTTAAGGAGCTTGCCCGCCACGAAATGTTCAAAATTATATCACGTCTCGGGCTTTTCGAGGAAAAATCCAAGGCACTTTCTGATGCGGACAGCAATGATATTTCTGCAATGAATTTCACTGTTTGCGATTGTCAGGAAGCTTCAGATAAGCTTAAAATTGCTGATAAATTATACGTTTCTCTTCTGACGGACGGAGATTTTCTGTCAGCAGTTTCCTTTATAACTGACAACGAAATTTTAACAATTGAACACAATTCTCTTGAATTTGTTTCTTTTGTAAAAGCTGTTCTCGAGAGTGCTTGTAAAAAGTACACCGTTGATTGTAAACAGTTGTATTATTTCTGCTGTGATAACGGTATTGAGCCTCAGAATATTGTATTTGATATCACACTTGCTTCTTATCTTCTTGACGTTAATTCTTCTGATTATTCCTTGCCGTCACTTGCACTTTCATATAATGTAAGGTCTGTTGTGCCCGAGTTTACCAATGCTTCTGCCAAGATGTTTTCAGAGGAAAATACGGCTTATTGTGAAAGCCTTTTCCTTACAAAGGTTCTTGCTGACAGACTGAATGCTATCATTACTGATAGAGAGCAGACTGAGCTTCTCAGGGACATTGAAATTCCTCTTTCCAGGGTACTCGTTTCAATGGAAAGAGAAGGTATGCAGGTTGATACCGACGGCATAAAAAGCTTCTCTGAAAAGCTTACTGCGGACATAACTGTTCTCGAAAAGGATATTTATGAGCTTGCAGGTGAGGAATTCAATATCAATTCACCTAAGCAGTTAGGCGTTATTCTTTTTGAAAAGTTAGGTCTTCCCGCTAAAAAGAAGACAAAGACGGGGTATTCGACCAACGCTGAGGTGCTTGAGTCTCTCGCTGATGATTATCCCATAGTGTCTAAAATTCTCGAATACAGAACTCTTACAAAGCTTAAATCTACTTATTGTGAAGGTCTTCTTAAGGCTGTTCACGCTGACAGCCGTGTAAGATGCACCTTCAATCAGACGGAAACAAGAACGGGTCGTCTTTCCTCAACTGAGCCCAATCTTCAGAATATTCCCGTAAGAACAGCACTTGGCAGAGAAATGAGAAAATTCTTTGTAGCTCGCGACGGTTTTACTATCATCGACGCTGACTATTCACAGATTGAGCTTCGTGTGCTTGCGGCTCTTTCGGGTGATAAAAATATGATTGATGCCTTCAACAGCGGTGTTGATATTCATACCGTAACAGCCTCAAAGGTTTTCGGTGTGCCATATGATGACGTGAGCCACGAGCTCAGAAGCAAGGCAAAGGCTGTCAATTTCGGCATTGTTTACGGTATCGGTGCTTTTTCACTTGCCAAAGATATCAAGTCAACCCGTGCTGAGGCTGATTCCTTCATAAAATCCTATCTTGCTCTTTATTCTTCGGTTAACGATTATCTGAACAAATGTATTTCCGATGCTAAGGAAACGGGATATTCAGTGACTTATTTCAGGAGAAGAAGATATCTTCCCGAGCTTTCTTCCTCTAACGGAATGCTTCGTGCTTTCGGTGAAAGAGTTGCGCGAAATATGCCCATTCAGGGTACTGCCGCAGATATTATAAAAATTGCAATGATTAACGTGTATGACAGACTCAGAAAAGAATGCCCCGAAGCACGTCTTATTATGCAGGTGCACGACGAGCTTATGGCAGAGGCTCCCGTTGAGGATGCTGATAAGGTTGCCGCAATTATAAAAGAAGAAATGGAAAATACGGTCAATCTCGGAGTGTTATTCTCAGCAGATACAGCCGTCGGTAAGTCCTGGTATGATGCAAAAGATTGATTTTATTATAAATTCTGCCTGTATCTCAGATGCTTATTCTGTATCTCAGATTGAGAAGGAGTGTTTTTCGTCACCCTGGTCAGAGAATCAGATAAAAGACGAGATTTCTAAGGATAACGTAATTTTCCTTGCGGCGAAGACAGCGGATGAGCTCTGCGGATATATAAGCGGTCAGCTGATTCTTGATGAGTTTTATATCAATAACGTTGCCGTGGCCGAAAGATACAGAAATAACGGTATTGCATCGGCTCTTATTGAAAAGCTTCTTGAGGCTCTATGTGCAAAAGACTGTGCCTTGGCAACGCTTGAGGTAAGAGAATCCAACGCAAACGCCAGAAAAGTTTATGAAAAATTCGGCTTTGAAAATCTTGGGATAAGAAAGAACTTCTATGCTCATCCCAGGGAAAATGCTTGTATTTACACCTTATATTTCAATGAAAGTGAGTGTGAAAAGTGAAAATTCTTGCTATAGAATCATCCTGCGACGATACCGCTGCAGCGGTAGTTGAAGACGGAAGGGAAGTGCTGTCCAGTGTTATTGCCTCGCAGGTGCCCGAGCACATTTTATATGGTGGTGTAGTGCCTGAAATTGCATCAAGAAGACACTGTGAATCAGTTTCGGGAGTATGCCGTGAGGCGCTGAGCTCTGCCGGTCTTACTGTTGATGATATTGATGCCGTTGCCTGCACCTATGCTCCGGGACTTATCGGCGCTTTATTGGTAGGTGTCAATTTTGCAAAGGGACTTTCTTACAGCACGGGCAAGCCTCTTATTCCCGTTCACCATTTAAGAAGTCACATTGCTTCAAACTATATTTGTCACAGTGAGCTGAAGCCGTCCTTTCTTGCTCTTGTGGTTTCCGGCGGACATACACATCTTATAAACGTAAAGTCATATACGGATTATGAAATTATCGGCAGAACCCGTGATGATGCTGCAGGTGAGGCAATGGATAAAGCCGCAAGAACTATGGGGCTTCCGTATCCGGGCGGACTTAATATGGACAGAGTTGCCGCTGACGGGGATCCTTCCTCTTATAAATTCCCATCACCGAAAATTCAGGGCTCAGAGCTTGATTTCAGCTTCTCGGGACTTAAAACTGCCGTCATAAATCTTGTTCACAATCTGACACAGAAGGGTGAGGAGATAGATGTAAAGAACATCGGTGCTTCATACATAGCGTGCGTTGTGAATATTCTCTGTGACAGAACTCAGAAGGCTGTTGATATGGTGCATCCCGAAAGACTTGTTCTTGCAGGCGGTGTATCTGCAAATTCTGTTCTGAGACGTGAAATGAAAAAGCTTGCCGATAAAAACGGCATTGAGCTTTACGTGCCCGAGCTTAAATACTGCGGTGATAATGCGGCAATGGTAGGCTCTCAGGCCTATTATGAATATCTTGACGGCAAAATTGCATCTTTAAAACTTAATGCAACAGCCGCATTAGATATTGACAAAGATGTGACAATATAATATAATATCTTGGATTTGAAAATTTTTCTATATTAAGGAGAGAACCAAATGGCACTTACAACCAACAAGTCAATTCTTTCTTGGATTGAAGAAAAAGTTGAACTCGTAAAGCCCGACAAAATTGTCTGGATTGACGGTTCAAAGGAGCAGATTGATGCTTTAAGAGCTGAAGCTTGCTCAACAGGCGAAATTGAGAAGCTCAACGACGAACTTCTCCCCGAATGCTACCTTCACAGAACACATCCCACAGACGTTGCCCGTGTTGAGGACAGAACTCTTATCTGTACTCCCACTAAGGAAGAAGCAGGCCCCACAAACCACTGGATGGAGCCCGGCGAATGCTATGAAATGCTTTACAGTATTGCTAAAGATTGCTACAAGGGCAGAACCATGTATGTAATTCCTTACTCTATGGGTCCCGTAGGATCAAAGTTCTCCAAGGCCGGTATCGAGCTTACAGACTCAATCTACGTTGTTCTTAACATGGCTATCATGACAAGAGTAGGTAAGTCTGTTCTTGACGTTCTCGGTGATTCCGATGACTGGGTTCGCGGTCTTCATTGCAAGTGTGACATCGATCCTGAAAAGAGATGGATCTGTCAGTTCCCTCAGGACAATACAATTATTTCCGTTAACTCCGGTTACGGCGGAAACGTTCTTCTCGGTAAAAAGTGCTTCGCACTCCGTATAGCTTCTTATCAGGGCTGGAAGGAAGGCTGGCAGGCAGAGCATATGCTCATCCTCGGTGTTGAAAATCCCCAGGGCGAAACTAAGTACATCTGTGCTGCATTCCCCTCAGCTTGCGGCAAGACAAACCTTGCTATGCTTATTCCTCCCGAAGGATATAAGAAGGCTGGCTACAAGGTATGGTGCGTAGGTGACGATATTTCCTGGATCCGTAAGGGCGAAGACGGCAGACTTTATGCTATCAACCCCGAAAACGGCTTCTTTGGCGTTGCTCCCGGTACAAACATGAAGTCCAACCCCAATGCTCTTCTTTCCACAAAGCAGGGCACAATCTTCACAAACGTTGCTCACAATCTTGATGACAACACTGTTTGGTGGGAAGGCCTCGATAAGAATCCTCCTGCAAATGCAAAGGATTGGAACGGTAATCCCTGGAACGGCAAGGAAAGCGAAATCAAGGGTGCTCATCCCAACTCAAGATTTACAGCTCCCGCTGTTAACTGTCCCTGCCTCAGCTCCGAATTCGAGAATCCTCAGGGTGTTCCGATTTCTGCTTTCGTATTCGGCGGCAGACGTGCAAAGCTTGCTCCCCTCGTATATCAGTCAAAGGACTGGAACAACGGTGTATTCGTAGGCTCAATCATGGCTTCCGAAACAACAGCTGCAGCAGCAGGTGCTGTCGGTGTTGTTCGTCGTGATCCCATGGCTATGCTTCCTTTCTGCGGCTACAATATGGGCGACTACTGGCAGCACTGGATCAATGTTGGTAAGACTCTTGATCCCGAAAAGGCTCCCAAAATCTTCAATGTTAACTGGTTCAGAAAAGACGACGACGGTAACTTCTTATGGCCCGGCTTCGGCGACAACCTCAGAGTTCTTAACTGGATTCTTGACCGTTGCGAAGGCAAGGTTGATGCAAGAGAAACAGCTATCGGCTACGTTCCCTTTGCTGATGATATTGACCTTACAGGTATTGAAGATGAAGTTTCAAAGGAAACACTTGAATCCATTCTTGTTGTTGATAACGACCTCTGGAAGGGTGAAATCCCCGGTATTGAGGAGTTCTACGGCAGATTCGGCGACAAGCTTCCCGAAACTCTCAAGAACGAGCTTGAAAACCTCAGAGCAAGCCTCAACTGATAATATTTCCCGACTCCTTGTGAGTCGGGATTTTTTTATATTAATACAATTTTTAACAAAACGTTAATGCCGAGGAAATATTCAATTTTTATGCGAAAAATATTGTAGCTTTTGAGAGAAAATTGTTTGACAAAAAATAGTGATTTTGATATAATTAATCTGTATTATTATGTTATTTATATATACGTTTTTTAGATATATGGCGGAGGTTTTGTATATGAAATCAGTAAAGAAGGCATTGTCGGTTTTCCTTTGTGCTTTAATGCTTGTTACGAGCTTTATAAATGAAGGATGGAGTTCACTTTTTGAGCTTCCCGAGGCCTCTGCAATGGCAGGACACGAGCAGAATTATAACGATACGAGAGTTGAGCTCGACTTCAATAAAAACTGGAGCTTCGGCTTTACCGATGATGATGCTGCGTATCTCAAGGGGTATGACGATTCTGCTTGGGAAAAGGTTGACCTTCCTCACGATTTCAGTATGTCTCAGGAGTTTACTACTGATGGAACTGAAGCTGAAAGCGGAAATCTCCCCGGCGGTACGGGTTGGTATAGAAAGTGGTTCAATCTTTATGAATATTATTCGGGTGACAGAGTAATTCTTAATTTTGACGGTGCTTATCAGCATGCTTACGTTTATGTTAACGGTAAATACGTAGGTGAGAACCATTACGGCTATAACAGCTTTTCCTTTGAAATTGCAGATTATCTTATCTGCTCAAATACTGTTCTTAATCTTATTGCAGTAAAGGTTGTAAACGACGTACCTTCAAGCCGTTGGTATTCAGGATCAGGTATCAACAGAGACGTAACACTTACTATCGCTGGTTCCGTTCACGTTTCTCTTTATGGTCCCCGTATCACAACACCTTATATCAATTCGGAAGATGGTCTTACAGCTACTGACGGTACTATTGAAGCAAGCGTAAAAATTCACAACTGTACAGCAATTGCGAAAAAGGTTACTGTTGAAGCCTCCATTCTTGATTCTGAGCATAATGAGGTAAGCGGAACAGTTTCATCTAAGGTTATTACCGTCGATGGTAATGCTGAAGAATCTGTTGTTCTTAGTCCTTCTATCAATTCTCCTAAGCTTTGGTCAACGGACAGCCCCAATCTCTATGTTCTGAGAACCGTTGTTAAAGATGACGCAGGTGAGCCTATTGATGAATATCATACTACCTTCGGCTACCGTAGCGTTGAATGGGATGCAGAAAAGGGCTTCAGTCTCAACGGTACGTTTATGAAGCTCAAGGGCGTATGTCTTCATCACGATCAGGGCGCTCTGGGTGCTGTGCAGGAATATGAGTCTCTTTACCGTCAGCTTATGATTCTTAAGGATATGGGTTGTAATGCTATCAGAACGTCACATAACAGCACGTCAAAAATTCTTATCAACATCTGTAATGAAATCGGTATGCTTGTTATTGAGGAATTCTTTGACGGATGGGACGTTTCCAAAGATAATAATACTTACGATTTCAGCACGTACTTCAACGAATCATTAACTGCTGATAATAAGGCTATCGGAGCCAATGGTCAGAAATGGTATGAGTACGTTATTGAGCATACAATTTACCGTGACGAACACGATCCTTGTGTTATTGCCTGGGATATCGGCAATGAGCTTTACAACATTACGGAGGACACAACAAAAACAAAAGAAGAACAAACAGAAAACTACGAAGCTATTGTAAATTCTATCAAAACTATCTGTAAGACTCTTGACCCTTCAAGGGCTATTCTTCAGGGTAATAATGCCCCCGCAAATGAGACGCTTGCAATGATTGACAGCAAAATGGATGTTGTCGGCGGAAATTACAGTCCGAATTATTGGGCTTGGCAGTTAAAAGAAAATGGTGATACTCGCGGAAATATGCCTTTTGTTGCAACGGAAGCTGCATCTGCACTCAGTTGCCGAGGTGTATATAACCTTATGGTAAAACAGCCTGACGATGAAACTGAAGCTCCACGCGATGAAGAAAATTTTCAGATTACGTCTTATGACACAGACTGGGTCAGCTGGGGTAATTCAGCAGCAGAAGCATGGTATTACGTTGCGACTAATGATTGGTTTTCAGGTGAATTTATATGGACCGGCTTTGACTATATCGGTGAACCCACTCCTTGGAACGATTTGGTAAATCCCAATGAAAATTCTGTTCCCAATTCATCATACTTCGGTGTTGTTGATACTGCAGGCTTTGAAAAGGATTCATATTATCTTTACAGAAGCCTCTGGAACGAAGAAAGCACAACACTTCACCTTGTTCCCGGTACATGGAACAGTGACAATCTTGCTATTGAAAACGGATATGTAAATGTAGCAGTTTACAGCAATGCACAAAAAATTGAGCTTCTGCTTAACGGACAGGTTATCGGCACTGCTACTCATGAAGTCAGAGCCTCTGATGGTGGTCTGTACACCTACAGAGTATGGTCTGAAACTGCGACTGATTCAACTAAGTGCAATACAACTGAGTTCTATACCGATAATGGTAAGGATTTCTATTCTCAGTTTAAGGTTAAATACGTAGCAGGTGAATTGTCTGTTAAGGCATACGATGAAAATGGTGCTGAAATCACCAAAACTGTCGGAACAGATAAGGTTGTAAGCGGTTATGCTACAAATATTGCTGTTTCTGCCTGGAATGACAGAAGCAAATATATTGCTGACGGTGCTGATTTCATATACGTAGAATTTGAAGCTCAGGATGAAAACGGCAATTTTATAAATGACTATAACGGAACTCTCAGTATTAAGGTTGACGATACATCTGCACGATATGCAAAAATTGTCGGTGTTGATAACGGCAACCCTGCAACTACTGAAAAATTCCAGCAGGCAAGTGTTATTGCAGAGAATGCCGCTTCTGCAGAAATTCAGATGTATAACGGTAAAGCGCTTGTTATACTCAAAACAACTGAAGAAGAGGGTACAATCAATCTTACTGCTGTAGGAAATGACGGCACAAAAGAAATCTCTACTCAGGGTATTACTGTCACTTCCGTTAAGGAAACCGGCGCAGATCTTACCGATGAGCTTGAAGAGGTTGTAAAGCAGAACGGTAACAAGTACGAAGTTACGCTTTATGATGAATACGAAATCGTTAAGCATCATATAAACAACCTCGAACCTCCCGTCGGTGGTGGTTCAGGTGATTCGGGTGACGCAGAAGAACCGGAAACTCCCGCTGAACCTGTACAGGATAAATTTGAAATTTACCTTGTTGAATCGAATGTTTCTGATGGATGCATTGCCGATGGTGACTATGTAATAAATAGTAAAGAGCTTGTTTTGTCTGATGGTCAGTACCTCGATTGGGATATGATTAATGCAGAAAAGGCTATTTTTGAAGCAGAACAAGCACCGGATGGTTCTGCTTATAAGTATGAATGTTTTCTGACTAATGATGATAATGTTTTTACTTTCACTCATCAGGGTAATAATAAGTATTATATTCAGAACAAGGTTACCGGAGAATATGTTTTTCGCGATATATGGAAATTGAAATATAGCAATACGCCGTATGCATTTACTGTACAGGCTAATAATGATGGTTCGATTATTATTGGTGCTGACTCGTATTATATCTGTGGTAGTGTTTGGAATGACTACTTTGAATTAAAGCAATCAATTAGTGATGATTCAATAATTTGGCTTTATTCTTCTCCTGAAATAGTTGATTCTCCTCAAGCACCTGCTGATTCGGATATATATAAAATATATTTAGCTTCCGATGAAAATGCAGCACAGGGGTGCATCCCTGACGGTTATTATGTTGTAAATAATGACGTTTTGATTATGACCGGTGAGACATACAGCTATTGGAATGTTTTGATTGCAGAAAAACCAGGTTCAAATGTTGTAGCTTCTTCCCAGGGGGCTCTTTATGACTATGAAAGTTTTGCTGCTGAAGACATCAATGCTTTTGAATTCAGGCATCAGGGAAATGATATTTACTATATAAAGAATGTTGAAACCGGAAAATATTTTCAGATAGCAAAAAGTTCTGCTGTTTTAACGGATGTGCCTCAGCCTTATAAGGTTAAGGTGCATGACGATGGTTCAGTGAGCATAATCAACCTTAATGATGTATATCTCGCCCGTTATTATTATGACACCACGGCATTGTATTTCTGCGGTGAATTGACCGTCGAAGATTACAATGAAAGTCATCCTGACCTCAGACTCTGGTTGTATAAATCTGCAAAAGAAATTTCTTCAGATGACAACTCAAACAGTGATGTAGCTGAAAAGAGAGCTCTTTTTGATATTCTTTTCGAAGGTATTGATGTTGATTATTCTAAGTATTCAAGAGACAGCTTTGAAGTTCTTCTTCGTGCTCTTGAAGATGGCGTTGCTGTATATGAAAATCCCGATTCTAAAGATGCTGATTATACTGCGGCTACTCAGAGAATCCGTGATGCTATAAACGGACTTGTAATTGACGTCAAGAAGATAGAGGGCACGCTCTTCAAGTACGGTTATGATAATTCAACCGGAACTCCTGATTATACAGACGGCGGTATTCTAATTAACAAAGTATCCATTGCTAAGATGAAGAATGCAATTCTCTCTGATGCAAATCTTGTTAATCAGATAAAACAGATTATCGGTTATGATGATCCATCTATGGGATGGACAGGTACTTATGCTGATGATGCCTTTAATACGGCAGTAGAAAGCTATGCAAGAATTTATTCTCTGCTGTTTACGGGTAAGGCTGTTGCGAATATCGAAAATAATAATGGTTCGTTTACTACGTGGCCTGCGATAAACGAGACAAAGAATCCTCCCGGAACATTATGGAACCTTTGGACAAAGGATAATACACACGGTGAAAATGATACTATGATTCCTGAGATGGACGGTACATTAACTCCCGTTCATGATGGTGCATCCGTTCAGGGACTTGCAGGTCTGACACTTGAAAAAGGTGTTATCACATCCCATGCTTTGTATTCTGATCCATTGTCTTATTCCAATAATGGACCGACAGACAAGTATGGACAAGAGCCTTATGATGTAGATCTGCACTATATATCTGTGTATAATGGTTCTGATTACAAGTATATTTATCTTGAGTATCTTTCCGGAATCAGTGTATATTTCCCCGATGTTTTCACTCGCGAAAGCCTTGATGCAAACGGAAACGTAACTGATGCAACATCAGGTAAGTTCGCAAAATATTATTGGGATGCACAGTTTCCTATTTTTATCAGTACAGATCAATATGGTGTAAATACTTATCATTTTGATAGTAAGGATAAATCCTATCTTGTTCAGTCTGAATTTGATGATGAAAATCACACGGTTGATATCGATCTCAATGAGGTGGGCGACTGGAATATTAGCGGCACTACAGCGCAATCAGGCTTCTTCCCGTTTAACTATCAGCAGGGAACAACATCTTATTACGGTGAAAATGCTATTTATCACTACGGCTTTACCTTTGAGCATAATTTCTATATTCCCAAGGGTGGTAAGCATCTGAACGGTGAGGACGTTATATTCAACTTCTCCGGTGACGATGACGTTTACGTTTACATTGACGGAGTTCTTGTTCTTGATAACGGCGGTCTTCACGGTGCACGAGAGGTAACAATCAATTTCACTGACTGTACAATTAATTATCAGTATGCAATGGATGTTGAAGATGGAAAGCTTAAGGCAGACGGTGTAGAATACGGAACAACTTATTCCTACAATGAATATTTCAAGAATCCCGATAGCTGCGATTATAGTCCTGATACAATTGCTGCTCTTGAAAAGCTTCACGAAATAATTTATGACGGTCAGGTGCATACGCTTAACTTCTTCTATCTTGAAAGAGGTTCATCCGACTCAAACTGCCGTATGTCCTTTAACCTTTCAGAAACATCTGAAGAGGTAAGAATTATTGACCAGGAGCTTACTCTTGATTACGGTCTTCCCGTTGAATACAATATTCAGGATAACAACGATATCTCTGAGGCTGCAATTGAAAACGGTGTTCAGATTGAATATCTCGGTATCTGCGCAGTCAATGAGGATGTTTCGTCAACATATACCTTTGAGCTTCCTGAAATTATTGTACCCTTTGAAGAGGGTATAACCTATGACGTGGATGGTATGAAATACGGTTCCTGCACTATCGATAAGGAAGGTAACGTTAAGTATACTCTTAATTCGATGAGTATGACGGATTCCGATCATTTTTACGTCTGCGCTAAGATTACGGGTGACCCCACTTATGCTGATTCTGTTGTTTATTATCAGATTGAGCGTACAACATTCATTCCTGCTACTTCAATCTATTACGAGGATACCTATGCTAGCATTACCTATACAGACGGTGAGGTTCCTTCCGACTATGATAATACTGTAAATAAATACGGTATATGGCAGGAATACGGTGAACAGCTGACTACTCTTAAGCAGTCTGCTGACCTTACAGACAGTGAAGCTAACCCGTACGGCTATGAAACGAATTATATGAGCTTTGCCGATTACAGTGGCGGTTCAATCCATTACGTTGACGTCAGCACGAAAAACAACCCCAATAAGAAATACAGCGGGGGAGACGGTGGAGAGTGGCCGACTGTTGACTTTACTTTTACGGGAACGGGCTTTGACCTTATCAGTATCACAGATAATACTACGGGTGCATTCAGTGTGGCAGTTAAGGATCTTGCTACGGGAAAAACTATCCGTAATACAGTTGTTGATACCTTCTACGGCTACAATTACGGGCGGATTTTTGCTGATGCCGACGGTAAGCCTACTCTTGATACTTCTCTTACACCTATGTACCGTTCCGATGACGGCACGTGTACCTCATCAAAGAGATATTATGATGAGAACGGAGAAATTACCGATGTTCCTCATTATTATGACGAATTTGATAACGTTGTTGAATCTGAAACCTTAAATCCTGCATACGCCTATGCATACGGTTGGGTTATCGCAGATGACGGAACAACTGAGACACTTTATCAGATTCCCGTTATAAAAATTACCGGTCTTGAGTACGGTAATTATGAGGTAACCATCACTCCTACCTTCACAAGTGCATTCGGGCATGCTTCTGTCGACAGTGATAATAATAAATATTACAGAGTATATTTTGACGCTGTCAAAATATATTCTCCTGCCGGTGTCGGTGATGAAATTGCGGATAAGGTAGTAAAAGATGCTTATGCTACTGACGATGAGCTTTATCCCGATTATATTGAGTTGAAGGATATGCTTATAGGAGCAGAATCTCTATCTGAATCAGAGGGACAGGGCATAATTTTCATTGACGGTATTGCCGCTCTTGATAATGACCTTGAAAAGTACAAGAATGCAGGTCCCAATAATGAATTGTATCTTGCAAAGGATCAGGCTGTAGCCTTTGAAATCTGGGCAACGTCCGTTCCTACGGATATTCAGCTTGGTGCAAAGCTTGCCTGCGGTATGCCCCGGCTTACAATTTCCTATGCGGCTGATACCACTCCTATTGATATCAGTACCGCCCACGACACCTTCTATTCACTCAATACGGTCCTTCCGTATGATGCAAAGCTCACCTGGCATCTTGTGACGGGTGCGGACGGCAACAGATATTACACAACGGGAACTGTGGTGATTCAGAATACCGGTGATGAAGACAGTGTGCTTTCTGTTACAAATCTTAAATGGACCTTCTCGCAGTACGGCGGCATGGGACATTTCAGAATACCTGATGCTCTTGAAAATGAAGAAATTACCGTAGCTGCAACGTCAGATACACCTATGGTTGCTTATTCTCTTATGCGTATGAGAACTGCAGATCTGAGTATCGAGCAGCCTGAAGAGCCTGAGGTAATAACTAATGAAGACGGAAGTAGTCTTGTGACTATTAAGCTTAATACGTCTTCTGACGTTGATTCACTTGTAGTTCTTGACTGCAACGGCAGTGAAGTAACACCTGACAGCATAGAAAAAACTGTTGCTGAGCTCGACGGCAGGGAAGTCACTGAATGGCTTGTTACACTCTCTGAAAGCGAAGCCGGTGTTCATAACTTTACGGTGGTCGGTGTATACGAAAACGGATACGTTGATTATTCTGAAGCTGTTACCGTTACTGTTGTTATTGAAAGCACTCCTGAGGCGGACGAGCCTGAGGAGGAACAGCCTGAAGAAGATGACGGTGAAGATGAGTCTGAAAGCTCAATTTTAGATACTCTGATTGGTTTCTATTTAAGAATAATTGAATTTTTCAGAGCTCTTTTTGCTCTCTTGGGAGTAAATATTTAATTCTGGCAAAGGAGGACAATTGAATTGAAAAAGCAATATATTAAACCCACAATTACATTTGATTCTCTTTCAGTGTCAGCAAATATATCCTCCGGCTGTTCCTGGTTGTCCGGCAATCAGGCAGAATACACCTGTCCCATTGAAGACCCTGAGTCGGGTTGGACAATTTTCAGTGATTCTGCTTTATGTTTGATGATGCCAGGTGCCGGCGATACAATCTGTTATGACATTCCATTTGCCGGTAGCAATGTTTTTGAATCATAAAAATTGAAAGACGGAGTCCTGTATGTTATACGGACTCCGTTTCTCCAAAGGTGCTTTATGAAAAAGATTTTGATAATTACAATATCTTTAATTATAATTGCTGTAGCAGTAGGATTAATTTTCTTTTGTCAGAAGCCTTCCGGAATTGCAGATGAAAACACAATCGACAGCTCGTTTTCGCAGACGGATATAGATGATATTACTGAAGAATTTATGCAGGATTCTACTAAAGCTCCGTCTTCAGGGCTTCCGGGTATGAATTCTTTATTGACCGTTGACAGCTGGCTTAAAATTTGTTCCGTTGAAGAAATTGACGGAAAAATTGCTGTTATTGCAGAGAACATATCTGATAATAACGTTGAATATGCTCTTCTGACACTGTATAGCAATGTGGAGCTTAAGTTCAATGCTTCCGCCTTGCTGAGTGGTGAAAAGGTATATCTTGTTGCTGACAAAGAATATTCTGCTGATATTGCTGATAATATCACCTTCGGTAAGACAGAGAATGTCATTTTTTATTCGGAAGTCTTGTCTCTTAATGATGATGTATTGGCAATTTCTATTGATAACGATAATTTTGCCGTCAGAAATATTACTGATACAGATATTACATCGGAAATTACAATTTATTATAAAGAGATCCGAAATAATATCCAGAATGGCAGTATTACAGGCAGAATACGTCTTAACGGACTTGCGGCAGGTGCTGTCACTTATGTGAAAACTGACGGACTTAATAACGAAAATTGCAGGATTATTTTTACGGAATATGATTAAGAAATATAAAATCGGAAAATTAATATTGCAGGTTGAAGCAACTGTATGCTTTCAGGAGACAGAGAAAATCACACGGTTTTATTATGACGGGGGAGAGCCGGATTATAATATTTACGTTGATTTTGTTGCGGACTTCGCTGATAATATCGAAGCGCCCTTGTATGAGACTGCTGATCGCTTGTATTTTGCTGAAAACGGTGCTGAATGCTGTTATTATAAGTCGCATGAGACGAAAGACCGCTATTATGCATTAAGAAAAAATGAAGGCAATTTTATAAGAATCCGGATTGATGAAAAATACCGCAAAATGCTTCGTGATGACGTAATATTTTCGCTGTCAGGTATTGAAGAGCTTATAATTGAAAATAACGGATGTATTCTTCATTCCTCCTGTGTGATTTATAAAAATTCTGCTATTCTTTTTACGGGGCCTTGCTCAATCGGAAAGTCTACTCAGGCAGAGCTCTGGGAAAAATATACCGATGCATTGATTGTTAACGGAGATAAAATATTGATCGAAAATATTGACGGCGAAATACATGCATCCGGCATTCCGTTTTCCGGCTCATCAAAGGATTGTATGAATCTTTCTGCGCCTGTCAGGGCAATAATCTGCCTTGGTAAGGGAAAAGAAAACTCAGTTAAACTACTTCATGCACCCCAGAGCTTTTACAGTATTTATAAGAATTGTTATCCCGTTCCGTTTTCGAAGGAGCTTACCCGTTCTCTTATGGATGTTGTATCTCTTATCAGTGAGAATATACCTGTGTATGAATTTTACTGTTTACCTGATGAAAGCGCTGTTGAGGTATTGAAAACTGAATTATTTTAATCAGCTGCATAATAAAAAGCCATCACAGAATCCCTGTGACGGCTTTCTTTTTTTGTTTTATTATGATTGATTAAGCGTAGAGGCTTGCTGCATTCTTGCAAGCTTCACTTGCTGCGAAACCAAGGAAAGCCTTTGCAGTAGCAGTGCCTTCTGTTTCAGCAGTAACGCCTGTTTCGTATTCTTCATAAGCCTTTTCTGCAAGAGAAGCTCTTGTGGATGCCTTCCATGCGGGCTCTTCGTGCTGCTTTACGAAATACATGATATGGAAACCATAGTTTGTCATAATGATTTCAACGTCACCGGTCTGTCTTGCTGTGTCATAAATCCAGTTCTCAAAAGGAGCAACCATCTTGCCCTTTTCGATGCCTTCATAGAGACCGCCACCGAGTGTGTTGCTGCCTACAGAGCCTGTATCTGCACTCTTTTCTTCAGCAAGAGCAGCAAATGCTTCTTCTGTCTTTTCGCCGCTCATATATGTATCGTAAATAGCCTTTGTCTGCTTGTAAGCTTCTGCAACAAGCTGAATGTCGTAGCCGGTGCCTTCGTTAGTGATAACGGTGCCGTCTTCAGCAGTTTCAGTCTTAACTTCAACGTCTGTCTTCTTATCGGTGGGAATTGTATTGCCTTCAACCTTCTTAAGCTCGGTTACGACGTTGTCGAAGGAAACAAGGATATGTCTTGCATCAACAAGGGGCTGTTCTTCTCTGTAAGCAGTCTTGATGATGTAGAGAACATATACGTAATCATCTGTTGTGTAAACTGTCTTGTCGCCGGTCTTTCTGTCTGCAGAGTAGAGCCAATCTGCAAGATCTTCACCGATCTGACTTTCTACGATGGACTTCTTGATGTTCTTTGCAAGAGTTGCAGTGTCATCCTTGAAGGTTTCCTTGTCTTCTTCTGCACAATACTCACGTGCAAGCTCAATAAAGGAAGCTTCATCACGGATTCTGTTAAGCATTTCGTTTGCGAGCTTTTCTGTGTTTGTAGGCTCTTCTTCTTCTGCTTCAGTTGTAGCTTCTTCAGTTGTTGCTTCTTCTGCTGCAGTAGTTTCTTCAGTAGCTGCTGTTGTTTCTTCTGTTGTTGCAGTTGTTGTTTCTTTAGTTGTCTTTTCTTCGGCAGGAACCTCAAAACCGAAAAGACGGATGTCTACAGCCTGGAATTCAGCGGGATCTTCATTGTAAGCAGCTTCAATTTCATCGTCTGTAAAATCTCTGCCGAGATTGCTTTCGATTCCCTCAACGTACTGTGCTACGAGATACTGCTCAGTAAGAAGATTTGTGAAGATCTTTTCATTAAGACCCTTACCGTAAATGATGCTGATGTATCTTGATACGGAAAGCTGCTGAGCTGCAGCGTTTGTTTCAAGAGATGCAAGAAGGTCGTCAATTTCCTTCTGATGCTCATCGGAAAGCTTGATATCTTCAGCCTCACACTTATTGAGGTAATAATTTGTAGCTTCAAGTGTTGAGATTACGCTTTCTCTGAAAAGCTCGTCATAAGTAACCTGTTCGCCGTCTTCATTTGTTGTTGTCTGAAGAGAGGGGTCTTTTGTGTGATCAAACAGTGTATAGCCGTATGAGCTCTGAAGCTCACTTGACTGCTGAGCATAATTCTGGAAAACAGATGAATAGTAGTAGCTGTATTCAGCAACTGAATATGTTCTGTCGCCAACCTTGATTGCAGGAAGAAGCTTCTGAGGAACACCAAACTGGTAGAGAGCAAAAGCGGCGAGCGCAATTGCAAGAATGATGCTTGCTACTCTTACAACCCATGTAACAACCTTTACGGAGTCAACACTCTTGTTTGAGTTCTTCTTGGCATTTTTTGCCAGTCTTTTCTTTCTTTCAGCACGGTAGTCGTTCTGCTGATTTTCAACTTTTGACATGATAAATGCACCTTTCGTATAAAAAATGTATCGGGCGTGAAACCACACAAAATGTATTATATAATAAATATAATAAAAGTACAAGCCCTAATTTTCCTGAAAATCAATATTTAGCACTATTGCTAATCTTTTTCGGTTGACCAAATATGAATAATGTGTTAATATTTAATAAAAATATGTCGAGGATTGTTTTATATGAAAATTCTTATTGTTAACGGTAGTCCTAAAGCCGAATATAGTATAACACTGCAGACAAGTAAGTATCTTGAGATTATGTTCCCCCTGCATAGCTTTTCATACTTACATATCGGCAGAAAAATAAGGTCTCTTGAAAAGGATTTTTCTCCTGCTCTTGAAGCGCTTGAGGATGCTGAGCTTATTATTTTTTCATATCCCGTATATACCTTTATTGCACCTTCTCAGCTGCATAAATTTATTGAGCTTATGAAAAAATCAGGTGCAGCTTTTGCCGGAAAGTGGGCAACACAGATTACTACGTCAAAGCACTTTTATGACGTTACGGCTCATAAATACATTGAGGAAAACTGTCACGATATGGGGCTTAAATACGTAAAAGGCCTCTCTGCTGATATGGATGACCTTACAAAGAAAAAGGGACAGTCTGAGGCTGTTGATTTTCTCAGATACGTTCTCTGGTGTGCTGAGAAGGATTATTGCGAAAAGCCTTTGAAAAATGCATCTGAAAAAGAATCAGTGATAGCCTCAGTGCCTGAAATTTCAGCAGAAAACAAGGAAAAGGACGTAGTTGTTGTAACGGATGCAACAGAAGAAGATTTCAGTCTTAACAAGATGATTGAACGCTTCAGAGCAGTATCCGCTAATAACGTCAGAGTTCTTAATCTTCACGATTTCAATATGAAGGGCGGATGCCTCGGTTGTATGAACTGCGCCGTTACAAGTCAGTGTATATATAAGGACGGCTTCAGTGAAATTCTCAGAAATAATATTCAGTCCTCAGATGCAATTGTCTATGCCTTTACAGTAAAAGACCATTCAATGGGCTCTCTTTTCAAGATGTATGATGACAGACAGTTCTGTAACGGTCACAGAAGCGTTACTATGGGCAGACCCGTTGCTTATCTTATAAGCGGAAATTATTCTCAGGAAGCAAATCTTCAGATGATTCTTGAAGGCAGGGGAGAGGTCGGCGGAAACTTTATTGCAGGCATTGCAACTGATGAGGCAGATGCTGATTACAATATTGATAAAATGGCTGAAAACCTCAATTATGCCATTACCAATAATTTCAACAAGCCTGCTAACTTCTTAGGTGTGGGAGGCGCTAAAATTTTCCGTGATCTTGTTTACATGATGCGCGGAATGATGAAGGCTGACCACAAGTTCTATAAAGAGCATAATCAGTATGATTTCCCGCAGAAGCATAAGGCGATATCAATGGCGATGTATCTTGTTGGTGCAATGCTCGGAAATGATAAGGTGCGTTCTAAAATGGGAAATAAGATGAATGAAGGTATGCTTATGCCTTATATGAAAATTCTCAATGATGCAAAGAAAAATAAATAAAAAAGAGGCTCTCCCGACGGAGAGCCTTTGTGTTTACTGCTTTGTAACGGTACCGTTCTTGATGTTGAAGGAGAATTCCTTTTCCTTGCCGTCAAGCTCAGTGATGATTGTAATGTTATCTTCATCAGTGTATTCAGCGCTGATGATTTTTTCATCAGTTTTCTTGAAGAACTTTCTTAAGTATGCCATCTGCTTTTCATCATAATCACCTGCATTGTCGGAAACAAAGAGAACGTTACCGCAGAGGTTGTTGATTTTTGCAAGAAGGAGCTTCTGCTCTTCGGTAAACTTAAGATTATCGTTTCTCAGGAAGAATACGTCGGGGTCATTCATAAACACTCTGCCGTTGAGGTGTCTTCTGAAAATTGAGTTGTTGATAGCGCTCTGAGCACTGAGAATTTCGGGGGAAACCTCAAGGAAATTATAAATCTTTCCCTTGTACGTAAGGTCAACGTCGCAGCTGATTCTGCAGGCATCAACAAGACCGAAGCAGGCACTCATGGGAACACCGCATCCGAGAAGAAGCTTATCTCCTACGAGCTCACGAAGGAAAAGCATTGCATCTCTCATAATTTCACCGCGGCACTTGCCGTTTCTGGGATAGATACACTGGCTGTAAAGGAAGTCGAGCTTTACCATATCGTAGCCCCATACGTTAAGCACGGTATCAAATACCTCTTTAAGATAGTTTCTTGCGCCTTCATTGTAGATATCAAGGATATATGCACCGCCCCAGGCAAGAACACCCTGTAAGGGCTTTCCGTTTTCGTCCTTTACGAGCCAATCGGGATGCTCTTTAGCAGTACGGGAAACCTTCTGACAGCTGAAGGGAGCAAGCCATATGCCTGCCTTGTAGCCCTTTTCGTGGATTTTATCTGCAATATATCCCATACCGTTGGGGAATCTTGAGGGATTGGGATCAAGCCAGTCACCTACAAAGGTTTCATAGCCGTCATCAATCTGGAAAATTGAAACGTCTTCCTTGGCAGGATCAAGTCCGTTGAGGTCACGGAGAATAATTTCCTCATTGATGTTCTGGAAATAGTTATACCAGGAGGTGTAACCGCTCATCATGCCCTTTCTTGTTTCGGGCATTTTGAAAAGACCGAAGTATTTGTCGAATACTTCTTCGTAACCGCCTTCAAAGTATACAATATCAAATACCTTGTATTCTTCTGTCACAAACTTTCCGAGAACGTCCTTATGATATGTAAACTTGTTTTCGTTCATCTTTACCTTGAAGAGGGTATAGCCTGTTTCTTCGCAGAGAGAGCCCCAGAGCTTCATATCAGCGCCGTTTCTTATGTAGGTATAGCCGTGAGAATGGAATTCACCGGGAACGTAGGTATATTCAACCATTCTTTCGTCACATGTCATTGATGCGATGTGCTTTAGCTTCTTGTTGATATTGGCAAGTCTTATGGTGCCCTTCTGAACGTCGTTCCTGGATCTTTCTTTTGTGTTTGTCCAGGACTGATAGCCTGCACAGAAGAATTTATCACCGTCAACAAAGGTGTAGGGCATTTCAACGTCGAAATCAACGAGCTCAAAGGTCTTCTTGGGGTTAAGCACAACGGTGAATCTTTCAGCGGTGTCAGTAATGTCAAGTGAATAGAAGCTGTTTTCAGTCTCGTGTGTTGTTACAATCTGGCTTCCGCATTTGTAGGTAATAGTAAACTTTTTCATAATATTTCTCCGTTCTTCAGTTATTAAAAAGATGATTTATAAGAGCATCTGTATTTTCAAAATCAGGAACGACTGCGTGAGCGCCTGCTGACAGAAGACGGGCGCGCTTGTCGGGATTTACACCCTTCTGGGTCTTTTCATCGGTGGCAACTGCAACGGCATAACCGCCTACGTTCTTAACAAGCTCAATTTCAACAAAACCGTCACCGAAGGAAAGAAGGTTTTCACCCTTTACGTCCTTATCCTTCAGAACACGGTTGATAACCAGCTCCTTTGAGCACCGGCTTGCATGCTCATCGAGAGCACCGAAAATATTGTCACCGAAATACTTGTCAAGTCCGAGAAGCTTTGCTTCCTCGATAACCTGAGGCTGGTCTGTTCCACTTGCACAGAAAATTTCAATGCCTCTTTCTTTAAGAGATTCAAGGAATGCAACGGAGCCCTTTACAAGAAGGGACTCGGGGGAGAGGCTTCCGTCTGCAAGACCTTCTCTCTTACTTTCTATTCTGAGAAACAGACGGCGAAGATACTCGTTCTTGTAATCCATTGCTTCCTTTGCGGTGCCGCCTCTGTTTTCTATCTCGGTTTTTAACTGCATACACTGGAAAATTGTCTGCTTACCCGTAAGCTCATCAACAAAATCGGTTACTAATTTCAGAACCTCTTCATCGTTTTCTTTTCTGTCGGGAACTGAGTTGAAGAACTCTTCGCAGAAGTACGGAATCATAATTTCCTGCCAGCCTTCACGGATAAGGCTTAAGGTGCCGTCAAAGTCAAACATTGCAATTTTGAATTCTCTGCCGGATTCTATGGGCTTTATGACCTCAAGAGACCAATCGGGATAGAGGGCTTTGCTGTCCATATCTTGTCCTCCATATAAATTTTTTACTATATTATATACATTATATTCGATTTAGGCAAGCAGTTTTTTTGATTTATAACAGCTTGGTGAAAAAAAAGGATCCGCATTGCGGACCCTTTTATTATCAGCCTTCGGAATATTCATTGATATTATGCTCCTTGTTGTATTTTTCGATGATTGCGTTGACGTTATTCTTGCCCTTGTGTCTGTAGGGAATAAAGCAAAGAATCCAATACATAATGAATGCACCGATAAAGTTCAGAACAACGTCGCCCATGGTATCCATAAGAGCAAATCTCATAGGATCTTCCACAGCGAAGAGATTGAATATCTTTTCGGGGTCACCGCCTGCAACTGCAAGGGCATTTTCATAGCTCCAATGCTGAGCATCACCGCCGAAGAACTGGTCAAAGATGAACTCAAAAAGCTCCCACGCACTTGAAAGAATAAAGCCGAAGCCCAGTGCTGTAAGATTTGCAATCTGATGAGGGCAGGTCTTCTTGAATTTAAGCTGAGTGGCAGCTATGTATTCATAACCGAAGTAAACAGCCTCTGCAGTTCCGAGTGCGTGAAGAACCTTGTCGTAGCCGGGAAGGGTATAATAGAAGTTAAGATATGCACCGCCGAAAGAGCCGAGGAAGAAGCCGAGAGCAGTTATGTGCTGGAACTTATGAGAAAAGAGTCTGAGTCTGCTGTTTTTAGGAAGCATCTGGAACACTTCATAGCCGAACATACCACAGAGATTGGCAAACATCTGTAACGGCTGATTGCTTCCCAGGTATTCATCACCGAAAACCAATGATTCAACAATACCGTAAATCATAAGTAATCGTAAAATCCACCAATAGATAAGCTCTAACTTAGATACGTCCTTATATACCCTTTTAAAATAGTCTTTAATTATTTCCTTCATAAACCTTCATCTCCTTTAGTCGAATAATAGCATTTTATGTATCTTTGATAATTCCAAATTAGAACAATAACGTAAATTAATAATCAGATGTTAATTGAATTTTTATGAGAAATAGTCGTTTTGTTAACAATCAGTTCACAAATAATAAGAAATTTCACATTATTTATGGATACAGTTGCAAGAAATTGTATAAAACTTACAAACTGATTTATAAAATTTAATCGATATTGATAATTGACTATTTTTTTACATAAGAATAAAATAATTACCAGATAAATATTATCTATTTTATTTTTACTTTAAGGAGCATTTTTTATGAAAAACTTCAAAAAAGTCATTTCTGTAATCCTTGCAGTTATAATGACAGCTTCCTGTCTTTCCGTTGTAGCTTCTGCGGCAACAGCTAAGGATGACATCAATTACGACTATTATGTTGACGGCTGGGAAAAGAACTATCAGTTCTTTATCAATCAGCTTCTTGACGATACAGCTTACACAAGCTGGAATTACGTTAATATCAACGAAAAGGCAATTACCGATACAATGGGTTATTGGACTGCATTTGCTCTCTATGATGAGGCATGGAGAAACGGTACATTCCATCATATCGATATCGAGCAGGCTGAGCTTCTTATTCTTGCTCTTATCGAAAGAGCTGACTTCTACGGCGGCTTCTATGATGCTACCAATACTGATGAAGAAGACTTACAGAACAGACTCTGCTTTGAATACGTTGACAAGATCAAGGACGCTATCGGTTATGCTCAGGATGTAGCAGGCTTCCTTGAGGATG
The DNA here is from genome assembly GCA_045651625.1 of Acutalibacteraceae bacterium. Lineage (GTDB taxonomy): Bacteria > Bacillota > Clostridia > Oscillospirales > Acutalibacteraceae > RUG806. Next base: position 7,563 of record JAZRST010000005.1, on the reverse strand, counting down.
TTAAGGGCGTTCTTAAGTGGGAAGAATTCTCAAAAGTTATCGATTCTGCTGAATGGGGTCTTGCATGGGATATTATCGGTGAAGCTAAGCACATCCTTGACCTTTTCACACATTACAGAGAAGAGTTCATAGACCTCTATGCACGTATTCTTTCCGTTCAGGCTGCTAACCAGTATTATATCGACCTTGTTAAGCACATTGCAAAGAATGCAACTAATGAAAATCTCAGAACAGCTGCCAATAATGTTGTTGGTTACATGACAGATAGTATTTATGATGCTATATATGAGATCGTAACAAGATTTGCTGACGATACAGTTGTTCTTGCAACTCAGACTCTTGTTGATATCGCTCTTAATTCCAATGTTTACACAGCAACTGCTTATAACTGGGCTATGAAGATTTATGATGTTGTTGACTCTGTTGCAGACTTCCTCTGGAACTGTGACGAAGTATATCCCCACCTCTCTCAGCTTTACACATCCTATCAGTTCCAGGATCTCGCTTCTGACTGGGCACAGGGTGCATACTATAATGCAGAGCAGGATCCCGAAAAGTCATACTTCACAATGGACCTTCTTCTTACAACTAGAAAGGTTTGCGAGCAGGCTCTTGTAGATTATAAGATTGCTGACGACGGCGGTGCTGTTGGTAAGATCAGAAACGAGCTTCACGGTACTCTTTATGAAGATACAGCTGTTTCAATTGCAGCTCTTGATATCATGAGAAGCCTTATGTTCGATACAGATCCCGCAAACTTCAAGAAGGTTACAGACGCTCTCTACGTTTACTGTCCCGTATCCATCACATTTACTGATACAGAGCAGAACATTCTTTACACACTCAAAGACGGCGCTGAAATTCTTGATCATAATGATTTAGGTATTTTCGCAGCTATCCATTCAGATTACAATAACGACTACCTCAAGCTCGCATTCCTTTATGAGAATGACGTAGATAAGATGGTAAGACTTGCAGGTACAGGTAACGGCTACGTTACACTTATCCACAAGCAGCTTCTTGCTGACAACACTGTTGAAGACTGGTCCTTCACAGACGTTGCAGTTGATGCAAAGACAAAGATCATTTTCAATATGAATAATGACAGCATTCCTCAGTATACATATTCAACAGCTTCCGGTATCAACATCATTGATTTCAATGACGTATTCCAGCCCTCACAGTATCCTGAATATACTGCTAAGGACGTTGTAAATGCCGGTACAGATATCGCTGAAAAGGAAGTTAAGTCCATCTGGGATCAGATCGTTGAATTCTTTGAAAAAATCGGTCAGTGGTTCAGAGACCTTTTCGGTATTAAATAATCGTTAAACCAAATTTGAGGCAATCTTCGGATTGCCTCTTTTTTTTGTTTTCCGGTTGATTTATACTCTGAATAATGATATAATTTCTTAAAAATCAAAGGAGAAATTATTATGGGATTCGATGCTAAATTAAGATTTATTGTTACCAGTGACATTCATTATAAAGTTGACTCTGACATTGAAAAGGACAGATTTGAAAAGGGTATGCAAAAAGCATATGAATATGCAGCAGGTGAGAGCTATAAGGGAATTGATGCATTCTTTGCTGTAGGTGATTTTGCTAACCGCGGTCAGGCTGATGAAATGCTTAAGTTCAAAAAATCTCTTGATGCAGTAATTGCTCCCGAAACGAAAATTACTCTTATGCTTGCAAGTCACGAGTTTATGTCTGAGGGACAGGAAGCAGCACGCGAGAAGCTGAAGAATATTTACGGAATGGACCCTGATACTCATTTCAATATAAAGGGCTGTAATTTTATCTGTATATCAACTGAAGACGGCTGCAGAATGAGAGAAAAAAAGCAGGAATGGCTTAAGGTAAAGCTCTCTCTTTCAGTGAAGGACGGCAGAAAGGCTCCCATTTTTGTGTTCCAGCATCCTCATCTTACCGATACTGTTTACGGTAGTATAAACTGGGGTGAAGATGATATCACTGCAATTCTCATGGATTATCCTCAGGTAATTGACTTTTCAGGTCATTCTCATGCTCCCATCAATGACCCCAGAAGTATACATCAGAAGTATGTAACTTCATTGAACACCGGCTCCTTCTCATATTTTGAGCTTGATGAATTTGACCTTATGTACGGCACCGTTCCTCCTGATGCAAAGCAGTGTGCACAGTTCTATATTGTTGAAGTCAATGAAGCAAATGCTGTAAGAATTCTTTCTTATGATATTCTTACAGAGAGATTCTTTGATAATGAATATCTCCTAGAAACTCCCTGGGATCCGGATTCCTTTGTTTATACGCCCGACAGAGCTCTTGCTGAGCCCAAGCCTTATTTCACAGCGGACACTGTATGTGATATTAAATTTGACCACAATAAGCTGCACGTTGAATTTGCTCAAGCAAAAACCGATGGCTACAGAGTGAATGCTTATACACTTGCCGTTAAAAATTCTGACGGGGAAGTGCTTCTTCAGAAGAAGGTCGCATCATCATATTATCTTAACGATATGCCTGAAAAAATGGCATTTTCATTTGATTTCCCCTTCTCAGAGGGTGAATATTCTCTTGAAATCACAGCGCACGGCTTCTGGATTGTAAAATCCGATAAGCTTACATATAAATTTTCTGTCTGAGGTGCAAAATGACTGAAAAGTTATATTACGCTGACAGTTATATTGCTGAGTTTTCTGCAGTTGTTGAAGGAATTGAAGGCTTTGATAATAAAACTGCAATTATTCTCGATAAATCCGCATTTTTCCCTGAAGGCGGCGGTCAGGCGGCAGATACCGGATATATAGGTGATGCTTTCATTTTCGACGTCTGCGAAAAGAACGGCATAATTTATCATTTTACAAATAATAAGGAATTGCCTTCAGAAGGCGATGTGGTTCATTGCAAAATCAATGCCGAAAAGCGTTTTGCCCGTATGCAGGCGCATTCGGGTGAGCATATAGTTTCAGGTATTGCACACAGTCTTTACGGTGCCGATAACGTAGGCTTTCATATGGATGATACGATTATGACTGTTGACTTCAATATTCCTCTGTCGGATGAACAGCTTGAAAATATTGAAGCTAAAGCCAATGAATGTGTTTATAAAAACGAAAAGATTAATACTTTTATTTTATCGTCCGAAAAGGCCGCTTCCTATAATTACAGAAGTAAGCTTGAGTTTACTGATGACTTGCGTCTTGTTGAAATTGAAAATACGGATATTTGTGCCTGCTGTGCACCGCACGTGAGAGCAACGGGTGAAATCGGTATTATAAAAATTCTTTCTGCAGTCAGTCACAGAGGCGGGGTGAGAATAACGCTCATCTGCGGCAAAACTGCATTCGATGACTATATTAAGAAGCATAATGCTACAATGAGCATTTCTTCGCTTCTTTGCTCAAAGCATTATGAAACGGCAAATGCTGTTGAAAAGCTGATTGAGGCTAATTCCAATATAAAATACGAGTTTTCGTGCAGACAGAAAAAGCTTCTTGAAATAATTGCAGCAAATATATCTCCCGACAATATAATCTGCCGCTTCTATGATATGCTTTCAATGGATGATATCAGAGAAATTTGTAATTTCACAAAGGATAAATGTGAAAAGCTTTGCATAATCCTCTCCGGTAATGATGAAAACGGTTATGCTTATTGCATTTACTCGGAGCTTTCTGAGCTGTCTGATATTGTTAAGCAGTTTAATTCTGCTTGTCTCGGAAACGGTGGGGGCAGAGGCAATATGCTTCAGGGTAAGGTCAAGGGCAGTAAGGAACAGATAATCAACTTTTTTACGGAATTGAAGGTATAAATTTATGAGAATGAGAAGAAAAAAGAATCTTGAAGAAAGACTTGCATCTTTTGATAACATTATTCTTATTCCAAAGGTCACTGATGACCACAGAAACATAGTTGCAGAGAAGGAATATATTGATTTTTCTGAGCTTTTCGGAAATGACAAGCCCGTTCATATGGAAATCGGATGCGGCAAGGGTCAGTTTATTTTTGAGCTTGCCGGAAGAACTCCCGATATCAATTATATCGCTGTTGAAGTGAACGAAAGTGTTATTTCCGATGCCTGCAAAAAGGCAAAGGAAGCAGGAATTTCTAACGTTATTTTTATGAAATGCGGTGCTGAAATTCTTACAAAATACATAAAGCCTGCTTCAATCGGTAAATTATATCTCAATTTCTCTTGTCCTCTTCCTAAAAAGGCAAATGAAAACAGAAGACTTACAAATATCAGATTCCTTGAAATTTACAAGGAAATACTGACTCCTGATGCGGAAATTCATCAGAAGACCGATAATATGCACTTCTTCGAATATTCAATTGAGCAGTATACTCTTGCAGGCTTCAAGCTCAAGAATATATCTCTTGACCTTCATAACAGCAATTTTGAAGGTAATATTGTTACTGAGTATGAAAGAAAATTCTCATCAATGGGAATGCCTATTTACAGACTTGAAGCATATATGTGATTTACGGGTGGCTTGTGCCACCTGTATTTTTTTTGTAATAAACAGGACAGGTGTATCATAGAATTTATTGAAAACAATTAAGGAGCGATAAATATGAATACTGATACACTTTGCATCAAAACAATCAACGAATCGGCAAATCTTACTGCTCAGCAGAATATTGATGCCGATATAATTCTTCCTGATTATTACGATACGATCGGTAAGATTCTCAAATGTGAAATCCGTCCCGTTACAGAAGCAGTTACTACGAGCGGTGACAAAATCAGTCTTGCAGGAATTGCTAAGTTTTCTATGCTTTATATCGGTGAAGACGGTAAAATGTATTGCTATGAAAATGAATACAGATATACTAAGGTTTTTCAGTCGCAGTATGCAGAAAAATGTCTTTCAACAAGGGTTTCTCAGACTGTTTTTTCACTGAATTGCCGTGCCATTGCTCCGAAGAGAATTGAGCTCAGAGCAGTTTTACAAATCGGTCTTAAGATTATAAATGAAGCCGATAAGAGCTTTATTCGCTCAACGGATGAAAACTGTGTTATTACTAAAAATGAAAATATAAGTTATTTCTCTTGTGTTAACCTTGTAACAAGAAGCTTTTCTGTAAGCTCATCATATCCGCTTGCGGATTTCAGTGATAAAATTGACGTCATCATAAGAAAAGAAAGTAAAATAAAGGTATCGGAAATCAAAACGATTCACAATAAAGCTTATATAAAAGCGCTTGCCGAAACTGAAATATTATATTATTCGAACGAAAGCGGAAATGCCGGTACCACTGTATTAAGCATACCGGTTTCTGAAATAATTGATATTTTCGGCGCTGAGGATGACGACGATTGTGAAGTCGTATTCAATGATATTTTCACTGATATAGTTCTTAAGAACAGTGATTCTGAAAGTCCTTCGCTTGACGTAAGACTTGACGTTAATCTGCAGGCGGAAATTACAAGAAAGGTGACTGATAATATAATTTCAGACGTATATTCTGTGAAAAATGAGCTTTATACTGCTAAAGATGCTGTGGAAATTACAACCTCACGAAAAAAAGTCTCAAAAACAGAAAGTGTTTTATTTGAAACAGACGTTTATGATGATTGCGGCTTTACTGTCATTGACAGCTGGATCAGCAATATGAGAATATCCTTTGATAATCGCTCTGATAAAAGCAATCTTCTTGTAACAGGTATGTTCAATTCTCTGATTAAGAATGAATACGGTACACTTTCAATTGTGACAAGGGAGCATACGTTTGAAACGGTACTTTTGACGGATGCAGATGCAGAGATCACGAGAATTTCAGATAAGGTGTTAAGTGTATCAGCTTTACAGCTTCCTTCCGGAAAGCTCAGGTTTTCGGCAGAAATAAATTTTGAAGCTGATGTATGTGTAAAATGTAAAGTAAACGGCTTTACAACAATTGAAATCTGCGATGAGCTCTGCTGTGATTCTGCTTCGAGGTATACGGTATATTTTGCAAAGCAGAATGAGGATATCTGGTCGGTTGCTAAGGAAAACAGATGCTCTGTTGAAGGAATAAAGGCGGTAAATAATCTTTCCGGAGAAGTCCTGAACGAGGACAGAATGCTTTTATTGCCGTCATTCTGATAAATTACTTGATTTATTGCCTGATTTTGTTTATATTAATAGCAGAACAATAATTCAGGAGTAAATACATGAGCAATAAAAATGAAAATACAATGGAATCCTTAAAGGAGCTATATAAAATCGGTGTGGGGCCTTCAAGCTCTCACACTATGGGACCTGAGCGTGCCGCAAAAATTATATCCCTGAAATTTCCCGATGCAGATAAATTCCGTGTAACGCTTTTCGGCTCACTTTCAAAAACGGGCGTTGGACACAGAACCGATTACATTATCAGAAAAACGTTATCCGAGCAGAAAACGGAAATTATTTTTGATGATACTGTTACTGATTTACCTCATCCCAACACTATGCGCTTTGAAATAATCAAAAGCGGTGAGGTAATTGCTGATTTTACCGTGCTGAGTGTAGGCGGCGGTGCTGTTCGCTTTATGGGTGAGGCAGTAAAGCCCCCCGAGAGACCCTACAAATTGTCAAACTTTTCTGAAATTGCCGCTTATTGCAAGGAAAAGGATATAAGACTCTGGCAGTACGTTGAAGAGGTTGAAGGCTTTGAAATATGGGATTTTCTGCAGACAATATGGGATACTATGAAGAATTCCGTAAAGGAAGGAATATCTGCTGAGGGTGAAATTTTCGGCGGTCTTCAGGTTATCCGTAAGGCAAAGCAGCTTTACAATTACAGACATATGGATGAGCTTGTTGAAACTAAGGAAAACAGACTTGTGTGCGCCTATGCCTTTGCTGTAAGTGAGCAGAATGCTTCATGTAACGGTAAGATTGTAACTGCACCTACCTGCGGTGCCAGCGGTGTTCTTCCCGCAGTGCTGAAATATATGCAGGATAAGAAGAAATTTTCAGATGCGGATATCTTAAGAGCCCTTGCAACGGGCGGTCTTATCGGAAATATCATAAAAACCAATGCATCCATAAGCGGTGCTGAGGCCGGTTGTCAGGCTGAAATCGGTAGTGCCTGCTCAATGGCAGCAGCCGCACTTGCAGAGCTTTTTGAAATGGAAATCGAGCAGATTGAATATGCGGCAGAGGTTGCTATGGAGCATCATTTAGGGCTTACCTGCGACCCTGTAAAGGGCCTTGTGCAGATTCCTTGTATTGAACGTAATGCCGTTGCCGCAATGAGAGCCATCAATGCAGTGAATCTTGCTAATTTCCTTTACGGCTCAAGAAAAATATCCTTCGACCTTGTTGTTAAGACAATGTATGAAACCGGTAAGGATCTACACAATAATTACCGTGAAACAAGTGAAGGCGGACTTGCAAAACTTTACAGCTGAATTCTGCGGAGCTTATAACAGAGCTCCGCATTTTTTTATTAAAAACTCTTGTATTATTATTTTTAAGTGTTAAAATATAAAAGTATAAATTTTTTAAGGATGTTGCAGAATGACAAAAATTGATATTTATTCAGGATTTCTCGGTGCAGGTAAAACTACACTTATAAAAAAGCTGATTGCCGATTGCTACAAGG
>JAZRST010000004.1:0-82380 GCA_045651625.1 Acutalibacteraceae bacterium | reverse complement strand
AAAAAATATCTCAATTTAGTTAATAATATACTGCAAAAAAATTCAGATGTAAATATTTTTTTTGCGATTATTAATGTAATTTTTTAATAAAAGAAATTCAATGAATTTATTTAATATCCTATTAATAAAATCACCGTCACGGAGCTTCTTTGTTTCTCTGTGACGGTTTTATGTTAAGCTAATGATTTAAGATATGCTTCTAGAATTTCCAAAGCAGTAGATTTTTCCTTTGGGGAACATAAGGACAGTCTTGCGAAAAGCTCCTCTTGCTTGTTTTGTAAAGAGGATTCCTCGGTAAGAATTTCGTCGGGGGTAATGTGTAATGCTTCGCAGATTCTGAGAACTGTTTCAGTTCGCATATTGACTGTGCCGCGCTCAATGTCTGCATAAGTGCGGTCAGAAAGTCCGGCTGCTTCAGCTACTTCAGCCTGAGTTAAACCAGTCTTTTTTCTTATTGCAAGAAGTTTGTTTCCTATTGTCCGCATATCGAAAATAAGCATTATTCTTCCTCCTTTATATGTTTATATAGACATTTTACTTCCTATTATGCTTGACTAATAGGAAACAAAGGTGTATAATTTAAGGAAGAATAGTTCCTATTTGCGATTAAGGGGGGAATATATGATAATTGAAATCAAAAAGCTTTTGCAGGAAAATGGCTTTGACTTGAATAATTTTGTTATATCGAAAAGTAGGAAGCCTGTAACAAACAGATTTGAATTCCCAGCAAGTGGAAAAGAAGAGGTTGTTAATAAGACTGCAATATTTGCTATCAAATATTTTACGTATGAAAAAATAGTAATCTTATGGCGTGTTAAAGGTATAGAAAAGTATAGAGAAGTAGATAGATCAAAATTTAGTGTTGATCGAGATGATGTCTTTAGGAATTTTGCAAAAGGCTTTACTGTAAAGGACGTCGAATTTAAAGGCATTGGAGCGGAAGAAGTATGGTTTTTTCCGGCTGATAAATTGGATGAATTAATAATTAAAATTAAGGAGATGTTAAAATGAAAAACAAAGCATTAAAAGTCAATTGCCTTATCATTATAGTAGCGATGTTGTGCTCTATGTTGTTTGTTCAGGCAGGTGCTGCAGAAATAATAAAAAGCGGTACTTGCGGTGAAAATCTTACTTGGACATTAGACGAAGAAGGCACTCTTACAATTTCCGGCACCGGTGATATGAAATATTATCCTACTTACATTTATAGTCCATGGAATTCTTATCGTAAAGACATTTATAAAGTAATTTTTAATGGAGAGATAACATCTATCGAGCGTTCTGCATTTTCCGGTTGTAGCAATCTGACAGGTGACCTGATAATTCCCGAAGGAGTGACTACAATTGGCGACTATGCATTTGAGGATTGTAGCGGCTTTACGGGTGACTTGGTAATTCCCGAGAGTGTGACCTCAATCGGAGAATGGGCATTTGCAAGATGCAAAGGTTTTACAGGAGACTTGGTAATCCCCGAAGGAGTGACAACAATTGGAGATGGCGCTTTTCACAGATGCAGTGGTCTTACAGGAGACTTGGTAATTCCCGATAGTGTGACCACAATCGGAGACGCTGCATTTGAAGATTGTTGTGGTTTTACGGGTGACCTTATAATTTCAAACAGTGTGACTACAATCAGCAACAGTGTATTTTGGGGTTGTACGGGTTTTACAGGCAACTTGGTAATCCCTGAAAACGTAACTTCTATTGGTTCTCGGGCATTTAGCGATTGTAGTGGTCTCACTGGAGACTTGGTAATCTCTGAAGGTGTGATATCAATTGAACAGTTTGCATTTGACAATTGCAGTGGTTTTACGGGAGAGCTTGTACTTCCCGAGAGTGTAATATCAATTGGTAGCTTTGCATTTAACAATTGCAGTGGTCTCACCGGAGACTTGATTATTCCCGCCGGAATAACAACAATATATAAAGGAACATTTTTCGGATGCAGTGGACTTTCCGGGAATATTCATCTTCCCGAAAGCATAAAAGCAATAGATACCAGTGCATTTACTTTAATTAAAAATAGGCTTATGCATGTTACTTATGCAAGTACGGCAGAACAATGGGAAATGGTGGATGTGACGGCATACGCCAGTTCGTTTGATTTAGAATTATTAGAAAAGGCAAGATATTTCCATACAAATTATAACCCTGAAACGGATATAACAGAAACAGTAACTCCCGGTACTTGCAATAATGAAGGACATAAAACTGTTGTTTGCTCATGCGGATATACATATTCCTCTGTTTCAACAGGCTACGGTGACCATGATTATACAACATCCGAAGTCACAACTCCTGCTACTCACCTTACAGAGGGTGTTATGACATACACTTGTGCTTGTGGTGACAGCTATACAGAAGCAATTGCAAAAACAACCGAGCATACATACAATGCCGATGTAACTGCTCCCACCTGCACAGAAGAGGGCTACACAACGTATACTTGTGCTTGCGGAGACAGCTATGTTGAAGATTATGTAAAGGAAAACGGACACAGCTACACTTCAGAAATCACCACTCCTGCTACTCACCTTGCAGAGGGTGTTATGACTTACACTTGTACTTGTGGTGACAGCTACACGGAAGCAATTGCAAAGACACCTGAGCATACATACAGCAGTGTTGTAATTGCCCCTACCTGCATAGAACAGGGCTTCACGGTCTATACCTGCGAATGCGGTGACAGCTATAAGGGAGATTATGTTGATACCGTTGAGCATAATGACAATGACGGTGATGAATATTGTGATTACTGCGATGACTTCCTCGGTTCGGAAGAAGAGGAAAATAAATGCTCACACATGTGCCACAAGTCAGGCATTATGGGCTTTATATGGAAGATCTTAAACTTCTTCTGCAAGCTTTTCGGTATTAATCCCGGTTGCGACTGCGGTAAGGCACATTATTAATTTTTGCACAAAATAAATTCAAGGGAGCGGAAAAATCCGCTCCCTTTTGCTGTGAATGTGAATTTTATCTGTAGGGGACGACAACCTTGGCGTCCCGTGGGTAGTTGGTAAAATTATAAAAGTTATTGAACTCGGAAAGAAGCATTGTTATACCACGTGACAAAACACAGACATTTTTATTTTACTGAAGGCGGGACGCCAAGGTTGTCGTCCCCTACAATGTGAAATGTATTTCGTGCCTCTCGGGGAATTGTGACCTGTAAAAAAACACACCTTAACCTCAGAATCGGGGTTAAGGTGTATTGTCTGTATAAGGATTATTTATAAAAATCGTGCTCGGCGAGGTACTTGAGCTCTCTTTCCTTATCGTTCTTTGAACGTGCTTTGACGTAGGCGCGAAGCTCCTTGCGGTTTTTTCCGATGATGCCGTTTCTCTGGAAGGATACCCAGAACATACCGATAACTGAGCCTGCACCTGCAAGAATCATATCAATCATTGTATCCACAAGACCGTCCTCGCTGAGTATGGGGGATACCTGAAGGGTGTAGCCGTAAAGGCGGTCCATGGTGAATTCATAGAACTCCCAGCCCACAAGAATGAAGCAGGAGAAGCAAAGTGCGAAAAGGGAAGCAAGACCGGGGCTTAAATGTCTGCTTCTGCCTTGGAATGCTACTGCGAAATCATAGGCGAAGTATGAAGCCACGATACCCGAAATGAAGTGCTCAAGAATATCCACGTATGCGAAATTTGTTTTTGTGTTAAGCACATATCCGATTACAACACCGAAGCAGATGAAGAGATTGAGCATTGTCTGTGCCTGATAGGTAACACGGGTGATGAAGGATTTTCCGCCGAAAAGCTGAAACATATCCCACAGATGTGTAAAGGCAATTGCGAAAAGACCCATTAAAAACTGTGTTACGGAATCGTGAAGAAGTCCCCACACGCCGAAAATTATAAGAGAAGCACGAACCAACCACCAAATTACCTGATGAAACATAGGTATGGGCGTGATTTTGTTTAATTTTTTCATATATAATCCTCTCGTCGGAAATTGATTTCTGTGCCTATTGTATTCATAACAGATAAAAATAAATTCAGTAAGTAATAATTGAACTGAAAATTGTAATAATTTTTCCGTTTTATTGTAACTTGAAAAGCATTTTGCACTATGGTATAATTTCTATGTCACAAAACCACGGGAGGAAAAAGGATGAACCGTATTTCAAACTGCGATATGTGTATGAATTACGAATATGACGAGGAATATGACTGCTACAGATGCTCGGTTGACCTTGATATGGATGAGGCTGAGCAGTTTATGACCTATTCCGTCAGAAGCTGTCCCTATTACCGTCCCGGTGATGAATATACTATTGTAAGAAAGCAAAACTGAGGTGTAATGCTATGAAAACCGACGTTGTTATTGTAGGTGCCGGTCCTTCCGGTATATTTACTGCCCTTGAGCTTTTAAGAAAGGGCAGTAAGAAAAAGATTGTTATCGTTGAAAAGGGTAAGGCTATTGAAAACCGCCATTGCCCCAAGTCAAAGACAAAGCAGTGTGTAAACTGCAAGCCCAACTGCCACATCACAACGGGCTTTTCGGGTGCAGGTGCATTTTCCGACGGTAAGCTTTCCTTAAGCTATGAGGTAGGCGGTGACCTTCCGACTCTTATCGGTGAAATGTTTGCTCAGGAGCTTATAAATTATACTGATTCAATCTATCTTGAATTCGGAGCAGACTCCAATATTGAGGGTGTCAATGCAACGGAAGAGGTAAAGGAAATCAGAAAAAGAGCAATTCAGGCAGGTCTTAAGCTTGTTGACTGCCCCATAAGACATCTCGGCACCGAAAAGGCACAGGACTTATACTATGCTATTGAGCAGTATCTTCTTAATAACGGTGTTGAAATTTTCTTTGATACTGAGTGTCTGAGCCTTATTCTCGACAACGAAAACGGTGTCTGCAAGGGAATAATCACGTCGGGCAAGGGTGTGCCTGAGGAAATCCTTGCCGATCATACAATAATTGCCACGGGCAGAAGAGGTGCAGACTGGCTCGAAAAGCTCTGTGCCGAGTATAACATTGCCCATCAGCCCGGTACCGTTGATATCGGTGTAAGAGTTGAAGTAAGAAACGAGGTTATGGAGACCGTAAACAAGGCTCTTTACGAGTCCAAGCTTATCGGTTATCCCCGTCCCTTCAAAAACAAGGTTCGTACCTTCTGTCAGAATCCCGGCGGATTTGTAAGTCAGGAGAATTACGACAATAATCTTGCTGTTGTTAACGGTCATTCCTACAAGGAGCTCAAGTCCGACAACACAAACCTTGCAATTCTCTGCTCCCACAATTTCAGCACCCCCTTCAATCAGCCTATTGAGTATGCACAGAAGGTGGGCGAGCTTACCAATATGCTTGCAAACGGACATATTCTCGTTCAGCGCTTCGGTGATATTCTTGACGGCAAGCGCACCTGGCCCAAGGAGCTTATGCAGGCAAACCTCAAGCCCTCGCTTCCCGATGCGGTTGCAGGTGACATCACTGCCGCAATGCCCTACCGTGCAATGACCAACATAATCAATTTCATTCAGGCTATGGATCATGTTGTTCCCGGCTTTGCTTCCTATGAAACTCTTCTTTATTCACCCGAGCTCAAGTTCTATTCCAACAGAATCAAGATGGATGAAAAGCTCAACACAAACGTAAAGGGTCTTCACTGTCTCGGTGACTCCTCGGGCTGGACAAGAGGTCTTATGATGGCATCTGTTATGGGTGTTCTTATGGGAAGATATATCATTGAAGAAGAAAATTGAAAAATTTTTTCAGAACCTTAAAAAAATGCTTGACAAGAGGGATTATATCTGTTATAATCCTTCTTGCGCTCGAGGGAATACCCTTAGGCCTAAGTCGGTGTCTATAACATTGAGGTCCCACCCGTTCCCATCCCGAACACGGTAGTTAAGCTCAATCGTGCCGAAAATACTTAGCGGGCAGCCGCTTGGGAAGATAGGTCGTCGCCGGCACAGCGAACAGCTCACATTATTGTGAGCTGTTTTTTTGTACTCAATATTCACTGATTAACAAGGAGCGGTTATGAACCTGATTGAACAGCTGAAAAATTACAAGCCGTATAATGCTCAGGAGGAAGCAGACAGATGTGCTTTTCTTCGTTTTCTTGAAAAAAACGAGAATGCTTATTCCCGAGAAAATGCCGAGGGGCATATTACCGTTTCTGCGTGGATTGTGAATCCTGACAGAACGAGGGTGCTTTTCTGTTATCATAATATATATAATTCCTGGAGCTGGGTCGGCGGTCACGCTGACGGAAATGAGGATCTGCTTTTTGTGGCTATAAAGGAGGCAAGGGAGGAAACGGGAGCGGCCGTCAGGGCGCTGAGTGATGAAATTTTCTCCCTCGAGATTCTGCCCGTTGCAGGTCACGTCAGAAAGGGAAAATACGTGTCCTCACACGTGCATTATAACGTGACGTATTTAGTTGAAGCGGATGAAAATGAAGCGCTCAGAATCTGTGAGGATGAAAATTCAGCCGTTGCCTGGATTGATATTGAAGAAATCCCCGAAAAATCTACGGAAAAGTGGATTACGGAAAATATTTATAACAAAATAACCAAAAAACTGCACTCCGATTTTTAACGCGGGGTGCAGTTTTTTTCTTGTATATAAGCTTTATTTTTGTTATTATAAAATTAATAATTATGCTCTCATAATGAAGGAGGCTTTATATGATTCATCATACCTTTAACCCCCGTGTTCTTAAAAATCTTATAAAACAGCTTGATCCCTATGTTAATGAGACTGTTGTTTCAATCCCCGAATGGGATTCCTATACGGGTGTGCATACCGAGCCTGCGGTTATTGAGCTTGACGATGCTCCCGTACACAAAATGAAGCTTGGCGACCGTTGGAGTGCAACCCTTGACACAACGAGATATTTTGAAAACGAATTCATTGTACCCGAGTGCCTTGCCGACAGAAAGGTTTATCTTACCGTTGATTTCGGCGGTGAAGCAATTATCCGTATAAACGGTGAGATTATGGGTGCCGTAAGCTCCCGTGAGGCTGCGGGCTGGGTACACAGAACGGATATTCTTTTCCACAGACCCTTAAAGGCAGGCGAAAAGCTCTTTATTCAGGTTGAAAATGCCGTTGACTCAGGCGGATATTTTAATTTCGCCTTCCCCGACAAGAAGCCCATTACGTACACTCTGAACACAGCCTGCTTCCGTGTTGTGAACGAGGCGGCAGAGGATATATGGTACGATATCAACTGTGCCTGGGACGTTTATGAGCAGACGGAGGACGAATACGTAGGAAAGCGCATTTATAATGCTGTTGACAATGCAATTCACAAGCTTGATTTCGATTTCGGCAAGGAGCGCTTCTACGAGACGATTCCCGAGGCTAAAAAGACTCTCTGGGAGGAGCTCGGCAGAATCAATTTTGCAACTCCCGGTGACGTTATTATCTGCGGTCACTCACATCTTGACGTGGCATGGCTTTGGACTGTAAAGGAAATTCACCGTAAGTGCGCAAGAACCTTCTCAAATAACGTGTCCCTTATGAAGGCATATCCCGATTTCAAGTTCACTCAGAGTCAGGCGGCAGTTTACAGCTACGTCAAGGAGCATTATCCCGAAATTTACGAGGACGTAAAGAAATTCGTAAAGAACGGTCAGTGGGAAATAACGGGTAACACCTGGGTTGAAGCCGACACCAACATTGCCTCGGGTGAAAGCCTTATAAGACAGCTTCTTTACGGCAGAGAGTTCTTTATGAAGGAATTCGGTATTTCTTCCGATATCTACTGGCTTCCCGACTGCTTCGGCTTTACGGCAGCCCTTCCTCAGGTCATAAAGAAATCAGGGATGAAGTATTTCCTTACCTCAAAGCTTCAGTATAACGATACCAACGAATTCCCCTTAAGCGTTTATAAGTGGCGTGCACATTCGGGAGATGAGGTTCTCGCTTATATGCAGAAGGTTCACTATGAGGGTGAGGCTGATGCAAAATACGTAAAGCAGACAAGAAAAACCAACCGTCAGAACGACCTTGTTGACGCTTCAATGGGTATGTTCGGCTACGGTGACGGAGGCGGCGGATGTACCTTTGATATGGTTGAAAAGGTGCGCCGTTTTCAGAAGCTCCCCGGACTTCCCAATGTGAAGATGGGTCAGGCAAACGACTTCTTCAAGGCTATTGAAAAGGATATTGATGCTCTTCCCGTGTGGGACGGTGAAATGTACTACGAAAACCACAGAGGCACGTTTACAAGCCAGGCATTTGTTAAAAAGAACAACCGCCGCGGTGAATATATGCTCCGTAATGCTGAAATGCTGACGCTCATTGCAGGCATTTACAACAGAGAAAAAACGGAAAAGCTGTGGAAGCTTCTTCTTACGAACCAGTTCCACGATATTCTTCCCGGCACCTCAATTGAGGAGGTCTTTGACAATACGAGAAAAGAATATGCTCTTATGAACAAAGAGGGCAAGGAAATAATTGACGAGGCTCTGGGAATTCTTTCCGCAAAGGCAGCCGTGGGTAAGGACAGCATTGTTGTATGGAATCTTCTGCCCTATACCGTAACCTCTGCCGTTTCACTTGAAACAGCAAAGGAAAATGCAGGTGTAGCCGACCTTGACGGCAAGGCTATGAGAGCTTCTGTCAAGGACGGAAGGCTTGAATTCATTGCAGAAAGCGTGCCTCCTATGGGCTATAAGGTATTCAGACTCACTGATGAAGAGAAGGCTGATGCCGTTACTGCAGGCAAGGACTTCCTCGAAAATAAATTCTTAAGAGCTCAGTTTGATGAAAACGGAAAGCTGACGGCGCTTATCAACAAAAAGCTCGGCAAGAATATTCTTTCGGGCAAGGGCAATCTTCTTTCTGTTTCCCACGACAAGCCTATCCACGAAAGTGCCTGGAATCTTGAAAACGATTACAAGATGAAGATGTGGTATCTTGATACTGCAGATTCCGTGGAGCTTGTTGAGCAGACTCCCGTAAAGGCAGTTATACGTGCAGTTTACTCCTTTAATAAGTCTGTGATTACTCAGGATATCACCCTGACTGCCGAGTCCGAAACCCTCATTTATGATACAACCGTTGACTGGCACGAGAGAGAAAAGGTGCTTAAGGCAGAATTCCCCCTTGATATCAGAAGCCGCGTTGCTACCTGCGAAATTGCACACGGTGCCCTTGAAAGACCTACTTATGCCAATAATTCCTACGAAAAGGCTATGTTTGAGGTGTGCGCTCATAAGTGGGCAGACCTTTCTCAGGGTGATATGGGTGTTTCCGTTATCAACGACTGCAAGTACGGCTACGATATAGACGGCAACGTTTTAAGAATTACTCTTATGCGAGCTCCGATTCTTCCCGATGCTACTGCAGACAAGGGAATCTCCACCTTCCGTTACGGTGTCTATGTCCACGAAAACCGTTGGGATGATGCTGATACCGTGAAGGAGGCCTTCAAGGAAAATATTCCTCTTACAGCCGTTTACGTTGAAGACGGCAAGGGTGACAAGGCTCAGTATTCATATATTACAGTATCCGATGAAAGGGTAATGATTGATGCCGTGAAGCCTGCGCAGGATGATGACGGTGTGATTATCCGTGTATATGAAACCTCTGCACATTCGGGTGACGTTACGATGACCCTTCCCGTTGAGGGCATCAAGGTGTTCAGCTGTAATATGATGGAGGTTGACGAGGCGGAAATCCCCGTTGACGGTAATTCCTTCAATTTCACAATAAAGCCGTTTGAGGTTAAGACATTCAGGGTGAAAATATGAAAAATAAAACACTTACAGCTGAACAGCTGAAAAAGAAAGCTATAAGACGTGAAAGGGAAATTGCCCGTTGGGAAAAAGAAAAGGCACGTCCGAAAAGAAGCTATTATATAATTTATCTCATTTTCATCATTGCGCTTATTTATGCCGTTGATGAAATTGCCTCACAGATAGGCACGCTTATGAAAACGGAAATCGCAAACGACCTGTTCAAAACGGGAAATTCCGCATCTCTCCTTGATATTCTGTCGGGACTTGCAATTCCCTTCCAGGCGGTTGGTCTTCTTTACAGGCCCCTTGCCGACCGTTGGGGCAGAAAGCTTTTCCTTATAATAAATACCTTCGGTATGAGTGCGGCGCTTCTTGTTGTTTACCTTTCTGATAATATACCTCTTTATTTTATCGGTGCGTGTATCGTGCAGTTCTTTATTCCTCACGATATGCACGTGGTTTACATTATGGAGTCCTCTCCCAGTAAGCACAGAGCAAGAATTTATTCCTCAATCAAATTCTTTGCAAACATTGCGGTTATGCTTGTTCCCTATCTTCGTGACAAGCTGATGAGCGACGTCAGTGAATGGAGAAACGTTTACTTCATTCCTGCCGTTGTGGGCGTGGCCGTATGCTTCATTGCCCTTATGTGTGCAAGAGAAACCGATGCGTTTATTGAATCGAGACTCACTTATCTCAGAAAAACTCCCGAGGAGCTTGAAAGAGAAAAGAAGGCGGCGGATGCGGCAAGCAAGCAGGGCGGTCTTATTCCTGCACTGAAATTTGCAATGAAGCACAAGCAGCTTCGCTGGCTTTATATTGTATCCTCTGTTGCCAACATTGGTTTTATTGCAAGTATAAACTATCCCATTGTGCTGAATTACGGCTATGCTTCAAATCTTTTTGCCTCTGGCGGAGCGGCTTCACTTGAAGAGGCAGTTGCAACCGTAGGCGTCACAACGTACACCGAGGCAATTTTCCTTTATCCGCTCGGTCTTGCGGTAGCTCAGGTAATTATGGGCTTCATTTCCGACTGGAAGGGCAGAAAAGCGGCGGCAGTCACCACTGCATTCAACTGTGTGCTTTCATACGTGCTCTTCTCCGTGGGTGCTTACTGCAACTGGAATCCCCTTGTTACGGGCTTCTTCTGCGGTGCGGCTATAGGAAGCTACTATTCAACCAATGACGTTATCATTATGATGATAGGTGAATCTGCACCTACGAATCTCCGTTCCTCGGCAATGTCGGCACAGTATATTGTCACTGCCGTTGGCTTCGTGATGTCCTTCCTTTTCAGTATGCCCTTTACGCTTACAATCGGCAATACTGCAATGGCAGCGTGCTGTTTCGCACTTCTGGTGCCCGGCTTTACCGCGGCCCTCGTGCTTCTTATAAAGAAGACCCACGACACGACGGGTATCGATATGGATACCGTTACGGGAACGGAATGGGACTAAATTTTTCCGTAGGAAAAATTTTAAGTAAGAAGTAATAGTTAATAGTGAAAAAGTGTTAAAAAAGGCTTTGACCGATTCGGTCAAAGCCTTTTTTCATATGCTTTTTATTTTCTTTCTGCGCCGTAGTTTACGGGAATCTTTTTAAGGAGATTGTGGTTGTATATAGGTGTCCACTGGTCGCCCGTTTCAACGGTTGCTTTGAATTCCTCTTTTGAGAGAGCGATGTTAAGCTCGGGAATACCCTTGATTTCACCGCCGTCCTCATAACAGCTTTCCCAGAAAGCGTGATGTCCGATGAATTTCACGGAAGAGGGGATGTAAACGTAGTTCATAGAAGGATTGTAGCTGAATGCATCGGTACCGATATATTCAAGTCCCTCGGGGAAGGAAAGGTAGGTTTTAAGACCCTCTGCTGCCTTGTAGGAGGTTTCTTCAACGGCGTTTTCTGTGATATAGGTGAAGAAATCCCTGACGTTGGGCATTTCGAAGAAGCCTAAGTTTTCAACCCTTTTAAGTCCCTCGGGAAGATAAACCGTTGCAAGGTTGGAGTAGTTGAAGCAAAGCTCGCCGACTGTTTCAACTGTTGAGGGGATAACGTAGGTCATAACCTTTTCACGGTATTCCTCCCAGACAGGAGCGTAATCCTCAGCGGACATAATGTCCTTTCTTGAGGAATCCTGAGGTACCCATTCCCACATTTCCTTGGGATAGCCGTATTTTTCTCTTAAATACTGGTCACGGTCACAGGGGTAGCACACAACAGTCTTTTTATCCTTTGTGTAAAGAACACCGTCAATATCACAGTAGTTGGGGTTGTTTTCATCAACTATAATTCTCTGTAATGCCCAGCAGGAATAAAATGCCTTGCCGTCAATTTCAAGAACGTTTTCACCGATGTAAATGGTTTTTATGTATCCGTCACCGTTCAGGGTATATTCCTTGATTGACGTAACGGGCTTTGATGTGTCCTCAGTTATCTTGTAATCGGGGTACAGCTTCATTTTTTCGTTTGCCGCAAGCTGCTCCTCACGAAGAAGATATTTATTGTATTCGATAAACTCTTCCTTTGTCTTCACGGGAATTTCGGGAAGACTTTCGGGGGCATCGGTTACTGCAACAGGCTTTGCATCCGTCTCACCGTTTTCGGGATATTCAATGTCCAGCACCCAATTTATTGTAAGCTCATCAATATAGCCGGGATTTGAGAATTTTGTAAACTGATAATTGCCGTCTGAAATTTCGGCAAAGGTGAAGGTATCTGTTCTCAGAATACTTAAGCTGAAATACATTGAAAGAGCAATTGAAACAACGATAACGATGATGAAAATTGCCTTTTTCAGATTGTAATGCTTGTAAGGCTTGTTGATGTGAGGCGGTGACAGACCCTCTATGTGATAGGTATATATTTCGTCTTCGGGGATTTCGATAATCGTATCATCCGTGAGGGCATTATTCATCTTTTTTTCTTTTTTACTCATAGCTGCACCTCCTTAACCCTTGTAGCCGCCGGAAATCTTTTCGCCTGCCTCCAGGGCACGTTTTTCCGTAACCTCGGCACGGCGCTTAAGAACCTGCATAACCTTGTTCTGCTTGTTTGCGTCATAATCCCAGAATATGAAGGGAATAGTCATAAGGAAGAAGCCGACAACGTCAATAAGCAGAGGAATTACAACAATTTTAAGTCTTGCTTCGTCAAGGAAGAGAATATCCCAGTTGCTGTTGAAGCCGTAAGCAAGAAGCATAAGGGGAATGATAAGTCCCACAAATGATGTGATGGGGCCTGTGAACCAACCGAAAATACCAGAGAAGCTTTCAAGTCTTTCTCCTGAAAGATACATCTGATAGTCGTTGATTTTAACGTTCATATCGTGACCTGCAGACGTGGGCACCGTCTTCGTCATTTCCATCAGGAACATAACAACGATACAAAGGGTACCGCATATAACAAGATTGTCACCGCAGAACCATATTGCCGCAACAAGTCCTAAGTTGCCGAATGCACGGGTCAGCTGATAGAATATCATAATCTGCTTGTACGAGAATCTCTTTAAGAAATATGGTGTAAGCAGATCCGGGGGAGTACCCGCAAAGGACACGAGAAGTGTAAGAATTGAGTAGGGGAGTCCTGCAAGACGGAAGGTGTAAAGATAAAGAATGCTTGTAAAAGCAAGCATACCGTTTCCGAGAGAGTCAATAAGTCCTACCATAGTGTTTATCCAGCGGTATTTATTATGTAAAACACCGAACATGCCGTCCCAGAATTTGATATTGACCTTCTTTTCAAGGGGCGGCTGAGGAATTCTTTCCTTGATTGTGTTGGCACCTATCATTGTAAGCACTGCACAGGCAATGAAGGTTCCGGGAATAACCCAGCGGAAGAAGTTTATATCTGCCCAGCCGTTCTTGAGAGTACCCACAAGGGCAGGAATGATAATTGTCATAATAGTCTGTAAGAAGTGGGAAAGCTTAACGGGATAGGTTCTTACAAGAATTCTTTCCGTGGGATTGGGAGAAATGCTTTGTGTTGTGGTTTCAAGCACGTTGCCGAAGCCGAATACACCGTAAATTGCAAAAAGAAGGTTTGCAGCCCACACACGGGTGGAAACGTCGGCAATTTCATACAGAGGAAGCCAACCGATGAGAACTACAACGATGCACTTAGGGATAACGTCAGAATAAAGTGAATACTTGTATCTTCCGAATTTGGGAATAAGCTTTTTTCTCCAGAAAATGTTTCTGGCACCAACCCATCCTGAATACAGGAAGTGTGTGCCGAATACCTTGAAGCAGGCGGTGGCACTCATTCCCTCAAGGGAGTTAAGGAAAATGATGAACTTTGAGTTGGGATCGAAAAGGGTGGAATAATCAAAGAATATGCACGACAGGCCGAAGGCTATCATTGCCACGTAAACCGTATATAGCTTCTTTTCCGTTTTACCCGGAAGGAAGCCTAAGTTATCGCATACAAACCACCAGATAAGGGCGGTTACGTAGCCCAAGGGCATGTTGATTATGCTTATGATTGAGAATGTGAGATAGGGGAGCTTATAATGGTGCATTATAAGGAAGCAGCCCGTTGCAAAATAGATGTACTCCAGCACCTTTGATGCCGTGTAGTTGGCACCTACCGAGAAGAATATGTTGAGATATTCCTTATAGGGAACGTATTTGCCCTCGGCAGGAGTTTTCCAATGTGTTTTTACTTCAGTAAAAAACTTCTGAAAAGTTTCTTTGTTTACCTTAGCCATAACACCTCTCCTTTAATATAATTAAATGTATTATATCATTTATGCGTATAAAAAACAACATAAAACGGTGTATCAATATGTATAATTCGACAGAGAAAATTTGAGCAAAAAAGACAATTCCCGTTCTTCGGAAAATCCGGAAAACGGGAAATTTTTTATGCAACAAGCTTTGTTTTCATAAGGTCAGTCTTTTTGTAGTAGATGTAAGTGATAACAGAGCAGACAATCCATCCTGCAGGGTAGCCCATAGCAATGGGAAGAATTTCGTTTGCTATGAAGTTTGCCATTATGAAAAGATAAGTCTGTCTGAAAAGCACGAAGGAGCCCAGCATTATAAGCATAGGAACCTTGCTGTTGCCGGCGCCTCTCAGCGCTGCCGCGTAAACCTGATTCATACAGCAGGTAAGATAGAAGGGGGACAGCCAGCATAAAAGAAGGGTGGAGTATTCTATTACCTCGGGCTTGTCGTTGAAGAAGGCACTTGCCTGAGGGGAGAATACCATAAGCGGCACCATAATTACCGCCGTGCAGATAAGGGACATTATGTAAGCCTTTTTTACGCCTTCCTTTGCTCTTTCCACGTTGCCCTTACCGAGATTCTGTCCCACAAAGGTTGTAGCCGCAATGGAAACGGACTGCATGGGAAGGAACATAAACTGGTCAAGCTTTGTGTAGGTGGTCCAGCCCGACATACAGTCTGCTCCGAAATAGTTTATATACGACTGTACGAAAACGTTTGAAAATGCAGTGATTGCAAGCTGAATTGCGGCAGGAGTGCCGACTCTCAGAATAAGCTTCAGCTGTTCAAGGTGAATTTTTATTTTTCTGAAAAGCACCTTGATACAGCCGTCCGAGGTCATAAGCGTCAGCATAACGAGTATTGCCGAAACTCCCTGCGCAATTATTGTGGCGTAGGCTACACCCTCAACACCCATTCCGAAGCCCAGCACGAACACAAGGTCAAGCACGATATTGATAAGGGCGGAAACCACGAGGAAAATGAAGGGACGCTTTGAATCGCCGACGGCTCTGAGAATACCTGAGCCCATATTGTAGAAAAGAAGTCCCGCGACGCCTGCAAAATAGATTATAAGATATTTCTGTGCCTCGGGATA
The DNA here is from genome assembly GCA_045651625.1 of Acutalibacteraceae bacterium. Classification (GTDB taxonomy): domain Bacteria; phylum Bacillota; class Clostridia; order Oscillospirales; family Acutalibacteraceae; genus RUG806. Next base: position 66,840 of record JAZRST010000004.1, on the reverse strand, counting down.
CACCTCTTCGGGAGTGTCCATAGCGTGAAGCATAAGAGGTGTTGTGGCGATTCCCACAATTGTGAAAACAACGGAGAAAATTACGGTTATTGCAATGCAGGTGTGTACCGTATCCTGCACCTTATCAAATCTGTGGGCGCCATAAAACTGGGAAATTACAACACCTGCTCCGCTTGAAAGACCCATAAAAAGACCGATAAGCACGTTTACTATGGGACCTACGGAGCCTACCGCAGAATATGCTTCGTTGCTGACGTAGTTGCCTACGACCCAGGTGTCAACGGTGTTATATAGCTGCTGAAAGACGTTGCCGAGAAGCAGTGGCAGGGAAAACATTATAATATGCCTTACAATACTGCCCTCGGTCATATCCTTATCTCTGCTTTTTGATGTTTTTATAGCTTTTGTCATATCTCAATGTATTTTTTTACGAAATTATATACGTTGGTCCAGTAGAATTCGGGCTCCTTTGAAACGGATTCCGCGTGACCTGCACCCTTTACGGTAAAGAAATCCTTTTCTGCCGCGCAGGCTGTGTAAACCTGATTCAGCATTCTGAAGGGAACGAAATCATCGTTTTCACCGTGCACGAAAAGAGTGGGAGTGACTGATTTCTTAACTGCCTCAATAGGAGCGCACTTTTTGAAGCTCATATTGCCTCTGAGCTGTGAATAAACGCTGAGAGTGGGGAGAATGGGCACGAGAGCGGGAGAAATCGTGGTTTTCGTGACGTGTGTGTATTCATCCATAACGGTTGTGAAGCCGCAGTCCTCAACGGCACATTTTACGTTTGAGGGGAGCTTTTCACCCGTTATAAGCATTGTTGTAGCCGCACCCATGCTTTCACCGTGAAGCACGATTTGGGCCTCGGGATACATAGCTGTGATGTATTCAATAAGGTCAAGGCCGATATATTTGTCGTGCCAGCCCATTGAAGCATATCTGTTTTCATCCTCGGAATGACCTATCATAGAGGGAAGAATGCAGTTGAAGCCCATCTGTGAGTACGCAAAGGCATAGTGATACATTCCGCCGGGACCAGAGGTGAAGCCGTGGAAAATGATAGCCCATTTTTCGGGATGTCCGTTGTTGAAAATTTTAGCGTGACGGGTCTGGCCCTTTTTATTTTTTATGTAGATGTCGTCGGGCTGATGATCGGGAAGCCATTTCTCCATAGCAGGGAAAAATCTGTCGGGTTGCTTCTCCTCTGCAGGCTTTTCGGGAGAAGCCTCCTCTGCAGGAGCTTCAATTACGGGGGGATTCATTTTCTCTCCGATTTTTGCCGCAAGACGGATATTGAGCATACATTCGTAAACTACGGTATTGAATGCTGTGAGAAGGGCACCCATACCTGCTGCCGTACCGATAATAGCTTTTGTTGCTTTTTTCATTGACATAAAAACACCGCCGTTCTTAAGTAATATATTTTGATAGCAGGAAAAAGTGACCTGCCGCAGGGTACTGTGCAATTATTTCATTGTAAGGGAGATTCTCTTCTTTGCAACGTCAACGCTGAGAATCTTTACCTTTACAATGTCGCCTACCTTGAGCACCTCTGAGGGGTGCTTGATGTAACGGTTGGTAATCTGTGAAATGTGAACGAGACCGTCCTGATGAACACCGATATCAACGAAAACACCGAAGTCGATAACGTTTCTTACGGTGCCCTGAAGCTCCATACCCTCTCTGAGGTCCTCCATTGAGAGAATGTCGGAGCGGAGCATAGGAGCGGGAAGCTCGTCACGGATATCACGTCCGGGCTTTTTAAGCTCTCCCGCAATGTCTGTGATTGTGGGAATACCCACACCGATTTCCTCAGCCGCCTTTACCTTGCCGTAGGCTTCAAGCTTTTCTTCAATGTCACTGATTCCGTCCTTGGAAACCTTTCTGCTGTCAATTCCGAGAAGCTCAAGAAGCTTTTTTGCCGCATCGTAGGATTCGGGATGCACTGCAGTGTTGTCAAGGGTTTCCTTGCCTCCGGGAATACGGAGGAAGCCTGCACACTGCTCATAAGCCTTTGGACCTAAGCCCTTGACCTTTTTAAGTCCTGCCCGGGATGTAAAAGCACCGTTTTCGTCACGGTATGCAACGATATTCTTTGCGGTTGCGGCTGTGATGCCTGCAACGTATCTGAGAAGTGAGGGTGATGCAGTGTTAAGGTCAACACCTACTGAGTTTACACAGTCCTCAACAACACCCGTAAGGGATTCCTCAAGTCTTGCCTGAGGAAGGTCGTGCTGATACTGACCTACACCGATGGACTTGGGATCAATTTTAACAAGCTCTGAAAGGGGATCCTGCAGTCTTCTTGCAATGGAAACTGCTGAACGCAGAGATACGTCAAACTCGGGGAATTCCTGAGCGCCGAGCTTTGATGCGGAATAAACGGAGGCGCCTGCCTCGTTTACAACCATATAGCTTACCTTGCCGCCGTACTGCTTGATTGTGTCGGCAACGAAAATTTCTGCCTCCTTGGAAGCTGTGCCGTTACCTATTGAAATGCAGTTAACGCCGAATTTTCTTATAAGCGTGTGTACCTTTTCAGCCGCCTCCTCCTTTTTGTTCTGAGGGGGAGTGGGGTAGATGACGCCCGTTGAAAGAACCTTACCGTTCTCGTCAACAACTGCGATTTTACAGCCCGTTCTGTATGCAGGGTCAACTGCAAGAACACGCTTGTTCTTAATGGGAGGCTGCATAAGAAGAGGCTTGAGGTTCTGTCCGAACATTTTTATAGCCTGCTCGTCAGCCTTTTCAGTCAGCATATTTCTGATTTCTCTTTCAACAGAGGGGAATACGAGTCTTTCCCAGCTGTCAAGAGCTGCTTCCTTTACGAACTGTGTGGTGATGCTGCCCGGTTTTACAAAATAGCGGTAGAATATACCCATTGCGGCAAAGTTTTCGATTTCAAGGCTTACCTTAAGGAAATCCTCATTTTCACCGCGGTTGAGGGCAAGAATTCTGTGGCTGGGGATTTTTGAAACAGCCTCGGAATAATCGTAATACATAGAGTAAACGCTGTCTTCCTCGGTTTTTGCCTTTGAGCGGATGATGCCCTTTGCAGAAATCATTTCCTTGAGGTCGTGTCTTATTTCGGGTGAGTCGGACATAATTTCCGCAATAATGTCGTTTGCACCCTGAAGAGCTGCTGCAACGTCGGGTACGTCCTTTTCTTCACTTACGTAGCCTTCTGCCATTTCTTCAATTGTGCCCTCACGCCTTTCCTGAGCGAGAATTTCGAGAGCAAGGGGCTCAAGTCCCTTTTCCTTTGCTATGGTGGCTCTTGTTCTTCTCTTCTGCTTGTAGGGACGGTAAAGGTCCTCAAGGACTGCAAGGGTTTCTGCCGCAAGAATATCTGCACGGAGCTCATCAGTCATTTTGCCGAGCTCCTCAATGTGTGCAATATAGTCCTCTTTCTTCTTTTCGAGGTTTCTTAAATACTGCAGTCTGTCTGCAATTTCACGAAGCAGCTGGTCGTCACAGCTTCCGTGCATTTCCTTACGGTAACGGGCAATAAAGGGGATTGTATTACCGTCATCAATAAGGCTTATGATGTTTTCCATGTGCTCCGGCTTTACCGGAAATTCTTTGCAAAGCTTTTCTCTGATGTCCATTTTGTTCTCCGCTTATACTAATTGTTTATAAATTTCACTTTTTTTCGTGTTTGTTTCCTTTGCCACCTTCTTTGCCGCCTCATTCACACTGAGACCCTCGGCAATATAGGTTTTTGCAAGCTCTACGGGGTCAATGATCTCTTCCTCCGAGGCGAGCTGCTCTTCGGTTTTCGCTTCAATTATAATTACGTATTCACCCTTGAGCTTCATTCCGTCGTATTTCCCGTCAAGCTCTGCGAGTGTGCCGAATTCAATATTTTCGTGAATCTTCGTAAGCTCTTTTATGAGCGCGATTTTTCTGTCACCGAGTGCGGTATGCAGGTCGTGAAGGGTAGCCGCAAGCTTATGGGGGGCCTCGTAAAAGACCATTGTTTTTCTTTCGGTTTTGATTTCTTCAAGATGCTCTCTTCTTTTTGGCTTGTTGCCCGTAAGAAAGCCCTCGAAGGTGAAACGGGAAACTTCAAGCCCCGAAAGAGCAAGGGCCGTTATTATTGCGCTGGGACCGGGAACGGTATTTACCTTTATTCCGCTTTCGTGACAGAGACGTACAAGGTCCTGACCGGGGTCAGAAATGGCAGGCATACCGGCATCCGTTACGAGGGCACAGCTTTCACCAGCAAGAATTCTTTCAACTATAGAAGGGCCCTTTTCTGCACGGTTGTGCTCGTGATAGGCTATAAGCTTGTTTTTTATATCAAAGTAGTTGAGCAGCTTTATAGAAACTCTTGTGTCCTCTGCCGCAATAAAGTCAACGGTACGCAGGGTTTCAACGGCTCTCGGGGAAAAGTCGCCCAAATTTCCTATGGGCGTGCCGACTACAAATAATTCTCCTGCCATTTTACTTCTCCTTTATACTGCTGATGTAATCACAGTTAAAGGTTGTAAGCTTACCTTTTTTATCTTCAACGGTTATCCAGTGCTCAGAAACCTCGATAACCTTTCCGACAAGCCCTGCGATATAGCCGTTGGCCTGTACAATGCATTCTTTTCCTATGTATCTTAAAAGTATGGAATTGTCCATTGCTTTACATTCCTTTCTTCTTTTTCGTATTCTCATCAGCTGCAGCTGCAGGTTGTTTCTTTTTATGGCGGCAAGAGCCACTATGATAATAAAAAAGGCAGGGAAAAATGACTCCATAACGTTAATCCTTTTTATAGCTTCCGATAATTTTCAGCATTTCCTCAGACGGGCTCCCGTCGGGATTTTCTATGTGAAGCTCCTTTTCGACTATAAGACCCGGATTTCTGCCCTTTTTTCCTTCAAGCAGGAAAAGCCACGGTGCCTTTCCGTCACGATGGGAAACGAAGCGCAGGCGCCTGGGCTCTATTTTTGCTTCTCGCATTCCCATCATAGCCTCCGTCAGTCTTTCGGGACGCAGACAGATGCATATTCTGCCGCCGAATTTCAGAAGCCGTGAGGCAGAAAGAAAAACATCGGTCAGCTCAAGGCTTGTTTCGTGCCGTGCAATTTTATCCGCGGCAGCTTCACTTATAATTCCGTGTCCCTCGGCAGTGTAAGGAGGATTCATTGTAACAAGGTCAAAAACGCCTGCATCAAGCTTTCCTTTAAGCTCCCTTAAATCGTAGTTATAAAGGAAAAATCTTTCTTCCAGGGAATTGATTTCTATGCTTCTTGTAAGCTGGTTGCAGGCAAGAGGCTGAATTTCAACGGCGTGTACCCTTTCTACCCCTTCTCTTAACCAGTAAAAGGGGATAATTCCGCAGCCCGTACCGAAATCGCATACGGTATTTTTTCTTTTCGGTGCGGAAAAGGCAGCCAAAAGCAAGGCATCCGTACCAAAGGTATGGCTGTCGGATACTACGAGCTTGAGGCTGCCGTCAATGTATTCAATATGTTCTGTGGGTTTCAGATTCTGCATTTTATATTCTGTTTCTCTTGAGTGCTAAAACAACGATAATAACACCGATACCCGAGCCTAACAGAAGAAGAACGCCGATAGCGGTCTTGATGGGATTTGTGTCATCCTTTACGGAAGAGATATCGTCCTCAACAATAGGCTTGAAAACCGTTGTTGTGAAGGCTTCCGTATAAATCTGCTCGGGAGCAATGAACTGGAAGGTTGTGGTCTCCACGGGGGGAAGGGTTGTGGAGGGTATGGGGTTATAGTTGTAAGAGGGATATGTGGGAGCAGGAATGTAAGGAGCTGTTGTGGGGGCTTCTGTTGCAGGCTCCTCTGTTGTTGTTTCGGGCTCCGTTGTTTCCTGGGTGGTTGTTTCCTGAGGCTTTGTTGTAGAAGGAACCATAGTTCCGAGGTATGACTGAAGCTCGTCAAGAATTTCGGAAACGTCAATGCCGAGGATGCTCATTATTCCTGAAAGACCTTCGTTTTCAATTCTGTCAATAGCATCCTGAATGCTTTCGGGATTGCTTGTATCAATACCGAAGAAGCTGAAGATGGAATTGATATTGTCGGGGTTAAAAAGGTCTGCAGCCTGAGCTGTTCCCGCAAAGGGAAGGATAAGGAGGCAGGAAACCAGCATTGTGAGAATAATTTTTCTGAAAGCTTTCATAAAATCACCAAAATAATAAACAAAATAATACAAAAATTATAATAGCAAAAAAGAAGAAAAATGTCAATTGTTATTATTTCACAATGTGGTTGAGCCAGTATGCCACGTGGCTTGCAAAGCCGTGACAGCAGGAGGCGTAGTCCGTCATATTTTCCCAGAGTGTGCCCGTCTTTTCAGCCATAGGCAGGAAGAAGCTTCTGATTTCATTGAGAAGCTTGTCGTACTCCTTGTCCTCGAAAAGGATGAAGAGACGGAGATAATTTCCGATGAAGGCGTTTGAAACGGGAACATCGGGATAGGTTTTTTCGGGGTCTCTGTCGGGACCGAAAACAGTGAACATCTTTTCGTAAAGCTCGGGGAAGCTTTCCTTTGTTGCCGTGCCGGTGAAGAAAGCGTAATACTGACAGGTTTCGGTGTGATTCCTTGTGTTTACGGGGACGTTGTTTTCGTCAAGCACAGCATTGTCAATGAAAAATTCACCGTCAAAAGCCTTTTGGGCAATGGTTTTTCTGAGCTTGTCTGCTTTTTCGTGAAGTGCAGTGTCACCGTAAAGGTCTGCCACCGCATCAAGTACCTTCGTATAGAGCATATTTGAGGGGTAGTTCACATCGCGGACAAAGTCGTTTGCGGCTGACCATTCAACGAAAATCCAGCCGTCGATATTTTGGAGAAGACCGTCGGCATTTTCGTATTTCTTTGTAAATTCAAGAAGCTCGTAAACTCTCTTTTTGGCGGCATCAATCATTTCACGGTCGCCTGAACGCTCAAGATAGCCCTTCAGCTGAAGAACGAACCAGAATGCCCAGTTATGGATAAAGCCTCCGTCGTAGTGGTCTGAGGGGTAGCACATAGGAAGCATACCCTGAGGAATATTGTCGAATTTTTCGGGGAGAAGGAAGTTTTCTATGAAGTTATGGTCAACGTGGCTTTCACCCGTGAGCTCCTTTTCAACTCGGGAGGTAAAGAAGCTGTCGCACAGCCAGCCTGCTCTTTCACGTGAGGGGCAGTCCATAAAGATATCGGTTGAATTCTGACGGAAGGTTTCAACGGCGGCATCGTAGATTTTCTGTAAATCCTCCGTGGGCATCTTCTTTGTGTTTGTCACAAGTGTTTCGGGATAGCACTCCTCATAAAGGGACACGTTTGTCACAAGAGCGGGAGCATACATCGAAATAATCTGAATATAGCGGAAGGTATAAGGCTCGAAGGACACGATATCGTAGGTTCTTCCGCCCTGGATTGCCCATTTTACAACGTTCTGGCAGGCATCCTTGCCGGGGTCGGGACATTTGCCGTCGGGAAGAATCTCGTTGAAAACAGCGTAAATTACGGTGTCGTGCTCGGCTGTGAGAGAAAGACGGATGTAGCCCGTGTTGTTGCTGCCCATATCGTAAATACAGCAGCAGTTTATGCCGAGAGAAACGCTTTCCATGCCGTAGCCGCCGTCCTCCATAATCTGTGTCTTATATGCATAGAGCTCGTTTGCGGGAGAGGTATCAAGCTCCTTTTCAGGATAACCCTTAAGAGTATCGCAGATATCTGTAAGGCTTCTGTCCTTAAAGTATCTTCTGTCCTTGTCGGGAATAAGAATGCCCTTTGAAACGATTTCCTTTACCTTTCTTTCGGTGTAGAGGCAGTAGGGAAGATTTCTGTCAATGAAATTTTTCTTCTCTGTGGGAGCAATTTCAACTGCCTGAAGCTTTGTATCGGGGTCGGTCATAAAAAGGTCGTAATAAGCGTCGAGTATGTAAGCCTCGGTAAAGGGACGCTGGAATGAATAACGGGGAGTTTTGCTGATACGGGAAGCAAAACGGGCAACCTCGAATTCGTTTTCACTGCCCGTTGCATATAAAATTTCATCGCCTCTCGTGATTTCAGCTGCAAGGAAGGAGGGCATATCAAGAAGATAGAAGCTGTTTATATTGTAGCCTGCTGCAATGATTGAGATTACGGTTTTTTTGTCGGAAAGCTCGTTTTTAAGTGTGTATTCACTTACTCTGTAAAAGCCGTGTCCTGCTCTTGCGGGGCCTGCGGCATAAAATACACCGTCAACAAAAATCTGATATCTTGAGTGAGAAGTGATGCTTAAGGTTATTTCCTCGTTTCCTTCAATTACGGCTCTGAAAACAAGGGAGAGATTTTTTGTGAGCTCCTGATCCTTTTCCCATACGGGAACGGCTTTTCTGAAATTATATTCCTTTGATATACCTTTGATTGACATAATTATTCCTCCAACAGCCTGAGTAGATTTATTCTGAATGTCCTGTCGTTCTCGGAAGACCTTTTCGGGGGTCCCTTTGTTCTTCCGCCCGACAGACGTATTTTCTTATTGACAAATCTTGAGTAGAGCAAATTTTCGATATTTTCATTGTTGAAAATCAGCCCGTTCTGATTGATTGCCCTTCCGCCCTTTCCCAGGATCAGTGCCGCAAGACCGTAGTCCTGAGTCACCACGATATCACCGCGGGAAACGGTGTTTGCGATTTTAAGGTCGGCTGAATCAGCGCCCTTGTCAACCACAATTGTTTCCGCACCGTCTCTTACGATGTAATGTGCATTGTCGCAGACGATTGTGCAGGGGATGCTTCTTTCCCTTGCAATTTCAAGAGTGATATCCGTAACGGGGCAGGCATCCGCATCAATGATTATTTTCATAGAATCACCAAGGTATATTTTATCGCAACAAGGGAAGGTTTTCAAGGGTAATTTAACATTTAATGGGTATAAAAAGCAGGAGGCTCGGACCGTGGCTTGTTGGATTGGCTGAGTATATTGTCCGAAAGTATGACGGAGCGCACAATGCTTTCCTTTCCGTACTTCTCTCGTATTCTGTCAACCGTCAGCTCGAGGCTCTCTTTTTTCTCTTCTCTGATTTCGTCACGGAACATGGTGGTCTGTCGGGGCGCTGAGTCGGGAATCAGATTAATTGCCCTTATTCCGATGCTTCTCAAAGGATATGAATTATAGGCTTTCAGAAGTTCCAGCCCCTCCTTGCAGATATTTTCCGATACGTTTGTGGGGAAGGCAAGCTTTTTTTGCCTTTCAAGTGTTATAAGCCCCGACGTTCTTACGTGAAGCTGGACTCCCGTACACAGAAGGGAGTGATTCCTGAGCCTTTTTGCAACGCTTTCCGAGAGAATATAGAGTAAAATTTTTGTATCCTCAAAATTTTTCAGGTCTCTCGGGGGAGTCGTGGAGTTTCCTATGCTTTTTACGGGCAGTCTTTCGGCTATATTCATAACGGGAGTCGTATCCATTCCCATTGCATAAATATACAGTCTTTCGCCGTTTTTGCCGAACATCTGCATAAGCCTTTCCCGACCGAGCCTTACCGCATCCTCTACGGTGTAGATACAGCGGCGGTTAAGCTCTCTTACGGTTGACGGACCCACGAAAAGAAGGTCTCCCACGGGAGCCTTCCATACGATTTCTCTGAAATTTTCAGGGGTGATAACGGTGACGGCATCGGGCTTTTTGTAGTCACTGCCGAATTTGGCAAACACTTTGTTGTAGGATACGCCTATTGAAACCGTAAGTCCCAGCTCTGTTTTTATACGGTGCCTTATCTCCTCGGCAATTACCTCTCCGGAGCCGAAAAGCTCCGTGCTGCCCGTAACATCAAGCCAGGCTTCATCGGGGCCGAAGGCTTCTACAAGGTCTGTATATTCGCAGTAAATTTCCCTTGCCTTGTTGCAGTACTTCTGATACAAGGGAAAATTCGGAGGCAGAATTTTCAGCGACGGACATTTTTTCTGTGCCTGCCACAAGGGCTCACCCGTTTTTACTCCGTATTTCTTTGCAATTTCGTTTTTTGCTAAAATTATGCCGTGTCTTTTTTCGGGATCACCGCCTACCGCGAGGGGAATTTCCTTGTACTCAGGGTGGTTTATACTCTCAATTGAAGCATAGCAGTTGTTAAGGTCGGAATGTAAAATTATACGCATAATTCATCTCTCCTGAAAACAAAACGAACAAATGTTCGGTAGTTTGAGTGTATTATAACAGAGAAAACTCTGCTTGTAAACAGGAAATTTCTGTTTTTCTTTTTGTGTACCTTGAATGGTACACCGACAGTATCTGTCGAAAAAACATATATAATATTATTTATTATTTGTATTTTTTTCTTGATTTTTGAATGCCACGGGTATATACTATTAAAAAATATAAAGAGAGGATGAAGGGTATGACGAAAAAAGAAATTGCACTGAAGGCTACTGAGGAGCTTAAAAAGCTCTATCCCGAAGCCATCTGCTCTCTTGTTGCGGAGGATCCCTTTCAGCTTCTCGTTGCCACAAGACTTTCGGCACAGTGTACCGATGCAAGAGTAAACCTTGTGACCCCTGCACTGTTTGAAAAATATCCCACAACGGAAGCTTTTTCAAAGGCTGACGTGAAGGACGTTGAGGAGCTTATTCACTCCTGCGGATTTTTCCGACAGAAGGCAAAGGATATTGTGGGTATGGCAAACGACGTGCTTGAACGCTTCGGCGGCAGAGTGCCCGACACCATAGAGGAGCTTACAACCCTTCCCGGCGTGGGAAGAAAAACGGCAAACCTTATTGTGGGTGACGTGTACGGTAAGCCTGCGGTTGTGGCAGATACACACCTTATAAGAATTTCGAACAGACTGGGACTTGTTGAAACAAAGGATCCGCTGAAGGTGGAGCTTGCACTCAGAAAGCTTCTTCCTCCTGAGGAAAGCAACGATTTCTGTCACCGTGCGGTGCTTCACGGAAGAGCGCTGTGCGATGCAAGAAAGCCCCTTTGTGCAGACTGTCCCATGAACACTTTCTGTAAATTCTGTAAAGAACAATAACATGGATACGCTCACCTTAAGGTGGCGTGAAAGGAAGAATCAGATGTCATTTCTTAAAAAAATCTTCGGCGATTATTCATCAAGAGAGGTAAAGAAGGTACGTGTCGTTGCCGATAAGGTGCTTGCTCTCGAAGAGGAATATACCGCTCTTACGGATGAACAGTTAAAGGCAAAGACCCCTTATTTCAAGGAGAGACTTGAAAACGGTGAGAGCCTTGACGATATCCTTCCCGAGGCATTTGCCGCCTGCCGTGAGGCATCCTGGCGAGTTCTCAAGATGAAGCATTTCCCCGTGCAGATTATCGGCGGTATAGTTCTTCATCAGGGCAGAATTGCCGAAATGAGAACAGGTGAAGGTAAAACACTGGTTGCAACTCTCCCTGCATACCTCAATGCACTTACGGGCAAGGGTGTTCACGTAGTAACCGTAAACGAATATCTTGCACGCCGAGACTCAGAATGGATGGGAAAGGTTTTCCGTTTTATGGGTCTTTCCGTCGGTCTTGTTTACAATATGCAGTCTCCCGACGAAAAGAAGGCGGCATATCTCTGTGATATCACCTACGGTACAAGCACCGAAATGGGCTTCGATTACCTTCGTGACAATATGGCTCTTTATAAGGAAACAAAATCCCAGAGAGGTCATATCTTCGCAATCGTGGACGAGGTTGACTCCATCCTTATTGACGAAGCAAGAACTCCTCTTATTATTTCGGGTGCAGGCAGTGTTTCCTCCGACGAATATCAGAGAGCGGACGACTTTGCAAAGAAGCTTTCCGTTCACAGAATTACCGACGTACAGTCAAGAACAAGCCTTGACGATATTGCAGGTGAGTTTGACTACATCGTTGACGAGAAGGCAAGAACAGCCACACTTACAAAGAACGGTATCAAAAAGGCAGAGGGACATTTCGGTGTTGAAAACCTTATGGATGCCGAGAATATGCAGCTTCTTCACCACATAAATCAGGCTATCAAGGCAAGAGGCGTTATGCAGCGTGACGTAAACTACGTTGTTGTTGACGGTCAGGTTCTTATCGTTGATGAATTCACGGGTCGTGTAATGCACGGCAGACGCTACAGCGAGGGTCTTCATCAGGCAATCGAGGTAAAGGAAGGCGTAAAGCTGGGCAAGGAAAACAAGACTCTTGCAACCGTAACACTTCAGAACTATTTCCGACTTTATAAGAAGCTTTCGGGTATGACGGGTACCGCTATGACCGAAAGTGAGGAATTCAAGGAAATCTATGCTCTTGATATCGTTGAAATTCCCACAAACAGACCCATGATAAGAAAAGACCATCCCGACGTTATGTATGTGAACGAGCAGAAGAAGTTTGCCGCCGTTATCGAGCAGATAAAGGAATGTCACGCCAAGGGTCAGCCCGTACTCGTAGGTACCGTAAGCATCGATAAGTCCGAGGCTCTTTCCGCCGTTCTTAAGAGAAGCGGAATCAAGCACGAGGTGCTCAATGCAAAGCAGCACGCAAGAGAGGCTGAAATCGTTGCTCAGGCAGGTAAGCCAGGTGCAGTTACAATCGCTACGAATATGGCAGGCCGAGGCACTGATATTATCCTTGGCGGTAATGCCGAGCATATGGCAAAGAACGAAATGAAGAAAATGGGCTTCATTGACGAGCTTATTTCCGAGGCCACGGGCTTCTCTGATACGGATAACGAAGAAATCCTTGAGGCAAGAAGAGTATTCTCCGAGCTTCAGGAGAAATATTCGCAGGAGCTGAAGGCAGATGCCGAAAAGGTAAGAGCCGCAGGCGGTCTCTTCATCATCGGTACCGTACGCCACGAGGCAAGACGAATTGACAATCAGTTAAGAGGACGTGCAGGCCGTCAGGGTGACCCCGGTGAAAGCCGTTTCTATCTTGCCGCAGACGATGATCTCTTAAGAGTTTTCGGCGGTGACAGATTCGAAAGAATTATGAGGATGTTCCGTGACGAAAATCTTGCTCTCGAAGCAAATATGTTCTCATCTGCAATTGAAAATGCACAGAAGAGAGTTGAATCCAATCACTTTGCCGCACGTAAGCATACAATCAGCTATGACGACGTTATCAACAAGCAGAGAGCTCTTATTTACGAGCAGCGTGACCGTGTGCTTGACGGTGAGGATATGGATGCCACAATCCGCAAGATGATAAAGGAAAGCATCAGCGACAACGTTGACCTTTTCTGCTCCGATTCAGTTTCCTCCGACAAGTGGAATACGGTAGGTCTTGTTTCCAAGTATTCCTGGCTTCTTGACGGCAAGGGACTTTCAGAATTTGACAGTGCATCGGATATCAAGGAGCATCTTGTTTCTCTTTGCGAAACTCGTCTTGAGGAGCTGACTGCAGAGCACGGCGAGGACGTTGTGAAGCAGCTTCAGCAGTATGCACTTCTCAGAAACGTTGATATGAAGTGGATTGACCACATTGACGCTATGGATCAGCTCAAGCGCGGTATTTCTCTTCGTGCTTATGCAAATCAGGATCCCGTTGTAGCCTTCAGACAGATGACATACGATATGTTTGATGAAATGTCTTCCTCCATCCGCGAGGATACGGTACAGATGCTCTTCACAAGAAGAGTGCGCTCCGAGGAGGACGTAAAGCGTCAGCAGGTAATCAAGGTTACCTCTTCTTCCGGCGGCGGTGATGTGGAAGAAAAGAAAAAGCCCGTAACAAAGGGAGCAAAGGTCGGCAGAAACGATCCCTGCCCCTGCGGAAGCGGAAAGAAATACAAGCATTGCTGCGGAAGATAAATTTTAATCGGAAGTGATTTTTTTGACAGACAATTTTTCTCCTTACGGTAATTCCCCCGAAAGGGAAGAGACCGGGGAAAATAAAGCTGATATACCCCCTTTCCGTGAAAACGGGGAGGGGAATGCCCGTGAAGAGGCACCCTACGGAAGTCAGCCTCCCTATGGCAATCAGTACCCCTACGGCAATCAGCCTCCTTACGGCAATCAGTCCCCTTACGGTAATCAGCTCCCTTACGGCAATCAGTATCCTTTTAACGGATATCCTTACAGAAAAAAGCCTTCGGTAAAGGACAGATTTCAGCCGCTTGCAAAAAAGCTGAGCGTTTTTTTCGCCGACAAAAAGGTGCTGACCCTGTCGCTTGCTTCAATTGCGGCGGCAGGTGCAATTATTCTTTTTGAAATTTTCGGAACGATTTTCGGTACGATTCTGGGCTCAAACAGAACACTTTATACGCTTTATACCCGGAATCCCACTGCAGAAGCCGTATTCGGTATGCTTTATACCCTGCTCGGTGTTGCAGTTCCGTTCTTCCTTGCTTATATTTTCCTTAAAAAGACGACTGGAATCACTCTTCCCCTCGGCGCACCCCGAAAGAATGCAGGTACGGCTTTTCTTATTCCTGCAGGGCTCGGTGTGTGCTATATAGGAAACGTTGCGGTGTCCTATATGATGACCTTCTTCTCAGCCTTCGGTATCAGCTCCTATTCGTACGATATGGCGCTGACTCAGCAGGAGCCTGTTCCCGAAAATGCCTTTCAGCTTATATGCTCCGTTATGTATATGGCTGTTTTTCCTGCAATTTTTGAGGAGTTTGCCTTCAGAGGCGTTATAATGCAGCCTCTTCGCAAATACGGTGACTGGTTTGCCATTATCGTATCGGGTGTTATGTTCGGTCTTGTTCACGGTAATATTATGCAGATGCCCTTTGCAATTGTTGCAGGGGTGGCTCTGGGCTATGCTGCTATCGTAACTGATTCGCTGTGGACGGGTATCGTAATACATTTTCTCAATAATTTCCTGTCCGTTATATTCTCCTGGGCAAGAACGGGACTTTCGGACGGAACAAATATGATTTTCTCTGCAATATTCACCTACGGAATAATTCTCATCGGTGTGGTTGCCCTTGCAGGCTATGCCTGGAAAAATCCCCGTATGATGAAGCTTTATCCCTCAAGGGTTGATATAAAGAAAAGAAAGGCTGCCGCGGTATATTTCCTTATGCCTGCAATGCTCGTAGCCCTTCTTCTGATGCTCAGAAATATTTTATCGGATATAACAGTGGGGTAACTATGGAAGAATTAACCTCAAGAAACAATCCTGCCGTAAAAGCGGCCGCCGCACTCAAGGAGCTTAAGGAGCGTAAAAAAACGGGGCTTTTCCTTCTTGAGGGGGCACGTCTCTGCAAGGACGGAGCGCTGAACGGTGTTGAAATAAAGCAGTTTTTCGTAACGGAAAAGGCAAGGGAAAAATATGCCGCCGAATATGAGATACTTGCTGAAAAATCGGAAAAGTCATTCCTTATTCCCGAAAGCGTTGCCGAAAAGCTCAGCGACACAAAAAATTCTCAGGGCTTTTTCGCAGTGTGCCGTCAGCCTGAGCTTTCCCGTGAAACAGACCCTGACGGAATGTACGTGTTTACGGATAACGTGCAGAATCCCGATAATATGGGTGCAATAGTCCGTACGGCAGAGGCTATGGGTGCAGACGGTATCATAGTAAATTCAGGCTGTGATATTTATTCCTCCAAGGCACTCAGGGCTTCAATGGGAGCGCTTCTTCGTTTCCCCGTAATAAGAACGGACAGTGCACAGGAGATACTTTCCGTATGTAAAAGAAACGGTATGAAAATATTTGCAAGTGTTGTTGACCCTTCTGCCCGGGACGTCACGAAGGCCTCCAAGGACGGAGGCTGTGTGCTCATAATCGGTAACGAGGGTAACGGCATAAGCGATGAAACACTTGAACTCTCAACTCACAGAATAACAATTCCCATGAAGGGCAAGGCGGAGTCTCTCAATGCATCTGCCGCGGCTACCGTGCTTATATGGGAGTTTATGAAGGACAGGTGAGAGGATGTATAAAAGAATTCATTATGTTATGTGGTATCAGGGGCTTTTCGGAAGCAGTAAAAAAGCGAAAAAGGCTCTTGAATATTACGGCGGATTTGAAGAGCTTTACGAGGTCGTGACCAAGGATGAGGACACGGAAGGACTTCTCAGGGGCTTTACGAAGCAGCGCCTTTTCTCCTTCAGCCTTTTCGATGCTTTTGATGCAATTGAAACGGCAAGGGATTTAGGCGGTGACGCCTTCACCTTTGAGTCTCCCTTGTATCCCCGTAGGCTTCTTGAAATAAGTGATTATCCTCTCGTGCTTTTTTATCAGGGCGATAAAGAGGTGCTGAGAGATAACGTAAACGTTGCAATGGTAGGCTCAAGAAAGGCGCCGGACGAGGCTCTTGCCCTTTCATATTCAGCCGCATACAACCTTGCAAAAACGGGTGCCGTCATTGTAAGCGGTGCCGCACTGGGAGTTGATACTGCCGCACACAAGGGCGCAATTGCAGCGGGCGGTGCCACTGTCGGAGTGCTTGGCTGCGGTCTCGGCAACGAGTATATGAACCGTCTCGGAGGCTTCTACAAGGAGGTCTGCAGAAACGGTGTCTATATAACGGAGATGCTGCCCGGTGAGGCTCCTTCAAAATTCACCTTTCCCGAAAGAAACCGTCTTATATCGGGAATGAGTGATGCGGTGCTTGTGACCTATGCAGGAGAAAAAAGCGGCTCTCTTATAACCGCCTCCACGGCAAAAAAGCAGAAGCGCCGTGTTTATGCAATGTCGGAGAAGCTTTTTCCCTCAGACGGATGTAAAAAGCTCATTTCCGAGGGGGCATATATCTTCAATAATGCGGGGGATATTGCATATCCGCTGAGAGAAGAGTTCGGCAGGAGCTTCAATGAAATGTACTGTAACAGACCCGTTGAAGCAGAAACGGTGCATAGCGAGGCCTATTCTCTGACAAAAGAGGAGAAAAAGCAGGAAGAGGTCTCTCTTGCAGCAGAGCCTGCAGTGAAAGCTGCCCCAAAGAAGAAAACAGCGCCTCCCGTGACGGAAGAGAAGACCGTAAAAGAGGTTCCCGATTTCGTAAGTGAGGATGCGAAAAAAATTTACGCCGTACTGCTTGAGGGCAAGACGGACGTGAATAACCTTGTTGATGTTACGGGGCTTCCCGTAAGAGCAGTGCTGACGGCAGTGTCCGAGCTTGAAATTTTCGGACTTATAAGAAATCTGCCGGGAGCAGTTGTTGAAGCAATCTGATAATCTGTATAAGTAATTTTTTCCAAAGGAAGATTAATATATATGTCAAAACTTGTTATTGTTGAGTCGCCTGCAAAGGCAAAAACCATTAAAAAGTATCTCGGCCCCGGCTTTGAGGTAAAGGCCTCAATGGGTCACATCAGGGATTTACACGCAAATAAGCTGAGTGTTGATGTCAGCCGTGATTTTGAGCCTGATTACACTGTCATCAAGGGAAAGGAGAAGCTCATCGAGGAACTGTCAGCCCTTGCACGAAAAAGTGAAGAAGTGTACCTCGCAACTGACCCTGACCGTGAGGGTGAAGCCATCTCATGGCATCTTGCAACACTTTTAGGTCTTGATACAAACAAGCTTAACCGTGTAAAGTTCAATGAAATCAATAAAAAGAGCGTTGAGCACGGAATCAGCAATCCTTCCAGGATTGACCTTGATCTTGTAAATGCACAGCAGGCAAGAAGAATTCTTGACCGTCTTGTAGGCTACAGACTTTCGCCCTTTATTTCACAGAAAATAAGGAGAGGTCTGTCCGCAGGCCGTGTGCAGAGCGTTGCACTCCGTCTTATTGTTGACAGAGAAGAGGAAATCAAAAAGTTTGTTCCCGAGGAATACTGGACGATTGACGCTCTTCTTCAGGCACCTCCCTCAAAAAAGAGCTTCAAGGCAGGCTTCTGGGGAGATGAAACGGGAAAAATAAAGCTTTCCGACAAGGCAGATACCGATAAGATTCTTGCAAAGCTTGACGATGCCGTATTCACCGTAGGCAAGGTCAAGAAGGGTATCAGGAAGAAGCAGCCCTCGCCTCCCTTTATCACGTCAACTCTTCAGCAGGAGGCTTCAAAGAGACTGGGCTTTACCGCAAAGCGTACAATGAAGGTTGCTCAGGAGCTTTATGAAGGCGTTGAAGTTGAGGGTATCGGCTCCGTGGGTCTTATTACCTATATGAGAACGGACTCACTCCGTATTTCTGAGGAATCCCGCGCTCTCGGCAATCAGTTCATCAAGGAGAATTACGGCGATAAGTATCTTCCCGAAAAGCCCCGTTATTTCAAAACGAGAGAGGGCGCTCAGGACGGTCACGAGGCCATAAGACCCTCACTTGTTGAGCTTACTCCCGAAAAGGCAAAATCCTCACTTACCTCAGAGCAGTATAAGATATATAACCTCATCTGGTGCCGTTTTATGGCATCCCTTATGGCAAACTGTGTTCAGGATACCACAAAGGCTGAAATCATTGCCGCAAAAGAGGGTAATGCCGAAGAATACTGTGTATTCAATGCATCGGGCTATACCGTACGCTTTGACGGCTACAGCGTTCTTTACGATAACAATTCCGACGAGGAGGAAAGCACCTCAGTGCTTCCCGAGCTTGTTGAGGGTGCAGTTCTCAAGGTAAAGGAAATCAAGGATGAGCAGCACTTCACACAGCCTCCGCTTCGCTTCTCTGAGGCATCACTTATCAAGATGCTTGAAGAAACGGGTGTGGGCAGACCCAGTACCTACGCTTCAATTCTTTCCATAATCCTTGACCGTGACTACGTTGTAAGAGAATCAAAGAAGCTTCTTGCTCCCACGGAGCTCGGTACAGCAATCGTAAATCTTCTCAAGGAAAAATTCCCCAAGATTGTAAATACAAAATTCACCGCAGGTATGGAAGCCGACCTTGACAAAATTGAAGAGGGCGGTTACGACTATATAAAAATGCTTCACGGCTTCTACGATGAATTTGAGGATACCCTCAAAAAGGCAAAAAGCTCAATGGAGGGTGTGAAGATAAGTCTTGAAGAGGATAAGACTGACATTCCCTGCGAAAAGTGCGGAAGAAATCTTGTTGTGAAGGTAGGCAGATTCGGTAAATTCTTTGCCTGCCCCGGCTATCCCGAATGTAAATTCACAAAGCCCTTCGTTCAGGAGACTCAGGGTAACTGCCCCGTATGCGGAAATACGGTTATCAGCAAGAAGTCAAAGAAGGGACATACCTTCTTCGGCTGCTCAGGCTTCCCCACCTGTACGTTTATGACCTGGGATACTCCCACAAAGGAAAGCTGTCCCGACTGCGGAAAAACACTTTTCCGTTCAAGAGGAAACGTTGTGAAGTGCCTCGATGAAAAGTGCGGCTTTGAAAGAAAAGGCGGAAAGAAACAGGATAAAGATGAAGACTGATTATATTACCGTTATAGGAGCAGGCTTTGCAGGCTGTGAGGCGGCAATGCAGATAGCAAAGGCAGGCATAAAATGCCGTCTTTACGAAATGAAGCCCGTAAAGTTTTCTCCTGCCCACAAAAGTGAAAATTTCTGTGAGCTTGTTTGCTCAAACTCCTTTAAGGCGGCGCGTCCCGATTCTGCCGCAGGACTCCTCAAGAATGAAATGGAGACCCTGGGCAGTATCACGGTAAAATGTGCCAAGGCAACGGCAGTGCCTGCAGGCGGTGCCCTTGCTGTAAACCGTGACGATTTTTCAGCTATGGTCACAAGGGCGGTTGAGGATGAGCCTCTTATAGAAATCGTAAGAGAGGAAATGACCTCAATCCCCCGTGAGGGAATCGTTGTGGTTGCGGCAGGACCTCTTGCATCCGACAGCATAAGTGAGGATATAAAAAAGCTCTGCGGCGAGAATTTAAGCTTCTACGATGCGGCGGCTCCCATTGTGTCGGCTGACAGCATTGATATGGAAAGGGCCTTCACGCAGTCCCGTTATGACAAGGGCGGTGAGGATGACTACATAAACTGTCCTATGAACAAGGCGGAGTATGAAGCCTTCCACAGTGAGCTTATCAATGCCGAAAGCGTTATCCTTCACGAGTTCGAAAAAAACAAGGAAATATACGAGGGCTGTATGCCCATAGAAATAATGGCAAAAAGAGGGGAGAACACAATCCGCTTCGGCCCTATGAAGCCCGTAGGACTTACAGACCCGAGAACGGGACACCGTCCCTGGGCAGTATTACAGCTCCGTAAGGAAAATAAGGCGGGAACGCTTTATAACCTTGTAGGCTTCCAGACGAATCTTAAATTCGGTGAGCAGAAAAGGGTGTTTTCAATGATACCTGCCCTTCACGATGCTCAGTTTGTCAGATACGGTGTTATGCACAGAAACTCCTTCCTCAATTCCCCGAAGGTTCTCACCTCCTTCTTCAATATGAAGGAAAATCCCGACATCTTCTTTGCGGGACAGATTACGGGTGTTGAGGGCTATATGGAATCTGCCGCAGCAGGAATTATTGCAGGAATAAACGCTGTTAAGCGTTTCAGGGGCGAGGAAATGCTTCTTCTGCCTGAAAATACAATGCTCGGTGCACTTTCACGCTACGTGGAAAACACCGAAACCAGAAATTATCAGCCTATGGGAGCGGCAATAGGACTGCTGCCGCCTCTGGAGGAAAGAATAAGGGACAAGCACGAAAGATACGGAAAAATCTGTGACATTGCAATGAATTCCCTTAAGGAATATCTGCAGTCCCACGAAATATAAGAGGTTCACAATGAAAGAGCTTGAAAAAAATATAGGCTACAGCTTCAGAAACAAGGAGCTTTTAGAGCTCGCACTTTCGCATTCCTCATATGCCAACGAAAAGCACGGCAGACAGGATAATGAAAGACTCGAATTCTTAGGAGACTCAGTGCTGGGCTTTATAACTGCGGAATATCTTTTTTCCACACTTGAAAACCGTCCCGAGGGTGAGCTTACAAAGCTTCGTGCAAATGCTGTATGTGAAAAATCTCTCGCAGTTTTTGCAAATGAGATAAATCTCGGAGATTACATTCTTCTCGGCAAGGGTGAAATGATGACGGGCGGAAGAGAGCGTCCCTCCATTCTTTCGGATGCCTTCGAATCCGTTATTGCCGCAATTTACCTTGACGGCGGAATGGAGGAGGCAAAGAAATTCGTGCTCCGCTTTGTTTCCACAAGCACAACCGATACCGTAAAGGCAACGGATTACAAGACTATGCTTCAGGAGGTTATTCAGAAAAATCCCGACGAGCATCTGACTTACCGTCTTGTTGCTGAAAGCGGCCCCGACCACAATAAGGAATTCACGGTTGAGGTATATCTCAATTCCAACTGCATAGGCACCGGCAAGGGTCACTCGAAAAAGAAGGCTGAGCAGGCGGCGGCCAGGGAAGCACTTGAGCTTATGGGTATAAAATGATGAAGCACGTAAACGTTTCACTTTTTGTTCCCCATCTCGGTTGCCCCAATTCCTGCATTTTCTGCAATCAGAAAACCATATCGGGAAAATGCGAGCCGCTGAAAAACGAGGATATCGTAAGGGCCTGTGATATTGCAAAAAACGGTGATTATGATATTGCCGACAGTGAAATTGCATTCTTCGGAGGCTCCTTTACCGCAATAGAAAGGGAAAAGATGATTTCCTTTCTTGAAACGGCAAGGCCTTACGTGGGGACGAGCTTTTCGGGTATCAGAATATCCACACGACCCGACTGCATAGACGAAGATGTGCTTCGTATCCTTAAAAATTACGGGGTTACCGCAATTGAGCTCGGTGCTCAGAGTATGTCGCAGGAGGTGCTTTCGGCAAACGAAAGAGGGCACTCTCCCGAGGATACGGAAAGAGCCTGCAGGCTTATCCGTGAACACGGCTTTTCTCTGGGACTGCAGATGATGACGGGGCTTTACGGCTCGGATGACGAAAAGGATATTTATACCGCCCGCAGATTTATTGAATTAAAGCCTGATACCGTCAGAATTTATCCCACAACAGTGCTTCGGGAAACGAAGCTCGAGGCTCTTTACAACGAAGGAAAATACACTCCGCCCACCCTTGAGGACTCAATAAAGCTGTGTTCAAGGCTTCTTCTGATGTTCCGTGAAAATAACGTAAGAGTTATCCGTCTCGGACTTCATTCGGGAGGAAATGTTGAAGACGGCTTTGTTGCAGGTGCATACCACCCTGCCTTCAGGGAGCTGGTTGAGGGTGAAATATATAAAGACCTTACAGACGAAAAATTATCCCCGCTGCCGGACGGTGACTATACTCTGGCAGTACATCCGAGGGAGCTTTCAAAGGCTCTTGGTCAGAAGCGGTGTAACGTGGAATTTTTCAGAAAAAAAGGCAAGAACATAAAATTCACGGGAGATGAAACGCTCTCCCGATATGATGTTATAATAATTAAATGATTTTATTATATATGAGAGGAAATAAAGATGTATCTTAAAGCATTGGAAATGCAGGGCTTCAAATCCTTCCCCGACAAGATAGTGCTTGACTTCGGCAAGGGCGTTACCGCCGTCGTCGGGCCTAACGGCTCGGGTAAGAGTAATATTGCCGATGCAGTCCGCTGGGTACTCGGTGAGCAGTCAACAAAGTCCCTCCGAGGCTCAAAGATGGAGGACGTTATCTTCAGCGGTACCAAGG
The DNA here is from genome assembly GCA_045651625.1 of Acutalibacteraceae bacterium. GTDB lineage: Bacteria > Bacillota > Clostridia > Oscillospirales > Acutalibacteraceae > RUG806. The sequence continues at coordinate 44,432 of JAZRST010000004.1, read as the reverse complement.
ACCGCCGTCCTCAGGGCTTTGCAGAGGTTACCTTAAAGCTTGATAACTCCGACGGAGCTTTGGTGAATCCCGAAAAAGAGGTTTCCGTTACAAGAAGATATTACCGCTCGGGTGACAGTGCATATCTTATCAACGGCTCAACGGTAAGACTCAAGGACGTTCACGAGCTGTTTATGGATACGGGTCTCGGACGTGACGGCTATTCAATGGTCGGTCAGGGCAGAATCGAAGAAATGGTATCCGCGAAAAGTGAAAACCGCCGTGATATGCTTGAAGAAGCGGCAGGAATTTCCGCTTACCGTTACCGCAGAGGCGATGCCATAAAGCGTCTTGATCAGGCGGAAGAGAATCTTGTAAGACTCCGTGACATAGTAAGTGAGCTGCAGTCCCGTATAGGCCCCCTTGAAAAGCAGAGCATAAAGGCACAGCAGTTCCTTCTGTATGCAGGGGAAAAGAAGGAGCTTGAAATAGGACTCTGGGTGAACATTCTCAGTAAATCTCAGGGACTTATAAGAGAGCAGAGTCACAGAATTGAAACTGCACGCGCTCAGTATGATGATACAGGAGAGGCTCTCAACAGAATTTCTCAGGAGATAGACTCCGCAACCGAGGGAACAAGGGATATCAACGTGCGAATGGAGAATATCCGTAATTCCCGTTCCCGTCTTGAGGAGCAGGCATCAGCCTTTGATAATCAGGCGGTCGTGCTGGAAAATTCCGTTCAGCATAATCTGGACACAATTGAAAGAATTGAGCGTGACCTTGAGGCTGAACAAACAGCCGATACGGACATTCTCAAGGAAATTGAAAGCACCGAAATTCTTATAAAAGAAACGGAAGAGGCTGTAAAAAAGGAAAACGAGGCTCTTACGGAGCTTTCCGAAAAGCTTTCGGGACTCAAGAAGAACGACGAAACATACGCGGATGAATATAACCGCATAAACGACAGCTTATCCGTTTTAGCCCTTGAAATTTCAAAGACCGAAACGGCAATTGCTTCGGCAATTTCTTCAACCAATGAAATAAAAATCAGACTTGAAAATCTTGATGCTGATATAAATGCCAAGAATGAAAACATTGCTCTTCTCGAAAAAGAAAAGGACAATGCAAGCGGCTCATTAAATGCCGCTACCGAGGAATGTGAGGGTCTTGTCAACGCTCTTGCAGGCTACGAAATCCGTCTTAAAAAGGCGGAGGAAAAGCTTGAGACCCGCAAGAAGGATAACGATGAAACGAAGCTTCAGCTTCTTTCTGCCGAATCCCGTCTTAAATTCCTTCAGGATACGGAAAAGAATATGGAGGGCTATCAGGGAAGCGTAAAGGCCGTTCTCAAGGAATATTCAAGAGGAACTCTCACGGGTATTCACGGTACGCTCTCAAGCCTTATTGAGGTTAAGGAAAAATATCAGACCGCAGTTGAAACAGCTCTCGGAAACGCCATTCAGGATATCGTAACGGATACCGAGAATGATGCCAAGAAGGCTATCAATATGCTTAAGAATTCCCACGGCGGACGAGCAACCTTCCTGCCTCTTAACGCCATTAAGGGAAGAATCCTTGACGAGGACGGGCTTGATGACCATTACGGCTTCATTGACCTTGCCTACAGGCTTGTTGACGCTGATGAAAAGTATGGGGAAATCATAAAGTCCCTTCTCGGCAGAATTGCAGTCTGTGAGGATCTTGACTGTGCGATTGCCCTTGCAAAGAAATATAATTACAAGTTCAAGATAGTTACCCTTGACGGTCAGGTTATAAACGCAGGCGGCTCAATGACGGGCGGTTCAAAAATTTCCAATGCAGGCTTCCTTGCAAGAAGAACGGAAATTGAAAAGCTAAAAGCTGAATGTGATAAGCTTGCAGAAAAGGTGAACACAAGCTATTCGCTTCTTAAGGAGGCCGCAGAAAATTCCGCAAGGGTCAAGGCTGACCTTGAGGGAAGCAGAGGAGAGCTTTTAAGAGCGCAGGAAAACAAATTACAGCTTGAAAGCTTCATTTCGGGGCTTCAGAGAAGAATTGCCGATATAAGAAAAGATATTGAATCAGCCGAAAATGAAAAAGCTGGTCTTGTTGCAAGACAGCAGTCCCTTGCCGATGCGGCTGAAAAGAGTGAGGCTCAGAAGGAAAAGCTTCTTTCCGATAAGAAGGAAAAGGAAAACGAGCTTACCCGTCTTACGGGCGGACGAGATTCGCTGCTTCTTGAAAGAGAAAAGCTCAATTCCGAAATTTCCGACGTCAATATGCGCATTGTTTCCTTCGTAAAGGAAGCAGAGGCAAAGAAGGAAACCGTTTCCTCTCTTAAAAAGCGTATTGAGGATGCGTGGGAAAGAAAGGAAAGCCTTAAAAACGAAATAAAGGCTCTTTGTGAAAAGAACGAGGAGCTGACGGCAGAAGCACTCAGAACAAGAGATATGGCTTCTGAAATCAGAAAGAGCATCCGTGAAAATGAGGACGAAATAAGAGCCCTTATAAGGAAGCGTGACGAGCTCGAAAAGAGTGTCAGCGACAACCGAGCCCTTGAAAAGACAAAGGCAGAGGAAAGAGAAAAGATAAGCGGTGAGCTTATCCGACTTGAGGAAAAGAAGTCGTATCTTGAAAAGGAACAGCAGGATATTGAAAGAAAGCTCTACGAAGAATATCAGCTGACCCGCCGTGAGGCTCAGGAGATATGTCCCGAGATTGAATCCGTACCCAAGGCACAGAAGAGACTTTCCGAGCTTAAAGGCCAGATAAAGGCTCTCGGCTCCGTAAACGTTGCTGCAATCGAGGAATACAAGGAGGTTTCTTCACGTTACGAATTCCTTTCAGGTCAGGTAAACGACGTTGAGAAATCCAAGAAAGAGCTGCTTAAGATGATTGAGGAGCTTACCTCAAAAATGGCAGAGCAGTTCAGAGACCGTTTTGAAGCAATAAACAACGGCTTCAAGGAAACCTTTACCGCACTCTTCGGAGGCGGCTCTGCAGAGCTTGTGCTTGAAGACGAAAACGACATTCTTGAATGTAACATTGAAATCAAGGCACAGCCTCCCGGAAAGAACGTTAAATCACTGTCACTTCTTTCGGGTGGTGAAAAAGGACTTACCGCAATTGCTCTTCTCTTTGCAATACTCAAGGTAAGACCCTCTCCCTTCTGTATCTTTGACGAGGTTGAGGCTGCCCTTGACGACGTAAACGTTTTAAGATATGCACAGTACGTAAGAATGATGACCGATGAAACCCAGTTCATTCTTATTACCCACAGACGAGGCACAATGGAAGAGGCTGATATGCTTTACGGCGTTACAATGCAGGAGCACGGCGTATCAAAGCTTCTTGAGCTCAAAACCGCAGAAATGGTTGAAAAGCTGAAGCTTGAAGAATAAATCAGGAGATAAAAAATGGGAATTTTCAGTAAAATAAACTTTGGTCTGGGTAAAACCAGAAATAAAATGGCAGGTGCCATTGATGAAATGCTCGATGCATTCGATTCCTTTGAGGATGATCTTTTCATTGAGCTTGAAGAAATACTTGTTATGTCCGACGTCGGTGTAAATACCGCCGTGCAGGTTGTTGAGGAGCTCCGCTCACGTGTAAAGAGTGAGAAAATCAAGAGCACCGCAGAGGTCAAGAAGGAGCTTCAGAATATCATTGCCGAGCTTCTTGACGGCGGTGAGGATATGGGTCTTGTCACAATTCCCTCAGTTATCCTCGTAATCGGTGTCAACGGTGCAGGTAAAACAACCTCTATCGGTAAGATGGCGGCTATGTATAAGTCACAGGGCAAAAAGGTTATTCTCGGTGCCGCCGATACCTTCCGTGCCGCCGCTATTGACCAGCTTGACGTGTGGGCACAGCGCGCAGGAGTAGATATCATAAAGCACAAGGAAGGTGCCGACCCTGCCGCAGTAGTTTTTGATACGATTCAGGCAGGTATTGCAAGAGACTGCGATATTATCATCTGTGACACTGCAGGCAGACTTCACAACAAGAAAAACCTTATGGACGAGCTTGCAAAGATTTACCGTGTATGCGATAAGGAGCTTCCTTATGCCGACCGTGAGGTGCTTCTTGTGCTTGATGCCACAACGGGACAGAATGCGGTCAATCAGGCAAAGGAATTTATGAACGTAGCAGAGCTTACGGGTATAGTTCTTACAAAGCTTGACGGTACTGCACGAGGCGGTGTCGTTATGTCCATCAAGAACGACCTTAAGCTCCCCGTTAAATTCATCGGTGTCGGTGAGGGTATTGATGACCTTCAGCCCTTCTCACCCTCAGCATTCGCAAAGAGCTTATTTGAAACGGCAAATGAAAAAGATCTCGATACGGAAGGGGATTCATTAAGTGAACTTGTTAACTCTGAAGACTACATTAACTACACTCCGAAAGAAGACGAAGAAGACGGCGCCGAAGCTTTTAAAACTTTACTTACAGAAGTCTTCGGGGAAATTGCCGACACCGAAGGAGAAGCTGATTCAGACGGTGAAATCGGAGCTTCTGAGGGACAAGAAGACCTCATCTCTGAAGAAATCGGAGAAGAAGGTAATGAAGAAGATTTCGGCACAGCAGAAAGCCTTAGTGAAGGCACATCTGAAGAAGCATCCGAAGCAGAAGAAGACGGCAGCGCTGAAGGCGAAGACCTTGAGGAACAGAAGAGAGTTGAAGCTTTAAGACTTGAGGAAGAGCGCATTGCCGCTGAAAAGGCAGAAGCTGAAAGAATAGCAGCCGAAAAGGCAGAGGCTGAGCGTATTGCCGCAGAAAAGGCAGAAGCAGAAAGAATAGCTGCTGAAAAGGCTGAGGCTGAGCGTATCGCCGCCCAAAAGGCAGAAGCAGAAAGAATCGCACGTGAAAAAGCGGAAGCAGAGCGCAAGGCACGTGAGGAAGAAGAAAGCAAGAAAAAGAAGAGGGGTGGACTGTTTGGATTTTTTAATCGCCACTCATAATATGAAAAAAAGGGAAGAGCTTCACAGAATTCTCTCTCCTCTCGGTATAAACGTTTTCCTTGATTATGAAAAGGGAATTGAGCTTTCCGACGTTGAGGAAACGGGTGAAACCTTTGCAGAAAATGCTCTTCTCAAGGCACGCTCGGGCTGTAAGGAATCGGGTCTTCCCTGCATTGCGGATGATTCGGGTCTTATGGTTGATGCCCTTGACGGCAGACCCGGTGTGTATTCTGCGAGATATATGGGAGAGGACACTCCTTATCCCGAAAAAATGGCACATCTCGTAAAGGAGCTTGAGGGTGTGGAGGATGAAAAAAGAACCGCACGCTTTGTAAGCTGTGCCGCAGTGGTATTCCCCGACGGCAGTGAATATACCGTAACGGGAACATGCGAGGGAAAAATCGGATATACGCCTGCAGGTGAAAACGGCTTTGGCTTCGACCCCATTTTTTACGTTGGCGAGAAGTCCTTTGCTCAGCTTTCAGCAGCTGAAAAGGATGCAATAAGCCACAGAGGCAACTCCCTTCGTGCATTAAAAGAAAAACTTTCCGAAATTATATAAAGAGGTAAACTTATGACAAGCAAAGAAAGAGCCGCTCTCAGAGGTCAGGCAAACTCACTCGACGTTCTTTTTCAGGTAGGAAAAGGCGGCATCTCAGACACACTTATTGAACAGACGGACGGTGCACTCCGCACAAGAGAGCTTATAAAGCTCCGCGTGCTTACCGAAACCTCCCCCCTTACTCCCAGAGAGGCAGCTGAAGAGATTGCCGCAAAAACGGGCAGTGAGGTCGTTCAGGTTATCGGCGGTGTTATCGTTCTGTACCGATACAGCAAGGAGCTTCACGAGGACAAGGCAAAGAACGCTCCCAAGAAAAAGGAAAACCCCGTAAAGGCAAGAAAGAGACTTGCAAAGCTTGAGGGTAAAAAGAAGAAAAAGTCTCCCTTCGAGGACAAAAAGGGCAGAGATAAGCGTCTTCCTGCCAAAAAGGCAAAATGATGGCAGGCGGAATATGTATATTCGGCGGAAGCTTTGACCCCGTGCATAAGGGACATAAAAAGCTGGCGTTATTTATTGCGGAAATGCTCAGACTTGAGAAAATGCTCATTATCCCTGCAGGGCTTTCACCCTTCAAGAGCAGTACGGGTGCCGACGAGGCACAGCGGCTTGAAATGTGCCGTCTTGCCTTTCCCGAGGATATATTCGGGGTTTCGGATATTGAAATAAAAAGGGGCGGCAAAAGCTATACCGTTGATACGGTAACTGCGGTAAGAGAGCTTTATCCCGACGAAAAGATATATCTTCTGATAGGCTCTGACCAGCTTCTGTCCTTTGACAGATGGTACAGATACCGTGATATTCTGTCAATGGTGACTCTTGTTTCCGTTTCAAGGGAAAGTGCTGTTGAAACTGCAAGGCTCAATGAATTTGCCGACGAAAGGCTACGTCCCTACGGTGAGTGCATAATTTTTGATTTTGATGCCTTCCGGGTCAGCTCCACGTTTTTAAGGGAAAGGCTGTCCTCAGGAGAAGACGTGACGCATTACATTGATTCCCACGTATCAGCCTATATACAAAAAGAAGGACTTTATAAGAATGAATAAAAACGAAGCTCTGTTAAAAGATATCAGGGAAAGGCTTTCCGATTTCCGGTATATTCACTCCCTGGGTGTTGCGGAAAGTGCAGGATATCTTGCCGAAAAATACGGCTATGACAAAGAAACGGCAATAACCGCAGGACTTGCTCACGACGTGCTCAAGGAGCTTTCCGTGCAGGAATTTCTCGGTTTTTTCGAAAAAGAAAATATTGCTCTTTCGGCGGTGGAAAAATCGGCTCCCAAGCTCTGGCACGCAATGGCAGGTGCCCGTTACCTTGAAAAGGAATACGGCTTTTCGGAGGAAATAATCACCGCTGTAAGATACCATACAACGGGCAGAGCAGATATGGGACTTCTTGAAAAAATCCTCTTTATTGCGGATTTTATATCTGCCGACCGTAACTATAACGGTGTTGAGGATATGCGAGGAAGGGCGGAAATTTCCCTTGAATACGCAATGGAAGAGGGGCTTCGCTTCACAATTGAGGAGTTAGCCCGCGAATGTAAGCCCATACACCCTGACACGGTTGCCTGTTACAACGAAATACTCGTTTACTTATCACAGAAATGATGAAAGGAAATTTATATGAATAAGACACTTGAAATTGCAGTAAAAGCACTGGACAGCAAAAAGGCTGTTGAAATTTCAGCTCTGCAGGTAGGCTCTCTTACCATTGTTGCAGACTATTTTGTAATTGCCGCAGGTACCTCAACCACTCAGGTAAGAGCACTTGCAGACGAGGTTGAATATCAGTTAGGTCTTGAAGGCATTGAGCCCCGACAGATTGAAGGAAAATCAACGGGCTGGATTCTTCTTGACTACCACGACGTTGTGATTCACGTATTTTTACAGGACCAGAGAGAGTACTACAATCTCGAAAAGCTCTGGGCTGATTCTGAGCCTCTTGATATTTCTTCTCTTGTAACCGAAGAATAATCACGGAAGGAAAGCCCGTGAATATACTGTTAAGAGAAATGTTTTTTTGAGAGGACTTTGGGAGATATGAATATTTTAATCGGAGATATCAACGTAAATTATTTCACAATGGGTGAGCCCTCTTCCGATGAAGCTGTCGTTATGCTTCACGGCTGGGGATCAAATATAACTCTTTTCGAAAATTCAGCAAAGCTCGTTTCCGAAAAGTTTTATACCGTAGCCCCCGATATGCCGGGCTTCGGCGGTACACCCGAGCCTCCGACAGCGTGGAACGTGGATGATTATACGGATTTTATTATAGAATTTATAAAGAAGCTGGGGCTTAAAAGGGTTATTCTTTTAGGTCACTCCTTCGGCGGCAGAGTAATAATAAAGCTTGTGAACAGAAAAAATCTTCCCTTTACGGTCACAAGACTTATTCTTGTGGATTCCGCAGGCATACGCCCCGAAAAGAATGATGAGCAGCTTAAAAAAGAAAAAATAATGAAAGCAGGCAAAAAGCTTCTCGCTTTTTCTCCGAAGCTTCTTAATTTCTTCCAGTCAATGGTGGGCTCAGCCGACTATAAGGCTGCAACACCTCTTATGCGAGAGGTGCTTGTAAACGTGGTAAACGAAGACCTTTCCCATCTTCTGCCTTCAATCACTCAGGAAACCCTTCTTATATGGGGTACGCTTGATACGGCAACACCTATAACGGATGCTGAAAAAATGGAACAGCTTATTCCCGAGGCAGGTCTTGCAAGAATTGAAGGTGTAGGCCACTATTCATTCCTTGAAAACCCCGTTGTTTTTGAGGCAATTCTTGAATCTTATCTTGAGCTTTAATTTCGGAGGCGCAATATGGTACCCTATTTACAGATTTTATTCGGTGCGGTAACTCTTATGGGAATCTACTCGGTTTTCAAGAGTCTGCTGTTCAATATGCATATGTTCCAGCTTAACGGCTACCGTTTTTCAACACACGTGGGCTGGCTTCGCAAGAATCTCGGAAGATATGCGGTGGAATACATAACCTTCGCCCTTTCATTTACGGGACTTATTACCCGTGATTCTCTTATGGGCTTTTCTGCCGCGGCACTTCTTGTTGCGGTGGCTGCCGTTGCAGTTGAAAACAGAAACCGTCCTCAGAAAAAGCCTCTTGTTTATACTCCCCGTGTAAAGAGAATGTTCGTGACAACCTGCATTCTCATTGCTGCAGCCTTCGGCGGTGCAGTATATGCACTTACAACCGAAAGAAAGAATATTGCATTTATGATTCTCGGTCTTATTGTGGCACTTGCTCCCTTCAGCACCGTGCTTTCAAATGCAATCAACAAGCCTGTTGAAAAGGCAGTCAACAGATATTATCTTAACGATGCAAAAAGAATGCTGAAGCTAAGCCCCGAGCTTGAAACAATCGGTATCACGGGCTCCTACGGAAAAACCAGCGTAAAATTCTATCTTTACACAATTCTCAGAGCCTGGACTGATACTCTCGTTACACCCTCAAGCTTCAATACCCCTATGGGCATTGTTATAACAATAAGAAAGTCACTTAAGGCCGTTCACAAGATTTTCCTTTGCGAAATGGGTGCAAAATGGGTAGGCGACATCAAGGAGCTCTGCGATATCGTTCATCCTAAGCACGGTATCATCACCGCTCTCGGTGAGCAGCATCTTGAATCCTTCGGCTCAAAGGAAAATATTATAAAGACAAAGTATGAGCTTGCTGATTCTCTCCCCGAGAACGGCAGACTTTACGTAAACTTTGATAATGAAACAATCAGAAAAAATCTTCCCAAAAGACCCTTTATCACATACGGTACAACTCCCGACTGTGACTATTATGCCTTTGATGAAAAGATAACCGCAAAGGGTACGTCATTCAGGGTGAAGGCTCCCGACGGTGAGTCTTATCCCTTTGATACCAAGCTTTTAGGACATCACAACGTCATAAATATAACGGGTGCCATTGCCGCCGCAAACGGCTTCGGTATGCCCTTATCCGAAATGAAGAGATACGTAAGACGAATTGATGCGGTTCCTCACCGTATGCAGATTGTAAACCGCGGAGAAGTAACCATTATCGACGATGCCTTCAATTCAAACCCTGCAGGCTGCAGAGCCGCATTGTCCACTCTTTCGCAGATGGACGGAGAGAGAATTCTCGTAACTCCCGGTATGGTAGAGCTCGGTAAAGAGGAATATCAGCTGAATCGCGAATTCGGTGAATTTGCCGCTGCCTGCTGTGACAAGATTGTCCTTATCGGCAAAAAGCAGACTGAGGCTATAAGAGAGGGTATTGAAAGCAAGAATTATCCTGCCGGAAATCTTCTTTGCTTCGAGGAATTCACTGAGGCAATGAAGCAGCTTTACGCTATGAAAACAGATAAAAAGAAGATTATTCTCCTTGAGAATGACCTTCCCGATAACTATTAAGAAGGGGGTATCACGATGAAAATCAGAGTCGGTGTTTTTTTCGGCGGAAAAAGCGTTGAGCACGAGGTTTCCGTTATTTCCGCATTGCAGGCAATTGCATCAATACCTGCCGACAAATACGAGGTTATCCCCGTTTATATCACTAAAGAAAACGAATTCTATACGGGATTTGAGTGCTCCTGTATTGAGGAATATTCAAACATCCCGGCACTCATAAAGAAAAGCACGCGCTGTACCCTTATGAATAACGAGGGCAGAGTACAGCTTATGCGCTATCCCTTCAGAAAGACGGGCAGTAACGTGATTTCCGATATTGACGTGGCATTTCCCATTGTTCACGGAACAAACGTTGAGGACGGCACCCTGCAGGGCTACTTAAAGCTTACCGGTGTGCCCTACGTGGGCTGTGACGTTACGGCTTCCGCTGTCGGTATGGATAAATACGTAATGAAAACCGTACTGAAGGATAACGACATACCCGTGCTTGACTGTGTAAGATTTATTTCCTCCGATTTCTCGGACCCCGATAAGGTGCTTGACCGCTGTGAGGAGAAAATAGGCTATCCCGTTGTTGTAAAGCCCGTAAACCTCGGTTCATCCGTCGGAATAAGCCTTGCGGAAAACAGAGAGGAATTATATAACTCCCTTGAGGATGCCTTCAGATATGCAACGGTGGTGCTTGTTGAAAAGGCAATTACCAACCTTGTTGAAATCAACTGCTCAGTTATCGGTAACACCGAAACCGCAGAGGCCTCCGAGCTTGAGCAGCCCATAAGCTTCGGTAAAATCCTTGACTACACTGCAAAATATCAGAAGGGCAAGGTATCAGAAGAGGAAGCAAGGGCATTCAAGGAGGGTATTGACGAAATCGTAAATAATCCCCTTGATATTGAAAACGTGCTTAAAAATGACAGCTCAATTACCGTAAGTCCCGACGGCAGATACGTAAGAAAGGGTGCCGGTGTTGTTGAATACGACTACTCAACCGAGCTTACGAGATTTGACGGCGCAAAGCTGTCCCGTATAAATCTCTCAAGACCTGCAAAGGCGGCGGCAGGTATGGCCAGCCTTTCACGTCTTATTCCTCCCAATATGACCGAGGAAACGAGAGCATATATCCGCTCCCTTGCAGTAAAGGCATACACAGTGCTCGGATGTAACGGACTGTCACGTATCGACTTTATGATAGATAAATCAACGAATAAGGTTTATCTCAATGAAATAAATACCATTCCCGGCTCACTTTCATTCTATCTGTGGGCACCGCTCGGAGTTAAGTATTCCGTTGTGCTTGATGCTATGATTCAGTTGGCTCTCAGAAGAAGCAGAGAGGAAGAAGCAATTGAATTCTCCTTTGAATCCGACATCTTAAGAAACTTTGCAACAAAGGGTGCAAAGGGCTCAAAGGGCAGTAAAACAGGCGGTACAAAGGGCGGAGCCAAGCTTTAATGCCGAAATTTTTTCTGTAAAGAGATGAGAAAATGAAAAATCTGATGTTATTAAGAGATAAACTGCTGAGCTTTACCGAGCCCGGAAAGGCTCCCGTCACCTTTGCCTTTGACGGAATCAGGGAAACGGGACTGGATGCCGACAAGAAGCCCTCTGTGAGAAGCTTTGTGACGGATTCGGCAGTAAGCGTAACCGAGATTACCGCGGTAGCCGCAAAGGGAATGATACTGAATCTTCGTCAGACACTTTATTCGGATTTCCCCGTTGTTGAATGTGGTGCCGATATGACGAGCTTCGGCAGAAGCGAATCCGAGCGTCTTTCGGATTTCGGTATTTCCGCTGAGCTTAAGGGCGGCTGTCCCCGACTTGTAGCAGGCAGCGGTGACACGAGAAACGACGGTGTTTTCAGGCGCTTCCCCGAAAAGGAAATCACTGAGGAAATTACCGTTTCTCCCGATTTCTGCCGCGGTGCAGACGGTGCCTCTCCCTTTATGACGGTAAAATTCGATGAATATACGGTAAAAATGGGTGTAGGCTTCCCCGGAAAATGGAAAATGGTGTTTACTCCCACTGAGGACGGTGTCCGTTTTACTCTTACACAGGCAAGCTTCAATACGGTGCTTTACCCCGGAGAAACAATGAGAACTCCCAATATCACCGTGCTTTTTGCAGATACTGACGAGGTAAAGGCTACGAATCTCTGGAGGAAATTTTTCCTGAAGCATATTCTCCCCATAGGTAAAAACGGAGAAAAAATAAAGCCCGTAATGTTTCTTCATACCCACGGGATTGGCGGCTACGGAGAGTTTGAGGGCATTACCACGGAAAATCAGATAGAGGCAATTGAGACCTACATAAAGAAAGACCTGAAGCCCGATGCCTGGTGGATTGATGCAGGCTGGTATCCCTGCGACCACAGCTGGTGGAACGTAGGGGATTGGATACCTAATCCCGAGCAGCTTCCCGACGGCTTCAGACCTATTTCAGACTGTCTTCATAAGAATGATATCGACCTTCTTGTGTGGTTTGAGCCTGAAAGAGTTATGGAGGGCTCCAAGCTTGATTACCTTCATCCCGAATGGTGCCTCAAGGCACATAATGAGGACGGTGAAGAGGAAAGGTGCCGTCTTCTTGATTACTCAAACCCCGAATGCTTTGATTTCGTACTGAATCTCCTTGATAAGCATATCAAGGCAGGCGGTATTGATATATACAGACAGGATTTCAATTTCACTCCCGACAGATATTTCAGTGAAAACGAGGCTGAGAACAGAGTCGGTGCCCGTGAAAATCTTCATATGCAGGCGCTTCTCAGACTGTACGACGAGCTTCGTCTTCGGAATCCCGGTCTTATGATAGACAACTGCGCCGCAGGCGGAACCCGTAACGAAATGGATATGATGCGAAGAAGCGTTCCTATGCAGTACACCGATATGCATATAGACAATCCTTCCGACAGAGTTTTCCATTATTACGAAATGTTCTCCTGGCTTCCTTATTTCAGGGCGCATGCAAAAAGCCGTGATGAGAGAATGTTCAGAAGCAGGAATCTTGATGAATTCTCATATCTTTGCGCTATGACGCCTGCGCTTACGGCTTGTCTTGATTATGACGACAGCAATAAGATTTTTGACTGCGCAAGAAAAATGGTACCCGTCTGGAGAAAAGCGGCGGAATATGAGCTGAGCAGTGACTACTATCAGCTGTCCGACCCCGGAAGCGGATGGTATGCCGTGCAGTTCCATAACGAAGAGACGGGTAGCGGCTTTATTGAGGTTATCCGTACGGAAAATGCTGAAAGCAACAGCATTGTTGTATATCCCCACATTATCCCTGACACGAAATATCTCTTTGAAAACCCCGTTACGGGTGACAAGAAGAGAGGCGATTCAACGGGGCTTGAGGGCGGCTTTAATTTCTACAACCCGAAAAGAAAAGGCGAGCTGTGGTTCTATACAACGGAAAAGAAAGTATTTTAATTGCAGGAAAGTAAGTTAAAAATGGCAAGATTTTCAACCCTGTGTTCTTCATCGGGAGGCAACTCCTGTTACGTAGGCACTGCATCCTCGGGAATTCTTATTGATGCAGGCACCAATAATAAGCAGCTTCTTCTTTCAATGGAGCAGTCGGGAATTTCTCCCGATGCGGTGAAGGCAGTTTTTGTGACACACGAGCACGATGACCACATAAGCGGTCTTCGTGTTTTTGCCACGAGAAAAAATATCCCCGTCTATGCTACGGGCGGAACCTTGTCGGGTCTTCTCGGCAAGGGTGTTATTGACGGCAAATTCCCCTTTGAAAAGATTATGCCCGAGGGTGTTTCGGTAGGTGAAATGCACGTTACGTATTTCCCCACCTCCCACGATGCAAAGGAAAGCTGCGGATACAAGATAATTCTTCCCGATAAAAAAGTGGGAGTCTGCACGGATACGGGCAAAATGACAAGGGAAATCGTAAGAAATCTCTGTGACTGTGACCTTGTGCTCATTGAATCGAATTACGATGAAAATCTCCTTGATTTCGGTCCCTATCCGCCTTATCTCAAGGCGCGTATCCGTTCCGAGCACGGGCATCTTTCAAATAACGTCTGTGCCGAAACCGTGGGAGAGCTTCTTGAAGCAGGTGTACGCCGTTTTGTTCTCGGACACTTAAGCCGTGAAAACAACACCCCTGACAGAGCATTCTCCTGCACTAATTCATACCTTAAGCGTATGGGTGCAGAGCTCAATAAGGATTATATCTTGGAGGTTGCCCCCGTGGGCAGTATGGGAAAATACATAGTTTTTTAAGAGGTAATATGCAGACTGTAACTATAATATCGGTGGGAAAGCTCAAGGATGCCTTTTTTGAAATGGCATCGGACGAGTATCTCAAGAGACTGAAGGCATTTGCCAAGGTAAACGTAATTGAGATAAAGGCAGGCGTGCTTCCCGAAAATCCGTCGGACAATGAAATAAATACCGTCCTTGAAAAAGAGGGGGATGAAATACTCAGAAAAATTCCCCAATCGGCAAAGGTGGTTTCCCTTTGTATAGAAGGAAAGCTTTATTCCTCCGAGGATATGGCAAGGCTTCTGTCAGATACTGCACTTTCGGGAACTTCTCATATAGTGTTTATCATAGGCGGCTCTTACGGTCTTTCCGAAAAAGTAAAGGCAAGGACAAGCGTCCGTCTTTCTATGTCAAAAATGACCTTCCCGCACCGCCTTGCAAGAATTATGCTTCTTGAACAGATATACAGAGGCTACAAGATAAATGCAGGTGAAAGCTATCACAAATGAAAACAATGAACGATTACTGCCGTGAAAAATTCGGCAAGAAGCTGTATAAATTATCTCTTGACGGCGGCTTTACCTGCCCTAACCGTGACGGTACAAAGGGTACGGGTGGCTGTATTTTCTGCTCGGAGGCAGGCTCGGGTGACTTTGCCGAGTCGGGGGATGATATAAATATACAGCTTGAAAATGCAAAAAAGCGTGTTGCCGCTAAAAATAAAGACGGGGGATATATTGCATATTTCCAGAGCTTCACCTCGACCTATGCACCTGCGGAAAGGCTTCGTCAGCTTTTTACAGCGGCTGTAAAGCATCCCGATATTGACGTGCTTTCCGTTGCAACACGACCCGACTGTCTTTCCGATGAAACGGTGAGGCTTCTCGGGGAGCTTAATAAAATCAAGCCCGTGTGGGTTGAATTGGGGCTTCAGACCTCAAAAAAAGAAAGCATCTCCTACATCGGAAGATGTTATGATAACGAAGAGTATACGGATGCCGTAAAAAGGCTCCATAAAGAGGGTATTTACGTTATTACCCATATAATTCTCGGGCTTCCCGGTGAAACGGCAGAGGATATGAAAAGCACTCTGCTTTTTGCTTTGGACAATAAGACTGACGGAGTAAAGCTTCAGCTTCTTCACGTGCTTCGCGACAGCCGTCTGTATGCAGACTATATAAACGGTAGCTTTGAAACACTGAAAAGGGAGCAGTATCTTGAAATTCTGATGTCCCTTATTCCGCTTATTCCCGAGGACGTTGCAGTACACAGGCTTACGGGTGACGGAAGCAAGAAGACCCTCGTCGCTCCCTTGTGGAGCGGAGATAAAAAGTCGGTGCTGAATGCAGTAAACCGTATTGTAAGGCTTACGGAAAAGCACAGAGGCTATGTTTTCAGAAAAATCCGCGAGGATGAAATTCCCGTGATGTTTTCCATAATTCTCAGCCGTATGAAATGGATGGATGAGGTGGGAATCGATCAGTGGAACAATACTTATTACGATGAGGTGTATCCGGTTTCCTATTATGAGGAGCACCGCAGAGCAGGTGAGGTTTTCGTGCTTGAGGAAATCTCAACGGGAGAAATTGTTTCTGCCGCTGTGCTTAAAAATGAGGACGATCGATGGGAGCATATAGAGGATTACAGCACAAAATCCGCATTCTATCTCCATAATTTCTGCTCCCGTATTGATAAAAAGGGAACGGGAAAAATTTTCCTTGATTTTGCCGAGGAATATGCCCGTATCTGCGAAAAAGACGTTTTCAGACTTGACAGTGCAGACGATAACAAGGTTCTTGAAGCCTACTATGAAAACAGAGGCTACATCCCGAAGGGCTTTTGCATTGACGGTCTTTACAAGGGAATACTCAGAGAAAAAGAAATAAATTAATGAAAAACAGACAGAAGTCGGAGCAATCCGGAGCTTCTGTCTGTTGTTTTTTTTGCTTTTTTATTATACAAGCACGTCTTCAAGAAGAGACATAAAGGAGAGCATCCCTGTCATACCCTTATAAGCCCTGAAGCCGGAGGGAGGTGTGGACATTCCTGCGGGAATATCGCCTGAAATTGCTGTGATATCGGTAGCTGAAAGGAATCTGCCGTTATTGTCATAGGATGCAAGACGGACGATCTTTGTGTCGTCTATATATATTCTTGATTCTTCTGTCTCACTCAGGAAATGGTAAACCATACACTCTCTTCCGTTATGAGTAGCTACTGTTACGGAATCAGCCTCGGAAAGGTCACCGTAGGTGCTGAAGTCGAGGGAATCTGAAGCCGTAAGCTCTGAAATATCAATACCTGCCATACTCATAAGCGAATCTGACATTTCAAGGTAAGCCTTCTTCTCGGGACAAATCATATAAACCTTTTTGTTTCTGATAAGCATTCCCATATCAACACCTCCGAAATCAGACATCATATAGATGCTGTCGGGTGTGATTGCAATTTCCATAGGAGATTCAGTACCGGTGCTGTCAATCATTGTGCCGACCATATAGAAGGTGCCGCTTCTGAGAATATCATATTCGGCTGATTCGGGTGCATCGTCGAGACCGGGGCTTTCGGGAAGCTTTTCAAGACCTACTGCCGCTCTGAGAATAAGACGGGCATCGGTAGCATCCACTGTTTTGTTCAGGTCAACGTCAGCCGCATTCTTTTCAGCCTCGGAAAGCACGTCAAGACCTACTGCCGCGCGCAGTGCCAGTCTTGCATCGGTAGCCTCAGTTTTTCCGTTTGCATCAACGTCTCCCGGTACAAGAGCCGCTGCCGTTATGTGAATGAAACTGAAGAAAACAAAAAGAGAAAGTGTCAGTGCAATAATTTTCTTTTTCATAATATTTACTCCTTTTGGGGATATAAGAAAAGCTCTGTTTTTTTAAATTATAATATGTAAGAAAGTATCTGTCAATGCAGAAAAAGCTGGAAAAACCGGCACCCGGGATACATGCAAAGAAAAGGGGACTGCAGGCCTAATGCCCGCAGTCCCTTATGAATTATGAACAAATATAAAAGAATGATGCTTTATTAAACCATTCCGCCGTTGATTCCTAAAATCTGTCCCGTGACATATGAGGCCTTTTCGTCTGCAAAAAATGAAACAGCATCGGCTACCTCTTCGGGTGTGCCCATTCTGCCTGCAGGGATGTCCTCGGCAATTGCCTGCTTTTCTTCTTCGGAAAAACGGCTCATCATATCAGTGTCTATTACACCTGGGCAGATGCAGTTTACCGTGATTCCCGAGGGGGCATATTCTTTTGCAAGAGCTTTTGTAAGACCGATGATTCCTGCCTTTGAGGCGGAATAAACGGCCTCGCAGGAGGCTCCCGTCTGTCCCCATACGGAGGAGATATTCACGATTCTGCCGTGCTTGCTTCTTAGCATAGAGGGGATTGCCCTTCTTGTACAGTTGAAGGTGCCTGTAAGATTCGTGCCCATAACGTTGTTCCATTCCTCGTCCGTTACGGTATCAAAAAGTCCCCAGTGGGATATACCGGCATTGTTTACAAGTAATTCTACGGCACCCAGCTTTTCTTCAATCTCAGAAAACATTCTTTCAACGTCTGAGGATTCTGAAACGTCACATCTGACGGGTAAAACGGTAAAGCCCTCAGAAGCACAAAAAGAGCAAAGAGATAATGCCCTTTGCTCAGATGTGTTGTAGTTGATTGCAACTGAGTAACCGTCTTCACACAGCCTTTTTACTATTGCGGCGCCTATTCCTTTTGCGCCGCCCGTTACCAATGCAACCTTTTTCATATTATTCAATTACGCCTTCAAGAAGAGTCATAAAGGAGAACATACCCGTCACACCCTTATATGCCTTGAAGCTTGCGGGAGGAGCGGATTTGTCGGCAGGAACGGTGCTTGTGATTGTTGAAATATCAGTAGCTGTAAGGAATTTGCCGTTGTTGTCGTAGGATGCAAGACGGACAAGCCTTGGTCCGTCCATATAAACTCTTGATTCGCCTGAGTCAACCTTGAAATGGTAAACCTGACATACGATACCGTTGTGAGTAACCTCTGTTACGGAATTTGCTTCGGAAAGGTTACCGTATGAGCCGAAATTGATGGTGTCGGAGTTTGTAAGCTCTGATATATCAAGACCTGCCATACTCATAAGAGAGTCTGAAAGCTCAAGGTAAGCCTTCTTGTCGGGATAAATCATATAAACAGTGTTGTTCTTTATAAGCATTCCCATAGGTACACCGCTGAAATCGGAAAGCATATAGATGCTGTCGGGTGTGATTGCAACCTCCATAGGAGCGTTGACGCCGGTCTTGTCAACCATTGTGCCTACCATGTGGAAGGAGCCGCCCTTGAGAATATCGTATTCGCTTGATGCGGGAGCCGTATTCTGGATGGGCTTTTCGTTTGAGGGCGCTGTTGTGGCTTCAGGTGCGGCACCTGTGGTGTTTTCTGCTACGGTTGTTTCAACAGCTGATGTGATATTTTCCTGATTTTCGGGAGTAACAACTACGGAAGTTGTGTTTTCAGGTAATTCATAGAACGTTTCATCTTCAGCTTCTGTGGTTGATGTTGAAAGTGTGCCTGAAAAGCTTAAGCAGCCGGCAAATACAAAAACAACAAGAATAATTAAAAAGATAGCAAGAGGCATTTTTTTCATTGTAAGTTTCCCTTCTCAAATGTACGAGTACGTAAAAACGTATTTTCGGCTTATTATATCACAATATACCGGGAAAATCAAGGATTTGTTTTTCTCCCCGTTTAATGTTAGCCGGGCTTCCTTAAATTCTGCTTAACCGAGCATGATTTTTCCTTTAATAATTAAAAATAAATAATATTGCAAACAATGCTATTCTGTGATATACTTAATTGATAAAAAAGAAATAAGGTGAAAGTATGATAAAAATATCGCCCTCTTTACTTGCAAGTGATTTTTCAAGACTCGGAGAGGAAGCTGCCGCTTGCTTCGGGGCAGGAGCCGAGATGATTCACATTGACGTAATGGACGGACATTTTGTGCCCAACATCACTCTCGGTGCGCCCGTTATAAAGTCCTTCAGAAAATGTACTCCTGCAGTATTTGACGTGCATCTTATGATTAGTGACCCCTATAAGTACATCGGTGATTTTCACGATGCAGGGGCAGATATGATTACCTTTCATCTTGAATCGGAGAGTAATCCTGCAGATACGATTGCCCTTATAAAGAGTCTCGGTATGAAGGCAGGCCTTGCACTTAAGCCTGCAACACCTGCCGAGTCGGTATTCCCTTATCTTTCCGACCTTGATATGGTGCTTGTAATGACCGTTGAGCCCGGCTTCGGCGGACAGAGCTTTATGGAAAATCAGCTTCCAAAAATTGAGGCTGTCCGTGCCGAGTGCGAAAGACTCGGTATCCCTATGGATATCCAGGTTGACGGCGGCATTGCCGCTGATACTGCTCCTCTTGTAAAAAAAGCAGGTGCCAACGTGCTTGTTGCAGGAAGCTTTGTTTTCAAGGGTGACAAAAAGGAAGCTGTCGAGCTGTTAAAAAAGCCCGTGTAAAAGACTTACGGCGTTATTCTCTGCTATCAGATTCCACATTTCGCTGCACGCGGCAGCCTTTGCCGGTGCATTTTCGGAAACCTCCGAAAACTCGCAAAGACAGAATATAACCTCGTCCTTTTTATCTTCGGCAGGGGAGAGAAGAATTCTGTATCTGCCGTTTTTTTCAAAAAGACTGCTTTTTATATTCCCGTCAAGAAGAGAGGATGCGAAAAGCATATCCTCAAGGTCCGAAAATTCTGCTATAACGGGACCTGAGCTGCTTTTTACGAGCTGCTTGACGGAATTGCCGTCACCCGATTTTTCGGGCACACAGGAAAAGCATATTCTTATATCGTTTCCCGGCTCTTTTATTACTTCAATGAGAATTTTCCCTGCAAGAGGTATTGTGTAGCCGAAGCGTTTCTGTACCTCGCCCCTGAGGGTCCACAGCAGTCTTCTTGTTTCAATATTTCCGTAATCTATTTCCTCGTATGTAATGCCGTAGCTTTCAAGCTCTGTGGATGACAGTATGATTTCCGTACGGTATTCGTTTCTGATAAGAAAGTTCATAAAAAACCTCCGCTGCATGCTTCTGAATATATTTTATTCACCTGTGAGGTTGTCTGCAATGCAAAATTATTGGAAAGACATACTGATTTTTCTGTGATTATAAAGGTGAACACTTGATGAAAAAGAAAAAGATGATAACAGAAAATCCGAATATTTCCCGTCCCGACAAGAAAAACGGCAGACTTATACGTTACCGTGAAAAGCTTGAAAAGGAAAACCTCGACCGGGAAAAGAAGCGTAATGCGCTTTTCAGGAAGAGAGTAAGGTCTGCTTCTGAGAAAAAAGCACCTGAAACAATCAGAACAAAGGCCTATTACCGCTTTTCCTCGGAATATCCTTCAGTGGTAAGCCCCGACGGCTTCAGGGAAAATATCCCCGTGAAGGAAAAAATGAGCTTACGTACAAAAATCACAGCTTCTCTTCTGTGCGTCTTTGTTTTCGTGTTTACCCTTATTGCTCTCAAAACCGGTGTTCAGCTGTCGCTTCGTGAGCCGACAACGGATGTACCCGGTCCGGTTATTACCGAGGAGCAGAAAATGAATATTTCCTTCGTTTCTGCTGAAGCCTTCCGCAACAGTACTGCTTCTGCACTTTCGGACAAGCTGAAGCAGACGGGCGCAGATACGGTGCTTATTGAATTCAAAAGTGAATACGGCTACGTGTATTTTGATACCGGCTCCTTTATGGGCGCATCCGCCGACAAGAAAATTGCGGGTGCCGCTGATAAGGTAAAGGAGCTCAGCACTCTCGGTATAAGCTGTATCGCATATATCAGCTGCTTCAAGGACAGCGTGGCTTCATCCTCCCTTTCGGGAATGGAGGTGCTTACCTCGGCCGGCTCTCTTTTCACGGACGGTGACGGCAATATGTGGCTTGACCCCTATTCGGATGCGGCCCACGATTATCTTACGGGCATTATGAAAAGTGCCGTAAGCGCCGGCTTCTCTGCCGTTATGCTTGATAACGTATGCTTCCCGACTGAGTTCTATCTTTCTTCGCCCGTTTATCTGTCCTATGAGGACGGAGATACAAAAAACGGAGAGCTTACGAAGTTCATAAATAAAGCCGCTGAGGCTGTGGGCGCAGATAAGCTTATTCTCTGCTGTGATATCACCGCATTTACGGCAATCAGCTCTGTTCCCGACGACAGATACGGCGGAAGCCTTCTCGGCAGTGACTGTATTTCCTTCTGTCTTGATTTACGTCGTGACAGACAGTATGAAATTCAGCTTGAAAACTCCGATATATTCCGGTACGTTGAGGAAATGCCCCTTGCATTTATTCTTGATGCAGGCGCACTTGCCGTAAAGGCTCTCGGAGAGCAGAAGGATGCATATATTCTCTATTCGTTTATTGACAGCGGTGTCAGCGGGGCTGACGTCTATGCTGAATATGCAGGAATTAAAAATATAATCACAGATTTATCATAAAAGGAAAGGATTTTATTATGAGTTACAAAAAAGTACTTACTGAAAACATCTTACCCTTCTGGCTCAGTAATGCCATTGACTACGAAAACGGCGGTATTTTTACCCAGCTTGACGAAAAGGGTGAAATCTACGGTACGGATAAGAGCGTATGGTTCCAGGGCAGAGCATTATGGGTATTCTCCAAGGCATATAACACAATTGAGAAGAATCCTGCTTATCTTAAGGCGGCAGAGTGCATTTACGGCTTTCTTCCCCGTTGCACCGATACTGACGGCAGAATGTTCTTTACCGTAACGAAGGACGGCAGAGAATTACAGAAGAGAAGATATTATTTCTCCGAAACCTTTGCCGCTATCGGCTGTGCAGAGCTTTATAAGGCAACGGGCAGGGAAGAGGTGCTTTGCAGTGCAGAGAAATATTTCACCGTGGCTTACGAGTGCTTTACGGGCGTAAGAAAGAATCCTCCCAAGCTCAATCCCGAAAATCTCGGAACAAAGGCTCTTTCTCCTGCTATGATTATGCTTTCAACCGCACAGGTTATGAGAAGCATGAATTCCGCAAAAAAGGCTGAATACGACAAGATTGCAAAGGAATGCCTTGATGAAATTCTTCACGGCGGATATCTTCAGGAAAAGGCTCTTCTTGAAAGCGTTACAAAGGACGGAAGGTTCGTTGATTCACCCTCAGGCAGAATCGTAAACCCCGGTCACTCTCTTGAAGCCGCCTGGTTTATAATGCTTGAAGGACTTCTTACGGACAACAGTGAGGCTCTTGAAGCAGGTAAGAAGATTATTGACATCACACTGCCTCTCGGTATTGATAAAAAATACGGCGGTATTATTGCATTTACCGACCTTTCGGGTAAGCCTCCCGTACAGCTTGAGTGGGATATGAAGCTCTGGTGGCCTCAGTGTGAAGCTATGATTGCCTTCAGAATGGCTTATATGCTTTTCGGTGATGAAAAATATCTGAAGCTTTACGAGGAATTCAAGGAGTACTGTGAAAAGTATTTCCTCGACAGTGAAAACGGCGAATGGTACGGCTATCTTCATTACGACAACACCGTATCCACAACCCTCAAGGGAAATATCTTCAAGGGCCCCTTCCACATTCCGAGACTTTATATGATTATGGCAGTTCTTGATGAGGACGGAAAAATAGACCGTTACGCCGAGTAAGGAGAAGAGAAAATGGATATTATGGATTTAGCCTCAAAGGGCATTGTGAAAATTACAAAAAATTACGGTAAAAAGATTCAGCAAACAGAAACTGCCTATCCTATTCCCGAAGAAAAGCCCGTTGTTATTGCAGGTGATACGTACCGTGCAGGCTTTGCAAAGGCAGAGATTATGCCTGATCTTTCACTTGACAGAACCTATTGGATAGCAGGACATGGCTCGGGTCATAAAATGGAGGGAACGCTTTCTCCCGTATATATCCACGCAATGTGGCTTGATTGCGGTAACGATGAGGGTATTATCTGGATAAGTGCAGACATCGTAGGTCTTACAAATATTGAAGTGAACAAAATAAGAGGTATGATTCTTTCCCGTCCCGAGATGAAAAACTGCAAGGCAGTGAATTTCAGCTGCACACACTCACATTCGGGTGTTGATACTCTCGGCTACTGGGGTAAGGCAAATCTTGTAAGTATTCCTTCCGACGGTAAGGTGCCCGAGTATATGGAAATGCTCTTCAGCAAGGCAGCAGAGGTCAGTGTTGAAGCCTATAAAAACAGAAAAGCAGGCAGACTCTTTACCGGCAGAGTTTCAATTGAGGGCGGTCTTTCCACCGGCAGACGTCTTCCCGAGAAGCACGAATACCTTACAAGACTCAGATTTGCTCCTGATGACGGCTCTTCTGAAATCTGGGTAATGAACATCGGTGCGCATCCCAATTCCCTCGGCGGCAGTAACCGTATGCTTTCAGGTGAATATCCCTACTTTATGCGAGAGCAGATTAAGGCTGAAAGAGGTGCTGAGGTCATTTTCGGTATCGGTGCCATAGGCGGTATGGATGCTAAGGATTTCCACCTTGAGGACAGAGTTGAGGAGATAAAGAATCAGGCAAGGTATTATGCCGAAAAGTCCTTTGAAATTGAAAACGAAAAGGAGCTTACTCCCGAAATAAAGTTCATCTGTCAGCAGTTCTATCTTCCCGTTGACAACAACGTGCTTCTGCTTCTTGCAATGAGAGGCACAATGAGCTTCAAGGCATATCCCTCCAACGCAAGTGCTCTCGGTGTTGCAATGAAGACTGAGATTACTTATATGACAATCGGCGGACAGAAGATTCTTCTGCTTCCCGGTGAAAATTTCGTTTCTACCGTTTACGGCGGCTTTATGGACAAGGAAAATTCCACAACGGGTCTTTCACCCGAGGTAAATGCCGAGCCTCTTGCAGACATTGCAGGTGATCACGAAATGATTGCCTTCGGTGTTACGAACGACATGGCAGGCTACTGTGTTCCCAAGAATGACTTTGTTCTTCATCCCACACAGCCCTATCTCAATTCAACCCGTGACCGCTTCGATGAAAATCACTATCACGAAACAAACTCAATGGGTCCTCTTACCCATAAGTTTATTGCGGATACGCTTAAAATGGTGGTAAAGAATTTTAACGCCTGATTATATAAGCCTTGACTTATGGCTTTTATAATATATAATATTTTTAAATAAAGTAATCACCCGGAGGTATAGTTATGTTTGATTTTCAGGACTTCAAGGAAAGTCCGTTAATGCTGACGATGGCAGCGGTAATCATCGGTTTTGTTGTTTTTGAATCTGTTTTCTTTATGGCTAAGGCCTGGAAGCGCGGCAAGGAAATCGGTATGACCACTGAACAGCTCAAGAATACTGTTGTTTCAAGTGCTCTTTTCTCCGTTGCTCCCGCTATTTCAATTCTTGCAACCGTTGTTGTTCTCGCTTCATCTCTCGGTATTGTCCTTCCCTGGATAAGACTCAGCGTTGTAGGTAACCTTCTTTACGAAACAACCGCAGCTGAAACAATGCTTGACGTTCTCGGAAGCAACATCAACACTGAGGTTACAAAGGAAGCAGACTTTGCTGCTATTGCATGGGTTATGACAACCGGTATCTGCTTCGGTCTTCTTCTCGTTACCTTTATCGGTAAGTTCATCATCAAGAAAATAAACAAGGCAACAGCTAAGAGCGAAAAGAGCTCCAACATTGCAGACGTTATTTCCGCTTCTGCTTTCATCGGTATCATTTCCGCATTCGTTGCTCAGTCCATCAACGGTAAGTCCTCCGACGGCTCCTCCGATGCAGGCTTTATGTCAATTATGACACTTGTAAGTGCTATTGTTATTTATCTTGTGTTCGAAACAATCTGTCAGAAGCTGAAGCTCAAGAAGCTCGAGCTCTTCGCAACTCCCTTGAGTATTTTCGGTGCTATGGCAGTGGCAGTGCTTCTTAATATGTGGCTGCCCGAAACAATCACTTCGTTTACATGGTGGGGGTAAGTAAAAATGGCTAAAGTAAAAAAACAGAAGGATTATTTTGATTCCGTTCATGTCTGGGGCAGAGTATGGTCAATAGGCGCACTTCTCGTGCTTTTCTCTCTCCCCGTTGCAATCAGCTTATATTATAATGCATGGCCCGAGGCAAACTTCGTTTTTGAAGCTCTTCTCAAGCTCGTTCCCCTTTACTGGGTAACGTCAATCATCGAGGTTATCACCTTCACTCCCATGCTCGGTGCCGGCGGTGCATACCTCAGCTTCGTTACAGGTAACATCACAAACCTCAAGCTTCCCTGCGCACTCAATGCTATGGAGCAGGCAAAGGTAAAGGCAAACAGTGAAGAGGGCGAAATCATCTCCACAATTGCCGTTGGTGCTTCAGCTATCACAACAACGCTGATTATTGCAGTGGGTGTTATTCTTTTCTCCCCCGTGCTTGACGATCTCAGAAACAGCGAAGCCTTAAAGCCCGCATTTGCATACGTTTCTGCAGCTCTCTTCGGTGCTCTCGGTGCATCATATCTCAAGAAGCATTGGAAGATATCAATATTCCCCGTGCTTGTAGGTATCATCATTCTTCTTATTATGCCCACCTTCGGTGTAAGCACACTTCTCTTCGTAACAATTGTTGCCGCTGTTGTCGGTGCTCTTGTTATGAGCAAGCTTAAGATTGTAAAATAATTAATATTTTACCAACAAATTAAAATTGTTTCCGAAAAATAAATGTGCTATACTCTTTACCTGAAAGGCGGTATAAAAATGAGAAAATCCGGAACCTTATTAAAGAGCATACTTGCAGTTATTCTTTCTTCTTTGATGGTTTTCTCCATGTTCGGCACGGTATTTGCCGCACAGATTATTGATGAAGAACAGACACTTCAGTATCTTTACACCTTCAATGATGCAGTAAATGCAATAAAAACGGAAAAGCCCTCCTTCAATTACTATAAAAAAGCTGAAATGAGCAAGGATAAGAATAACATTGTTATCGGTTCTCAGTCAGCCTCTGATCTTTCCGATGATGCAAGAAAATATCTCGGAATTATAGTGGATGCTTTCTTTAATCCCGAAAAGGGACTTGTAAATAATTTCATCGGTGTTCTTACGGAGAACAATTCCGCAGAAACAAGAAAGGAAATTTATAAGGGGCTTGATACGGTAAAGCTTCTTCCCGTAAAAGGTGAGAATTACGTTTCCGCGCTTACTGTTGACGATGAGTTCACCTTGTTTGCTGAGGAAAAGACAGATATCCTCAATCCTGCAGACAATTCCACAAAGATCCGTTTCACCTTCCCCGAATATGACCTTGAAGCGGCAAAGGACTCTGCTCTCACCAAGGTGTTTGACCTTCCCTCAGGTGCTATAAACCCCGTTCTTATCGGTTCCGATGAGTTTGACGATATCAATGACCCGCTTGACGAGGTAAAGTTCGATAACTTCGTATTCCACGATGCTTACGTTCAGGCAGATTTTGACGGTAATAATCAGCTTGTAAAGTACGAGCAGAATATTTCCTATACCTTCTCAATCTCCTTCTACGATATGATGAGAATCTTCTCCGTATATTCAGGTATTGACCTTATGGAAATCGGTCTTGCAATTGCTAACCCCATCTTACAGGGTACCGGCAGTCCTGAGGTTACTGCAAGACAGGTTCTTAAGGATACCGTTATATTCATTCAGTATGACGTTGTTATCAGACTTTCCGATTTTGACTGGACTCCCAGATTTTTCGGTGATATAGACAACAACAGCAAGGTTGATGCAAACGATGCAAGAACAGCACTGAGATACAGTGTAGGTCTTGAAAAAATCAGAAACGACGCTGACCTTATTTTTGCAGACGTTGATTTCGACGGCATTGTAACAGCCTCCGACGCAAGAGAAATCCTTCGTATGTCGGTAGGACTTGAGGAGTTGTTCTCTGAGGTCCCCGAGGGAGAAACCATAAAGATTGTGGTTATTACTCCTCCCGAAGAGGAAGAACCCGAGGTGCCTGACGAGGGCGAGACTCCCGAAGAGGGTGAAACTCCCGATGAAGGCGAAACTCCCGACGAGGGTGAGGACCCGGAAAATCCCGATGACGGAGAGGATGACATTGAGCTTCCTTCTTTTGACGACGTAACCGGCGGTGTTTCTGATTTCATTACTGCTATCTTTGATATAGTAAACGGCTTCAGAGGCGGAGACGTTTCCAACGAGGGTATTTCAAACATTGTTCAGAACATAAAAGATATTATTGAATCAGGCAAGAATGATATCCTCGGCGGCGAAACAAACGACGGCGGTATCATCATAGTTCCCGATACCACGACAGAAAATGCTTGACAAAACGTTAAATATTGAATAAAATCAAACAGTATATGATATTGAAAGGAAATGAGCATAAATGAGCTTCCAACTTACTCAGAAAGACTATGATAAGCTTAAAGCCGAGCTTAAAAATCTGTATGAGCTCGACAAACTCAACATAATTGCAATCAAAGACGCTAAGGATCAGGGTGACCTTTCCGAAAACAGTGAATACGATGCAGCTAAGGCAGAAGAGGTTAAAATCAATCAGCGTATTGCAGAGCTTGAAAATCAGCTCAAGAATGCGGTAATCATTGACGAAACCGTTCTTACAACCGAAACTGTTCAGTTAGGTCTCTACGTTACAATTCTTGACAAGACCTACAACGAGACTGAAACATATCAGATTGTTTCCTCTCTTGTTGATGACGTTCTTCTCAAGAAGCTTTCCGATACTTCTCCCATCGGTAAGGCTCTTCTCGGCAAGAAGGTCGGCGATATCGTAACCTTCGAGGGTGCAAAGCAGAAGACAGAAATTGAAGTTCTTGCAATTTCAAAGAATAAGGCAGAGTAATTATTATCCCCGATACAGACCTACAGTTTGCATCGGGGAATTGATTTTATGATACTTTTTACGGAGGAATACTGTGAAATTAAAAACACTTGCAAAAGCTTATCTTAAAGACCTGAAAAAATTAAAAATCAAAAACTTTATTCTTCTGACGCTGGCAGGGCTTATAAACTCCGTCGGGGTAGTATGCTTTCTTACGCCCGTAAAGCTTTACGACAGCGGAATATCGGGCACATCTGTACTTCTTGCACAGATAACCCCCGAATATCTTACTCTTTCGGTTTTTCTTATTATTCTTAATGTTCCGTTGTTTATTTACGGACTGAAAAAGCAGGGTATAACCTTTACCGTGTATTCCATATATGCAGTAGGTATGTACTCCCTCGGTGCGTGGCTGATTTCAGATGTGCTTCCCGTTGATGTGAATTTTGCTTCTCCTCTTGCCGGTACGGATCTTCTCTTATGTGCATTGTTCGGAGGTCTTATATCAGGTATCGGAAGCGGTCTTGTTATCCGATACGGCGGGGCAATTGACGGAATTGAAGTTATGGCTGTAATTTTTTCAAAAAAGCTGGGCATCACAGTCGGTACGTTTGTAATGATTTATAATATCATCCTTTATATTATTGCGGGACTTATTATAAACAGCTGGATACTTCCTCTTTATTCAATTGTGGCTTATGCCGCAGCACTTAAAACTGTGGACTTCCTTGTAGAAGGCTTTGACCGTGCAAAATGTGCTATGATTATAACCTCTC
The DNA here is from genome assembly GCA_045651625.1 of Acutalibacteraceae bacterium. Classification (GTDB taxonomy): domain Bacteria; phylum Bacillota; class Clostridia; order Oscillospirales; family Acutalibacteraceae; genus RUG806. The sequence continues at coordinate 15,741 of JAZRST010000004.1, read as the reverse complement.
AGCCGGATGTTATATGTGAAGAGCTTATGCACGCCTTTGAAACGGGTGCTACGAAGATTGAGGTTACCGGAGGATATTCAAATGCTCAGAAGACTATGATATACTTTATTGTGAACCGTTTTCAGGTTGTAAAGCTTAAAGAGCTTGTGCACGAGATTGACCCTGCCGCATTTATTACTATCAGTGAGGTTGCTGATGTTTTTGCGGCAAATCAGGACAAATAGGGAGAGAAAAGCTATGAGCCCCAGGGAATTACTTGAAATATTAAATGTTGCGGAAAAACTGAAATGTGTTACACGTCACAGTGATACCTCAAACGGAAGACGGGAGAGTGTTGCAGAGCATTGCTGGAGACTGTCCCTTACCGCTATGCTCTTGGAAGAGGAATTCCCCGATACGGATATGCTCAAGGTGCTTAAAATGTGCATCATTCACGACCTGGGCGAAGCTTTTACGGGTGATATTGCAACATTCAGAAAGACCTCCGCTGACCGTGAAGAGGAAAACAGACGCTTTAATCAGTGGATTGAGACCTTCCCTCATTTTCAGAGAGAGCAGTTTATGTCTCTTCTTGCCGAAATGGAGGCTCTTGAAACCAAAGAGGCAAGGCTTTACAAGGCGCTTGATAAGCTTGAAGCCGTAATTCAGCACAATGAAAGTGACATTTCCTCCTGGCTTCCCCTTGAGTATGATTTACAGCTGACCTACGGAAGAGAAAACGTGGAATTCTCGCCGTATCTTAAAAATCTCAAGGAGCATATCGACCGATGGACTAAAGAAAAGATTGAAAGCGGTAAATAATGCTTGTGCATATATATATAATATGTTAAAATATTAAGAAAGCTTCAAAAAGGAAGTGAAAGCGTGAATATTGCCGCAATTCTTGCAGGGGGCAGCGGACTGAGAATGGGTACTGCGGTGCCTAAGCAGTTCCTTGAAATTGAAGGTGTTCCCGTTATAATAAGAAGTATAAATGCTTTTCTGAAGTCGGGAAAAATCCATAAGTGCATTGTAAGTGTGTCCGAGGATTTTATTTCCTACACAAAAGAGCTGATTGAAAAGCATATCAGCACCGATATTGAAATTTTTGTTATAAAGGGCGGCAAAACAAGAGGCGACACCCTTTTCGGTGTTCTTTCCTTTATGAAGGAAAACGGCTTTCTTGAGGGAAGCACGGTGCTTACACATGATGCGGTGCGTCCCTTTATAAACGACAGAATTATTGAGGAAAACATTGCCGCGGCAGAAAAGTACGGTGCCTGCAACACGGCAATCCCTGCAGTGGATACAATGCTTTTAAGTGCGGACGGCGAGTTCATTGATTCCGTGCCTGACAGAAGTCAGCTTTTTCACGCACAGACTCCTCAGAGCTTTGATGCGGAAAAGCTATATCTGCTCATAAAGATGACACCCCGTGACGAATTTGAGATGATGACGGACGGCTGTTCTGTTTTTTCATATTACGGAGAGAAGGTTTTTCTTGTAAGGGGAGAGACCTATAACATAAAAATCACTTACCCCGATGACCTTATAAGGGCAAAGGGGATTATCAGAGAATATTTTAACTGAACGGAGAAAATTATGGCTACATTAACTGTTATCGTTACAGCTTTTAATGATGACGAAAAGCTTAAATATACGCTTGAGGGACTTGTCCAGCAGTCCACCGAGGATTTTGACGTAATTATTGTTGATTCGGGCTGTGATGAAAAGGCAAAGGCTGTTATCAGGGAATACTGCGACGAATACGTAGGCTTCGAGTCTTATGAAATTCCCCATTGCCTTATTCCCGAGGCACGTAATTTCGGTGTTAAGCAGGCAAAGGGAGAGCTTGTCTATTTCATCGACAGCGGTGACTATATAGCCCCCGAAACAATTGAAAGCGTCCTTGGTGCCGCAGATGCAACGAAGGCTGATATCATCACTCCCAGATACTACGTGTCAGGTGAAAACGAGCCTTATTATGATACCTGGATGGATATGCTTGCAACCGTTCCCAGGGTTGACCGCTTTGACAGAGCGCTTCTTAACACCCTTGACGTTGACGGAAGAGTTTACAGAAAGAAGTTCTTTGACCTTTATTCTATTGAGTTCCCCGCAACTCCCGTGTTCTATAATGCTGCTCTTATGACAAAGCTGCTTTTTGGCTGTGATGCTAAAATGACGGGTGTAGCAGGCGCAATCTATGCAAAGAGAAACGGCATTTATGCAGACGGCTTCCCCGAAAAGGGTGAGCCTACTGTGGAAAATCTTGAAACACTCAGCAGTGTTTACGAGCAGGCTTATTTTGATATAAAGAGCATTATTGAAGAGGAAACGGGTACAATTGACGGTGACGAATATACCATTCAGGAGATTCTTACTGTTTATTTCGAGGAGCTTACAAACAGATTCTACAGATATTTCTGGTATCTTACGGATGAAGCTCTTGAAAAGCTCCGCAATAAGTATGAGACAATTTCCGCGCTTCTTACAAAGGAAAGACGCGACAAGATAAACAACACCTTCAGAGATCTTCGTTTCCCTCAGATGTATATCACAAGAAACGATGCCGCAACAATTCCTCTTTTCAGTATTCTTGCAGACCTTTCCGACAATACACAGCTTGATGAGTTCATAGATTCTCTTTATATTCAGAAGTTCCCCTTCTTCCAGCTTTTCATTAAGGAAAGTGCGGCAAACGATCCCTCCTTCCCCGAAAAGTGGAAGGGCACAGAGAATATCATCGTGCTTTCCGATGCCGGCTTTTATCAGAAGGCAAGAGCCGAGGCGGCAGGTATTACAATCAACGTTAAGGACCCCACTCCGCTCGATCCGAGAATCCTTTCCGAGCTGTCCGTTACAAAGGCTCCCAGGTCCTTTATTCAGTATATCTTCACAAGCAAGAGAAAGCAGTATTCCGCAAAGACCTATCTTAAAAGCAAGGGTCTTGCAATGCAGTAATTGAAAATAAAGCTTAACGGGACGGATTATCCGTCCCGTTTTAGTTTAGTCGGGGAGAAAAGCTTATTCACCTGCAAGCCCGAGGATTTCCAAGGGGTCAACAAGCTGTCCGTTGACGCGCATTTCAAGATGCACGTGGGGTGTGTCCGCACTTTCAACGGGGATTTCTCCCACAGTACCGATGATGGTATCCGTATAAACCTCAGTGCCCGTGCTTATAAGTGCTTCATCAGCAAGTCCCGAAATTGCCGAGGTAATGCCGTTGTGATGGTCAATTGTCACCGTGTTGCCCCATATTGCATCCTTTGTGACCGATACTACGGTGCCTTCACCCGTGGTTCTGACGTTTTCGCCCTTGATGCCCGTGAAATCCACTCCGTTATGCGTTCTGTAGTCCTTCATGGTCTGTGAAAAAACGGGAACTCCCATACTGTAGTCCTTTGTGATTGAAAGTGAAAGGGGAGAGTAGAAAATAACGGTTTTTGCTTCTGTCGTTTCTTCAACTGCCGGTGAATTGTTGTCAAAAACCGCAGCCGTTGAGGGCTCATCCGCGGGAAGCGTTGTGAATTCGTCGATGTTGATTTCCACGGAATTTCCCGTATGCTGCTTAATTGTTGTAACCTCGGGCAGAACTATATATTCATATTTCCCGGTCGTTGCTTCCGCTGTTCCCGGTGTCCCCACAGAGGTTGCAGAAATTCCGATAAGCCCTGCTGTAAGAAGACCCAGCCCCAAGGCAAAATATAAGCCGTTGCTTTTTAATATTTTTTTGAAATTTGTTTTAAATTCGTTATTTATCATATAAATTACCTCCTGAAAGCATTTTGCCCTCAAAAAGGGAAATTTATTCTGAAAAATTTTCAAAAAATCAAAACAAATGTTTGCTTTTTCTGAACATTTGTGCTATACTACCCTTAAAGTAATATTTTCCGGAGGTAAAATATGAAAGAACTCAATAATACACAGAAAAAAATATACGAATTTCTTGCTGAACGCTCACAGAACGGTGTGCCTCCTACTGTCAGAGAAATCTGTGCCGCAGTAGGTCTTAAGTCAACCTCATCCGTGCAGAGCAATCTTGATGCACTTGAAGCCGCAGGCTATATTGAAAGAGACCCTATGCTCAAGCGCTCAATACGTGTAAGAGGTCAGGAAAATAACGTAACTCAGGTGCCCCTTATCGGTACCGTTACCGCAGGTATGCCCATTCTTGCAGTTGAAGCAATTGAGGGCTACGTTCCCTTTGCAGGCGGAGAAGCATCAGACAAGCCTCTTTTTGCATTAAGAGTAAGGGGCGACAGTATGATAAAGTGCGGAATTTTAAGCGGTGATATTATTATTGCCGAAAAAACTCCCGTTGCAGATAACGGCGATATCGTCGTGGCTCTTTTAGAGGATGAGGCAACAGTAAAGCGCTTCTATAAGGAAAACGGTCATTTCCGTCTTCAGCCTGAAAACGATGAATATGCTCCCATAATTTCTGATGAGGTTATTGTTCTCGGCAAGGTGGTTTCCCTTATAAGATATTTCTGACTTCATTGAAAAAATATTCCCGTGAGAAATTTCTCACGGGAGCTTTTTTATGCTTTTTTTCTTCTGAATTTAGCTTCAATAGTATCTGCAAACTGTGAAATGACAATTGCAACGAGCATTATTACACAGCCGAGAATTTCATTAGCGGTAAGCGTCTGTCTGAGCATTACTGCGCTGCAAAGCACACCGAAAACCGATTCAAGACACATTATAATTGAAGCTACGGTGGATTCCGTATATTTCTGACCGATAACCTGGAAGGTGTAGGCAAGTCCGCAGCTCATAATGCCTGAATAAAGCAGGGGGAGAATGCTCTGCTGAATACCCGAAACGGTGGGTGTTTCAAAAATAAGCATAAGAATGCAGGTGATTGTGCCCGAAACAATGAACTGTGTGCAGGAAAGCTTGACGGGGTCTGTATCTGCCGCAACCTTTTCAATTATAAGAATCTGCACTGCATAGAAAACTGCGCAGGCAAGGGAGAAAATGTCGCTGGGGGAGATGCCTGAAAAGCCTGCTCCCTTTGCACAGAGGAAATAAAGACCTACGGTGCCGATAATAACACAAAGCCAGGTAACGGGGGAAACGCGCTTTTTCAGGAATAATCCGATAAGCGGTACAAAGAACATATAAAATGCGGTGATGAATGCAATTTTGCCGGGTGAATGGTCGGGGTAAGAGAAGGCAAACTGCTGAAGGTTACTTGCAATACAAAGTGCAATACCCATAGCCGTACCGCCTATAAGAACCTTTTTAGTCTCAGCCTTTATCTTTGCTTTTTCGGGACGTCCCGATTTTTTTATTTTCATAAGGTCTGTGATTACAATAAAGGGGAGAAGTGTTGCCGCACCGAAAAGCGTTCTTATGCCGTTGAAGGTGAATGCCTCTACGGACTGCATACCGAGGGACTGTGAAACGAAGGAGGAGCCCCATATGAATGCGGTTAAAAAGAGCATGATTATGCCCTTGAGCTGTGATTTTTTCATTGTTTATACCCTTGATCTTTCTTGATTTCCAAGAAGAAAGAGTACCATAATTAAGGTGTGTTGTCAAGAAAGCATTTGCCTTAATTTCAGAAGAATTGCCTTTTCCTTACGGGAGACCTGCACCTGCGAAAGTCCCATTTTCTTTGCCGTCACGGTCTGTGTAAGACCTCTGAAATAGCGGTACTCAATGAGCGTGCGCTCCGTTTCGTCAAGAGCATCAAGGGAATTCATCAGGTCTATGTGGGAGGATACTCTTTCCTCCTCGGATTCCACGGGTATGTCCGTCTGCCCCTCGTCCTCATCCGAGGTAAGGGATATCACGGGCATACACGCACATAAAAGAGCTGCTGCTTCACTGACGTCAAGCTGTGCCTTTACTGCAATTTCCGTTACTGTGGGCTCTCTTCCGAGGCTTACGGAAAGCTCTTCCTTTATTGCAAAAAGATTTCTTGCTTTTTCCTTTGCAGACCGCCCTATTTTCACGGCACCGCCGTCACGGAAGATTCTTTTTATTTCACCTAAAATGGCAGGGACTGCATAGGTTGAAAAGCGAAATCCCAACGTCGGGTCAAAGCCTGCCGCCGCTTTTATAAGACCGACACAGCCTGCCTGAAAAAGATCGTCATATTCAACTCCCGAGCCTCTGAAGCGGTTTGCGCAGGAATGGACAAGGCCGAGGTTTTCTGTTATGAGAGTATTGGTACCGTCACCCATTATTCACACTTTCCCGTAATTCTTTTTGTGAGCGTGACAACGGTGCCCTTGCCTTTCAGGGATTTTACTCTCACCTTGTCGCAGAAGCTTTCCATAACAGTAAAGCCAAGGCCCGAGCGGTCGTCACCTGCCGTGGTAAAAAGAGGCTCCATTGCCTTTTTTACATCCTCAATGCCCTCGCCCTTATCCTTGATTTTTATTCTTAATACGTTGTCGGGGAGAATTGCCGCATCTATGTAAATTCTGCCCTGCTTTTCCTTGTAGCCGTGGACGATTGCGTTTGTTACCGCTTCGCTGACGGCTGTTTTTATGTCGTTTATCTCTTCAAGCGTGGGGTCGCACAAGGCGGAAAATGCCGAAACCACTGCCCTTAAGAAGCCCTCGTTTACGGATTTTGAGGGGATATTCATTCTGAAATCATTGATTGCCTTTGCCATATTATCACCTGAATTCTATTTTATTCTGAAGCCCCGAAAGCATCAGTATTTTTTTGTCTCTTTCACGAAGTCCCGTAACAACTGTACGGCAGCTTCGGGAAAGCGCCAGCTTGTACCGTCCTATAACAAGTCCCACGCCCGAGGAATCCATAAAGCTGACGCCCGAAAAATCAAGAATCAGCTCCTCGGGGGAATGTCTGAGTATTTGGGAATCTGTCCGGTTGCGGATAGCCGCCGCCGTGTGGTGGTCTATTTCGCCCTTCAGATAAACCGTAAGGGTCTTGTCCGAAATTGCAGTTTCCATTAAAATTTCCTCCAAAAAAAGAACTCCGCTTAAATAATAGCGGAGTTCCTCTGAAAAAACTGTCTTATTATGTTGTGTTGAAATTTATTTTATGCCGGGAGTCTTGAGAATACCCGTTGTTCTGAGCACGTATTCATAGCTCCAGTTGATTTCGTCACTTCTCCATGCGCCGGGACCGTGCCAGGATTCCTTGACGTTGACAAGATGAACGGGACCGAAGGTGTTGTAGCGGTGTGTATAGAGCTTTACGTCAATCTGATGCTCACCGTCAGCAAGACCGTTTACCTCAACTGTGTAGGGAGGATAAATGATGTTTCCTGCTTCCTTGCCGTCAACGTTTACCTCAATGAGGGCGCCCATATAGTCGCTTGCCGTGATGCTGAGCTTTCCGTTTTCGGAAGAAGCCTTCATCCTGTAGGTTACTGCTGCTCCGTAGAAGGGGAGACCCTGAGAAAGGAGTGAGCCGAAGGCAAGCTTTTCGGGAAGCGCCGTAATAACTGCTTCACAGCCCGTTACTCTTACGCCGAATTTACCTAAGATGAATACGCTTTCAAGGTTTGCGGTTTCACCGAAGGGAAGAGTGATTTCCAGTACATTTTCGCCCTTCTTTATATCACCCAGAAGCATTTTGCCGATTGAAAAATCTACGTAGTAGCCGGGTAAAATTTCCGTTACTGCCTTACCGTTGAATGAGACCTTTGCAATATCTGCATCCTCAAGTGCAAGCACGGCACCCTCATAGTCGATTTCACTGTTAATTACGTAGCGCAGTGTAACGGTATGGGGCTTGGGTCTCTTTCCGAGTACCCAGGGCTGAACAACGTGACCGCCTCTTTCTCTTATGCCGAGTCTTTCTCTTACGAGATTGTCAAGGCGGAGGATTTCTTCCTTCTCTGAGAATTCCTTGTCATCGTTTATCTTCCACTGAGCCATATCAAGAAGAAGAACGTTATCCTCGGAGAGCTCATAGTCATAAAGACCGCCCATAGCCTCCTTTGCGGCTTCAGGAATATACTGAGGTGCATCACAGCAGGTTTCACCCTCGGTGAGCTTCAGAAGCAATGAGTCGTAGCCGAAAAGGGTGCATCTTACAATTGTTCTGCCTTCTCTGTATTCAGCCTTGACGGGAGCTATATTGCCGTTTGACGTGTCGTAGATTTCGGGAGTATAGATGCCGTTTATTATAATCTGTAAATCTCTTCCCCAATCAACGTGCTTGTTGCCGGGCTCGTTTGCATTACAGATGAAGAGCCAGCGGCAGTCATTGTCCTGACGGAGCTGATACATATAGTTGTCCGTAAGCTTACCGTTTGCATAACGGATTGTAACGGTTCTTGTGTCCTCAAGTGCGGTAAGAAGAGATGCACGTGAGAAATCTATGCATTCGCTGTCAGCGAAGAGCTTCTTGCCCTCCTCTGAGGGTACTGCATCAATAAGAGTGGGCGCATCACCCATAAATATGAGCTTACCGCCGTTTGCGCGGAATTCCTTAAGTCTTTCAATTGTTGTGCTTCTGAGTGTTTCACAGCCGGGAACGATAATTGCATCGTATTCCATCTGACCGACCTTAAGAGGTGCTGTTCCCTTTTCACAGAGTGAGGGGAGAAGAGACTCCGAAATGAAGTTGAAGTCGATGCTGCCGATAAGAAGCCAGTTGGTAACGTCGTAGAAGCGGTGATCAAGGCTGTCTCTGAAAATTGCAGACTTATCATTGGGGCCCCAGTGAAGCCAGAAGCTTTCAACGGGATGAATAACGCCGACCTTTACAACGGGCTTACCGCGTGTAAGTGCAGTATTCACACGTGCAAAGTGGTCTTCAATAAGGTTATATTTCTTATACCAGGGGGACTGATAGTGAATTGATGCAGGGTAGTCACGCTTGGCTTCGCCCTTCATAGCGTACCAGGAAAGGTGGGGAACGCGGATTGTTACACCGAGACAAGCCTGCCAGTCACCCTGATGCTTGTAGGTTCTGAAATCGCAGTCCCAGCCCGTAACACCGTAAAGCTCGGAAAGCATACCCTCGTAGCCGTACTGATGAACGGCGGACTGTGCCTGCTTTGCCGTGGTGAATTCGTGGGAATTACAGAGCATATCAATACCGGGAAGCTGGAAGTTTCTGTATGAGCGCATAGCCTCACCGAGAGCGGCTGTCTGGGATTCAAGGCTGGGCTCCTCCATCATGTGACCCGTAAGGGCAATGCCGTTCTTCTTGCACCATTCACCGACAGTATCTGCAAAGGCGGAGGCAAACAGCTCAGCTATGAAATCGTGATATCTGTAACGGGGCAGAGAGGGCGCAGAGCCGGGCTTATCCCAGAATACCTCGGGAAGAGTTTCGAAAATATCCTCACCGTAATATTTCTTGTAAAGCTCGGGAACCTTGTCTGTCCAGGGCATTGTGATATCCATCCGGTCAAAGGAGTTGTTAAGAACTCTCTTTCTTGTGAACTGAGGCTCGTCTGTGAAAATAGCAGGAACGGTCTTGTCGAACTCGTCGCCTACCTTCGCCTTGTACTTTTCGTGAGTTACCTCAACAAATTTTTCAATAGCTTCATGGCTTAAGGTATCGGCATAAGCCTGATCGTTGTACCAGCTTGAAGCAGTGTGTACCTCAAGGAAGGCGTACCACTTTGTGCCTTCTGTCTCGTCGTCTTCATTTATCAGACGGTAGTCCTTAAGGTAGCCCTCTTCGTCAAGGATGATATCATAAACAGCAAGAAGCTTGCCCTTGCCGCTTCTTCCGCCCTCGGAGCGTGAATCGTTTGATGAGAAGGCTTCAGCCTCTCTGAAGGGGGTGAAAAGAAGGCATCTGCCTCTGTATTTTTCGTCCTTGGTAACAAGACCGCCTGCGGCACCTGAGGGCCAACGGTCCTCGTCGTAAAGCCAGGCAAGCATTTCCTCATTTTTTGCCTTGACTACGGTGTCCTTTATGAGCTCCATATATTCTTCGCTTAAGTATTCATTTTCAAGACCCGTTCTTACGTGCAGATGGAATCCGCCAAGTCCCATTTCCTTGAAAACGTCAATCTGACGGCAAAGCTCCTCTTTTGTAAGATAGGAGTTAAGTGCCCAGAAGGGAGTTCCCCTGAATTCGGACGTAGGGTTTTCGAACAGCTCTTTTTTCAGAGTTTTTTCACTGTTTTTCTTGTAAAGCATAATATACACCTCCTGATGTATTCAATTTATTGTAGCATATAAATTTTTTTTACACAACTTTCAATTGATATTCTCTCTTACAAATTAAAAGGGGGAAAATTATGTAAACTGCCAAAAGAATATAAGCTGACGGGAGGGAATATATTGATAGCGGAAGAATTTTCGGAAGGGATTGGATTATGAAGGCGGTATTTTCTGTAAAAAAGGATATTACACTTATTGTTCTGATGCTTTTGTGGATTTTCGTTATGGTATTTGCTATACACTATACCCTCAGCACCACTGCATCGGCTGAGGAAAGACGGCTTCCCGTGTACAGTGTTGATACAGATGTAAAGGAAATCGCCCTTACATTCAACTGTGCGTGGGGAACTGAAGGACTTGACGGAATTATTGAGCTGTTAAGAAATGAGGACATAGAATGCACCTTCTTTTTTGTGGGGGATTTTGCTGAAAAATTCCCTGAAGCAGTCAGAAAAATACATAATGCAGGTCACGAAACGGGAAATCACTCTATGAGGCACATTGATCCCGTGACTCAGGATTTTTCGGAAATTGTGAGTGATATCAATGCCTGCAATGAGCTGATTTTTTCACTGACGGGAGTAAAGCCCCGGCTTTACCGTGCACCCTCGGGCTCTTACGACAACAAAACCGTAGAAGCCGCAGAGAGTCTCGGTATGACTGCGATTCAATGGGACGTTGACAGCATTGACTGGAAAAATCCCTCCCCCGAAAAAATATTGAGCCGTGTTACCGGCAAAGCGGCAAACGGCTCAATAGTTCTGTTTCATCTGGGAAAGGATAATACTCTTGAAGCACTCCCGACTATTATAGAAAAGCTTAAGAATCAGGGATACTGCTTCTGCACTGTAGGGGAGCTGCTTTTAGAGGGGGATACGTGGATTGATAACACGGGGAAAATGCACTTACGCGAGGGGTAAATTCACTGTAATCATAATTGAATTATCATCACAGAGCCTTGCAGAAGCACTGCCGCCGTGAAGCTCGGTGATTTTTCTTACAAGGTTGAGCCCTAAGCCGTTGCCGAGAGCCCTTTGGTTGCCCGGCCCCCGGTAGAATTTATCAAAAATATGCGGAATTTCTTCAGCCGACAGGGTATGACCGTAATTTTTTATGCTGACTGAAACACAGTCGGCATTTTTTGTTACGTTTATATGCACGCTTTCGTTGACGGGAGAAAACTTAATTGCATTGTCAAGAAGATTTATCCATATCTGTACGGTCAGATCACGGTTTGCGGATACGCTTACCTCTTCACCTTCAATAACAATTTCAATATTCTTTTCATTCCACTTGTGGTACGTGGCAGCCACGGTCTGCCGAATCTGCTCGGTCAGATTGAATTCCTCTTTGCTTAAGGGCTCCGTATGCTTTTCAAGACGTGATAACAGCAGAATGCTGTTTGAAAGAAGGCTGAGTCTTTCGGATTCATCAATAATTATATTGAGATATTCAAGCTTTTCCTCTTCCTCAAGGCTGTTGTCCTTGAGTACCTTGGCAAAGCCGTTGATAGTTCCGAGGGGAGTTTTCATTTCGTGGGAGAAATTACCTGCAAAATCCTTGCTGAATTCTGCATTTGCCCTGATCTGAGAAGCTATGGAGTTGAAGGTATTTACAGTCTCGGGACCGGGGTCGGTAATTTTTTTGCTTACGGGGAGCTCTGCATCGGCTTCACCGTCGGCTATTTTTCTGACGGCATCAATGAGCTTTCCTATTTTCTGCCCGAAAATCTGCTTCAGCAGGAAATTCAGAAGCATACCTGCAAGCATAAACAGCAGAAGAATATCCGTCAGCCATAAGAGGTAACTGTTATTCTCCGTAACAAAACCGATGTCTCTCATAAAGGAGAATATATACCCGCCCGTAACTGAAACGGCAGAGGAAAGAATAAACAGCAGTAAGCCCGTTGTTAATGTTATTCTGAATTTGCGCAATTTTCTGCGGTTAGTTGGTTTTTTCAGCGTTGATCACTCCCATATAGCCTACGCCTCGTACGGCAATGATAGAAAATTCATTCCAGCCATCAAAGCGCTTTCTCAGGCGGTTGATATGCACATTTACAGTTGTATCAACGGATTCCGAATTCATACCCCAGATGCTGTCCATAAGCTGAAGGCGTGTGAATACCTTCTCGGGGGAGGACAGAAGGGTATAGAGGAGATAGAATTCCTTCTGAGGAAGGACGTAAAGCTTGCCGCCCCTTGAAACGCTAAGCGAATCGTAATCGAGAACCACGTCACCGATTGTCAGCTTTTTCTCATTTACTATCTGTGAGCGGCGAAGAAGCGCCTTTATTCTCAGGACAAGCTCGGTTTCGTTTACGGGCTTTGTAAGGTAATCGTCGGCACCTGCAATGAAGCCCTCCCATTTATCCTCGTTCTGTGTTTTACCCGTAACCATAAGAATGGGGATGTTGTTTCCTGCATGTCTGAGGCTTCTTGTAAGCTCGTAGCCGTCCATTTTAGGCATCATAATATCAAGGAGAATAAGGTCGATATGGCGGGAATCCATGATATCAAGTGCTTCCGTTCCGTTGGTTGCGGTAACAACCTTGAAGCCTGCCTGATTGAGTATGATTTTCATAAGCTTTGCTGAGTTGAGATTGTCCTCAGCTACAAGAATCTGAAACATAATTACACCTTCTCTTCCGTCAGTAATTCAGTCTACCGTAATATTATCACAGAAAAATTAACAAAAAGTAAACTCTTTATCCTTGTTTACACCTTGTTCATATTTGATGGCTGAGAGTTTATTTTTAGTTTATCGTATCTTGGTAAAATTCAATAGAATAATTGGACGATTATCCTTGTTATTTATGTCAGTTTTCGCTATACGGTGCAAAAAATTAACGAAAAGTTAATTTTTGGAGGCTGAAAACCGATAAAAACAGCCTGATAAATGGCTTTTACACCAAAAAACGCTGAGATAGCTTAAGTTTCTTGGTGTGTTTCTTTTGTTAACTTTTTTACCAAAAAAATGGAGAGGTGTCCCATAAAATGCTTTTGCTTGGTATATTGCTCGTACAGTATGTCTACTATATAGGCATTGTGGGGATGCTTGCCGTTTCACTTATCATCTTCAGAAAACTGAAGCTTAAACTCTGGCATGCTCTGCTTTTTACTGTTGTGACGTTTCTCTGTGACGGTCTCGGTGCCTTTCTTATGGGCAAGGTGTACACGGCATTCGTGGCATCATTGGGAAGCACAGAGGAGGCAATGTACTCAATATACGGTGCGGTTTTTCTGACACCGGTGCTGATTCTCATATCTGCGGCAATAATAAAACAGCCCTGGCGCAACATCATAGATATGGTGGCACTCAGTGAAATGACGGCAAGAGCCTTCGGTAAGCTTAGCTGTCACGTGGGTTACTGCTGTGCAGGCTTCAAGTGGGAGCACGGAGTGTACAATGCCCGTTTCGATACCAACATGTTCCCCACACAGCTTTGTGAGTTCTTCACAATGGTGCTTATTATAGTAATAGGTTTTTTGATTCTTTATAAGTATAAGGACTACAAGCCCGGCACCTTATACCCCGTAATGGCGCTGATGTATGCAGGTACAAGATTCTTCTGGGAGTTTACCCGCTACTATAATTACGAGCAGGAAAAGCACTTCTTCCTCGGCATGAGCCTCTGGCAGGTATGCAGTGTTATAGCTGTGGCTCTGGCAATAGTGTGGCTTATAGGAATTAGAAATAACTGGCTTGAAAAAGGAAAGGCTTACGTGCTCGTAAAACAATATCAGAAAATTGAAGCACAAAAGTCTGCAAATGCAAAGAAAAAGAGAAAGAAAAAGAAATAATAACGGTTGAGTGTTATTTTTAACTTGACATATATACAAAATTTATGAGGAGATGATACCCCAAGAAAGGCTTTTACCCACGCTCAGGGAGCTGAGCAAAAAACCAAGTGTATAAATTTTATACATAAATCTCAAACGGAGGAAAACGATATGAAAGCAATTTCAATCAAAAAACTTTCAAAGAAGTCTTTGAGTGTTTTTCTTGCAGTGCTTATGCTCATGTCAAGCATGAGTGTGTGCTTCAGCACAGTGGCATTTGCAGCAGGCGGAACTGTAGATGATTACGGCCCTCTTGCAAACGCACTCAATAACGACTCGGTCAAAAATGCTACATGGACCATCAGCGAACATAACAATGTTGTTGAAGATACTGACGGTAAAGTTGAAGCAGCTGTTGACGCATACTTTAATGCATTCAACACTCTTGCTAACAAGACGCCTAAGTCAGGTAATTCTACCGGAACAACCGCCTCAATTGTTGGTTCGACCGAAGGCAACAGAACCATCAACCAGATAAACGACAGTATCAAGGCCGGTGTTAAGGCAAAGCTCAGCTTGGATGATTACAATGCTGTTGAGCCCTTCCTTACAAAGCTTCTTGCAGGTGCAAGTGTAACTTCCGAAACCGGTACAGTACAGACTACCGGCGAAGTCAAAACCGATAATACATCTGCTCCCAAAACCAATCTTAAAGCAGTCCCTGATATAACGATTACTGTAAATCTTGGTAATGCTCTCGGTGATGCAACACTTGATACTCTTCCTGATGATGGTGTTGTTACAAGTAAGTCTTACACAATAAAGCATGCTAATGACAAGTATGACTCTACATACACAAAGACAACTAAGCAGGAGACAACGGGCAGCGGTTGTAATCAGTCAACAACCAATGTTGACTATTTCACCCGTACATATAAATTCTTCTACCATGTAAGTGCTGTTACAGGCCCCGTAGACGGTGCTAAGCAGGATACAGCTGTTCTTACCAATGCAAGAGATACTCTTGCATCATATGCTGCATATTTCAGCATGGATATTGATGCTCTTGTTGCTAAGGGTGCAGCAGACATCGGTGCTGTTAAGACTGCTATCAACGGTGCAAAGAATTCCGTTGTTACCGGCTTCGGTACTCCCGTTTGGAATAAGCTCTTTAAGGCTACATACGGTGTTGATGACCTTGTTGCTCTTATTGATGATGCTACAGAAGTTCTTGCAGTAAAGCCCATCACTGATAATCTTACAGCTCTCAAGAATGCAGGCTATATGGACATCATTACTGATAAGACTGCTCTTACAAACCTTCTTACAGCCCTTACAGAAGGTCTTGCAAGATATGATGCTATTGAAACAGCAGGTGCAAAGGCTTACATTGATGCTAACGGCTTTGTTCGTGCAGATATCCAGACCTTTGCAGACAATGTTCTTGCAGAAATCTACCTTATTGAGCTTCGTGCTCTTAAGGCTACAATTGATAGCATAATCCCCGCTTATGAAGCTTTAACAGAGGATGACGTTATCTATACTCCCATTACAGAAGCAACTCTTAACATCTACAAGGGTAATGTTGACGGTTATATCACATCAATCAACACATATCCCGAAATCCTTGTTGCTCAGGTAATGAGCGGCTATAAGGATAACCTTACAGCTCTTTCCGCTAAACTTGCAGGCTTTATTAAGACTGCCGGCTATAACGCTGCATTCTCTGCTGAATATGCAAAGTATGTAGCAGAGGTTTACAGTGCAACAAATCCCGAGGCTTCTTCCGCTGACCTTCTTGCAGCTCTTAAGGGCAATGCAGAAGAAGGCAAGACCGGCTACGATGCATGGTACACAGG
>JAZRST010000003.1:0-32918 GCA_045651625.1 Acutalibacteraceae bacterium | reverse complement strand
GATTTCACATATCGGTTTATCTGTGAAACCGAAAAAACAGGTACATTCATCATAATTTTTATAAAGATGCAAGAACCGAGAGTCCTGCGGCATTGTCGGAGGAAAAACCGGGCGCGGCAAACAATGCACCGAATTCCTCTGTAAAGCGCTTTCTTATAAGGGTGTTTGACATAACACCGCCTGAATACACAAGAGGAAGCCCCGGATATTTGTCCGTTATTATTTTTGTCATTTCGTAAAGCACCTGCGAAATATAGTCAATGCAGAATTTTGCAATATCCGCATCCTTTTCGCCGTCACGCTTCATTTTTTCACATTTGTTCTGAAGTCCCGAAAGAGAACAGTTTCCGTCCTTCATAAACGGCTTTATTTTATACACTCTGTCACTTTCGAGGCTTAACTTATCAAGCATCATACCTGAAGGAAACGGAAGCCCTAAAAGATTTCCCGTTCTGTCAATAGCCTGTCCTGCCTTAAGGTCAAGAGATGATGCTATCATCTGTACCGAAAAGATTTTATCTTTATCGGGACTCACCCTCACAGCTTCCGTAGTACCGCCCGACACGTGAAAGGCAATGAACTCACGGTCAATAAGCTTCATTGCGTCAGCCGAATAAAGAGCCGCCGCAATATGCCCTGCCTGATGGGAGAAAAATCTTAAATCTGCGCCCGTAACATCTGCAATCATACGTGCCGCACCCTTGCCTGCCATAAAGCAAGGCATATAAGAGCCCTTTTCGTCACGGGGGGAAACGGACACCGCAACGGAATCAATTTTACGCTCAAGATTTTTTGTAACCTCATCAATCATATCAGGCAGATTAACAGTATGTTGAAAAACAGCGTCACTCTGTCTGAGACCAAGCTCCCCTTCCTTTACGGAAAGTAAACGTCTTGACTGCAGAAGCTCACCCGTTTCACTGTCGTACAAGGCGGCAGACGTTGTGTAGTTACTTGTATCAATTCCGAGACAGAGCATCAGTTCTGCTTACCTCTGATAACGGAGCCGAGAACACCGTTGATGAAGGGAACGTCCTTTTCGCCTGCATATTTCTTTGCAAGCTCAACTGCCTCGTTTGCGCTTACCTTGTCGGGAACGTTGTCAAAATACATAATTTCCGCAACGGCAAGTCTTAAAAGAGCAAGGGCAACTCTGGGGATTCTTGAAATCGTCCAGCCCTTGAGATATGACTTTATTGTTTCGTCAATTGCTTCCTCGTTCTCAATTACGCTCTGAGTCAGCTTTTCCGCAAACTTATCGAGGGTGAAAAGCTCACTTTCCTGAGCAAAAGCCTTCATATCCTCAACGGTAAGCTCAGGATTGAATATTTTTTCAAAAACAAGTATAAATGCCTGTTCTCTGGCTTCACTTCTTGTCATAATAAACCTCCGCAAATATACAATTATTCTTATATAATATAACACACGCAAAATAAATATACAACATTTTTTTGCATATTCATATGAATATACATATTTTTATACAGGATTTTATGCATATTATTTGTATGAAATTCTTGATTTTGTCACATTTCGGGAGTATTATAGAATTGTATATTTTGTGGGAAGGGTGATTTTTTATGAACAGAGCCGAGCTTGTTTTCAAGGCAATTGACGTATTGGCGGAAAAGCCGCAGAATTCAGTAAGATATCCCCGTATAGTAAGGGTGCAGAATATTGCATATCACAATGCATCCGAGGAATATAACGTAGCAGACCTTTATTTCAGAAGAGATATCTTTGACGACGGGAAAAAGCATCCCGTGCTTCTTTATGTGCACGGCGGCGGCTTCATAAAGGGCGACAAGGATTACAGAATCACAAACTCCGAATTCTATGCCCATCACGGTTATTTCGTATTCAATATCGACTACCGTATGCCTCCCGAGGTTGAGCTTGAGGAAAACTTTGCGGATATCGTAAGAGCCTTCAATTACATAGAGACACTGAGCCGTTACTGCAACATTGATACGGATAAGATTGTGGTATCGGGTGACTCTTCGGGCGCATATTTTTCTGCAATGCTCTGCGCCTTTGCAAATAACGACAGTCTCCGCGAGAGATTCAAGCTTCCGAAGCTTAAATATAAGCCTGCGGCTGTGGCACTTATGTGCGGTCTTTTTGACATAAACAGACTTGTAACAACACCTAACGTTATGGGACTTGTTTCAAAGACTATGAGTATGGTGCTCGGTGTCAATATCAAGAAGGACTACTCAAATAAGGACGAATACGAGCATATAGACTTCATTTCCCCCATAAACTTTGTGGACGAAAACTGGTGTCCCACGTTTATAACCTGGGCGGAAGAGGACATTCTATGTATTGACCAGGGCAAGCCTATGGCAGACAAATTAGCCGAAACGGGCATAAAGTACAAGAAATTCGTTGTTGACGGACTTCTCAACAACCATTGCTATCACCTTAATATGGGCTTTAAAACAGCCAAAAGATGTATGAATAAATGCATTCACTTCTTAAATGACGTGCTCCAGGTTGAGGATAATACCGCGGACGAAATTGAGGAAGACGACAAAGCAACAAAGGAAGAAAAAAAGTGAAAAGAATTGTAACGATACAGGATATTTCCTGCGTGGGAAAATGCTCCCTTACGGTAGCACTTCCCGTAATTTCAGCCTGCGGTGTTGAAGCATCCGTAATACCCACTGCCGTGCTTTCAGCACATACCGCCTTCAAGGGCTTCACCTTTTGTGACCTGACAGAGGAAATTGAGCCCGTTTCGGCGCACTGGAAAAAGGAAAACATCACCTTCGATGCAATTTACACGGGTTATCTCGGCTCCTTCAGACAGCTGGAGCTTATGCATAAATTCTTTGATGACTTCAAAACGGAGGACAACCTCATTTTCGTTGACCCCGTTATGGGAGACCGCGGTGTATTATACCCGGGCTTTTCTCAGGAATTTGCTGATTCCATGGCAAAGCTCTGCTCCAAGGCGGATGTGATTGTCCCCAATCTCACGGAAGCATGCTTTATGCTTCACGAGGAATACGTTGAAAGCGGCTACAGTGAAGGATATATAAAGAATATTCTGAAGAAATTGTCTGACCTCGGTTGTAAAAATGCGGTGCTTACGGGCGTTTCCTTTGAAGAAGGAAGGCTCGGAATTATGGCATACAACAAAGAAAAGGATGAATTCTATGAATACTACGGTGAAAAGGTTGAAAAAAGCTTTCACGGCACGGGCGATGTGTTCTCAAGTGCTTGTGTAGGTGCGCTGATGAGAGGGCTTTCACTTGAGGGGGCACTAAAAACCGCAGTTAACTACACGATTGAATCCATAAAAGCCACAATGAAGGATGAAAATCCCAACTGGTACGGAGTAAACTTCGAGGAGGCTATCCCCTGCCTTATAGAAGAGCTTAAAAAGAACAAGTAAACATAAAAAGGAGCCTTTGAAGGGCTCCTTTTTTTCAGCGCAAAAAATACCCGTTCCGATAAGGGAACGGGTAAAGTTATGCTTTTTATTCGTCGTCGTCTTCCATTACGGATTCTGCGATAACCTTTGCTGCAACGTCCTGAGGAGCTCTTTCATATCTTTCAAATTCAAATGAGAAGTATCCTCTGCCGGCAGTTACGGAACGGAGAGTAGTTGAGAAGTCACCCATCTCAGCCATGGGAACCTCAGCTTCAAGAAGCTGCATCTTGGGCTCGTCTGCAGGACCCATACCGAGAACTCTGCCGCGGCGCTTGGTGATATCACCCATAATATCACCGAGATTATCATCGGGCATATAAGCCTTAAGTGTACCGATGGGCTCAAGAATTGCAGGGCCTGCTGTATCCTTAAGCTGCTTGAAAGCAAGAGAAGCGGCTGTCTTGAATGCCATTTCGGAGGAGTCAACGGGATGGTAAGAACCGTCGTAAAGTGTAGCCTTGATGTTAACTACGGGATAACCTGCAACGATACCGCGCTTAACGCTTTCGCGAAGACCCTTTTCAACTGCGGGGAAGAAGTTCTTGGGAACGGAGCCGCCGACAACCTCTTCACCGAATACAAGATCAAGCTCATCGCAGGGCTCGAAACGGATCCATACGTCACCGAACTGACCGTGACCGCCGGACTGCTTCTTATGTCTGCCGTGGATTTCAACTCTCTTGGAGATTGTTTCTCTGTAAGCAACTCTGGGAATCTGAAGGTCAACCTCAACACCGAACTTGGTCTTGAGCTTTGTTACGATAAGATCAAGATGCTGTTCACCGAGACCGGAGAGAATCTGCTCTCTTGTTTCGTCATTTGTATAGTACTTGATAGCAGGATCTTCGTGAGAAAGCTTCTTGAGACCTGCTGCAACCTTTTCTTCCTCGCCCTTCTTCTTAACAACAACTGCCATTGAAAGACAGGGTGCGGGAAATACGGGAGCTGTAAGGGAAATGGGCTGCTTTTCGGAGCAGATTGTGTCACCTGTCTTGATACCGTCAAGCTTTGTGATAACTGCGATGTCACCTGCAGTGATAACTGCTGTATCCTCAGTCTTACCGCCCTTGGGAATAATGAGCTTGCCCATTCTCTGGTTAGCGGCTGTTCTGGGAGTGTAGCAGGGAGTATTTCCGTCAATCTTACCTGATGCAACCTTAACATAAGTCATCTTACCTACGAAGGGGTCAGCAACGGTCTTGAAGCAGATTGCTGCAAGAGGTCCGTTTTCATCACATTCAAGCTCAATTTCGTTTCCGTCTGCATCAGTTGCATTTTCCTTGAACTGAACGGGTGAGGGAGCCATCTTTGTGATACCGTTGAGAACGAGGTCAACAGCTTCAAGTGTGTAAGCTGAGCAAGCATACATGGGCATTACTGTACCGTCAAGAACTGCCTTTGAAAGACCTGCAACGATTTCATCGTGTGTGAACTCTTCACCGTCGAAATACTTCATCATAAGCTCGTCGTCTGATGATGCAACGGACTCTGTGAATGCTTCGTGAAGCTGATCGATTCTTTCGGATGAGGGCATATCTACCTGAGTAGCCTTGCCGTCCTTATATGCGAAAGCCTTGTTCTGAAGGAAGTTTACGTAGCATTCAACCTTGTCGCCTACAACGTAGGGAACAACAACGGGACAAACCTTCTTGCCGAAGCCTTCCTGGAAAGCGTCAACAGTCTTGTAGAAGTTTGCATTTTCAGCGTCACAGCCCGTAACGATGATGTACTTTGACATACCTCTTGCGGTAGCAGCCTTATAAGCCTTTTCTGCACCGACGCCTACGCCTGAGCCTGATTTTGTAACAATAAGAACTGTTTCAGCAGCTCTGATACCTTCGGAAACACCCGTTGCGAAGTCGAAAAGACCGGGAGTGTCAATAATATTTATTTTTCTGTCGCGCCACTCAAGGGGGCATACAGCTGATGATACTGAATTGTGACGACGCTTTTCTTCTGCGTCAAAGTCCATTACGGTATTGCCGTCGCTGACCTTACCGAAACGGTCAGATGCTCCTGCAATATAGAGCATAGCCTCTGCGAGAGTGGTCTTACCTCTGCCGCCGTGACCGGCGATGCAGACGTTTCTGATGTCTTTAGCATTATACTGTTTCAAAATGGTTACCTCCTAAAAATGTGAGGAATATGGTGAATTACAACAAATTCCTTCAAGAGTACAGTGAAAATTATAGCACAAAGGTCAAATCAATGCAATAAGCTTTTTGTCTTTTTCAACAGAATTTTTCAACAAATATTATGATAATTTGTTTGACATTATGCCTATATTAGTGTTATAATTCATTCATATTATAATATTTTGCACAAAAGAGGAGAGATTTTATGGGCAGAAAAGACAATCCGGGAAAAATCCGGCAAACACTGTCTGCTGCCGGTACGGGACTCAAAAATGCCGCAGGCATTGAGGGAAACTTCGGCACCTACATAAAGCCTATGGCGAGCTACACCTGTGCCAACATCACCCTTGGCGGCGCCGGATATCCCCTGAACCTTTACCATCAGCAGTTTTTAAGCTTCGTTGAGCAGATGCCGACGGACGTTACGGGCAGAATCAGTATGTTTAACGGTCTGATTGATGCCGTGTCCGACGTTCTTATGGGTATCATCACCGACAGAACACGTTCAAAATACGGTAAGCACAGACCCTATGTTTTCGCAGGCGCAATACCCTTCTTCTTTGCTTACATTATGAAGTGGTGCTCCTTCGGTATTTCATCAATGGGTAATATGACCTTCAACTCTATATATTACCTTATAACGGCATTCATCTATTCAACCTCATACACAATGATGAGCGTTCCCCACGTTGCAATGCTTCCCACCATTGAGCCTGATTATTTCAGACGTACACAGTACAAAATGGTGGAATATATGTTCAACAGTGTCGGTCAGATATCGTCCTTCCTGTTTATGGGTATGATGCTGGGCGGACTTAATATGGATAACCCGTCCCCCGAGCACAGAGGCACATATCTTCTCTGCGGTATCGTTCTTGCAGTATGGTTCGTATGGTCTCCCATACTTTCCTTCTTCACCTGCCCCGAGCCTTCATCGCTGTCACTGAGAAACGAGCCCATCAACTGGAAATACCTTTTCAATGAATACTGGCTTGTTGCCAAGAACCGTTCCTTCAGACAGTATTTCTTCATCTGTCTGTTCAACTCCTTCCGTTCAAGCTTCTATTCATACTCCGATCAGTACTTCATCGTAAGTATTGCAGACCAGTACAAGCACTTCAATATTCTCAATACCGTTGCAGGTACTGCAGAATTTATGGGCTCCCCCGTTATTTACTTCCTTAACCGCTATTTCGACAAGAGAACCTCAGGTCTTATGCTGACACCCATTATGATAGCAGGACTTGCAATCAATCTCTTTGTTTCCAACAAGACTCCTGCCGTATTCCTTTACATTGCCGCAATTCTCTACAACTTCGGCTTCTCGGGTCCCGGCTTTGCTATTGATACAATTCAGCCTGACATCACCGACGTTGACGAGCTTATAACCGGTAGAAGAAGAGAGGGTGTTATAGCTACCTTCCGTTCCTTCACATCAAAAACAATCAATTCCTTTATGACGGGCATTCTCGGCTACTCACTCAAGTTCTTCGGCTACGACGTAACGAAGAAGGAGCCCGTTTACCAGACAGCAAAAACGATCTTCGGTCTTCGTCTTAACTTCTCTGTAATGCCCATTGTTTTCGGTATTCTTACTCTTATTCTTATCAAGAGCTTCACAATGACAAAGAATGACCACAAGGAAATTCAGCGCGTTATCAAAGAAAAGCACGAAACAGGCACAGTTACCATTTCCGACGAGCAGAAAAAGCGACTTGAAAGAATCGCAGGTCAGAAATGGGAGAATATGTGGATAGGTCAGTATACTCCCGCAATGGCAGAGGCTGAGGCTGAATCCTGATTTCCACAAAAACAACATAATAAAGGCTTTAAGTCAGCTGACTTAAAGCCTTTTGTTTTATCTGTTATCTTATGCTTATCATCTGAAAATATTTGCAAAGAAATCTCTTATCATACGGAAGAAATCCTTGATTCCCTGAATGAATTTCTGGAAGCCTGAAAGAACACTTATATCATTCCACTGAGCATAGAAGGTAACCCTTGTGCTGTCAAGTGTTACCGTAGCACCTGCTTCATAAATTCCGCTTGAGCCGTCGGGAGTTGTGCTCCAGCCTGCAAAGGAATAAGGAAGATTTGTAAAATTATCTTCAGGCAGTGTGTATTTATCCCCTACCTTCAATGCGTCTTCATTAAAGGTGTTTCCCTTGCCGCCGTTGGCATCAAAGAAAACTCTTGCTGTATTTTCTGCAAAACCTTCATCAAGAAACGCCTTGCGCTCCTTCATAAATTTAAGAAGGTTACCCGTTATATGCTTCTTGTATTCAGTTGCAGTTGAAGAATAATCTGTTTTACCTAAAATTTCCCAACGTATAGAATTCATTACGGCAGAAGCGGTTATACTATCAGTGAATGCATCAATACTGTTAAAATATTCATCCGTAAGCATAGGCGAAAGTTTATTATTCCATTCATCACTTGCAAGAGCAAAGAAGTCATCGTGCTTATACAGTGCACTGAGAATTGTAGGCAGATATTTGATATCATTTGAGGTGAAATTGTAAATAACACCTGCCCACCAGCCTTTTGCATTACCTGCATTTGTACCATAGCGATCGTAATTACGACCTAAGGAATTATCGAAATCCCATACGGGTGCGGCAATAAAAACATCGCTATCCTTATCCTTACAAAGATAAAAGCTTGTAAGACCTGCATCAAGATTTTTTATGTATTCCTGGAAAACGTACATTGAAACAAAGGATTCAACGTCAATGTATTCTGTATAGTGCTTGCCCTTGCTGTTGTAGCCGGTTTCTGAGAATACTGCATCCTCAAATTCCTGATAAAGAGCACTGATGTACTTTACCTGTGCTTCGGAGGCATATTCGGGAGCCTTCACCACAATGGTCTGATTACGGTTAGTTACAAAACCGCTGACCTCGTCGACATAACGGTCAGGAAGCTCATACTCAAGAAGATAGCCGCCCGTGATGTTTTCGGGATTATTAGGAATCTTTACCCATTTCTGAGTACCTGCCTTAAGCTCCTTATAGTCACTTTCCTGCGCACCGCCGAGGGAATACTCGTCAAGATCCTTGGTGTTTACGTCCTCGGTGTCACCCTCAAGATCACTGATATCAACTCTTGTTGAGCCGACCTCAACGCTTTCGCAGAGAAGATAGTTTCCGTAATAGTCACCGTTAATGAAAAGATCTACCGTGTTATACTTTGAAGTATACTTAAGACCTAATGCATTCGCAATATCGAAAGCTATTGTATTATGTATAAGTGACTTATCAAGATAGTTGGCAAGAAGAGACCACTTTTTTGCCTTACCCATACCGAAAAGATCAGTTTTTGCCTCAAATTTTATATTGTAAGGCTTCTTCTTGAAGGACCACGTTGCATTGCCTCTGCCCTTGATATATTCGAGCTCTTCAGCCTCCATAAGGGCTTCACCGTCGGCAATAATTGTGATGCCGGCAGGCTCCTTGTGGGATTTATCCGCGTGTACGGCATCCATTGAGCCGGACTGAGTTGTTATGTGCAGAGAGGGCACGTTTTCGGATTTAAGCACGTATACCTTATATTCTGCAGTATCACAGGAAAAGGTATAGGTCTTACCGGCTTCAAGACTTACCACCGCTCCGTTATCAACTGTCTCACCGTCAAGTGATACGGTACCTGATGCAGTGAAGCCGAGAGTAAGATTATCCGTATGCGCATCTGCGGGCAGGAAAATATAGTACAGCTCCTTACCCTGCCACCAGTTGACACTGATGTCCGCTCCGTCTGCCTCAAAGGAAACGGAAAGCTCACTGATGCCCGTCTCTGCGGCTGATGCTGACAATACGAAAAGCAGTGAAAGAGCAACTGCAGCAATAATAATTGCAACTCTCTTTATAATTTTCATGGTTTCTCCTCCTTAGGTAAATTATGAGTATATAGTAACACCAAAAGAAAAAATAATCAAGCAACAAGAAAAATATATTTTTTTCGCAACACACATTGACTTATGTGTGGAAAATCTTGTATAATGTTAATAAATTCCAAAGAAGGGAAAGTTTTTTATGAAAACACTCTTAAAAAAATCAACAGCAGCCTTACTTTCCGTGCTGATGCTTGTTCTCACACTTGTAATATCTGCTTCAGCAGCAACAGAATCCGCAATTGATGAATCCAAGCTTTCAAGATACCATGTAACCTCCGAAAAGGTTTATACACTTGTAGGCGGAGTCACGGAAAGAGAAATTGTTCTCAACAACATAACGGGCAGCTATCAGCAATACATATTTGTTGTTGAAGTTTCTCCCGACAACAAGGATACCTCCTTTGCTACCGGATATTATGACGGAGATGCAGATGAATGGGGCTTGGCCACGTCAAGAAATCAGGCACATGCCCTTGAAGACACCAGAGACATAAATGTTATTGCTTCATTTAACGGCGACTTCCACAACACAAGCACAGGTGAGCCTACCGGTCTTGTGGTTATGCAGGGAAAAATCATACAGCGCTCCAACGGATCTCCTTTCTTTGGTGTAACCAAGGACGGCACACCCGTTATCAGACCCGGCAACGGCAGAACTGATGACCTTCAGGAAGCAATTGCAGGCTACTGTATGCTTGTTGAAAACGGCAAGTGTGTTGCAGGGGAAACCGGTAAGCTTGCACCCCGTACAGCTGTAGGTATCCGTAAGGACGGCACTGTTGTCGTATGTGTAAACGACGGCAGACAGGATCCCTATTCCTACGGCTTTGACAATGACGAAATGGCTGAGGTTATGTATGCTCTCGGCTGCAAAACAGCACTTAACCTTGACGGTGGTGCTTCCGCAAACATCCTTACTCAGCGTGAAGGTACAGACGACATTGAATTAAGAAATCAGCCCAGTAACGGTTGGGAAAGAAAAATTGCCGCAACACTTCATATCTACACAACAGCAGCACCTATCGGCGAATTTGACCACATCGCATTCAACGAGCCCGTATTCTCCAGCAATATAAACAAGTCTACAAATATTGACGTTTATGCAGTTGACAAGAACGGCTACAAAACAGAGTTTCCCGAGGGCGGTTACCTTGAGCTTGAAGATCCTTCCTTTGGTACAATCAACGGCACAAAATTCACAGCAAATGACAAGACCGGTTCAACAACGGTAAACTATATCCTTGACGGTGAAGTTCTTGCAAGTGCAGAAATCAAGGTTTATAAAGAAACTGCTATCACAGCTTTATTTAACGACATTACGGATTTCTTCAACAGAATCAGACACATATTTGAAAGAATTATTGAAGAGCTCGGCGAAAGACTTTTCGGTATCTGATTAAAGAACAGCACAACAAACAGCCTCCTTTCAAAGGAGGCTGTATTTTTATCCGCTTACTTATTTTCAAGAAGCTTTTTGCCGAATTCTCTTATTTCAAGAACAAAGTCTCCGTTTGCTTCAACAAGACAGCCTCTCTTTTCAAGGAATTTCTTTTCGAGGGCCTTCAGCACCATAATCACGGCACCGCCTATAATTGCAGAGCCGATTATAATAAGAAACAAGGGAATTCTGCAGGTAAGCCAGTCACCCGAACGAAGCGGAAGAGTAAAGCTCATATAGATTTCGCCTCTTTCAAGAAGCTGAGCATAGGTATAATCCACACTGCCGAAGGTGTAATTTTCCGTAGCGTATCGGGGAAGTGAGCCGTCCGTATAAGCGGTATTAACAATACCGAAAAGGGCTGTAAGAAGACCGCCGACAGCCGAGCCTGCCATAAATCCGGGAATAACGGTAAAGGGACTTCTCATTGCTATAGGCATTGCAAAGGCATTGGTAAGCTTGATATTTTCAAAGAATGCGTTTATGGGGCCTGAGGTTGCAAGGTTCATATCGTCCGTATCCGTATGCCCCTTCCTGAATATCTTTGAAAGAAGAATTCCGAAAAACGCAGTCCAGCCGATTGTGATGAAGCATACGCTGTAAATTGTAAGAAGCTGAGCATTGCCCGTTGCAAGATATGAAGCAGATGCTACGGAAAATGCCGTAAGAGACACGGGCCCTATAACATCGAAGCCGACCATAAGCCCCATAACGATTGCGGCAGGAATAACTGAGGTTTCAGAAAGTGAGGTCAGGATTTCACCGAGTCTGTCAGAGAGGATTCCGAAGGGCAGCTGAATGCCGAATTTTATAAGCACAAAGGTAATGGCTGCGGATGCTACGGGAATGATGAGTATCATTACGATAAGATCAACACCCTCAATAAGGGTAAGCCCCTTGAGGTCCTCGGGGATAAGGCTGATTTTCTTTCTTAGAGAGGAGAATATTTTATCAAGCCGACCTCCGATTACGGGCTTCAGTGCCGTCCAGCCTATGTAAAGGTATTTTATAAGAAGACCGAGCATTACGGACATTATAAGATATCCCATATAGCCTATAGCGGTTGAATCAGCGTAATTTGCAGGGGTTGCAAAGAAGCAGGGGTAAAAATTCACCGCATCCGAGCTCTGCCCCGCAAAATGAGCAAAATATATACCAAGTGACAGCGAGGGGGCTACCGCAGGAAGACCTGCAATGAGGTAAGCAGTGATAAGACCCGTTATAACAAAGAAGAAATCCGTTGCCCAGAAAAGAACAAACCACAGAGTCGGCTCGTTTTCGGCACCCGTAGCACCGAGAAGATGATACTGACCGAAAAGATTCTGAATAACAAAGAAAAATCCTGCTCCAAGTGCACCGAAAAGCTGAACAATAAAGGTTATAGCCGTGGCACGGTAGATTTTACTTTTAACGTCAACGTAAAGCTTTTTCATAATAATCTCCCGGAAATTATATTGTTGTAAAAAATTATAAATTAATTTCCCGCCTTTTTCAATTTGCATATTTTACGAAAGAAAAAGTGTTGCATATAAACATTGCACAAAAGTAAATTATCCGATTGATTTATCGGGCAGGGCGGTATATAATAGTTTTACAAAATTTATCTTCGGGAGATGTTATCTATGATAAAATTAGGTATTGTCGGAACAAGAGGTCTTTCAACCCTCAAGGGCCTTCAGGCAATTGACGACGTACAGATCACCGCAATGTGCGACCTTAACGAGGATCACCTCAGGGAGGCCGCCGCAAAAATCGGTGACGTAAAGACCTTCCGCGTATATGAGGATATGCTGGAAAGCGATATTGATGCAGTTATTATTGCAACTCCCATGCAGTGCCACGTACCTCAGGCAATAACTGCTATGGAAGCAGGAAAGCACGTTATGAGTGAGGTTACTGCAGGCGTTTCAATGGACGAGCTTTTCTGGCTTTGCGAAAGCGTTGAAAAATATAACAAGATTTATATGTATGCAGAAAACTACATATACACACCCACCGTCCAGCTTATAAAGGAAATGGTAAAGCAGGGCATTTTCGGCACACCCTATTATGCAGAGGGTATGTACCTTCACAATATAGGTGACTTACTTACCTACCCCGACGGAAAGACCTCCTGGAGAAGCTTCTGGCAGTGCGGTACAAGAGGTAATTTCTATCCCACACACAGCATAGGTCCTGTTATGCAGTGGTTCCCCGGTGAAAGAATAACTGAAATTTCCTGCTTCTCCCCCGGTCCCCGTCACAGCTACGGCGTAAAGCAGGACAGCGGTACCACAACGATGTGCCGTACCGACAAGGGCAGCCTTCTTGAAATCAGGACAGACTGTATGTCTCCCCGTCCTCACTGTATGGACAACTACCTCCTTCAGGGTACCGAGGGTATTTTCCAGTCCGCACAGTACGGCAAAGGAAATCTCAGCGGTGACGTTGACAGAATTTCTCTTGCTAAGAATGCAAACGAAAAGGGAGAAATGGATTGGGAGGATATTGATAACTACAAGTATCTTCTTCCCGAAAAATACAGAAATGCCACACCTGAGCAGATTGCGGCAGGTCACGGCGGCGGCGACTTCTTCATCGTTGAGGATTTCATAAACGCCGTCAGAACAAATACTCAACCCGAGCTTGACGTTTACAAGGCCTGCGAATGGACTGCAGTCGGACTTCTTTCTAATCTTTCCGTTACAAACGGCGGAAAAACAATGGAAATTCCCAATTTCAGAAAGAATATGCCCCTTGACGAAAAGAAGATAAAGCTGTAAGCCTATGAGATACGCTGCCGATCACGACTTTCATATTCATTCCACGGTGTCACGCTGTTGCAAGGATCCTCTTCAGACACCAGAGCGGATATTAAAGTATGCAAAGGAAAACAACTACAGAAAAATATGTCTTACAAATCATTTCTGGGACGAAAAGGTAAAAAGCGAAGCAGAATGGATTGAGGAGCACGGCTACAGATATCTGACCTCCGTCCTCCCCTTACCCGAAGCCGAGGGAATTGATTTTCTCTTCGGTGCGGAAATTGATATGGACTATAACGGCATTCTCGGAATAAGCCCCGACACCCTCAGTGAGCTTGATTTCGTAACGGTTGCCACAACACACATGCACCTTGCAGGCAATACCGTAAGAGAAAAAATCAGCTCTCCCGGGGAAGCCGCCGTTATATGGCTTTCAAAAATCAGGAATCTGCTTTCAATGCCTCTTCCCTTCCACAAAATGGGAATTGCCCACATGACAACGGGACATATTATGAAGGAAAGAACGCCTGAGGTTATATCTCTTCTGAAAACAGAGGATTTATACGAGGTATTTTCGGACTGCGCCCAAAAGGGCATAGGAATTGAGCTTAATACAAAAACCATATTCAATTCCGACGAGGAAAAGGAAATTCTTATGCGCCCTTACTTCATTGCAAAGGATTGCGGCTGCAAATTCTATCTCGGAAGCGACTCTCACAAAACCGAAGCCTTAGCCCATGCAAAGGATAACTTCGAAAGAATAATCACAATTCTTGACCTGAAGGAAGAGGACAAGCTCCCTCTCGCAAGACAATAAAAAAATCTCCCCTGAGCAGATAAGCTTCTGTTCAGGGGATAATTTTATTTTTTATTCGAGAAATAGTTATTTATAAGGTCGGGGGCAACAAGCAGCTCTCGGGCGGCACCTCTTGCGAAATCCTTAAGTGTGCTTTTTGCACCGATTTTGCGAAGTCCGGGAAGACCGTTGATTTTCGCAATAAGCCCTGCCCTGAAAAGGTGATAATCGCTTGAAAGAAAGCCTGTGTTCAGCTGATAATATTCTTTTCCCGAATGTGCTTCAACAATACCCTTGCCGAATCTGAAATTTTCATTGGTGGTCGTGGACTTATCCTCAAGAAGGATTCTGTCCTCCTCAACCCCCATAACAACGAGGTGCTCCTTTATAATCTGAGCCTCACTCTTCTTCTGTCCCTCACGGAAGCAGCCGCCGCAGGTAACGGCAATTGTGCTTTTGTGTGTTTTAAGGTACTCTGCCGCCTTTTCGATTCTTTTCATAAGATGCTCACTTGGAGTTTCGGCACCCACAATGTGACCGCCGAGGACGAAAAGATAGTCAAGCTCCTCACTGTAATCCTTTTTTGATTCACTGATGATTTTTGCAAGAAATACGTTTTCTGTCAGTATAACACCCGAAACCACGGCACCGAGAGCCGTAAGTGCGGCAAATGATGATTTTTTCATTTTTTCTTCCTCCGTAAAATCAACTGTCTTCATTTTACAATACAAGCATATACTTGTCAAATTAATATATCCTTAAAAATTATTGACTTTTCCTTTTTCTTGTGGTAACATAATTAAGCACTTTTCAAGTGCACAGGCGTAATGCGGTATGCCCCGCCTCGGCAAGTCTCACCGTGTAAAATTTAGAGACATATATTCAAGCGGATGTGGCGGAATTGGCAGACGCGCTAGGTTCAGGTCCTAGTGAATGCAAGTTCATGTGGGTTCGACACCCGTCATCCGCACCAACAAAAAAAAGA
Source organism: Acutalibacteraceae bacterium (assembly GCA_045651625.1). Classification (GTDB taxonomy): domain Bacteria; phylum Bacillota; class Clostridia; order Oscillospirales; family Acutalibacteraceae; genus RUG806. The sequence goes on along the minus strand of JAZRST010000003.1, from coordinate 17,489 downwards.
CTATCCGTCGGATAGTCTTTTTTTGTTTTTATAGACAAAGTGAGTCGAACCCGAGCCACAGCGGATACAACATAAAAAAGGGATGCCAAAACTTCTGTTTTTACATCCCCGTTTCTTATTCATCCGAAAGCTTTTTTGTAACACAGCTGCTGCAGTTGCCGTTGCAGTTTTTACTGTCTGGACAGCCGATGCACTTTCTTCCGTTTTTCTTTGATCTGTAAATATAAAGAATCGCAAGTCCCACAATGAGAAGCACGATAAGAATTATAATAATATTATCCGTCATACTTTTATCCTCTGTTTTTTGTTTTTCTGTTCTTCCCTTGCCTTTCTTTCACCTCTGACGGCAAGAAATACAAGTATTGCCGTGAAGACAAGCACTGCAGCAAGTCCGGAGATAAAGCCCGCACCGAGCGTCTTTTCCGTAATAAGAGTTCCGCCCTGATATACAATAAAGCCCAGTGAAAAGCCCGTCATAAGCTGAAGCGCAATTCCGCCCCAGAACCATTTTGCGCTCTTGATTTCAGAGTTCATAGCACCGATTGCGGCAAAGCAGGGAGGGGTAAAGAGATTGAATATAAGGTAAGCGAGTGCCGCTGATTTTGAAATTGCCATAACACCTGCCACCTCAGCACCTGCACCCTCAAGAAGGGCAAGCTCTTCTGTATCAATAAGGTTATGAAGACCTGCAAAGCATACTGCAAGGGTTCCCACAACGTTTTCCTTTGCAATAAAGCCCGTAATCACGGCGGCGGCAAGCTGCCAGGAAAGCACACCAACAACGGGAAGAAGCACGTATGAGAATGGGCCTGCAAGGGAAGCGAGTATGGACTCCCCTGCCTCCTCGGAAACGGTAAGTCTCCATGTGAAGGACTGCATAATCTGAACTGCGGTATTACATACCAGAATGATTGTAGCCGCCTTTACAATATACGCCCAGCCGCGGGAGAGCATTGATTTTACGGCTCTGAGAAGAGAGGGAGCCTTGTATTCGGGAAGCTCGATTATGAAATAAGATTTTCTTGCACTGTTACCCGTGATTTTGTTGATGATAAGAGCACCGAAGAAAATTATTGCAATGCCCATAAAATACATAAGAGGGCCAACCCAGGATGCATCCGAGAAAAATGCACCTGCAAAGAGCGCAATAACGGGAAGCTTCGCACCGCAGGGCATAAATGGAGCAAGCATTGCAGTGGCACGTCTTTCCCTTTCATTTTTTATGGTTCTGCTTGCCATAACACCGGGAATTGCACAGCCCGTACCCACAATAAAGGGAATTACAGATTTGCCCGAAAGACCGACCCTTTTGAATATGGGGTCAAGCACAACGGACACACGTGCCATATAGCCGCAGTCCTCAAGAAGTGCTATGAGGAAATACATAACCATTACAAGGGGCAGAAAGCCTATAACAGCAATGATACCGCCGATAATTCCGTCAACGAGAAGTGCTGAAAGGAAGGGATTTGCCTCCGAGAAAAGCTCTGCTATCATTCCCTGACCCTTTTCAAGGGTTGCTGTCATAAAATCGGCAATCCACACACCGGGGCCTGCCTGAGAAATCCAGAAAACAAGGAACATAACCACTGCAAAAACGGGAATTCCGAATTTGCTGTCCGTAAGAAGCTTATCGATTTTATCCTGAGAATTGCGGTTTTTAGTAAGAATTTTTCTTTTTTCCGCAGACCTTACAAGGCGGTTTACAAAGGCAAATCGCTTTTTGTCGGCTTCCCTGACTGCCCGTCTGTCAGCCTTGTTCACAACGCCCTCGGAATAGGGTGCCGTCTGAGCCTTGTCGCAGACAGAAAGCACTGCAGTAATAAGCTCCGAAAGACCCTCACCCGTATTTGAAGCCGTACAGATAACGGGACAGCAAAGCTTTTCACTTAAGAGCTTATCGTCAATTTTTGTTTCTTTTTTACGGTTTATATCGGTCTTATTAAGTGCGATAACCACGGGGATGCCCAGCTCAAGAAGCTGAGTCGTGAAAAAAAGGCTTCTGCTTAAATTTGTGGCATCCACAATATTTATAATTACATCGGGCTTCGAGTTTTTTACGTATTCACTGGTAACGCTCTCCTCCGACGTAAAGGGAGACATTGAATATGCACCCGGCAGGTCAACCGCAATGATATCAGCCCCGTCCGTGAACGTTTTTTTCACGGGAGCCTCTTTTTTGTCAACGGTAACGCCTGCCCAGTTACCTACCTTTTCATTTTTACCCGTAAGAGCGTTGAACATTGTTGTTTTTCCGCTGTTGGGATTTCCCGTAAGAGCAATTCTCATTTATTTCCTCCAAAAAATATAGCAGTTAGCGTTTGCTAACCTCAGCTTCAAAAAAAAGAAATCCTGAGATTTCAATTTTTTATCCTATCTCAATTTCTGATGCGAGCACCTTGTCAAAGGTATATCTGCCGTCCTTTATGGCAACCACAAGACCGCCCTTTATATGGGAAATAACGGTAATGGGCTCCCCATCGTAGCAACCAAGCGAAAAAAGGAAATCCTCTGTCTCCGAGTCATCCACGGACACGGCTTTTATTAAATATTCTTCACCTTCGCGTGCATTGATAAGTGTCATATTTCTCTCCCTGATTTTCGGTTAGCATCAACTAACCAACAAGTAATAAAAAGCAGTTAGCACCTGCTAACCGTATGTAATTTTATCAAAAACCTCCTATTTTGTCAATACTCATTTTACATAATATTGAAAATTATTTTATTTAATTACCTGAAATGCCCCTTTTTCTTTACAACACATAAAAACTGTGATAAAATGACCCTTAAGAGGTGAAGCCTTATAGAACTTTACGAAAATACCACCGACTGCGAAAAGGTGCTTCTGATATCCGTTGACACGGGTGAATTCGATGCGGAAGTGTCAGTCGGTGAGCTGAAAGAATTGGTAAGAACGGCAGGCGGTGTGACCGAAGCCGTAATTATACAGAAAAGACCAAAGCCCGACGCCGTTTCGTTCATAGGCTCGGGAAAGCTTGAGGAAGCGGCTGAAATCTGCGAAAATGCGGAAATTGACCTTGTTATCTGCGACGGTGAGCTGACACCCACTCAGGGACGTGTTCTTGAAAGAATACTTAAAACGAGAGTAATTGACCGTACGGTGCTCATACTTGATATTTTCGCAAAAAATGCCCGTAGCGGTGAGGGTAAGCTACAGGTAGAGCTTGCACAGCTGAAATATTCTCTCCCCCGTCTTCAGGGACAGGGCACTGCCCTTTCAAGGCTCGGCGGCGGTATAGGCACGAGAGGCCCCGGTGAAACGAAGCTTGAAAGTGACAAGCGCCATATAAGAAGACGAATCCATACACTTGAAGAAAGCCTTTCTGAGCTTTCAAAAAGAAGACAGCGCTACAGAGAAAGACGAAAGAAGGACGGAATCGTCACTGCGGCAATCGTAGGCTATACGAATGCAGGTAAATCCACCCTTCTCAACACCCTTACTCAGGCTGACGTGCTTGCCGAAAACAAGCTTTTTGCAACCCTCGACCCCACGGCACGCTCAATCCGTCTGCCCGACGGAAGCGAGGTAATGCTTATAGACACCGTAGGCTTCATATCCCGACTTCCCCACTTTCTTGTTGAAGCCTTCAAGTCAACCCTTGAGGAGGCAACGAATGCGGATATTCTCATAATTCTCTGCGATGCCTCTGACCCCGAGTGCGAAAGTCAGCTTGAGGTAACAAAGGAGATTCTCAATGAGCTCGGCGGTGAAGGCAAGCCCGTAATTACGGTTTACAACAAATGTGATATTGCAGATTCCTATCTTCTGCCCGTAACGAAAAATACGGTAAAAATATCTGCCCTTAACGGGGTCGGTATAAATTCACTGCTTGAATGTATATCCGAAAATATGCCTGCCACAAAGAAAAGGCTTCTTCTGCTTATCCCCTTCAGTGAAGGCTCCCTTGCAAACGAAATAAGAAAAACGTCAAGAATACTTAAGGAGGAATACCGTGCAGACGGTGTTTTCTTTGATGCCATAGTTGACGTTCAGATTATGTATAAATTACTTGATTATATCACCACAGAAAAGGAAGATGAAAAATGAAAAGATATCTTATTATCAATGCCGATGACTTCGGTATGTGCCGCAGTGCAAACCTTGCGGTTTACGACCTCTTTGAAAAGGGCGGTATCACATCCGCTACAATTATGGCTCCCTGCCCCTGGGCAAAGGAAGCCGCAGTCTGGCCAGCAGCTCACCCCGAATATGCAGTAGGTCTTCACCTTACCACAACTGCAGAATGGGGCAACTACCGCTGGACACCCGTTGCTGAAAACGTTCCCTCCTTAAAGGATGAAGAGGGCTTTATGTGGCACGAATCCGACCAGTTTGAGGAGCACGCTGACCTCGAGGAAGTAAGAAAGGAAATCAACGCTCAGTACGACAGACTCGCTCAGTACGGCTTTACCCCCTCACATTTTGACAATCACATGGGCTCACTTTACGGTGTTGCAACCGGCAGATTCGAGCTTCTTAAGGTTACAATTGAAGAATGTGCAAAGCACGGTCAGATGCCATTCCGCTTCCCCTCAAAATTCACAGACGAGCAGTTCGGCAACAAGATGCTTGACATAAACGTTCCAAAGGAAGCAGTTGAAGCCCTTATTGAGCCTATGGTTCAGGGTGCAAATGCCGCAGGCGTTGCAATTCTTGACTACCTTATGCCCGGTGACTGGAACGGTCCTCAGAGCGAAAGCTACGAGAATTTCAGAGAATACATCTTTGAAAAATACCGCTCATTCCCCGAGGGTATCATTGAAACCTACATCCATCCCGCAATTGAAACAGAGGAAATCAAGGGTATATGCGGCTCATGGCAGAGAAGAAACTGGGAATATAAGCTCTTCTCCGATCCGGGGACCCTTGAATTCATAAAGTCACAGAATATTGAGCTTATCAATTACCGTGACCTTAAGAAAATGAGATTCGGTTAATATGCAGAATTTAATGAGCCGTATGCGTGCGGCTATGGAAAAATATAATATGATAGAAGAGGGCGACGTTGTAGCCGTCGGTGTGTCCGGCGGTAAGGACTCCCTTGCCCTTCTTTATGCCCTCTCAGAAATGCGAAGATTCTATCCCGTAAAATATGAGGTCACGGCTATAACTGCCGATATGACGTTTTTCGGGGAAAAGACTGATTTTTCGGAAATCACTGCGCTGTGCGAAAGCCTGAACGTACGGCATATAATAAGAGAGACCGAGCTTTATCATATTATTTTTGAAACGAGAAAAGAAAAAAATCCCTGCTCTCTCTGTGCGAGAATGAGAAGAGGAATTCTTCACGATATGACCAAGGAAACGGGCTGCACGAAATTAGCACTGGGACATCACATGGATGACGCGGCAGAAACCTTTATGATGAATCTGCTGTCCGGCGGCAGAATTGAAAGCTTCCGCCCCGTGACCTACCTTTCCCGCAAGGATCTTACAATGATAAGACCTATGATTCTTGCTACGGAAAAGGAGGTTTTATCCGCCGCAAGGAAAATGAACCTGCCCACAGTGGAAAGCCCTTGTCCTATGGATAAAACAAGCAACCGTAACGAAATGAAGGAGCTTCTTTCGGAGCTTGAGAAAAAATACCCGTCCCTTAAGGAAAAAATAATCGGCGGTCTTCAGAAGGCTGACCTGAACGGATGGTAAAAAATTAAAGTGAACAGTAAAAACGTCTGTTGATATTCTTCACTATTCACTCTTACCTGATACTTTTATACACGGAGGATTTATTATGAAGTATTGTGTTGTTTTATATGACGGTATGGCGGACTATCCCGTTGATGCACTGGGCGGCAAAACCCCTATGGAGGTTGCAAACAAGCCCTTGTTCGATAAAATGGGTATGAAGGGTGAGGTAGGTCTTGTAAAGACCGTTGACGATTCCCTGAAGCCCGGAAGCGACGTTGCAAATTTAAGCGTGCTGGGCTACGACCCCACGAAGAGCTACACGGGCAGAAGCCCTCTTGAGGCTGTAAGCATCGGCGTTAAGCTTCTTGATACGGACGTTACTCTCCGCTGTAATCTTGTTACCCTTTCCGATGAGGAAAATTATGAAGACAAGACTATGATTGACTATTCCGCAGGTGATATTTCAACCGAGGATGCGGCAGTGCTTATAAAGGCTGTTGAGGAGCATTTCGGCAACGAAATTTTCACCTTCTATCCCGGTGTTGCTTACCGTCATTGCCTTACCTGGCACGACGGCACAACTGACCTCGGTAATATGACACCTCCCCACGATATTTCGGGCAGAGTTGTAGGCTCCTATCTTTCCGACTCCGAAAACGCAAAGGCTCTCATTAAGATGATGAAGGAAAGCTACGATTTACTTTCAAAGCATCCTCTTAATCTTGAAAGAGTAAGCAAGGGGCTTCGTCCCGCAAACTCAATATGGCTCTGGGGTGAGGGCACAAAGCCTCAGCTTGACAATTTCTATGAGAAGTACGGCATCAGGGGCAGTATCATTTCCGCAGTTGACCTTCTTAAGGGTATCGGCATCTGTGCAGGAATGAACACACCCGAGGTTGAGGGTGCTACGGGCTACATCGACACAAACTTCAGGGGCAAGGCTGAATGTGCCGCCGAGGAATGGGCAAAGGGTCAGGACTTCGTTTACATACACATTGAAGCTCCCGATGAATGCGGACACAGAAACGAGCCTGAAAACAAGGTGCGCTCCATTGAAATCATTGACGAGCAGGTACTGACAATCGTGCTTGAGGCTCTCGAGAGGTATGATGATTACAAGGTTATGATTCTCCCCGACCATCCCACACCCATAAAGACCAACACCCACGCAAGAGATGCTGTTCCTTATATGATTTATCATAAGAGCAAGGAAATTGAGGGCGTTGCAACCGTAACTGAAAGCACTGCAAAGGCTACGGGCAATTATTTCGCAAAGGGCACAGATTTAATGGAGCATTTCATTAAGGACTGATAAAAGGACAAAACTTAAGGGTATCGGCATTACTGCTGATACCCTTATAATTTTCTGATTTTTCTTATCCTACAACCTCAAGAGAAGGCTGAGCTTCACCGATTTTTGCAACAAGCTGATAATAGCTTTCAGCGGATTCACTTGCGGCAAGGCTAAGTATTACCGTACCGTCGGAAAGTGCCTGCATTGATGCGATATGACCGAAAACATTATCGGTATAGGAATACGTTTTGCCCGTTTCCGTATCAATGATTGCAAGAGAGGGCTTGCCGAGGTTGCTTCTGCCTCTTATGAGACAGTATCTTCCGTCCTCCCCTGCCTTGAAAAGGTCAGGTGTGAAGGAGGTGCTGAATACGGAAGAATCGAATTTCACGGTTTCGTCCGTTACAACGTCGTAAATTTCACCGGTTTTTATGTTGAAGAGCTTTGTTCCCGAAATAATGAAATCCTCGGTAAGTGAGCCGTCAAAGGAAATGATTTCCTCGGATTTTTTATCCTTATAATTCATAAGTGAAATTGCAGTAACAGCCGCCGCATCGGTATCCTCCGTATTTTTGAGAGCGAAGTAGCGAATGCCGTTTTCCGTCTCCCAGAAATTAAGGGATGCAATATCAAGAATGTATCTGTTATTGTCAACGTTTTCACCGTAGCCGCCGCTTATGAAGATATCAACCTGCTCGGAGTGACCGTAATCGTTGTAGAATCTTGATGAGAAGAAAAGAATCTTGTCATCTGTCTGATGCAGGATATCGTCGGTGAACATCTTGTAGTCCGCTCTGAGTCTTGCATTGAGATCAACGATTCTCTGATCCTCGTTAAGGAAATTCTTCGTTTCCTTTGACTCGTAAAGATAGAAGCTTTCGCTGTAAATCTTGTCTTCATCATAGAAGCGTGATTTTTCAATATCCGCAAGAAGCAGAAGCTTGCTCTTTGAATCGTAGCCGTCAAACTGATCGGTTACCTTGAAAAAAGCATATTCATAAAGGAAAACATCAGGATGATTTTCGTTGGTGAAAAGACCGTAGCCTGCAGTTCTGCCGTCAATCTCAACGTAGTGAATTGTTACGGGAAGCTTCTGTCCGCTGCAGGTAACAGTAACGTCAAACACGCCGACATCGGCAATTTTTTCAATATTACCGTTCTGAGCCTTAAAGAAATTGACGTCACCCGTTTTGCTCATTGCATAGAAAACACCGGGGATATCGGTTTCAAGAAGCGGGAAGCCTGCATCGGAATAGGTTGTGAAAACGTCCGCAACGGTAGCCTTGGGAGTCTCCGTCGTGTTCTCTTCCATTTCGTTTATTATTTTATTGATGTCAACTACCCCCGTGACCGTAATTACGGCAAAAACCGTAAGCACACAGAGTAAGACACTGAGAATTGTCTTGTATCTCTTAACCATAATAATTCTCCTTAAAGCATATAGTCTGTGGTGTCAAAAAATTCGTTATCCTTTATGTAAACTCTCGGAACACGTCGGCTCAGAGAGCAGAGGATTTCATAATTGATTGTTCCTGCACTTCTTGCAATTTCACCAACGTCAAGGTAAGCACCGTTATCTGCACCGAAAACGGTTATGGTCTTTCCTTCCCTTGCGCCCTCAATGCCCGTAACGTCAAGAATGGTCTGGTCCATACAGACGTTGCCGAGAACGGGTGCTTTTTTACCGTTTACGAGCATATACATTTTGTTTGAGCAAAGCCTCGGATAGCCGTCCGCATATCCTATAGGCACGGTTGCCACAACAGTATCTCTGTCACTGACGCTTGTTCCGCCGTAGCTGAAGGGTGTTCCTGCAGGAACCTCCTTTACCATGGAAATTACGGTTTTAAGCTCCATAACGGGCAGAAGCTTTATGGGGCGTCTTACACTCTCGGAGGGATAATGCCCGTAGAGAATAAGACCTGCTCTAACCATATCAAAGTGCATTTCGGGGTAATTCAGAATAGCGGCAGAGTTACTGCAGTGTCTTATACTGAATTCAACTCCCAGCTGATTCAGTGAATCCACGCAGGTACAGAACAATTCATACTGGAGCCGTGTGAAAAGCTCGCCGTTATCACTGTCCGCAGAGGAAAAATGTGTAAAAATTCCCTCGGGATTTATACCGGGAAGTGAGCAGGCAGCTGCAATTTCATCAATAATTTCCGCATCCTCAACGCTGTCCTGATAACGGAAGCCGATTCTTGACATACCCGTATCAACCTTGATGTGGGCATTGACGGTCACGTTGTCTCTTGCGGCATACAATGAAAGTGATTTTGCATAATCAAGTGAAAAAACCGCCTGCGAAATATCGTTATACACAAGCTCCTTCACGTTTTCGGGAGGAGTGTAGCCGAGAATCAGCACGGGCTTGGTGATACCTGCACGTCTGAGCTGTAAAGCCTCGGAAAGATTTGAAACGGAAAACCAGTCGGCACCTGCATCACTCATAGCGGATGCGGTGAAGGCATAGCCGTGTCCGTAGCAGTCAGCCTTTACGGTGGCACAGAGAAGACAGCCGGGCTTCAACAGACTTTTTATCTGGAATATGTTGTTTTCAATGGCATCAAGATTAATCTGTGCCCAGGTTCTTCTTAAAAAATCTTTCATCCGTACCTCCGTTATATTTTTTCACATATTATATAATACTATATTAAAAAGAATAAGTCAAATTATTATTAAAATAAATCATTGTTTTGTTGTTAGGTATTGAAATCCTGCAAAAAATAGTGTAAAATAAACAAAAAGATTTTTATTTTGACCCTTTTTTTGAAATATTTTGGAGGTTTTGTATGAAAAACGCACTCACAGAAGCACAAGCTAAAACTCTTTTAGAGAATAAGCTGCTTCATTTTTTCGGTGTTTCCCCCAAGGAAGCAACCTATGAACAGTTCTACAGAGCTGTTGCACTCATTCTTGTTGATATAATGGCTAAGGACAGAGCCGATTTCAATAAAAGAAGTGACAAAGCAGGCGCAAAGAGAATTTATTATCTTTCAATGGAATTCCTTATGGGCCGTTCTCTTAAAAACAACCTTTTCAACCTTAATTTAACAAAGACCTTTGAAAAAGTTCTTAAAAATTATGACGTTAAGCTTGACACTCTTTATGATTGCGAGCCCGATGCAGGTCTGGGCAACGGCGGTCTCGGCAGACTTGCAGCCTGCTATCTTGACGGTCTTGCAACCTCAGGCTACCCTGCACGCGGATACTCAATTCTTTATGAGTTCGGTATTTTCAGACAGAAGCTCATTGAGGGCTGGCAGACGGAAATGCCCGACGAATGGCTTCCCGGCGGCGACGTATGGCTTCAGAAGAGAGAGGAAAGCTCGGTTTACATCAACTTTGAGGGCAAGGTTGTTGACAGCTGGAACGAAGGCAGACATCAGGTTGAAATCGTTGATCCCTACACAATCAAGGCAGTTCCCTACGATATGTTCGTTGCAGGTAAGGACGGCAGAGGCGTCAGCGTTTTAAGACTGTGGTCAAGTGAGGGCACAGGCTTTGATATGCACCTTTTCAATGAGGGTCAGCACCTCAAGGCTATTGAAAGAAATGCAATGGCAAGCACCATAAGCAAGGTGCTTTATCCCTCCGACAATCATCCCGAGGGAAAGAGCCTTCGTCTTAAGCAGCAGTATTTCCTTGTTTCCGCATCCATTCAGGATATTATGAGAAGACACTTAAGAGAGTACGGCAGCATCGACAATATGCCCGAAAAAATGGCAATTCACATCAACGATACACATCCCACTCTCGTCATTCCCGAAATTATGAGAATTCTCCTTGACGAATGCGGCTACGGCTGGGACGATGCATGGAGAATCGTTACCTCAACTGTTGCATATACTAACCATACGGTTATGGCAGAAGCACTTGAATGCTGGAGCGAGGAGCTTGTTATCCGTCTTCTTCCCCGTATTTATCAGATTATCAAGGAAATTGACAACCGCTTCAGATCCTACGTATGGGAATGCACTCACGATGCTGACTACGTTGAAAGAACAGCAGTTATCTCCGGCGGTGCCGTAAAGATGGCAAACCTCTGTGTTGCTGCCTGCCACAGCGTAAACGGTGTTTCCGCACTTCATTCACAGATTCTCAAGGACACCGTATTCAACGATTACTACAGACTTACCCCCGAGAAGTTCACAAACGTTACAAACGGTATTGCTCACAGACGCTGGCTTTGTCAGGCAAACCCCGAGCTTACCTCCCTTCTTTGTGACACTATCGGCGACGGCTTTATCGTAAACGGTGCAGAGCTTGAAAAGTTCAAGGCATTTGCAGACGACAAGGCAGTCCTTGAAAAGCTCGGCAAAATAAAGCAGAACAACAAAAAGCGCTTTGCCGATTATATCTGCAAGACAACGGGCGTAAAGCTTGATACGGATTCCGTATTCGATATTCAGGTAAAGCGTCTTCACGAGTACAAGCGTCAGGAAATGAACGCTCTTCATATCCTCAGCAAGTACCTTGAAATCAAGGAAAATCCCAACGGAAATTACACTCCCCATACCTACATTTTCGGTGCAAAGGCCGCTCCCGGCTACTATATGGCAAAGAAAATCATCAGCTTCATCACGGCTCTCGCTGATATGATCAATTCCGACCCCGTTGCAAGCAAGTATCTCAAGGTTGTTTTCGTTGAGGACTACAATGTTACGAAGGCTGAGCTTCTTATCCCCTCTGCCGATATCAGTGAGCAGATTTCTCTTGCAGGTACAGAGGCATCAGGTACTGGTAATATGAAGTTTATGATAAACGGTGCCGTAACTCTCGGTACGCTTGACGGAGCAAACGTTGAGATTCACGAGGCAGTGGGTGACGATAACATCATCATCTTCGGTATGAAGACCCACGAGGTTAATGCGCTCAAGAAGGCAGGCTATCATCCCGAAAGCTTCTATCACAACAATCCCCGTATTCACAAGACCCTTGATTTCATCAATTCAAACCATATTTCAGGCAAGTCCTTCCCCGAAATCGGTGAAACAATCAAGCATCACGACCCCTATATGGTGCTTGCAGACTTTGCAGATTATGCTATCGCACAGAAGAAGGCAGAAGAGCTCTTCAACAACAAGGAGGTCTTCAACAGAATGTCACTTTACAACGTTGCAGGCGCAGGCATCTTTGCCGCTGACCGTTCAATAAACGACTATGCACGTGACATCTGGCACACCGTAAAGGCTGCTGAAAAGAAATAAAACCAAGGAAGAAAAATGCAATGCGTAATTTCCGTGTTGCATTTTTTTATTAATTGCATTAAAATTTATATATATTTCCGTATAGTGAGGTAATTATGCGTTGTCCCTTTGATCCCTCGAAATCCTGGCACAAATCAATAAGCGGTGCGGCAGCTGCAGGTAATGACCTGTGGCTCAGGGTTGTTTTGCCCCGTGATTTTTCCGTCACTGCCTGCCGCCTTATAATCTCGGAGGATGAAAAGCCCGACAGAATAATTGATATGGCCTGGGACAACACGGACGGCATTGAGGAATGGTGGCAGACGAAAATTTATCTCGACTCCCCCTCCCTTCTCTTCTACCGCTTTCAGTACGAAACCTCCTGGGGCAGGACGGATATCGGATGCATGGCAAATTCACACCTTGCAGAAATCGGCAGTCAGGATAAATGGCAGTTGAGCGTCTATTCTCCCGACTATAAAACTCCCGACTGGATCAAGGGCGGAATAATATATCAGATTTTTCCTGACCGCTTCTGTTTTTCAGGTGAAATGAAAAAGGATATCCCCTCGGACAGAGTAATCCGTACCGATTGGGGTGCTGTTCCCGAATACCGCCCCGACAGCAAGGGAATCATAAGAAACAACGACTATTTCTGCGGAGATTTCAAGGGAATTGAGAAAAAGCTTCCCTACATCGCATCCCTCGGAGTCAACTGCATTTATCTGAATCCCGTAGCATCTGCCCATTCAAACCACCGCTATGATACGGCTGATTATATGAGCCCTGACGTGCTTTTAGGCACGGAGGAGGATTTTACCTCTCTTTGCAAAAAAGCCTCAGAATGGGGCATCAGCATCATTATTGACGGTGTTTACAGCCACACGGGCGCAGACAGCATTTACTTTGACAAATACGGCAGATACGGCAATACGGGCGCTTATCACAACGACAATTCACCCTATTACAGCTGGTACACCTTCGGAAGCACGAAGGACAAATACGACAGCTGGTGGGGCATTGATACTCTTCCCGAAACGAAAGAAAACGACCCGTCATTTACAGAATATATAACGGGCAAAAACGGTGTTATTGAAAAATGGCTGGGGCTTGGCGCACGAGGAATAAGGCTTGACGTGGCAGACGAATTACCCGATGAATTCCTCGACAGAATCCGCACAGCACTTAAAGGCAACAATGAAGACAACTACCTTTTGGGTGAGGTGTGGGAGGATGCCACAAACAAAATAAGCCACGGCGGCAGAAGACGCTTTCTCAGAGGCTCTCAGCTTGACTCCGTTATGAATTACCCCTTCCGCGATGCCATTATAAATTTCCTGCTGACGGCAAATGCAGAAAGGTTTATGCACACGGTTTTCAGCATTACGGAGAATTATCCCCCTCAGGCTCTTCACTGCCTTATGAATCACCTTGGCACCCACGATACGGAAAGAATTCTCTCTCTCCTTTCAGGTGTCTGCTGTGACGGCATATCACGTGAGGCTCAGGCAGAAATCAGCATACCGTCCGAGCATCTGAAAAGAGGCTTAAAGCTTCTTAAAACTGCCCTTGTAATGAATTTTACCCTTCCCGGTATACCGAGTATATATTACGGTGACGAGGCAGGTCTTACGGGCTGTAAGGATCCCTTTAACAGAGGCTGCTTCCCCTGGGGAAATGAAAATGAGGAAATCCTTCAGTTTACAAAGGAGCTGGCTCAGCTCAGAAGAAGCTGTGAGGTCCTTCGCGACGGCGGATTTTATCCCATTTCAGCAACCCTTGGCTGTGTTGCCTACTTAAGATATAAGGAAGGCACAAAGCGTATTTTCGTGGTTGCAAACAAAAATCCTCAGCCTATCACCTACAGACTCAATGACGATATGCAGGATATGATGCCCGTATTCGGCGGTGCAAGACTTGGCGGCGGTGTGATTGTCCCTGCGGAAGGCTTTGCGGTATTGACTGACAAATGAAGAAAATAAAGCACTGATTGCAGAATTTTTATGCAAAAAAAGAGATAGCACAAGGTATGTGTTATCTCTTTCTTTCATTTAAACGGGAAAAAGGAGCTAACGGATAAACCGTTAACTCCTATAAACCCTAATTAAAACTGCAAATAATGCTTTAATTAATCAATAATTATTTTCTCTTCTTGGATACTACGAATGCAGCACCTGCAAGAGCAACTACGCCAGCAGCGATAGCGAGAACGCCTGTGTCACCAGTTGCGGGACCCTTGTCTGTTTCGCCCTTAGCTGTTGTTTCCTCGTCGGGAGTTGAGGGAGCAACTTCGGGAGCCTTAGTTGTTTCTTCTTCAGTTGTGGGCTCAGTTGTGGGTTCTGTTGTGGGTTCATCAACAACGTTTGTTACATTACCAGCAACTTCTGTTGTATCAAAAGTACCCTTAACTTCGATAGCTGTGCCAGCCTTGAGAGCAGCAGCATCTTCAACGATGAGGTAGATTTCATAAGCATTGAAATCGTCAGCGTTAACTACACAAGTAGCGCCTCTCTTAGCATCGCCAGCGAACTTTTCAGCTGTCCAGAGACACTCTTTGAAGTAACCACCGATAACGATAGTACCGTCATCATTACCGTTAACTTCTGTTGCGAAGCTGTTGTTCTTGGAGTTACCAACCTGCTCAGCGTCAGCACCTTCTACGAAGGAGTCGAAGGCGAAGATGGAAGCATCATAGTTAACTGTGAGGTTCCAAGCCTTAAGGCCAGCAGCATCGTCAGCAGCATTCTTGAAGTTAACACGGAGAGTGATGCAATCATACTCATCAATTTCCCATGTTGTGTCAAGAACAACTTCAGGTGCAGCGGGAGCAGCAAAAGCCATTGCTGCAGAGCAACCGATAACAGCGATAGCCATTACAAGTGCAAGCACTTTTTTTGCAATTTTCATTTTTAAGGACCTTCCTTTTTTAATATTTTATATTCAGAGCATTGCAACTCAAAATATACACATACCAATACCTTTTATATAAAAGGTACACGGGTATTATACAATAGGTTTCAATGTATGTCAATAGGTTACAAAAGAAAAATTACTACTTTTATTTAACTTAATTGACATATTTTTCACCTTACTGTATAATGATCATCAGATGATTTTATATCAGTTAACTTTTTATTTATTCTACAACAACACACCCCTCAATGTCAATTGTAAATACTGTAATTTAAACGGTATTTTGCAAAAAATTAATTATATAAGTTGTATAAAGCCCGCACTGTTCCCACTATATTTTGAGGGTATCCGCCAGGAGGTAAAACAATGTTCAACACAATAGAAGAACTGAAAAATGCATGCACTCAGTGCAGAAAATGCGCCCTTTGCGAAACACGAAACAACGTGGTATTCGGCGTTGGCAAGGAGGATGCCGAAATCCTTTTTATCGGCGAGGCACCCGGTGAAAACGAGGACCTTCAGGGTGAGCCCTTCGTAGGCAGAGGCGGTAAGCTTCTTGACCTTTATCTCGGCGGAATAGGCCTTGACAGAAAAGAAAATATTTACATCGCAAATATGCTGAAATGCCGTCCTCCAAAGAACCGCGACCCCAAGCCCGAGGAAATGGACGTATGCATTGACTGGCTTCGTAATCTCGTTCACATCATGCGCCCGAAAATCATTGTCTGTGTAGGTAGAATCTCGGCTCAGAGGCTCATCTCCCCCGATTTCAAAGTCACCAAGGACCACGGTATATTTTATGATAAAAACGGAACGCTTATGATGGGCACCTTCCATCCTGCGGCACTGCTCAGAGACCCGAGAAAGAAGGGCGACTGTCTTGAGGATTTCCTGAAGCTTCAGGACAAAATCAAGGAGCTGGGCATTAAAATCTGACGCTGAATTTTATTTTTCCGTCCGTAATATTTTAACACAAATAAAAGTCGGTTTATCTGCAAAACGCAGGAAACCGACTTTTTTCATTTATGTAATTAAATTGAAAACTAAAAAAAGACGAAGGGCAGGTTAACGTAACCTGCCCGTAAAGCTCATCAATTATGATTAAAAGAGATCGCCTGTGTTGGGGTTTTCGGGAATTGTGGGATCCTTGTCGTCGTCGCCTTTGTTGTCTGCATCGGGATCGCAGGAGCAGTCAGGACCGCAATCTGTGCAATCATCGTCGCATTCGCCTTCGCAGGGACAATCCTTGTCACAACCGCAGTCATACTTGCAGGAGCAATCGGGACCGCAATCTGTGCAGTTTTCGTCACATTCGCCTTCGCAGGGGCAATCCTTTTCGCAGCCACAGTCATATGTGCAGTTGCAATCGGGGCCGCATTCGCAGTCTTCGTCACATTCGCCGTCGCAGGGACAGTCAGCAGGACAGTCACAGCCGGGAACTGTTGATTCTTCAGGAAGAGGATCAGCGAGAGAACCGCCGAGTGAACCGCTGTCACCGAGAGAATCGCCAAGGCCGCCAACCATATCCATGATGCCGCCAAGATCAACGCTGCCGCCGAGAGAATTCATCATTCCGCCGAGGTCCATACCGCCGAGCATGCCGCCGAGGTCACCAACGAGAGAACCGATATCCATACCGCCGAGCATTGATGCAATATCAAGATCAGCTGTTTCATCAGCAACTGTTGCAGAAACTGTAAGAGTTACGGATAAAGCAAGAATAAGAGCTACAGAAATTGCAATAATCTTTTTCATAAAGAGCCACCCTTTCTAATAATACGCCTATAGCATTTTCTATACAAAGAAAATATACTACAATCAAAGCCTCATTGTCAATACAAAATTGAAATAAAAGTATATTTTTTTTCGTAAGGGGAAAAATTCACAGTGAAAAAAAATATTTTTCAGACAAAAAGGTGAAAACATGGAAAATAACGGAAAAATCAAAAAGTCAAAATGCTCAGCATTCAGAAAATCAACCTTTCCGCGCCACTTTGAAGCGGCAAAAAACAGCATCGTAAGCGACGCCGAGGGAAGCTACACGGGAACACCCGTAAGCTTCTCGGACGAGGACGACCTCTACCCTACCCAGGACGCAGACGACCTGTAAATCATAATTTAACGGTTTTAGCCGTTAAATTATGATAGTTATATTCGCACCGGTGGTGCGAGTTATATTGTGCTTCGCACAGTTTTATTCGGCTCCGCCGAGTTATATTTTTACCTTCGGCAAAAGCTGAGGAAGCCTGAGGGCTTGCTCCGCTTCGCTCTATTGATATAATTCAAGGGCGAAGCCCTTCCGAAACATTTGCCGTAAGGCAAATATATCACTCATTCCGTAGGAATGAATATCACCCGTCACAGGCGGATATCACCGACAACAAAGTTGTCGATATCACTATCATAATTTATAGGGTGGACGCCCTATAAATTATGA
>JAZRST010000002.1:0-1643 GCA_045651625.1 Acutalibacteraceae bacterium | reverse complement strand
TCAGTGTAGCATCTGTCACCCTTTAAGAATAACTTCTGACCTTCACGTCTGCAAATTCTGCAAACAGATTCAGTATATCTTGCCATTTATCTTTCACCTCCGTAATTATACACGTCTTCTCTTCGGCGGTCTACAACCGTTGTGGGGAATAGGTGTAACGTCTTTAATCATATTTACTTCAAGTCCTGCAACCTGAAGTGCTCTAATTGCAGCCTCACGTCCGGAGCCGGGACCCTTAACGTATACCTCAACATACTTTAAGCCGTGCTCCATAGCTGCCTTTGCCGCGGTTTCTGCAGCCATCTGCGCTGCAAAAGGAGTGCTCTTTCTTGAACCTCTGAAACCGAGACCGCCGGCGGATGCCCATGAAATAGCATTTCCGGCTACATCTGTAATAGTAACAATGGTGTTATTAAACGTAGACTTGATATGTGCTGCGCCGCGCTCGATATTCTTTTTCTCTCTGCGACGACGAGTCTTCTTAACTGCCTTTGCCATTGTATTTTTCACCTCCTGAAAATACGAATATCTGTAAATCCATACAGAAAAATCTCAATACTTTTTCAGGCATAGCCCATGCCTGAAGTTTTTCGGATAATAAGCGGTAGTGATGCTTCATATATAAATACGAAACAGCTTATTATTTCTTCTTGTTAGCTATCGTCTTTTTAGGACCCTTACGGGTTCTTGCATTCGTCTTTGAACGCTGACCTCTAACAGGCAAGCTCTTTCTGTGACGAAGACCGCGGTAGCAGTTAATTTCCATCAAGCGCTTAATATCAAGAGCGATATCACGTCTTAAGTCACCCTCAACATTGTAGTTATCGATTTCAGCTCTGAGCTTGGAAACATCCTCCTCTGATAAGTCACGAACTCTGATGTCAGGATCGATGCCTGTTGCCGCAAGAATTTTCTTGGAAGTAGAAAGACCGATACCAAAGATATAGGTAAGACCTATTTCAACTCTCTTATCGTTCGGTAAATCTACGCCTGCGATACGTGCCATAAAATTTCACCTCCATTAATTTTGAAAAAACAACGGAGCAGAATTTCACCCGCATTTGCGGAATCAGCTTAAAAGTAATTTTGGTTCATAAGCCTGACCCTGCTCCAAAATGAACCTTGCTTATCCCTGCTTCTGCTTATGACGCGGGTTTTCGCAAATTACCATAACCTTGCCTTTTCTTTTAATAATTTTACACTTCTCACAAATAGGTTTTACTGAAGGCTTTACTTTCATTTCCTCCACCTCCTAAAGTTGACTCGTCCGCTGTATACACTACCAGACATAAAGCGAACCATATAATAATATCACAAGTTTTGCAAACTGTCAATACATTTTGCGAAACTTTTGACTGATATTTTAAAATATTTTTAACGGGATTGTTGACATAGAGTAATAGTTTTATACACGGCGTCCGTCACAGAGGACGATTTTGGGCGCAGCCGTAATATCGGGCGGATTTCCCTCCCATATAACTATATCTGCATCGCACCCCTTGCTAAGTCTGCCGACCCTGTCATCTATCCCGCATATGCGTGCAGGAACAGATGTCATTGCACGCAAGCTGTCCTCTCTTGACATTCCGTTCCTCATAGAAACGCCCGCGCACAGTATAAAATGCTTTTGCGGTGTTTCGGGA
>JAZRST010000001.1:0-3899 GCA_045651625.1 Acutalibacteraceae bacterium | reverse complement strand
TTATAGCCGTCCTTCTCTTCTGTCTTCTTCTGTACGACTGCGCAAGGACCAACTTCAAGAACGGTTACGGGAACTACGTTGCCCTTCTCGTCAAAGAACTGAGTCATGCCAATCTTCTTACCGATAAGACCTTTTTTCATGTTTTTTCCTCCTTCAGATTATTGGTCGGCTTGGTGCCGACTTGACCTGCGGTGCTTTGCGGACGTTTGAAGTCCTTTATAAGCTAACCGAAATTACATTACCTTAATTTCGATATCAACGCCGGCGGGAAGCTCGAGATTTGTCAGAGCTTCAGCAGTCTTTGCTGAGGGTCTGATTACATCAATGAGTCTCT
The DNA here is from genome assembly GCA_045651625.1 of Acutalibacteraceae bacterium. Taxonomy (GTDB): domain Bacteria; phylum Bacillota; class Clostridia; order Oscillospirales; family Acutalibacteraceae; genus RUG806. Next base: position 3,565 of record JAZRST010000001.1, on the reverse strand, counting down.
TGTGGGTTCTCTGCTCAAACTGTTCACGGGAATCCTTATACTTGTGAACAGCGCGAAGGATAGTAACAACTTCCTTCTCTGTGGGAAGCGGAACGGGACCGGAAACCTGAGCGCCTGTACGCTTTGCGGTTTCAACTATTCTTTCCGCTGCTTTGTCTACGAGTGAATGATCGTAGCCCTTAAGTCTGATTCTGATCTTTTCCTTAACTGCCATTTTAATGCCTCCTTAGAATTTGGCGGGCTGTGCTGTCTGAAAATTTCTACACGGCGCCGGGTTATTCGCGCCTTCCGATTTAAAAATCCGGAATATCGCAAGTTACTCCGGACAGAATTACAGAAATTTTCACCGCATAAGTACCATAGGAGCCCGGTTAAGGCGCAGACTCCCCCCTTGTGCGGTATTACATAATCGCCCGGTTTGAAAATCGGACATACTCCACGGAAATTTCCTGCGTCGAGCGCAGCCACCTCCCGTATCATCGCATATCAGCCTGTTTCATTTGGGCATAACTCTCCCTTTTTTAACAGGCAAGATGCATTGTACCATATATTTCTGTAAATTGCAACAATTTTTTGAAAAAATTTTCGTAAAAGTTGCTAATTTTTTTATCACCTGACGCAAGTGATTTTTTATACATTTTTGAGCGAATATTCACTGAATATATGCATATTTATGTATTTTTTGTGATTTTTGCATTTTTTTGAGCTCCCTGAGGGATGCTGAAAATTGTTTTTTCTGATTTTTTGTATTTTTTGCACAAAGCACATAAATATTTAACCCACGACTCCGGGCTATTCACTGTTATTTATCTGAAACCACGGCAGGATAGATGATTTCCTTGATAAGAACGTTCATACAGAACCAGTTTTCCACGGGGGATATGTTTACTCTTTCGGAGCTTTCGTTGGCAGCTACACTTGAAATATTGCCGTTTGAATCTATAAGATACACACGTCTTATATTATCCGCATCGGAATTTTCTGCATCATAAAACTCAAAAACATAATTCTGTCCTGATTCGGGAACAGAATAAACGGCAAGCAGAAGTGATTTGTCAATCTTCTTTTCTTTGTTTACAATCTTTATGTATTTGTTATTGGGAGAAGCATCGGTTTCCATAGTGCCGTTCTTTTCGGGCATTGAGATACTGAGATCTACCTCTTCGGGAAGCGTTACGGTTGTTTTCTCCTCTTTTGTTGTTTTTTCTTCCTTCGTTGTCTTCTCTTCAACGGCGGTTGTCTGTTCTGCCGTCGTCTCCTCAGGAAGCAAGGTTATTTCCTCCTGTGTGCTCTCTTCAGAGAGTGCGACTGTCGTTGCCTCGGTAGCAATAACCTCTGTTGTATCCGGCACAACAACGACTATTGAAGTTGTACCCATATCCGCAGGTTCAGATGCTGTGGTTGCTTCTGTAACCTCAAACACCGTACAACCGCCGAAAAGTGCTGTTATTACCGCAATAAAAATCACTGCCGCCTTCTTCATCAACAGAAATCTCCTTTAATAATTAATTACATATTATATATATGGCATCACACAGACGTAACGAACAAAACAATAACAGCCCGACAGATAACTCCGTCGGGCAGAATTTCAAAAACACAGGAAAATAAATTATGCGCCTGTTATTGTTGAAAGAACAGAGCTTGTGGTATCGTCAGAGAGAATTGCAATTACGCTTGTGATAAGAGAAGAGAGAATTGCATTGATATCACCTGCACTGGCACCTGTAAGCGCAGCAATAATGCCGGTGAAGATATCGGAAATTCCCTGCATAGAAGATATATCACCGTTACGGATAGAATCGATAACATTATTGAAAGCCGTAGTTATAGCCTCTGCATCAAAGCCGAGGTTGGCAATCGTCTGAAGTAAGGTATTAAGCATAAGAGTACGCCTCCGATATATCTTTATATATGCTGATAATAACACATAGCAGATTGCTTATTATTCTGATTTAGAATTATAAATAATTTTTATATTATTTTTTACCAAACTGTTAACATTTTCTTTATTGCAATATTAATCAGCCTTCAGGCCGTCCGTTGAAGGAGAATTCTGCTCCTCTCCCTCGTGTACGTCCTTGAATACGTGAATAATTCCTGCATCATTGTATACCTTGATAAGAATAACAATAAAGGGAAGAATAAAGAAGCCGAGAACACCCAGAGTCTTTGAGCCTACGTACATGGCGATGATAGTTGCAATAGGAGGAAGACCTACCTGACCTGCAACAAGCTTAGGCTCAATAATCTGTCTTATTACGAGGATTATAACGTAAAGAGCGAGAACACCGATTCCCATTCCGATATTACCCGTAATAAATGAAATTACCGACCAGGGCAGCAGTACCGTACCTGTGCCGAGCACGGGGATAATATCAATAAATGCAATTGCTATTGAAATGAAGATAATATAGGGACTGTCGAATACGCCTATAAACTTCAGGATATAAAAGCCCACGGTGAGTTCGAACGTTGTAATAAGAATAATAAGGCAGTAAGCCTTTATCATTTTCTTGAGAGAATTTACACCGAGATGCCAGGCATCGGATATTTTCTGTGCACGCTCAGGCTTCACTTGCTTTATGAAGAATCTCTTGATCTTGTCATAATCGGAAGAAATAAATACGGTGGAAATCATAAATACGATGATTGCAATAACAAGAGAAGGGATTTTTCCTACCGTGCCCGTAATCACAGCAGAGCCCTTTGAAAGAATCTCCGACCAGTTTATCATAGAAGTGTCAATAGAGATATTCTGAAAACCGTTTTCAATTATGTTATCAAAGAAAAGCGTAACGTTTTCATGAAGAGTTCCTCTTACAGCCTCGGGAAGGAATGACGTGACGTCAAGAATCCAGAGCTTGAGGTCGTTGACAAGATCCGTTATATTGTTGAGCTGTGCAACAGAATAATCGTAGAAGCCCGTTGCGGTTTCAACAAGCTCCATTCCGATAAGGAAAAACACTACGGCAGTTATGAGAACAAGCACTATAACAAAGGCCGCACTGAGCCACGGGCGCTTGAGGGGAGTTTTCTTTGTAATTGCCGTTATGGGGCGGTTGAGTATTCCTGCCGCCGCAAAAGCAAATATAAAAGGAATCAGAAACGGAAGAAGCCATCTGTAAGCGGCAAAGGCTGCGGCAAATATCAATGCAAAATATGCCGTATTTATAAGCACCTTACGTCTTTTTTCTACAACGGAATTCATTCAGTGTCACCTCATTATAGGGAAAATCAATATATAGAAATGTAAACTACATATTACACTCGGTATTATGATACAACAAAAGCTTTAAATTAACAATAAATTTTTCGCAATTTTAATAATATTATTTAAAGAAAAAAACTGTTGACAGAAGCACCTCACCTATTATATAATAGCAAACTGTAGAAACAAGGGTGCATTGCGCCTTTTTTCCGGTCGAACAGCATTTTTTCCGTTACTTTGGCTGTTTAATGAAGAATAAGAATGGAGGGGTATTACCAATGAAAAGAACATATCAGCCTAAAAAGCGTCAGCGCAAGATGGAGCACGGCTTCCGTAAGAGAATGGCAGACAGAA